>CAYVQF010000015.1:0-5604 GCA_964454015.1 uncultured Myxococcales bacterium
TTGCGTGATGTTGCGTGAGACCAAGAAACCCGACAACTATCTTGACACCCACCGCATATGGCAGTCGGCCAGCTCATCCTTGTCTTGCTCGACGCGCTCAAGGGTCAGCCGCAGGGAGGTCTGGGCGTGTCCCAAAGCTTGCCCCACGCGTTCGGCGTCAAGATACGACTCGGCAATCGAACGAAACCAACATGCGTTGTCCGGGTCCAAGGCCAACGACGACGGGATGAGCTCGAGCGTCGTATCCAGCAGGCGCAGCGCTTCCTCTTTTAGTTGCTCCGTGAAGAGAAAGCTCGCAGCTCCACTGGCCGCCTCGAGGTCTTTCCTGGTGGGTTGTCCTGCCAGCGCCTGAGCAATCATGACTGGGTCGACGCCATCCAGCACCATCTGTCCCAGGACGGGGCCGGCCACATCGTCGACATCGATGTTCGCAGCGTCTACGTACTCGCAGACGAAAGTGAGTCCCTTCTGTTGCACCATCGTTGCCAACGCTTCACGACAGGCTGGAACGATGTTGGCAAAGGTCTCCTGCTCCTCGCACACCTGGGCCAGGCCCTCGGGAGTGGAGGCCAGTCCATCGGCCACCAGGACGCGACCGAGCACATAATCGAAGAAAGCCTCATATACGAAGCCCACTTGCCGGACCTCATCCTTGTGCTCACGCAAGACACCCAAGCGGAGCAGGCGGAGGTAGGGGGAACCGACATCGTTCCTGAGCATCGTGGCGCGACTGCGCTCATCGCCATACAGCGCGTCCAATTCGGCGGCTGTCGAGGCAGACTCGCGACACAATCGCGCGACTGTCAGCAGCAGCGCGCCGTCGTCCTGAGTTCGCGACGCGAGTGATTGGAAGTACTGCTCGAAGAGCTCATGGCGTGACAGGCTCGGTGGCTTGGGCCGCCCGTGGTACACCTCGAGGAAGAGCCGCATTGCGAGAGGATTGCGCAACAGTTGGCTGAGATCACGGCTCGTCTCCTGTACCGCGTCGAAGCTGAAACGCGGCTTGAACCTCTTGGGCTCGCGGGTCGAATACTCACGCCACATCCCCCTGGCTTCAGCCACGGACATGGGCTCGAGCCGCCACCACGCCGAGCGACGCCTTGTCAGGGGAGGAGACTGCACCTTTTTGTCCGACGGCGCGTACCACAGCCCATCTCTCGCGCAGGTCTCCTCAGACCACTCCGGGCTCTCCGAGCGAAAGGAAACTGCTATCTTGATGCGTTGCGGGCTTCTGCCTGCCCGAACGAAGCCTACCAACGCCTGCATGAGCGCCTGGGGTGCTGCGTGTTCGTTGATTCCATCGAGGACGATCACCAGCGGACGCTCTTCATGAACGCACTTCGCCAAGTCGGTGACACTCACGTCATCGTGTAATCGGAGTTTTTCGCGCACGATTTCCAGAAGCTCGGTCTGAGTCAGATGCGAAGAGAGTAGGAAGAGCACGCGGGCGCCAGCCTCCTCCCATTTCCCGGCAAGGTGGTCGAAGAGGCAGCTCTTTCCACTTCCAGCACGGGCGGCGACGGCGACGAGGGGCAATCTGTTTCCCAACCATGACGTCAGGCTGGATTCGATCTTCTCCCGCGAACAGTAGAGATTGGGGATCACCTTCCCAGTCGCCCGCAGCACCTCGCGCGACTGGGCGGTCACCCGGCGACAGCGCCGTGCGATCTCGTCTGCATCGATCATGGCACGCGAGAGTATCGGCAAGGTGACGCGCTTTTTCTCGATGAGGCGTCGCCACATCCCGAGCGTGGCGGTGGTCTCGCGACGATGCCCGTAGGGGCTGAGGTAGAGGATGCGTTTATCCGTGCTTTGGTCGTAGATCAGGAGGTCCTCGCCCCCACCGCTCTCGGCAAGGTACTCCCCGGGAACGACGAGAAGTGGCACCAGCGGGAGGAAGCGGTCAGCCTCTGGCGTGCCAAGCACCAGGTTGGTGTGCAGTGCTGCTTCTGGAATCTCGCAGGTGTCACATGGGCGCGGCTGTGCGCCCATCAAGCGGTAGAGATTGCCCCCGTCTCGCTTGTAGAGAGGATAGCGAGCACACCAGGCCATGGCTTCAAGAATCTGCAAGAGGATTCGATAGTAGAATTCGAACTCTTGGCGCGCCTCGTCCGGGGGCTGGTTGAGTCCGTGCGCAACCTTGTTACGGTAGTTGACCAGTGCCTGAAACCACGCAAGTCGATTGCTCGTCTGGACGAAATTGCCGAAGTCATCGTAGTAGCCTTGGCCCGGGGGTGCCACCTTATGTTTCTGTGGCATTTTCAACTCGACGGCTTCGTAGAAAGGCTTCAACTCGGGAATGAAGAAGTCGTGGCCAGCCGTCTCCAAAGAAGACAAAGCCACCTGGAGCATGCGCCCCCAGGAGGAGACGAGAGGACGATTGAGCTCGTCCTCGATGATGCGGTTAAGAGCATCGTCGCGATGTTCTGATTGCAGATACTCGGATTCGACGATGAGGGCGAGGTACTTGAGCACGTTCGTGAGCACATCGATGAGCGTCTTGATTTTTGCCTCGATATCCTGCTTGGCGTGCATGGCCGCAAAGGGAGCGGCGATGAGTAGCGGATATGAATCGATTACCGCCTGTTCCGACGCGCTCAAACTCGAACTGGTGACCACGAGGCTGCTGCGACACACGGGACACTGAAACCCAAGACCGTGCGCAGCCGGTTCGGGTAGCGAAACCGCGTGCATGGAGCAGGTGCATGAGGAGCAACGGTAAAGCATGTCATCCCTCTCACTCGATAGCGTCGCCTCATGAGCCGGTCGATCAGAACAAAGCCACCATGGCAAAGACGCAGATTCCTTGTCAATCGACTCCGCCCTGTCCCGAGCCACGCCGTAGCTCCTTCTATAGCGCATCATTGGGATCCACCCCCGGCAGGCGAACGCTGGCCAGCCATGGAATTAGACCAACGCTACCAAGCGATGACGTTGAGGGGCGCAAGGCGCAACATGGGCTCGGCCCATTGCCAGACTCCTCTCCCTTTCGTTAGATTCTGGCCCGTTCGGCTGCGCAGGGCTTAAAGACCCTCTTCCCCTCTCTCGTCTCCCAGCGAGGCTGCTATGTCTCCCCTTCGTTTCGGTGCCACGTCCCTGGGGCTGGACACGCAGTGGCGTTTCCATTTCATTGCGCCGCAACGCGTAACAAACCCAAGCTACGGCACGATTTACTTCGACCTTGGCGGTAGCTGCACCCATGGCATCATCGACTCGCACCAGAGCGAAGACGTGGCTGGATCCACGGCCGAATTGGTTTTGCGTTTTCCTGAGTTCGTCTACGGCCACCTCATGAACGCCTGGTTGCAGCGCCGTGACGATGGCCAAGTCATCCAAGGTCGCGTCTGGTCGCCAGCCCTGGTGACCCACCGCAATCCCGACTTCGATGGCCTCGTCTCGACCTTCTTGATCCAGGAGATCGTCGAGAATGGGACTTTCCCTGCGTGCGCCGCGGCGCTGGCGACCTATGTCTCGTTGGTCGATCAAGGACGCATCGCCTTGGACCCGGCGAGCCAGGGCAGCCAGCAGCCGAGCATGTATAGCCTGCATTTGGGCTACTTGGCCTTGCAAAACCTCTCGCCCCCCCAAGGTCATGAGCGCCAGCAGTGGTGCCTCGAGCGCGGCTTGACCATGCTGCGGCACACCCTCGCGGTCATGCAAAGCCGCCGCACGCCCGGCCGCCCGTGGAAAGCCGAAGACTTTTTCCAAAGCGCGACCTCTGCATCCCCGGACCCGGGGTGCCCAGATTTTGCCGCCTGGTCGCAACGGGAGGAATTTGCTGATGTCGTGGCGCTCATCGACCAGGATTGCGCCGCCTTTGCCGAGGACCAAGGCGACGCCACCCTGCTGACGGTCCACCTCCCCGCCGTGGGCGCAGTGGACACGGCGATCCCCGTGCCGACCTTCGTCGCGCAGCGCCAGCCGCGTTCGAAACTCAACAAGTACTGGGTGCGGGCCGCGGGTTACCCCTTCTTCATTTGTCCCTACGACCTCCCCATTCGCGGCACTACCGCCGAGCAAGCCCGCCGGGTAATTCTCTCGCTCGATCCGCTCTGGCGAGATGGCACGGGACGCGCCGTTTCCCTGCGCGGCTTGGGCGCAGCCCTAGAGCGGGCGGAATGCCGGCTCAGAGAGCGCAGCCCCCTTGGAGACACCCGCGATAGGACTCCGCGGTGGCCTGACGGCTCGGTCAACAACGCCGACCCCTGGTACGATGGGCGTGGGCATGAGTACACCATCGTCGATAGCCCCGCCGAGGGGACCCTTTTGCCCTTTGCCCAAGTCGTCGACGTGGCCACGGGTCCCTTCTGGCACACGCCCCTGGCCAAAGCTGAGCTCATTTTGGTGGTCCCCTTTGATCCGACGTGCGAGGTTGGCTCACCAGGTTCACCCAGCGATGCTGCGCCAAGCTCACGGCGGCACGGGGGGCTCACCAACGCGACGCCCTCCTTCGAGCCCTGGCTCACCCAGTGCCGCGACTGTCCACTCGCCGACCAGGCTCCGTGGCCGCTGGCCACTGGGCTCGAGCTGGTGTCCCACCGCCTGCGCACGCTCCCCATCGCCAGCCTACCCCCGTGGCGTATCCTCACTTTGCAAACCACGGGTCCTGGCGCGGCGACCCTGGAAGGCATCGCCGCCTGGTTACAGGACCTCAACGCGCGCTACGCCAACAAAGTCTACCTGTTGACGCTGACAGAGATCTCGCCCGGACAGGACCATCAGGGCATCGAGCTCTTGCAGAACGTCTGTATGGGCATGCCCCTTCATGCGGTCACGGACAAGGATCCCTCGGCTGCGGTCATTCTCTTCAACCGGCGCGCCATCGCGGTGCACAAGAAATCCATCGGCAGCGATGTCGATCCCCAACAGACGGAGGAGTATCTGGAGCTGCTCATGCACACGGTCTACCAAGCCGAGCGTCTGGAAGCCTTCTCCCACGACGCCGTCAAGGCCGTTTCCACGGGAACCTGGGCCCACGCTGCAGGAAAACTCCGCAAGGATCTCCTCGTCTTTGAGGCCAGCTTTTTCCACCTCGAGTTGGTCCGCGATGACATCGGTAGGACGCTCTACTCGGGGATCAGAGCGGCCATGGGTATTGACGCCCAGCACGCCAAGGTCTCCCGCGAGTTGGCGCACTTGGCCTCCTTGGCCCAGAGGCGGGCCGACTCGGTCCTCGCCGCGATCATGGCGGTGGTCGGCTACGCTGCGGTCGTCCAGGCCGTGTTTTTGGATTGGGGCGACGCTTCGCTGTGGCACGCCTTTGCCGCCATCGGCCTCGGCGTCGTGGGCCTGGTGGTCTACGCCCATTTTGGCTCTCCTGGCTTGTTGCGCCGCCTCTTTCTTACCAGCGACGGCGCGGGGGCACATCCCTGCCCCCCAGGCGGGGCGACGCGACCGCTTGATGGCTGAGTGGCCCTCGAATCGGGCGCAACTTCGCGCGCGAGGGCCTGTGCACGGTCAGGGGCGGCGCGGCGGTCGCTTGCGCGATGCGTGAGGTGGGGGATGGGCGCACGCCTTCGCGGGGGTGGATCGCGGTGACGCCCCCGCCCCCCCCCCGGCCCGCCATCCACAAAACCAAAATCGATGGGTACCGGCAAAATCAAA
>CAYVQF010000015.1:5704-14573 GCA_964454015.1 uncultured Myxococcales bacterium
TGGGCCTGGCAGCATCTGACATTGGCAGGCTGGAAGCCTGCCCCACACACTGGGGCTGATAATCCCGAGGCTCGCATCCCCCCCGGCCCGCCATCCACAAAACCAAAATCGATGGGTACCGGCAAAATCAAAATCGAACGGTACCGGCCGACCTATGTGTCGGCCGATGCGTCGGCCGCTTCGGCGCCGTTCTGCCTCTTCCAGGCCCGCGCGCGGCGCAATCCTAACGCCTGCGCTCACGCGCCTGCCACGCGGCGTAAAGCTCGGCGGCGATGCGCACGGGCACCAAGCAGAGATCGTCCGGGTCAGGGATGCCTCCCTCGCGCCACCACATCGCCGGCCCCGAATAGACGATGTCGTCGATCTTGATGCGAAAGCCGCGCTCGCCGTCCAAGAGCGCCAGGGGCTCACAGCGCGGCATCCGCTGCATGGCGGCCAAGAGCGCCGCCACCTTGGCCTGCGCCTCGTCACTGAGCGCGGCCGATTGCTGCGGGGGGTGAATGCGGCGGTTGTCGATCTCCACCCCATGCATCATCCACGGCTGGACATCCGTGTGCAGCCGCCCGTCGATGTTCCACTCCCCGTCGGGCTCACGGGGAATCACATAGCCCACGCGCTCGGGGATCGCCGCTGCTGCCACCGCTTCCTCTGCCATCACCGTCTCCATCGCGCGGGTCGCCGCGCCCTCTGCGGCACCGCCGCCGCCCTCCCCTACGCCACTCGCCACGGCCTCACCGGCCACGCTCGCCTCGGCCGCAATCGGCTCGGGTTGGCTGCAGCTCACGGTCCAGGCGACGAGCCCCGCGAGGCTCACCAACAGCGTCACGCGGCGCCAGCGTTCATTGTCCATCACCACCTCCGTTGCCGCGCCAAGGCCGCCGGGCGTCTCTCGGCGCGTCGCCACCTGCTTGCCCACACCGCGCACGCCTCGGCGCAGGTGGATCCCCGAAAAAGATCGCTCTGACCCCACCACTGTGCGGCAGGGGCAAGGGATTTTCAAGGATTGCCAAATCGTTGCCCGCGAGCCGCATTCGAGGACGTACTCTCAAGGCAGACTACCCACCCACGGGAGCGAAAGTGCTGGACCCGGCGGCTGGGCTGGGTTATCTCGACCCTCCCCGCAGCGCGCCCGCAGCGCGCCGCGCTCCCTGCACGCGAGGACTCGCATGATCGCCCTCACCAACATCAGCAAGCAGTACGGCGGCCAGATCATCTTCATCGACGCCGCCTTTTCTCTCAACCCCGGCGAGAAGGTCGGCCTGGTCGGGCCCAACGGCGCGGGCAAGTCCACCCTCTTTCGCATGATCGTCGGCGAAGAGCTGCCCGACGACGGGCAGGTGTCGCGGCCGCGCAAGCTGACCATCGGCTATTTTCGTCAGGACGTGGGGACCCTGGAGGGGCGCACGGTGCTGGCCGAGACCATCGCCGGCGCCGGCGAAGTCGCCGATCTGGGGCAGGAGCTGGCGGAGCTGGAGCGCGGCATGGGTGATCCCGACGCCGACATGACGCGCCTCTTGGAGCGTTACGGCGAGGTCCAGGCGCGCTTTCAGGACCTCAACGGCTACGATTTGGAGGCGCGCGCCCAGGCCATCCTCGCCGGTTTGGGGCTGGAGCAGCGCCAGATCGACGACGACGTGGGCAAGCTCTCGGGCGGCTGGAAGATGCGGGTCGCCCTGGCGCAGATCCTCTTGGCCCGGCCCGAAGTCTTGCTCCTGGATGAGCCCACGAACTACTTGGACATCGAGTCCATTCTGTGGCTCGAAGGCTTCCTCCGCGATTACCCCGGCGCAGTGGTCATGACCTGCCACGACCGGGAGGTGATGAACCGGGTGGTCAAGCGCATCGTCGAGATCGACGGCGGCAGCCTCATCTCCTACACGGGCAACTACGATTTCTACGAGCAGGCGCGGGCCATCGAGGCCACTCGGCGCGAGGCGGAGTTCGCCCGGCAGCAGGCCATGCTGCAGAAAGAGATGCGCTTCATCGAGCGCTTCAAGGCGCAGGCGGCCAAGGCGGCTCAGGTGCAGAGCCGGGTGAAGAAGCTGGACAAGATCGACAAGATCGCCGCGCCGCGTCGCATCATCGAGCGCTCCTTCGACTTCCGGCCGCCGAGCCGCTCGGGGGACGACGTGGTCAAGGTCGAGGGCCTGTGCAAGGGCTATGGCCCGCGCACCATCTATGATGACCTCAACCTGATGGTCCGGCGCGGCGAGCGTTGGGCCGTGATGGGCGCCAACGGGGCGGGCAAGACCACCCTGCTGAAGATGATCGCCCAGGTGAGTCGGCCCGACGCGGGCGTGTGTGAGCTCGGCGCTGGCGTCAAACTCGGCTATTACGCCCAGCAGGGCATGGAGCTCCTCGACGCCAACCGCACGGTGCTCGAAGAGCTGCAGGAGCACACCCGCACCATCGGCATTGGCATCCTGCGCAACGCCGGCGGCGCCTTTGGCTTCCACGGCGACGACATCGAGAAGCCGATCTCCGTGCTCTCTGGGGGAGAGCTGGCCCGGGTGGCCCTGCTGAAGATCCTCTTCGACGAGCCCAACCTCCTGGTCCTGGACGAGCCCACCAACCACCTGGACCTGGCGAGCAAGCGCTCCCTGGTCAAGGCGCTGGAGGCCTTCACGGGGACCATCGTCTTCGTCTCCCACGACCGGGCTTTTTTGCGGGCCATCGCCAACAAGGTGCTGGAGGTCGGTCCCGAAGGACCCCATCTCTACAACGGCCCCTACGACGAGTACGTCGCCGCCTCGGGCCGGGAGGCACCGGGCATGCGGTCTTTGTAGGCCTCGACTGATGCCGCGCGGTCTCAGATGTCGGTGAAAGTGAAGTGGTTCACCCTGCCGTCGTGAAAGGAGACATCGAAAGCCGGCTGGACGTGCCACGCCACCTCCCACGACCAGCGCCACCACTCCCCCTCGGCGTGGCGATGGGTGTCCGTGGGCTGGCCGAGGAGGCCCAAGACCTCCACAGCCTCCATGCCGCGGCGCAGGCGACCGTCGGCGATGGCCGCCTCGATGGCGCCGCGCCACTGGTCCATGGCCTCGCGGTAAGCCACGCGCTGGGCATCGCCGCTGAGGGAGCGTGCCGCGAGGCTCTCTCGATGGGCCTGGACTTGACATGCGGGGCAGGCTGCGACAGCGCCCCCCTCTTGGGCGCGCGCCGCGCAGGCCCCCAACGCGGCGAGCACGAGCAGGCAACACAGGAACCTTCGCATCTCTGCACCTCCACGCACTTCCCCAACGGAAGGAGATTGTGCCACAGCTTGGCGCCGCGCGCCACCCAGGGAGCGGCCCCGCGGTGCGCGCGACCTTGCGCGCTGGGGGGTGGCCTCTTATGCTCATCCCGTCGCAGTCCCGTGCCCCGAGGAGCCCCCGTGTCGAGACGCCCACCGAGCCCAGACGAGAGAGACGGCGCCGCGCCCGCAGGCGAGCTGGCCACCTTGGAGCGGCGCGCCCCGCTCATGGCGCGCGCCTCCATCGCCACGGGTATCGTCGGCATCGCCCTGGGGCTGTGCGTGGGGCTGGCCCCCAGCGTCAGCGCCTTGGCCCCGCTCCTCGATTATGCGCTGGCCCCTTACGGCCTTGGGGGCGCGGCGGTGGTCTTGGCCGGGATGGCTTTGATCGGGCGCGCCCCGTGGCGCCTGGTCGCCGCAGGCGCCATCACGGGCATCATCGCCATCCTCGCGCCCTCCCTGGTCACTTACGTCATCATCGGCATCGCCGTGGCCATGGTCATCCTCATCGTGGCGACCTTTGCCGGCTGAGGCACGTGGGTCTTGGGGTGGGGTGAAGGCGCCGCCACGACGTCGCCAGCGCGAACCCTTGACGGGGATCGCCATGGGACTAGCATGGCCGCCGGCTGCGCGACGCGTAACCCTCGTCTGCGCGCCTATCACTTCTTTCTCTTCTGCGAAATCTCCATCATGTCTGAATGCCCCCTCCTCGAAGCCTGCCCCTTCTTCGCGGCCAACCTGACTGACATGCCCACCACGGCGGAGGCCATGAAGCAGCGCTTCTGCCATGGCGCCTATGAGGGCTGCGCCCGCTACCAGGTGCGCCACGCCGTGGGCAAAGAGGCGGTGCCCCTCAACCTCTACCCCGACGACCTCGATCGGGCCCAAGCCATCATCCGCTCGGGCCGCGATCCCCAGCGCCGCATCATCCAGACGCCGCCGAGCGGCTTCTTCAAACGCATCGAGCTCCCGCCGGAGTCCTAGCGCCAGGCTTCTCCTGGATGGCGCCTGCGCGGCACGGCGGCAGCGCGGCCGCCACACGGTGCGGAACGCTTGCCAAGGGGGCGTCGTGCGTGTAGTCCCTGCGTCTACATGAAGGTGTGGCCAGCCACACCACCTCGAGCCACAGGGGATGCCGTGAGAGGGGAAGACAAAACGCGGGTGCGGGCCCAGGTCATGGATCGCTGTGTAGGGCGCTGGTCGGTCTCAGCGCAGGCCTGCGAGCGGATCCTGGAGGACACCCTCCATGAGGAGCGCAAGCGCCTGGAGACCGCGCCCGACAACGCCCTCAGCGCGGCCCAGCGGGCGCGCTATGACGCCCTGCAGGGGGTGCTCATCCGCGGTGACGCTGCGGCGCAACGGGCGGCCTTGGTCGAGGTCGTCGGCGCCTTCTTCGACGACGTGGTGGGCCACTTCGATCCGCGGGTGCACGCCCTGGCGACGCGGCTGCTGCCCGTGGCCCTCAACGGGCTCTTGCGCACCCTGAGCCCCTTGCGCCTCTTGGACATGGTCGTGGGCGGCTCGCAGGCGCGCCTCGGAGACCAGCTCGTGCTCTCGGGCCACTTGGACGACCTGCGCGCCCTGGCCCAGCGCGGCACCATCGTCCTGACCCCGACCCACGCCTCGAACCTGGACTCGGTGCTCTTGGGCTACGCCCTGCATCAGCTCGGCCTGCCGCCCTTCACCTATGGCGCGGGGCTCAACCTCTTTGCCAACCCCCTGCTGGGCTTCTTCATGCACAACCTCGGCGCCTACCGCGTCGACCGGCGCAAGCAGGCGCGCCTGTACAAAGACGTCCTCAAGACCTACGCCGGGGTGAGCATCGAGCAGGGCTACCACAACCTCTTCTTCCCGGGCGGCACCCGCTGCCGCAGCGGCGCCGTGGAGCACAAGGTCAAGCTCGGCCTCCTCGGCATGGGCCTGGACGCCTACCTGCACAACCTGCGCGCCGGCCGCCCGCGCCCCGACGTCTTCGTCGTCCCCTGCACCTTGAACTACCAGCTCGTCCTCGAAGCGGAGACCCTCATCCGCGACCACTTGGCCGAACAGGGCAAGAGCCGCTTCATCATCGACGACGACGAGTCGACCCAGCCCAAGCGCATCCTCGATTTCTTCACCCGCCTCTTCTCCCTGGAGTCGCGCATTCACCTGGTCATCGGCCAGCCCCTGGACGTCTTCGGCAACCCCGTCACGCCCACGGGCCTCTCCCTCGACCCCCGCGGCCGGGTCATCGACCGCCAGCGCTACCTCTTCATCGACGGGGTACCGACCAGCGATCCCCAGCGCGACGCCGAGTACACCCGGGAGCTGGGCCAGCGCATCACCGCGGCGTGGGCAGCCGACACGGTGCTCCAGTCCACCCAGCTCGTCAGCGCCACCCTCTGGGCCCACCTGCGCGCCAGCAACCCCGATCTCGATCTCTATCGCCTCTTGCGCACGGGGGGACAGGGCAGCCAGGTCGATCTGGTCGCCTTTTATCCTCTTTTGGAATCCACCCTCGCCCAATGCCAGGGCTTGGCCGACGCTGGGCGCCTGCGTCTCGATCCCCTTCTGCGCCAAGGCGATCCCATGGCGATCCTCAACGATGCCCTGGCGCACTTCGCCGTTTACCATACACGACCGGCCCTCCGCCGGCGCGGCGAGCGCCTGGAGCACGTGGATCGCCACCTGATCTTGTATTACGCCCACCGACTGCGTGGCTACGACGTGGTGCCGCGTCACGTCTGGCGCTGAGTGCCCCACCTGCCCCGAGGAGACCCGTGAACGCGACGAGCTCAACTGTCCCCAGCGTCTTGGTGCTTGGCGGCGGCGCCTTTGGCACGGCCCTGGCGCATATATTGGCGACGCAGCAGCGGCCGGTGCGGCTGTGGGTGCGGCGGCCCGAGGTGGCCGAGGCGATTAACCGAGAGCATTGCAACGCCACGTACCTGCCCGGGCATGCCCTGGCGCCGACCCTGCGGGCGACGGCGGACCTGGCCGAGGCGGTGCCTCAGGCGCAGGTGTTGCTCCTGGCCATCCCGTCGCGGCATTTTCGCGCCACGGCGCGGGCGGTGGGCGACCACCTCCAGGGCCATCAGCTCGTGGTGCATGTCACCAAGGGCTTGGAGCAGGAGAGCTGGCTGCGCATGTCTCAGGTCTTGGCCGAGGAGTGCTGCGCCCGCAAGATCGGGGTCCTCTCGGGCCCCAATCTGGCCGACGAGCTGATGCGCGGGCAGCCGGCGGGGGCGCTCATCGCCTCGAATTACGACGAGGTGAGCCTGGCCATGCAGCAACTCTTCGCCGGGTCGTCTTTGCGCCTCTATCGCGGCCGGGATCTCATCGGGACGGAGGTCGCCGGCGCCTTCAAGAATATCGTGGCCTTGGCGGCGGGCGCCGTGGACGCCTTGGGGCTGGGGGCCAACGCCAAGGCGCTGTTGCTGACCCGGGGGCTGTCGGAGATGGCGCGCTTGGGCGTGGCCCTGGGGGGCGACGTCATGACCTTTGGCGGCTTGGCGGGTATAGGTGATCTGATGGCGACCTGTACCTCCCCGCTGAGCCGCAATTACCAAGTGGGCCAGCGCTTGGCGCGGGGTGAGTCGTTGGCGGCGATCAGCGCCGCCATGCCGCACGTCGCCGAGGGGGTGTGGGCGACGCGGGCCGTCCATGCGCAGGCGCGGGCCTTGGGGCTCGACCTCTCCATCGTGAGCGCCATCCACGCCTTTCTCTATGAGGGATGGTCCCTGCCCGACGTCTTGCAGCGCCTCTCGAGCCGTCCCAGCGGCGAAGAGCTGGCCACCATGCCCACCCACTGAACGGGGCCGTGCCCCCCACCAACCCACGAGCCCTCATGCGCCGCCACTACCCTCTGACTGTGAAGCTCCAGCGCGACCTCAGCGGCGACAGCGCCCAGGTCCTCCACATTTGGAACCTAGACAAGAGCACCCTCGACGTGGCGCACGCCACTCTGGCGGGCGTGGCCACCCTGCCCTTGGACTTTGCCGTGGACAAGCGGGTGATCCCGGGGATGCCCGAGGTCTTGCGCGGCCTGCGCTGGGGCAGCAGCCCGGCCTATGCCTGCGTGCCCATCGTCTTCGTGAGCGCCGGGCCGCCGCAGCTCCGCCATGTCTTGGCGCGCAAGATGATGCTCGACGGGGTGGAGTGGGACGGCTTCTTGTTCAAGAACTGGTGGCGCATCCTGCGCATGGCCCAGCCCTGGCGCCTGCGGGAGCACACGGGGTTCAAGCTGTGCGCCTGGCTCACCTTGCGGGCGCTGCAGCCGCAGCGCGACGTTTTCCTCTACGGCAACGACAGCGACGCGCAGGCCTTCAGCCTTTTTCACGGGCTCATTCACGAGGGGTTGTCAGCGGTTCGGGCTGAGGCGCGCTTGCAGGCAGCGGGGCTGCACCGCCACGATCGGCGCTGCATCCTGCCCCTGTGGGAGCAGGTGGCGGCGGCCGAGGGAAAAGTGCGCCGAGCCTTTATCCACATAGGTCCGAGCCACTCGCCGGGGACGCTGCCAGCGTCGCCCGAGCTGACCCCTATCCGCAACGCCGTGGACCTGGCCTTGGCCCTGTGGGAGGAGGAGCAGGTGCGGGTCGAGGCGGTGCGCCGGGTCATCGCCGCGACGCTGGGGCCCTTCAGCGCCGAGACTCGGCAGCGCCTGGTCGAGGACGCCGGCCGGCGCGGCTTGGTCAGCGCGGCGCGTTTGGCTGAGCTGGGGTGAGGCGAGCGTTATCGCGTTGGTTCTCTTCTCTCGTTTGCAGTTCTCAGCCCCGCGCATTTCGCAGGCTGACACTTGGTTGGAGATCGCCTTAACAACGCCCGTGAGCTCCGCCAGTCGGCGTTGATCCGCTGCGAGTTTAAGGAACCGGCATCGCGTCACGAAAAATCTTGCCGGCTGTGTTCGTATTGCCGTCGCCACCACCACAGACGGCGCGGCGTGCGTGCGCAGAGGCGCAGCGTTTGCCGTTCAGTTTTTGCGCCGGGCGCAGGTGTGCGCCCACAACGAAAGGAGAGATGGATGCGTGGGTCAGTCTTGGTAAGTGTGTTTGGGCTCATCATGGTGATGAGCAGCGTCGTCGTTGGGCAGGATTGTGTTGAGATGACGCCCGGCAAGTCCCTGGGGCCCATCGCGATTGGGATGAGCCGGGCCGATCTCGAGAGAAGTGGCCTGGCACTGCAACCGGGCCCGATAATGACTTGGTTTGAGATTGGCCCCTACACGGTGCGTATGGAAAACGACCAGGTGGCGACCATTGGCTTGGATGGGGCGCACGGCCTCTGTGTGCGCGTGGCGGGGCAGGACGTGTCGCTGGAGGAGAGCCTCGAAGACCTGACGCAGGCCATACCCGGTCAGTGCGGGCCGGCCCAGTTCAACATTGGGGCGACCGTGGTCGACTGCGCCGCTGGCGTGATGCTCTTACAGCACCGCGCCGGAATAGATCTGCGGGTGCTGGCCGCGACTCCCGTGGTCGAAGACGAAGAAGGCTAGGCGCTAGAGGAGCCAGAGCACCTCTGCCTGTCAGTGGGCCTCAGTGCCGCGTGCACCCAGAGCATCTCTGCCTGTCAGTGGGCCTCAGCGCCGCGTGCACCCAGAGCATCTCTGCCTGTCAGTGGGCCTCAGTGCCGCGTGCACCCAGAGCATCTCTGCCTGTC
>CAYVQF010000015.1:14673-24675 GCA_964454015.1 uncultured Myxococcales bacterium
AGTGGGCCTCAGCGCCGCGTGCACCCAGAGCATCTCTGCCTCAGCGCGGCCTGCGCGGCCGCGGGAGAGCAGGTCGAGCCTACTCACGCGAGGGACCAGGCGAGGACCTCAGGTCTGCTCTGGCAGCCACCACCGCGTCAAATCCAAGGCCACTGCGTC
Organism: uncultured Myxococcales bacterium; assembly: GCA_964454015.1. Lineage (GTDB taxonomy): Bacteria > Myxococcota_A > Bradymonadia > UBA4248 > UBA4248 > CAYVQF01. Next base: position 14,833 of record CAYVQF010000015.1, read on the forward strand.
AAAGGGTGGGATACGATCCTCGGTCTCACTACCCCAGCGCCCCAGCAGCACCCAGCGCTTGTTCTCGTAGCGGAACGCTTCGGGGTGATCTCGATAAATCCATGACCCGCCCTGGCGAATGGGCGATCCTGGATTGTCGCCCCCCATGGCGAATGCTACACTTTGGCCCGGCGGGCGACAGGCGAAAGCCGGCTCGACGTGCACCTCAATGGAGGCGACCGGTGCTAGACAAATCAGCGCATAGCGAGCGGCTCCGAGCGCTCGTCGAGAGCCAGCGTTTTGCAGTGCTCTCAACTCGCCAGGACGATGGCCATCCCTACGCGAGCCTGGTGGCCTTCGTGGTCAGTGAGGATTTGCGGCAGTGGGTCTTCTGCACTCTGCGCTCGACGCGCAAGTTCGCCAACCTCGAAGCAGAAGGGCGAGTGGCCATGCTCATCGACAACCGCTCGAGCGACGAGAAGGATCTGCAGGAGGCCTCGGCCGCGACGGTCTTGGGTACCTGTGCCGAGGCCCGCGGCGAAGCGCGCAGCACCCTGAGCGACTGGTTCTTGAGCCGGCATCCGGCCATGACGGACTTCGTGCGTTCGCCGGAGTGCGCGGTGATCAAGGTTGAGGTTCGCGCCTACTACTTGGTGACGCACTTTCAAGAAGTCGTTGAGCTGCAGGTCGCCCAGGGTGAGCGTGGTGAAACAGGCGCAGACGCTGTTTGAAAGCGGGCGGCAGGCGCGCACCGCCCCAACGCCAACGACAACTCAAGGCGATGGTCGCCGCTCGGGCGCACATCCCGACCTAAGGTCTGCAAGGACGCGGGGTGCGGCTGGGCCAAGCGTTTACGGCGCCCCCACCAGGGGTAGCATTTTTTCGATCTCGAAGATGACCAGGTGACGCCCGCCGCGGTCGTCGCTCCCGGTGCGCCGTCGCAACTGAGCGATGCGCGCCGGGTCGTCGTCTTCTGCCACCTTCTTCAGATAGAGGCGCACACCGTCATAAGACGCGCCGGCACCTCCCGGCTCCTGCCAGAAGAGGTAGACCGCGTGGACATTGCGCTGCAGGTAGCGGTGGGTCAGCCGGTCCGGCATGATGAACGCCACGGTGCCGTCCTCCAAGCAGTGGGGCCGCGCATAGACCGCAGCATTCACCTGGCCATCGGTGTCAGCGGTGCTCAGCACGCCAAAACCGCGATGGGCGTCGAAGTACTCCTTAAGTTCCATGACGACTCTCCTGTATCGCTTAGGTGGGCGCACCCTTGGTCGTGGTGGGGGGTGCCGTTTCGGGGCAAGTCACGCGCGTGATGCGCTCGCACATCTGCCACAAGCGCTGTCTCTGCGGCGCCGCTTCACGGGTCCATGGCATCAGGTGCGTAGGGACCCTCTTGCGGTCGAACCAAAACTCGCCACTTTGACCTTCCACTTGCTCGGACACGGCCAGCCACAGGGCGGTATCGGCGCCTTCTTCGGGGCTTCTCAACCGGTGGCGCATCCGCTTCCAGAAGCGCGGCAGCGCCTGCTCTACTCCCTTGGTCGCCGCCCAGCCCGGATGCATGCTGTTGACCGTCGCCCCAAGGGGTGCCAGCTCCTCGGCGAAAAGCTCGGCGAGCACTACCTGAGCGCGCTTGGTCATGGCGTAGGCGGCAAGGCCATCGTAGGCGCCCTCTTGGTTCAGCATCGCGTCGACGTCCAGACGCTTGGTGTACATCCCTCCGGATGAAACGAAGATGATCCGCGCACGCCTCAGCTTGGCGCGCAGCCGCTGGGTGAGAAGGAAAGGAGCGGCGAGGTGGATCGCGACAGTGAGTTCGAGGCCGCTGTCACTGAGCTCACGACGCTGTGGCAGCAGGCCGGCGTTGTGCACCAAGACATCCACGCGCGGGGCCGCGAAGGCGTCGGCGAAGCGCCGGACCTGGTCCAAGCGCGACAGATCGACGACGTGGAGGTGGACCTCAGCGCTGCCGCTTGCATCTGCCAGAAGCTCTCGTGCCGCTTCACCGCGCCTGGCGTTGCGGCAGAGCATGTGGACCGAGGCGCCGCGTGCGGCAAGCCCGCGGGCTATCTCGAAGCCGAGACCAGCGTTGGCGCCGGTCACGAGGCAGGTCTTCCCGCGCATCGAGACGGCGAGTTCTTTGGGCTCGAAGTCGCGCGCGTGTCGGCGATAACCAGAGCGGTCGAAGGAGAAGAAGATGCTGCGATCGAGAATCCAGTCCATGGCGCCCATGATCAAATCCGTCTCCTTCTTCGGGCCCGAGTTTTTCGATGGGGCCCAGAATCACCGCTGGCTGAGCTCAGCCTTTCACCTACGAGTGTAGATCCGCGAGCGCGATGTAACAGCCCTAAAGCAGATGCTTCGTTGCAAAGAAGGCACGCCTTGGAGCAGGCTCGAGAGGAGGCGTCGTCGTCATGGTGGCGATGGAAAGGCGCTGGCATTGGCAGGCTAGAAAGCCTGCCCCACACTGGGGTCCAGACTGGGCCTCACCGCCGCTTCCAACGCTTGATGCGCGTGGCGCTGGCATTGGCAGGCTAGAAAGCCTGCCCCACACTGGGGTCCAGACTGGGCCTCACCGCCGCTTCCAACGCTTGATGCGCGTGGCGTCGAAGCCACCCACCCTGCGAAGCCACGCTTCGGAGCAGGCTCGAGCGGTGGCGCCGCCGCGCCTTGGGTCCGGGCGGGCCAACCCTACTCAGCCGCCCGCTCTGCGGGGATCTCCCGTCCTCCCTGGCGCAAGAGCAGTCCGGTGACCGTGCCGTCGTCCTCGACGACGAATTGGATCTTTGCGGGCAACACGCGATAATCGAAGAGCGTCTCCTCTTCGGGATAGAGGCGCAGCGCCGACTGCCCAGTGATCTGGGCCATGAGCGCCCCGTCTTCCAAGGTGACCGTGAGACTCACCCCTGGGCCGAGCACATAGCGGCCGACATAACGCCGTAAGATCTCCTCGCCGAGGACGATCTCTTGGGGCAGCTCGAAGCGGTAGGGCTCGCCTGCCAGGAGCCGGATGAGGGCCCACCCCATTTGCTGGGCGATGGGATGGCGGGTGTTGGCGAGTAGCACCACCCCCACCTGCGCCTGTGGATCGATGGCGACGAAGGTATAGTAGCCCCCCGTCATGCCATCGTGCCACCGCTGCCCCTGGGCCGAGATGAGCCATCCTAGCCCCATGCTGTGCGCGTTGTCGAAGGGCCCCTGGTAGGCCATGCTCCGGTCAATGACTGGCGCTAATGGGGATGCCACGCCACCGAGGCAGAGCTGGAGAAAGCGCAGCATGTCTGCGGGGGTGGAACGCAGCGCCCCAGCCCCTTCGAGGGCGCCGAAGTCCCAAGGAGGTACGGCGCGGCCGTTCTCGTCGTGCCCTTGAATCAGGCGCGCCGCTTGGGCCGCCGAGAGCGCGATGCCCGTGTCTTCCAAGCCCAAAGGGCCCAGGATCCGCTCGCGCAGTACGGCCTCGTAGGTGCCGCCCCAGTGCTTCGCCACGGCGAAGCCGAGCAGCCCGGTGCCAAGGTTGGAATAGAGCGCTTGGGTCCCCGGTGCTTGACTCAGGACATGCTCCGCCAAAAAGGCGCTCACTTGTTCCATCCCAAAATCGAGATAGGGATTCTCCGGGTCGGCGGGCGCGAAGTTGGTTGGCAGGCGCGGCAAGGCGCTGCGATGGGTCGCCAGATCCAGCAGGGTGATCTCGCGCCCCTGAAAGGTGGGCACGGACATGGTCTGCGGCAGCAGCGCCGCGACCGGGGTGTGGAGCTCGGCCGCGCCCTGGGCCACGAGATCTGCGAGGAGCAGCGCGGTGAAGACCTTGGTCACCGAGCCGATCTCAAAGACCGTGTCTGGCCCCGGTCTCCCCTGCCCTTCGCCACCTTGGCCATAGCCCATGACGGCCGTGCCTGAGGGGTGAACAAAGGCGATGGCCATGCCTTTGATCCACCCGCGTTCGACCACCGGCTGCGCCATGACGTCGATGGCCGCCTGTAGCTCTGCCAAGCTGGTCTGGGGCAGCGGCGTGGCTGGCTCAGGCGCCGGATCCAGAGGCGCTGGAGCGGGCGCCGTCGCACAGGCCGCGAGCACCAAGCACCACAAGAGCGAGAGCGTTTGCGCTGTGTTCTTGCCCATCACCTTCCAAACCTCCTTGACGAACGCCATGGTTGAGGGTCTTGCGCGCGCAGCCATGGTGCCCTCCGCCGACACCGGAGAGCGCCTAGTGCTCCGGCTTAGCACCAGGACAAGCAGACACTGCCATTAGACGCAGCGCCCCGGTCCAGTCAATCGGGCGCAGATCTCCCATCCGGGCGACGCCATGCCAACCCATGATGCATGTTTTTACGTAAATTTACGGTTGTTTACCCCCATCTCCATTCATGGAGAGGGGGGCCAGGGGGGTGAGGTCCTCCCACGCCGTCCCTGCATTTCCCCCTTAGAGTGCTGGCCAGGGGGGTGAGGTCCTCCCACGCCGGCCAAGATCACCCATCCGGGCGACGCCATGCCAACCCATACTGCATGTTTTTACGTAAAATTACGCGCGCTTACCCCCATCTCCATTCATGGAGAGGGGGGCCAGGGGGGTGAGGTCCTCCCACGCCGTCCCTGCATTTCCCCCTTAGAGTGCTGGCCAGGGGGGTGAGGTCCTCCCACGCCGGCCAAGATCACCCACCCGGCGGCGCCAAAGCCTGCGAACAGACAAGAGAGCCCGCGCGGACGGCCCCTTGACGTTCTCGAGCCATTACCTAAACTGATCGGGTATCGGATTTACCGATAACTTCGCCGGCATCGAGAGCAACATGCTCCCCCGTCCCACCCTCGAAGCATTTGACCTTTGGCTCCTATCGCGCTCCCTTCAGCTCGAGGCGGTCGTGGTGGGAGGGGCGGCCCTCGCGCTTCTCGGCGTGACCGAAAGGCAGACCCGCGACGTCGACATCCTGCACCCCTTAGTGTCAGCGGAGGTTGTTCTGGCCGCGCGTGACTTTGCTGTGCACCTGCGCACCCAGGGGGTCGAGTTGGCCGACGACTGGCTCAACAACGGCCCGCTCCAACTCGCCGAGGTGCTGCCGGAAGGGTGGCGACTTCGTGTTCGCCCCGCGTTCGAGGGCGCCGCGCTGCGGCTCTCCGTGCTCGGGCGTGCCGACCTCCTCAAGTCCAAGCTCTTCGCGCTGTGTGACCGTGGCACCGACCTTGCCGACTGTATCGCCCTCGCGCCGGTAGCCCACGAGCTCGACGAAGCTACGCCGTGGCTCGTGCAGCAGGACGCGAACCCTCTGTGGCCGGACCACGTCCGGGCCACCCTGGCCCATCTGCAGCGGAGGCTCGACCATGGCCTTTAGTCGACCCTCGGCGCTGCGCGATCGTCCCGACGCCGCAGCTCTCACCCGCGCCATGGCTGGCATCGGGATGAACTTCGCCGTGACGCCGGACCTGGATGCGCCGATAGAGGAGACGCTCGTGCACGCATCGTCGCTCGGCATGGACGAGGGCGACCTGCGTGTGCTCTCGGTCCTCACCACCTGGCTCGGCGTCCATGCCTCGCGTGTCAACGCCGATCGATTGGTACGCTGTGTTTTGGCGCACCCGTCGACGCGGGTGCGAGCATACTGGGCCGCCGTCGCTTGCTGGCTCGGCAAGGACCGCCGCTTCGCGCGGCTCGCGCAACGCCACGATGGGCTGGCGCTCGATCTCCTGCCCGTCGGCACGGATCTCCAGCTCGCCCGGCGCGGCGAGGATGCACGCTTCGTCGGCTCGGCCCTCCGCGTTCCGGCCGGCACCCTCCGCGATCGTGACGCCGACGTCCTGTCACCCGAGTCCTTGATTCGTCAGCACGCCGGCTACTGCAACCGCGTCCGCATGGGACCAACGTGGCGCGCCGACGTTTGGACCATCCTCGAACGCTCCCCCGAGATGAGCGTCGCCGAAGTGGCGCGCCGTGCGGGCTGTTCCTTTGCGGCGGCGTGGCAAGTGGTGCAGGACTTCAGGCTGCTCCACGCGTCTGAGCGAGGAGCGGAAGGGGGAGGCCTCGTTCGAAGGGCTAAGCCCTGAGCGCTGACAAGAGCGAACTGTCCCACCAGCGCCGGCCAAGATCTCCCACCCGGCGACGCCATGTCAACCCGCGATGCATGTTTTTGCGTAAATTTACGCGTGTTTACCCCCATCTCCATTCATGGAGAGGGGGGCCAGGGGGGTGAGGTCCTCCCGCGCCGGCCAGCCACTCACCTCTCGCGTACGGGCCAGGGGGGTGAGGTCCTCCCGCGCCGGCCCGTGATTTCCCCCTTAGAGTGCTGGCCAGGGGGGTGAGGTCCTCCCGCGCCGGCCAAGATCTCCCATCCCGCGGTGCCATGCCAACCCACGCTTCATGTTTTTACGTAAAATTACGCACGCTTACCCCCATCTCCATTCATGGAGAGGGGGGCCAGGGGGGTGAGGTCTCAAGCGCCGTCCCTTCATTTCCCCCTTAGAGTGCTGGCCAGGGGGGTGAGGTCCTCCCGCGCTGGCCAAGATCTCCCATTCCGCGGTGCCATGCCAACCCATTCTGCATGTTTTTACGTAAAATTACGTGTGTTTACCCCCATCTCCATTCATGGAGAGGGGGGCCAGGGGGGTGAGGTCCTCCCGCGCCGGCCCCTCTCGCGCCCACCCGCCCGCATACCCTTGCGCTGCGCCGCTTTTGTCCTACATATAGACCCCCAATCGGGCCCGCGCCCGCACCGGTCCTGACACCAACCACTTTGAGGTCTGCCATGTCCGATGCCCAGCCCCCTAGCCCCCAGCGCTCGCCCGCGTGGCACCACCTGCCCCTGGCCGAGGTCTTCCAAAGCCTGGAGAGCTCCGAACGCGGGCTGGACACCGCGGCAGCCCAGGAGCGCCTCCAGCGCTATGGACCCAACGTCCTACCTGGGCGCAAGCCGCCCACCCTGGCGGGCATCTTCCTCCACCAGTTCAAGAGCCCCCTCATCTACATCCTCCTCGCGGCGGGCGTCGTCTCCCTGCTCCTGCAGGAGTTCACCGATGCCGTCTTCATCGGCATCGTCCTGCTCTTGAACGCCGGCCTGGGCACCTTCCAAGAGTGGAACGCCGAGCGCTCCGCCGCCGCCCTCCAAGACATGCTCAAGGTCATGGCCAAAGTGCGGCGCGCCGGCCAAGATCTCTCCATCAGCGCCGAGGAGCTGGTCCCCGGCGACCGGGTCTCCCTGGAATCGGGCGACCGCGTCCCTGCCGACCTCCGCCTCATCGAGCTCAACAACCTCAGCGTCGACGAGTCCTTCCTCACGGGTGAGAACATCGCCCCGGTCAAAATCCTCGGAGAGCTCGCCGAAGACGCCGCCGTCGGCGACCGCCTCAACATGGCCTTCGCTGGCTCCCAGGTCATGAGCGGGCGCGCCACGGGCGTGGTGGTCGCTACGGCCCTGGACACCCAAGTGGGGCACATCGCCGCCTCCCTCAGCAGCGCGGGCTCGGCCAAGCCACCCTTGGTCCAACGCATGGAGAAGTTCGCGCACCAGATCAGCTACTTCGTCGGCGCCGCCGTGGCCCTCCTCGCCCTCGTCGGCCTGGCCAAGGGGATGGTCCCGGTCGAGGTCTTCTTCCTCGCCGTGGCCTTGGCCGTCTCGGCCATTCCTGAGGGGCTGCCCGTGGCCATGACCGTCGCCCTGTCCATCGGTGTGCGCCGCATGGCCAAGCGCCACGTCATCGTCCGCAAGCTGCCTGCCGTCGAAGGCCTGGGGAGCTGCACCTGCATCGCCAGCGACAAGACGGGCACCCTCACGGTGAACCAGCAAACGGTCAAGTTGCTGGGTCTCGTCGGCCTCGACCAGTTCAGCGTCGCCGGCGAGGGCCTGGCCCCAACCGGCGCGATCAGCGCCGCCGAGGGCAGCCTCGACGCGCGGGCTCGAGCCCAGCTCGAGCGCTTCGCCCGCGCCGGGGCCCTGTGCAACGAAGGCCACCTGCGCCAAGACGCCGACCAACAGTGGCGCGCCCAGGGCGACGCCATGGACGTGGCCCTGCTCACCCTGGCCCACAAGGCCGGTGTCGTTCCCGACGACTTGGCCCAGCGTTACCCCAAGGTGGCCGAGATCCCTTACGAGTCGGAGAACAAGTACTCCGCCGCCTTCTTCCGCGACGGCGACGCCACCCGCTGCGCCATCAAAGGCGCCCTGGAGACGGTGCTCACCTTCTGTGATCGCGCCGCCGGTCCCGAGGGCGACCTCCCCCTCGATGTGGCGGCCCTCGAAGCCCAAGCCCTCGCCATGGCCCGCGCCGGTTTCCGCGTCTTGGCCCTCGCCGAGGGCGAGAGCGAGACAGCGCCACCGGCCCAGCCTGCGGCGGAGCACATCCCCAAGCTGGCCCTGCTCGGCCTGGCCGCCTTCATGGATCCCCTGCGCCCGGAAGTGCGCGACGCCGTGGACAAGTGCCAGAGCGCCGGCATCCGGGTGGTGATGATCACGGGCGATCACCCCGCCACGGCCTTCGCTATCGCCAAGGACCTGGGCATCGCTGAACAAGCCGATGAGGTGGTCAGCGGGCAGGAGTTGGCAGAGCTCGACGCCGCCTCGGACGCCTTCCGCGCCCGCGTGGCTGGCGCCCGGGTCTTTGCCCGGGTCGCCCCCCTGCAGAAGCTGGAGATCGTCGACGCCCTCATGCACGAAGGGCATTTCGTCGCCGTCACCGGCGACGGGGTCAACGACGCGCCAGCGCTCAAGAAAGCCAACGTCGGTATCGCCATGGGCTCGGGCACGGACGTGGCCAAAGACACGGCCGAGCTGGTGGTCACGGACGACAACTTCGCCTCCATCGCCGCCGGCGTCGAGGAGGGTCGCTTTGCCTACGACAACATCCGCAAGGTGACCTACCTCCTCATCTCCTGCGGGCTCGCCGAGGTCTTGCTCTTCACGGCGGCGCTCTTGGCCGGGTTGCCCCTGCCGCTGACGGCGGTGCAGCTCTTGTGGCTCAACCTGGTGACCAACGGCATCCAAGACGTGGCCTTGGCCTTCGAGGGCGGCGAGCCTGGTGCCATGCGGCGTCCGCCGCGGCGGCCCACGGAGGGCATGTTCAACCCCTTGATGATCCAGCAGACCCTCGTCTCGGGCCTGACCATGGGCGTCGTCGGCTTCGCCACCTGGTATTGGCTCATGGGGATGGGCATGGCCGAAGGCGAGGCGCGTAACCTCCTGCTCTTGTTGATGGTGCTGTGTCAGAACGTGCACGTGTTCAACGTGCGCTCCGAGTTCACCTCGGCCTTTGGGGTGCCCCTGAGCCGCAACTACATGTTGCTCGGCGGCGTCTTCGTGGCCCACGCCGTCCACATCGGCGCCACCCTCTTTCCCCCCATGCAGGGGGTGCTCGGCGTCGCACCGATCACGCTACAGCACTGGGGCACCATGTTGGGCTTGGCCTTGGTGATGCTGGTGGTCATGGAAATCTTCAAGGCGGTGCGGCCGCGCCTGACGCAGCGCGCGCTGGCCTGAGCCCAGGCCCGCGTTCCCCGGCGCACCCTCATCTACAACACTATCAATCGAACCGTACCGGCCGACCTATGCGTCGGCCGCTTTGGCGACGGCCAAGATCTCCCACCCAGCGGCGCCACGGCAAGCCGTGTTGCACGTTTTTGCGTAAAATTACGTACACTTACCCCCCTCTCCATTCATGGAGAGGGGGGCCCGGGGGGTGAGGTCTCAAGCGCTGTCCCGTCATTTCCACCTCGCGTATGGGCCCGGGGGGTGAGGTCTCAAGCGCCGTCCCGTCATTTCCCCCCTCGCGTATGGGCCCGGGGGGTGAGGTCTCAAGCGCTGTCCCGTCATTTCCACCTCGCGTATGGGCCCGGGGGGTGAGGTCTCAAGCGCCGTCCCGTCATTTCCCCCCTCGCGTATGGGCCCG
>CAYVQF010000015.1:24775-89372 GCA_964454015.1 uncultured Myxococcales bacterium
CCGGGGGGTGAGGTCTCAAGCGCCGTCCCGTCATTTCCCCCCTCGCGTATGGGCCAGGGGGGTGAGGTCTCAAGCGCCGTCCCGTCATTTCCCCCCTCGCGTATGGGCCCGGGGGGTGAGGTCTCGAGCGCCGTCCCGTCATTTCCCCCCAAGGTTGGCCCCCAAATGGACCGACACATGGGTCGGCCCCTACTTTTTGGGCGGCGTGAACTCACGCAGGCTGAAGCTGGCTTTGCTCGAGGTGCCGCCCCCGAAATCGAAGCTCCCTTCGCTCACTGCCTTGTCATCGACGAAGCAGCGGCGCTCCAGCAGAGAGTCGCCCCCGGCCATTTCCTCCTCAAAACACCACTGGCCGCTCTCCTGCAAAAGCCGGCTGCGCTGACATTCATTGGGATCTTTGCACTTGGGCCAGTCGCGTTTCTTCAACTTGTTGGGCAAAAGCAGCGGCGCAGCCGTCAGCGCCTTGGTCGCCTCTTCGTCCAAGGCGCCGCACTCGGCGAGGTGATGGAGGCCTTTTTTGTCGAAGCGCCAGCAGCCCGCCACCAAGTCGGCCGGCGTGCGGCCAATGACCGAAGTCGGCGCGCCGACGCAGGCAATGCGGCTCATCCAGGTGCCCTTGGTGCTCTGCACTTCCACCACGCGACAACGCATCTCGAAGGCTTCCTCCAAGCTGCAACAGACATCGTCACAGACCCAGCCCTCGATGGGGCCGACGCAGTTCGAGGTCTCCATCTTCCCCTCGAAATGCCAGCGCGCGCCCTCTTGGAAAATGGGCGCCACCGCTTTGGGCGGGTTGGCCCAGGCCACAGCGCTGGCCACCAGGAGCAGGAGAAACACCGCGCTGCCAACGCCACAAGTCACCATCATTTTTGTTCTTTTCATCGCAAACCTCAGAAAAATGAGCCCGCGCCCCGGGCCGGCATCTCGCACACCTTCCCCTGAGAGTTGACAGGAACGACGGCAAAGTCAAGCCATGACCACGGCTGGGCCGCCACTGCCCCACCATCGCGCCTTGACCCTCGGTGCGCCCGGCCCTAGGCTCAACGGGCCACCGTTCAGTGCCAGACCCCCTCCCCGGGGTCTGCCCGCCCCTCATGGAGCCCAGCATGTCCACCACCCACGCGGCCTTCCATGCGCCATCCCCCGGCCCATGCCTCCTCCTCGCCTTGGCCCTGGCCTGCCTGGCCTGCAACGGCAACCAAGCGCCACGCTCGGCCACGCCTGCCCCAGTCGAACCCACCCCGGACCAGGAGGGGACGACCCACGACACCCCCGAGGCCCCCCTCATGCCCACTGCCCCGACCCTGCTCCTCCTCGAAAGTCGCGACAGCGACGCCAACACCCTCCACCTCCAAGCGCTCACGCTCCCCGACCTCGAAGCCAGCGGCACACCCCGCACCCTGCCCGCGCCGGTCCTCAGCCGCGACGGCTACCCCATCCCGCCCCCCATCGCCCACGACGGTCACGGAGCCTTCGTCATGGCCGAGGCCCAAGACGGTGAGCACTTTTTAGCGAGCTTTTCTTCTCTGGCAGCCACGCCCGTCAGGATCCCCGTCGGCGCCCTTCTCCCCGTGGCCCTCTTCCTCAGTGGGCGCACCCTCTTCGTCGGGGCCTTCGGCGAAGTCGGCTGGATCGATCTGGGCGCCGCGACCCCCACCTACGCCACCCTCGTCGCTCGCCCCGATTACCCCTACAAGCCCTACGATCTCTTCGCCCACAGCGGAGCGCAGGTGCTGGCCATCGACGACATCGTCATGCCCATCTTCGCCGACCTCTTCGCCCTCGACGCCCAAGGCCAGCCTGGCCACGTCAGCGGCATGGAGCTGCCCGGGGTCATCAATGGCACCTACACCCACGCCGCCCTGACCCCAGGCCCGGCGGCCAACCAGCACACCCTCTACCTCCTGGCGCCCTTCAGCATCATGGCGGGCCACGGCCACATCATGGGCGGCCTCACCCTCACCGAGGGTCGCCTCGATCATGACACCCGCCACCCTGCCAACAGCGGCGCCATCGGCCCCTTCGTCCAGGAGCTGGTCTCCCGCCGCGACGACAGCCTCGACCTCGTCGCTGGCGACATCTTCACCCCCTGGCAGGGCATGAGCCTCGCCGTTAGCGACGCCCAGGTGACCCTGTGGGTGGCCGCCGGCGAACGCGGCCTCTTCCGCTTCGACGCGCCCATGAACCATCTGAGCCGCCCGGCGGTACACGACCTCGGCGCCCCCTGTCTCGACGTCATCGCCCACGGCGCCGCCGTCTACGCGCTCGTGGGCGGCGACACGCCCGCCGTGCTGCGCCTGGACGCCGGCGCCGACACCTGGCAGGTCGCAGCGCGCACTACCCTCGCTGCGCCGGCCAGCCGCTTCGTTCGTTGACCCTCGCCCCTGGCCCCCTTCGCCCAAGGAGTCCCATGCCTCTTCTCCGCCGAAGCGCCCTCACCGTGATGGCTGTCGCCGCGCTGCTCTGGGGCAGCGCACCTGCCTGCACCCCTTCTCAGCCCCCTGATCCCGCCCCCGGGAAGGCTGCGGCCTCACCAAGCGCCGATCCTGAAGCGCCGCCGCAAGATTCGCCCGCCACGGCCAGTGAAGCCGAGCCCAAGGAGGAGGCCCCCGTGACCCCTGAATCCCCAGCTCCCGTCGAGGTTCAAGCGCCTTTCCTTCTGATGGTCACCGGCGAGAGCGCCCCCGACCAGGTCTTCCTGCAGACCTTTACCATGGGCAAAGAGCCCTTAGGCCCGCGAGGCCAGCCCGTGAGCGGTCCCAAGCTCACCCTGGACTACCGCATGACCAAGTGGGCCGCGCCCATGAGCCACGACGGTCGCGGTGCCTCCATCACCCTCACCCGGGCGGAAGAGACGACTTTCGTCCACTACCAATCGCCCAACCCCGAAGAATCGCGCCGCATCTCCCTGGGCGACATCGCGCCAGTGGCGCTGCACCTCACGGAGAGCGCCATCTACGTCGGCGCCCACGGCGAGCTGGGCTGGATCGACCTCTCGCAAGCCGAAGCCAGCTATGCCGCCTTGGTGCAGCGCGCCAACCTGCCCCACAAGCCCTACGATCTCTTCGCCCAGCATGGGCGCCACCTGGTGGCCATCGACGACCGGGTCATGCCGGTCTACGCCGACTTCTACCACCTCGATGAGGCCGGGCGCCCCACCCACCTCGCCGAGTGGGAGCTGCCGGGCATCATCAACGGCCACTACAACCATGCGGTCCTCGTCCCGCGCGGTGCAACGGGCCACACCCTCTACGTCACCGCGCCCTACGGCATTCGCACGGGCAGCGGCCAGATCATCGCGGCCCTGCCCATCGACGGCGCGCGCCTGGACGTCCCGGAGCGGCTGGTCCTCAACGGGGGGCGCAGCGCCGACGCGCCGCCCGTGCTCATCGAGCACGTCTCGCGCATGGGCAAGGAGCCGAGCCTGCTCTCGGGTGAGAGCTACACCCCGTGGACGGGCCTCGCCGTGGCCATCGACGCCACCACGGCGCACCCGCGTCTGGTTTTCCTGGCGGCAGGCGAGCGCGGCCTGTGGGTGCTCCCGCCTGACCTGAGCCCCGAAGCCGCCATCGGCCGCCTGCCCCTGGCTGGTCCCTGCCTCGACGTGGTCGTCTACGGCGATGACCTCTACGCCTTGGTGGGCGGCGACGCGCCTCAGGTGGTGCACTTCGTCGAGGCCGAGGGCCAGTGGCAGGAGAAAGCGCGCCAGGACGCGCCCGCGGGCTCCCTGCGCTTCGTCCGCTGAGGACGTTGTCGCGGCGCGATCGCAAGCACGGTCAAGACAGGGGGCGATGGCTCGCTTAGGTTGCGCACCAGGAGGAGACGGGCGTGCCATCGTACTGGGACAAGCTCAAAGTCGTAGACCACATGCAAGAAGTCATCGAGGCGCATCTGACGGCCCCGTTGACCCTGGCGGCCTTGACCCGCGGGACGGGCTACTCCGTCTTTCACGCCGCCAGGATGTTCAAAGAGATCACCGGCAAGACCCCCTTCGCGTACCTGCGCTTGCGCCGCTTGAGCGCCGCCGCGGAGCGTCTGGCCGGTGAGCACGAGCGGGTGATCGACGTGGCCTTCGACTTTGTCTTCGACTCGCACGAGGGATTCACCCGGGCCTTCGCCCGCGCCTTTGGGGTGACACCGACGGCTTTCATGAGAACCCGGCCGGAGCTGGCGCTGTTCATGCCCTTGCCCATGCGCGATCACTATTGGCGTCAACAACGAGGAGAGACACAGATGAACGAGCAAGCCACGTCAGCCACGGTGCAGACGGTATTCGTCCAGATCCTGGAGCGCCCCGCGCGCAAGGCCATCATCAAGCGGGGTAAGAAAGCGGGACATTACTTTGAGTATTGCGAAGAAGTCGGTTGTGATGTTTGGGAAAAGCTCCTCGCCATTCCCGACGCCATCCACGAGCCCATGGGGATGTGGCTGCCCGAGTCGTGGCGCGCGCCCGAGACCTCCATCTACGTCCAGGGGGTGGAGGTGGCTGTGGATTGGGCGGGCGAGGTGCCGGCGGGCTTCACCACCATCGACTTGCCGCCGTGCAAGATGTTGGTTTTCCAGGGCGAGCCTTATGACGACGCGATCTTCGAGGCGGCCATCGCCCAGGTGTGGGAGGTGATGAAGAAGTACCGGCCCGAGACGATTGGTTATCGCTGGGCCGACGAGGACGGGCCGCGCTTCCAGCTCGAGCCGCAGGGCGAGCGTGGCTACATCGAGGGGCGCCCCGTGCGTCCGGTGGCGGGCTAGGGAGCGGCGCGGCCAGGGGCCGGCACGCCTCGGCGGGGGTGGATCCCAGCGGCTCAGTCCAAGCGGGCGAAGGCGGCGTTGAAGTGGGGCAGAACCTCGGGGCGGTGGACGAAGCGCATGCCGCAGATGCTGTGGCGGCGCTGGTAGAGCTCGGCGATGGCCTCGACGACGTAGTCCATGTGGCTCTGGGTGTAGGTGCGGCGTGGGATGGCCAGGCGGACCAGATCGAGCGCTGGCCAGCGCCAGGTGCCGTCGGCTTGGAGCCGCCCGAACATGACGTTGCCGATTTCGCAGCAGCGGATGCCCGCCTCTTCGTAGAGGGCGACCGAGAGGGACCAGCCGGGGAAGGCCTCGTCCGGGAGGTGGTCGCAGAAGCGGCGGCCGTTGAGGTAGATGGCGTGGCCGCCGAAGGGCTTGAGCAGGGGCACGCCGGCCTCGGCCAGGTGGCGGCCGACGTAGGCCGTGGAGGTGATGCGATAGCGGAGGTAGTCTTCGTCGAGGATTTCGGCGATGCCCACGGCGAGGGCGTCGAGATCGCGGCCGGCCAATCCGCCGTAGGTGGGGAAGCCTTCGGTGAGGACCATTTGGTTGCGCACCTGCTCGGCCCAGGCGTCGTCATCGAGGGTGAGGACGCCGCCGATGTTGCCGAAGGCGTCCTTCTTCATGCTCATCAGGGCACCGTCGCTGTAGGAGAACATCTCGCGGGCGATCTCTCGGGGGGACTTGTCGGCGTAGCCCTCTTCGCGCAGCTTGATGAAGTAGGCGTTCTCGGCGAAGCGGGCGGCGTCGATGAAGAGGGGGATGCGGTGGCGCTGGCACAGGGCTTTGGCGTCGCGGAGGTTGGCCATGCTCACGGGCTGGCCGCCGCCGGAGTTGTTGGTGACGGTGATGAGGACGAAGGGGACGGGGGGATGGTGGGGGTCGTCGAGGTAGCGCGCCAGGGCGTCGAGGTCGATGTTGCCTTTGAAGGGGTGGTCGCTGTCGGGATCGAGGGCGGCGGGGATTTTGAGGTCCAGGGGCAGGGCCTGGGCGTGGGCGATGTTGGCGCGGGTGGTGTCGAAGTGGGTGTTGCCCGGGATGACATCGCCGGCCTTGACCACGGCGCCGCAGAGGAGGCGTTCGCTGGCCCGCCCTTGGTGGGTGGGGATGACGTGGCGGTGACCAAAGATGGCGCGCACGGCGTTGGCGAAGCGGTAGTAGGAGGTGGCGCCGGCGTAGGACTCGTCGCCTTGCATGATCCCCGACCACTGGGCGGCGCTCATGGCGCCCGTGCCGGAGTCGGTGAGGAGATCGATGAGGACGTGCTCGGCGTGCAGGCGAAAGGGATTGTAGGCCGCCTCGGCCATCAGCCGGCGCCGCTCTGCGGGCGTGGTCATGCGGATCGCTTCGACAACCTTGATGCGGAAGGGCTCGATGATGGTCTTCATGGTGCGGCCTGCGTCCTATCCTCGATCTAGCGTGTTTCCCTTGGTCCACAGGGAAAAAAATACCTGAAAGGTCCGGTACACTCGTGTTTGCGACAACAGAGTGTACGCACCAAAGAAACTTTTCAGGTGACGAAGAAAGTACGACAAAAACTGGAAAAAGAGAAGCGCAGAGTTGAACGCCGGAAACGCCAGCCCGCTCCGGCTGCCCGGTTGGGTACGCATTGAGTCCGGACCGAGTTGAGTGAGCGAAGCCAAGCCATTGCGCAAGGAGGCTTGGGTGCGGTGCTCAACCTCCATCCTTTGCCGAGGCGATAGGGACTTTTCTCAGGCTAGGCATTTGGACCGCTGGGATGGCGCTGGTCACTCTTTTATCTTTGGGTATGACGCCAAGATGAACCTCGTGGCTGATGCCACGGAGCTTGGCAAGGAAGCCTTCGCGACCCACCACCGCGAAGTCAGCCGCCTGAATGACCTCGTCGAGCAAGCCCTGCACCCGACTGCCCGAGCCAAGCAGGGTCGCCACAGGGAAGCCTTTGCTGTCGCCCACAACCATCGACGACGCAAGATCGAGACAGAGAGTGTTGCTGAGTTCTCCTACCGTCACTCTGCATGTTCTCGGTCTTAGCGCATGGTAGACCTCCCCGACATGGCACGGCCATGGAGGAAGTAAAGGGGCCGCGGGGTGGCTATGGTGCGGGTGGCGAGGGCGAGTGGCCGCGGGGTAGGTCCCCTGCGGCGGCAGGGAGCGGCAGCGCACGCCCAAGCACGATGGGTAGCCGCCGTCACGGCACGAGAGAGCGCTTGGGTGGGATCAGAAATAGTAGCGGATGTGGCCGCCGAAGTTGATGAGGTCCGCTTTGAGATCGTTGAGGATGAGGAGGCCCGGGCGGTACTCGAGGACGATGTCGATGGGGACGGGGACGAAGTTGAACTCCAAGCCGAGGACGCCGCTGGCGCCGAGCCAGAAGGCGTCGCCGAAGCCGCCGAAGCCGCCGAGGCCGATGGCCCAGCCGAGGTCGATGACGCTGCCGCGGGCCAAGGAGGGGCCTTCCCAGAGGTAATCCAGGGAGAGGCCGATGACCGTGCCGTAATCGCGGCCCAGGCCCCAGACCCCGACGACGCCTTGCACGGCGTGGGCGTCGGCCATAAAGTACTTCATGGATACGCCCGAAGCGCCGGTGCCACCGCCGAGACCGATGCCGAAGTTGCCGCTGGAGCGGACCTCGGCGCTGGCTTGGGTGGCGGCGAGGGTGAGGGTGAGGGCGAAGGTGAGGGCGAAGGTGAGGATGAGGCGCTTCATGCAGCATTTCCTTGGCTAAGCGCGCCACCATGAGAGGGTTGACCTGGGGTGGGCAGCGCGGTGTGGGCTCGAACACCTTTGTGCACCGCGGCAGAGGTTGTCAACGGAGAGCGAAGAACAAGTGTATTCAATAAAAGAAGAAATGCCATCTGCGGCCGATATGGTGCGCCAATTCTGGGAACGCATGGGGAGCAACGATTTCTACAGCGCCAGCGAGTTGCTGACGGCGGACTTCGTCCTCGAGTGGCCCCAGTCGCAGGAGCGCCTGCGCGGGCCCGAGCGCTTCGCCCGGCTCAACCAGGAGTACCCGGCCCACGGCCCGTGGGTCTTTACGGTGCACCGCTTGGTGGCCAGCGGCGACCAAGTGGTGACCGACGTCGGTGTCAGCGACGGCGTGCAAGTGGCGCGGGCCATCTCCTTCTTCACGGTGCGCGCCGACGGCATCTGCCATCTGCTGGAGTTCTGGCCCGAGTCCTACGGCGCACCGGCCAACCGAGCCCACCTGGTGGAGCGCCTGGACCTGGGCGCAGCGCTCGCCGGTGACGCCGTGCCTGAGGCGGAAGAAGGGAGCCACCCCGCGTGGTTGATCCCCGAGGAAGAGCCGCCCCCTTGACCCTGGGCCACGCGCATGAATGATGACCCCGGGTCCAGCGCCGGTCGTGTGCGACGGCCGCCTGCGCTCCTCTACCCCCATCACCTGGTGCCGCCCCATGCGTCTCCCACCCCTGCTCTCCTTCACATGCTGCTTGGTGCTCAGCGGCGCCGCGGCCTGCAGCGGCAGCCACGTCATGACCCCCTTACCCGAGGAGGTCCCCAACAAGCCGGCCCACGGCGTCGCCTGGCCCGTGGACACGGACCTGGCCATCGCCAGCGGCATCGACGACACGGGCATGGCCTGGGCCCACGCCCGCGGCTACCTCCCCGGCGCGTGGGAGGCCCTGTGGCAGGCCCTGGGCCAGGGCGAAATCTGCGTCGACCAGGTGCAAGTGGCGAGCTACAGCATCCACCCCATCGAGGCAGAAGGCTTCCCCATCGCCTTTCGCATCGACAACACGGTGAAGAACATCATCACGGTCACCTTCAGCCTCACCTGGCGCTTCCATCGGCAAATCGTGGGCGACACCTGGCAGTGGATCGTCGGCAGCGGCCACAAGACCGCCGGCACCAGCTACATCGAGGCCCTCGACTACGCCATGAGCTTCCAGCGCCAGGATGACGGCCGCATCGCCTTCGAGCTGGTGGCCGAGGTGCGGGCCGTCCGCCTGAGCGAGGATGATCCCCGCGGCTACCTCGAAGCGCTGGTGGCGCGCTTACGCGAGGTCACGGCCACGCCGCCCTGATTTCCTTTTTTGGGGAAGCCACCGACTTTGGGCGTGCGCCATGAGCGCCTCTTGGGTCGCCCCGTCCAGCGCCAGGGCTTGCAGCACCGCCAGGTCCTGGGCCAGCCCAAAGGACGCGGGGGCCAGCGCCACCAGGGGCTGCAAACGCGCGCCCGCGTCGCGGGGGAGCATCACGGCGCGCAGAGGTGCGGCGTAGAGCTCGATGAGCTTGCCCTTGCGTTTGCCCCGGGTCTGGAGCTGAAAGTCGCACAGGGAGCTGTTGAGGAGGAGGTTGAGCCAGGGCAGGTCCGATGCCACGTGGGGCACCAGGGCGGTGCAGTCGCTGCTCACGGCGTGGCGCGCCAGATCCATGGCGAAGCTGGCGTGGGCGGCGCGGCGCGGGCACACCAGCTTGGGTGCACGGATCAATCCTGGGTCGCGGGGCCACTGCAGGGCCCACCAGGGGCGCCCCCCCAGGCGCACCTCACGGCGCTGCTCCAGGCGCGCGCGGTGCGGCGTCAGGAGGGGCAAGAGCGGCGCGATCTCCTCGGGGCTCTCGCGCCCACTGAGATAGAGGAGGTAGAGGGGATCGGGCCGGACGTCGCCGATGACTTCGCCCGGCTCCAAGGCGGCGCCGCGCAAGAGGGGCACGAGGAAGCGTCGCGCCTCAGGCGCCCACTGGCGCACCTCCTCGGCGCGCCAGAGAAAGACGCCGCGCCCGTCTGCGTCCCGGTCCAGGCCAGAGACCACCCCTTGGAGGTCGCGCACATAGTGGGACAACGGCAAGGCGTCGGCGTCGAGGGCCGCTCCGATGCGGCGCTCAGCCGGCGCGGCGCAGGACCAGGGACCACCGTCGCGCGGCGGCGGCGGGAGGGTGCAGGTCGTGAGTGCCGCCGACTCGCGCCCAACGAGCGCCGCCTCGACTGCGCTCAGGGCCGCCGCCGCGCTCAGCCATCCTTCCACCCGCAGGTGGCGCGCCGGCCCCGGCGCGGCGCGGCGCACGAACCACACCAGGCATTGAAAGTTGGCCTCGGGGAAGAGGCGGGTCTGCCCGAAATCGATGACCTCCACCACATGGACCTGCGCCGCCAGCGCCGCGCGTAGCTTGGCCGCCATGGTGGCCGTGGTCCAATAGGCCGGGGTGATGAAGGCGGCCCAGCCCCCGGGGCGCAACAGATCCAACGCCAGATGAATGAAGAGATAGTAGAGATCGGCGCGCTGGGCGATGCGATCGCGCCACCGGGGGCACTGGCGAAGCTGGGCGAAGCGGGCGCGCTGCCCCTTCTCGGCCACATAGGGCGGGTTGGCGATGAGGAGATCCACCTGCCCCTCGAGCTCAGCCGCCGCGCCTTGGCTCAGGGCGTCGACGCAGCGCAGCGCCAGGTGGGGCAGCGCCGGTAGAGCGCGCCGCGCTTCGTCGGTGAAGGCGGGAGAGATCTCCCACCCCAGCCAGCGCCAGCCCTGGGGCGTGGCACAGGCGGCCATGAGCGCGGCGAGGAGGGCGCCTGTGCCCGCGG
Source organism: uncultured Myxococcales bacterium (assembly GCA_964454015.1). Lineage (GTDB taxonomy): Bacteria > Myxococcota_A > Bradymonadia > UBA4248 > UBA4248 > CAYVQF01. The sequence goes on from CAYVQF010000015.1 coordinate 35,088, forward strand.
CGGGATCCAGGACCAGGGGGTTGGGCGGGAGATCGCCCTGGGCGAGCTGGAGCAAGCGGCGGGCGACGAAGTCCGCCACGGGAGGCGGGGTGAAGACCACCCCAAGGTCGCCCGCGGCTGCCGCGGGGGACACAGCCGCTGCGTCCTCAGGCCGCGCCAAGAGTCAGCCCCTCGGTGCGATCGACCTTGACCACTTCGTCTTCGACGTAGACCCGGGCGAAATCGCCCGGCAGGAGACGGTCGCGCAGGATGAGCTCCGAGAGGGCCGCTTCGATGTACTGTTGAATGGTCTTGCGCATGGGGCGCGCCCCGTACTGGGGATCGTAGCCGCCGCGGGCGATGAGGAAGGGCACCACGCTGGCGTCGAAGTCGAGCTGGATGTTCTTTTCTTGGTCCAGTCGCTGGGCCGAATCGGCGAGCTGGAGCTCGGCGATCTTGGCCACCTCTTCCTCTTCCAGTGGGTGGAAAACCAAGCGCTCTTCGATGCGGTTCCACAGCTCCGGCGGGAAGGCGCGCCGCGCCGCCTCGACGATGGTCTTCTCGATGCTCGCGTGCCGCTGCTTCAGGTCATGGCTGGCGCCATCGCTGAAGCCGATGGTGCCGCGCCGCCCCTCGCGCATGGCCTCGGCGGCGCCGAGGTTGCTGGTCATGACCACGACGCAGTTCGAGAAATCGACGACCCGCCCTTTGCTATCGGTCAAGCGCCCTTCGTCGAGGATCTGGAGGAGGATGTTCAAGAGATCGGGGTGGGCCTTCTCGATCTCGTCGAGGAGCACGATCTGATGGGGGTGGCGGCGCAAAGCCTCGGTGAGCTGGCCGCCGTCGTCGAAGCCCACGTAGCCCGGGGGCGGCCCGATGAGGCGCGCCACGGCGTGTTGCTCCATGTACTCGCTCATGTCGAAGCGAACCACGGCGGAACGGGCGCCGAAGAGGAAATCGGCGAGCACCTTGACCGCCTCGGTCTTGCCCACGCCAGTCGGGCCGAGGAAGAGGAAGGAGCCGATGGGGCGGTGCGAGCCGAAGCCTGCGTGGTTGCGGCGGATGACCTGCGCGATGCGGGCGATGCTCTCTTCGTGCCCGACCAGCTTCTCGCCCAGGAGCTTCTCCATGCACAGGAAGCGCTCGCGGTCGCCCATGAGCAGACGTTCGAGGGGCACCGAAGCCATGCGCGAGATGACCTCGGCCACGTCCTCGCGCTGAACCACCCGCTTGCCGGCGCGGCGGGCCATGGAGCCCGCGCGATCGAGCACGGCTACGGCCTTGTCCGGCAGGGTGCGCTCGCGCACGTAGCGATCCGAGAGGCGCACGGCGGCCTCGATGGCATCGGGCTGATAATTGATGTGGTGGTGATCGCCGTAGCGATCGATGATGCCCTTGATGATCGTGATGGAGTCACAGATGCTCGGCGGCTTGACCTCGATGACCTCGAAGCGCCGGTCGAAAGCGGGATCGTTGTCGACGATGCGCTTGAACTCTTGGGTCGTCGTGGCGCCAATGCAGGGCAGCTCGCCGCGGGCCAGGGCGACCTTCAGCTCACCGGCGGCGTCCGTGCCGGCATCGCCTGCACCGTTGCCGAGCCAGGTGTGGAGCTCATCCAAGAAGAGGATGACCTGCCCCTGGGCTTTGCGGACTTCCGTCTTGATGGCCATGAGCCGCTCTTGGAAGGCGCCCCGGAGCTGCGTCCCGCACAAGAGGGTGCCCATGTCCAAAGAGATCAAGGTGCGGTCTTCCAAGCCGGGGGGCGGCTCGCGCTGGGCCATGAGCCGCGCCAGGCCTTCGATGATGGCCGTCTTGCCGACGCCGGCCGCGCCGATGAGCACGGGGTTGTTGCTGCGGCGCTTGTTCAGGATGTCGATGAGTTGTTCCACTTCGCCGTCGCGGCCGATCACCGGGTCCAGGCGTCCTTCGCGGGCCTCGGCCAAGAGGTTGCGCCCGTATTTGACCAGCACGGGGAAGACCTTGGGGTTGAGGCCAAAGCGGTCGAAGCCCAGGGGTGAGCGGGAGGTGCGCGAGAGCGAAGCGCGGCTGTCGCGCGCCGGCGCCTGGTTCATCACCCGTTGCTGCGGGCGAGGTTGCGGCCGCTGCTGGCTGGTGCTCGGCACGATGGTGGGACGCTTCTGGGCGTCATCTTTCTTCTTCTTGGCGACCAGGCGCTGGGCCAGATCGTTGAGGGTGGACTCTTGGCTCTCCCGGGCGGTCATTTTGGGCGCGCGCAGCCGCGGATTGGAGGGCTCACGCTTGTTCTGAGGCGCCTCGGACGGGTTGACGTGGGGGCGCCGCATCCCGGGCGAGGTCTTTGGTCGGTCCAAGCCACTGCGCCGCCGCACCATGGCGCCGCGGTTGAGGTCCGTCTGGTGCGGCAGTTCCTCGGGCCAGGACACCAGCAGCGGTTGCTCCGGGGTCGCAGGCGCTGCCGGACGCGGCGCACTGTAACTCGCCGGGCTCGGCCCCGCCTCGATGATGGCGTAGTCGGCCGAGACCTGGTCCTGGGGGCGCACCACGGGGAAGGCGCCCGTCACCACCTCACACTCTTGCTCCCAGCGCTCGCTCCCCGAGTGTCCCTGCCCCAGTTGGCTCAGATCGGCCAAGGCGGGATGGAGCCCGATCTGCAGCGGGCTGTGTTCGGCTGGGCGCGCAAAGAGCGAGGCCTGGACCTCGCGGTGCTGGCCGCGTTGCAGCACCGTCGAGAGCTGATGCGCCTGATGGGTGGCCACGTGGCCGAAAATCATCGCCCGCAGGGCTTCCAAATCCACACCCTGGTGGCGCAGCAAGACCGAGGCGATGCTGCGGTAGTCCTCGATGAGGGCGTGCAAGAGATGCAGGGGCTTGACCTCATCCTCGCGGGCGCTCATGGCGATCTTCATGGCGCGGTCATAGACCCGCTGGACCACGCTGGCGTCTTCGCCATAGCCGGCCTCGTTGAAGGCATCTTCGCGCACGCCGTGGGAACGCAGCATCAACTCGGCGTCACTGGGGACGCGCAGAAGACCGCGCAGTAGCGCGCTGCTGACCAGAGGTCCGCCCAAGCGATAGGACGCATCCTCGCCCTCATTCACAACGGCGCAGAGTTCGGCACTCCATGGCAACGACATCGACTCCCTCCTTGGATTTCGCTTCGCGTGCGCATCAACCCGAGACCAGACAGCCTCTCCACTCCACCCTCCCTGGGCGCGCAGTGGAACGACGCAGAAAGCCTCGCGACCGCTGACCACTGTAGCATCAAGTGGCAGCGCTCCCAAGAAAGGCACTTTCCCGTCGCCAGCTATACATGCCCGGATTTATTTCGACTGGCAACCCGGAATTTTCGTCACGCTTTGGCGCAGTGCGACAAAAAAGCTGGCCTGCAATTGCCTTGACTCCTCAGAACTATTTTTTGCTCAAGCCTAGGGCGTCTGTTGGGCCCAGGCCACTCGCGTTCGCACCCTGGGTGAACAGATAATGTCCAAGCACCGACAATGCCATGCCTTCCTGATGCCGCCACCAGCACCGCGGCGCACACCGAATACACATGGCTGGGCATTTCCTGTGCATTGCTCTATTCTTTGCCGGCCAGCGCCGCCGCCGTCACGGCTGTGGTTGCGCGACCCACAACGCTTGGGTCAATCCTCGTTTTTATCCGCTAAGGCCGCACGGCAACACCGCTTATGACCGCAACTCCTCCCCGGGCCATTGCCCTCTATGGCGGCTCATTCAACCCTCCACATGTGGTCCACGTCATGACCGTGGCCTACCTGCGCGCCGTCCTCCCCGACCACCAGGTCTGGGTCACCCCCACTTACCAGCACGCCTTCGGCAAGCACCTCACCGCTTTCGAGCACCGCCTGCACATGGCGCAACTCGCCTTTGCCACGACGGACCCCTACGTCGTGGTCAGCGATCTGGAGGCCACCCTCGGCGGCGAGAGCCGCACCATTCGTTTGGTGGACGCCCTCGATGCGCGCTACCCCGAGCTCCCCTTGACCCTCGTCGTGGGCAGCGACATCCTGCCCGAGCTGCCGCGCTGGCTCGAGGTGGAACGCCTCCTGGCACGGGTCAACCTCTTCGTCCTGCGCCGCGCCGGCTTCCCCTGCGACGACCCCCGCACCCGCGGACCCGCCTTCCCCCAACTCTCGAGCAGCGAAATCCGCCAACGCATCGCCACGGCCGGCACCGAGCCCTGCCGCGACCTGATCCCGCGCGCCGTCCTCAATCATATCGAAGCCCATCGCCTTTATGGATCCACGTCCTCTTGAGGTGCGCGCCGGCCTGCAGCCCGGCTGAGTCTCACTTCCTATGCCCGAACACACGCCCCAGCCACAGCCGCACGCTCCCATGACCAGCGCCGTCATCATTGGCAGCGGTCGCATGGCTGCGGCCCTCGGACACAGTCTCCAGGCCGCGGGCTACGAAGTTCGAGCCATCCAAGGCCGCCATCCCCAGCACCGGCAGCAACTGGCGCGCGCCCTCGGTGTGGCGGCCTTCCCCATCGGGACACCCTGCGCCGCCGAGCTGTGGATCATCGCCGTCACCGACGCCGCCATCCCCCAGGTCGCCCACAACCTGCACGACATCCTCCCTGATGACGCGCTGGTCTTACACACCAGCGGTCTCCACAACGCCAACTTGCTGCGCAGCGCCGGCATCCTCAACCCTTGCGCCTCCATGCACCCTCTTGCCGCCATCACCGCGGCCCCTCCGGCCACGCTGGCCCAGCGTTTCCACGGCGTCTATTTCGCCATCGAAGGTGATCCCGACGCCTGCGTCGCCGCGGGACAGCTCGCCATCGCCTGTGGCGCTTTCCCCGTGTCGCTCAAGGCCGAGCAGAAGGGCCACTACCACGCCGGCGCCGCCCTCTTGGCCAACCACCTCGTGACCCTCTTCGCCGCGGCAGAGCAGCTCTTTGCCAAGGCCAACATCGAGCCCGCCTTGGGGCACGCCATGCTGCACCACCTCGCCCAGGGGGCCCTTGACAACCTGAGCCAGCATTCGCGCACTTGCGACGCCTTGACCGGACCGGTACGGCGAGGCGATATCGCGACCTTGGACGCGCACTTCAGGGCCATGGAGGAGGTGCCTGATGCGGCGCGTCTTTATCGCGCTGCGCTGCCCTTGGCCATGGACTTGGCCGCCGATGCGGGGCTGGCGCCGCGAGAGGTCGCGGCCATGGTGCACGCGGCGCGGCGCTGGAAACGGAACGAGCATTGAGGCGCCCGCCCACCGGACGTGGATCCGAAAAAGAAGGATGAGATTGTGGTAATTAGTGGTCTAGAACGCATCTTTAGCGACATAAAGCTCATGCAGCACATGAAGACGCGGCGGCTGGCGTGGCTGGTCAATGCCACCGCCGTCGACGGGCACTTGAGGCATGCCCTGGCCTTGTCGGCGGCTGCTGGCTTGAACGTGCGGCGTGTCTTCAGTCCTGAGCACGGTCTGTGGGGCACGGCCCAGGATATGATCGGGGTGGAGAGCGGCGAGGATCCTATCGTCAAGATGCCGGTACAATCTCTTTATGGGAACGATTACGACACGTTACGGCCTGCAGACGACGCCCTGGCCGAGGTCGACCTGTTGCTGGTGGACCTGCAGGACGTCGGGTCACGCTACTACACCTATGTCTACACGGCGTGGATGGCGGCAGAGCATGCGGCGCGCCGAGGGGTCGAGGTGTGGATCCTGGACCGGCCCAACCCGCTGGGGGGCTGCGCCATCGAAGGCAATGTGGTCCACCCTGACTTCCGCTCCTTCGTGGGGATGGCGGCCGTGGCCAATCGCCACGCGATGACCCTGGCGGAGGTGGTGCGGTTCTTGGCGCGGGAGGCCGATCTGGAGGAGGCCATCACCCCCATCACCATGCAGGGCTGGCGGCGGGAGATGTGCTTCGAGGAGACGGGCTTGCCTTGGGTGATGCCCTCGCCGAACATGCCCACCTGCGACACGGCGTGGGTCTATCCCGGGCAGTGCCTCTTGGAGGGGACCAACCTCTCCGAGGGGCGCGGCACGACCCGACCCTTCGAGGTTTTCGGGGCGCCCTGGCTCGACACGGAGGCCGTGGCCGCGGCGCTGGCCCAGGAGGACTTGCCCGGCTGCACCCTGCGCCCGCTGTGTTTCCAGCCCACGTTCCAGAAGTACGCCGGCCAAGTCTGCCAGGGCTTCCAGCTTCACGTCACGGAGCGGCAGGTGTTCAGGCCGCTGCTGACGACCATGGCCTTGCTGCAGGTGGTGCACCGCCTCCACCCCGAGGACTTCGCGTGGCGCACGGAGGTCTATGAGTTCGTCAGCAATAGGCTGGCCATCGACCTCCTGCTGGGTGAGCCCTTGGTGCGTCATGCCATCGAGGATCAGATGCCCCTGGCGGAGATCGCCGCAGCGCTGGAGCAGGCGCAGCGCCCCTTTTTACCGCTGCGCGAGGCCGCGCTCCTTTATTGAGCACAGGCGCGGCTTTTAGCGCACGGTGCGCACCACTCTGAAGCCCAAGCTGTAGTCGCGGTAACGGGGAGATCGGGCGTTGCGGGCGGCAGCGCGCACGCTGTGGGCGCTCGAGCCCCAGCTCCCGCCGCGGGCCACCCGCGCCTGGCCGCTGCGCGGACCCACGGGGTCGACGGCGGCGGCTGTGCCGTACTCACCGTACCAATCCCAGACCCACTCCCAGACATTGCCGTGCACATCGTGCAGGCCCCAGGCGTTGGCGCTCTTGCCGCCCACGGCGCGGATCTTCTCGTCGGAGTTGCTGGTGTACCAAGCCACCGTGTCGAGATCGGCGCTGCTGTGGTAGGCGGCGTCGCTCCCGGCGCGGGCGAAGTGCTCCCACTCGGCCTCGGTGGGCAGCCGATAACCGCGGCAATCCAGGCCGGCGAAGACCACCTCGCTGCACGTGTAGTCGCCCTCACACCAGCGCGTCTCATTGCCGCTGCAGGCGCTACCCGGGCTGCCGCTGCAGCCGTTGAGCTGATAGCACTCCTGGAGTCCGGCCTGACGTGAGAGGGTGTTGGCGTAGGTCACGGCGTCGAACCAGCTCACCCGCTCCACGGGACACTTGGTACCACAGCCGGAGAAATGGGACGGGTTGCTTCCCATCACGGCGACCCACTCACCCTGGGTCACCTCGGTCCGGCCGACCATGAGATCGCGCTTCAGGGTCACCTGGTGCTGCGCCTCATCCTCGCGCCGGCCACTCTCAGCGCTCGGGCTGCCCATGGTGAAGGCGCCCGCCTTGACCCGCAGGAAGTGGCCCGCCTCGCGCTCGCTTAGGGCCACGGCCGCGTCCTTGACCGGAGCTTGGGGCACCACGGGCGCGGGCTCAGCGCAAGCCCCGTCGACCTTCTCATAGCGACAGAGGTAGGCCCGCGCCAGGCGCGGATAGGCCTCGCGGGCGGCCGAGGCCAGGTTCGCCCCCTCTTGACTGGTGAGGGTTTCGTAGACCATCTCCCCCTGATCGTTGAGCACGGTGAGGGTGAACTCGAAGCTCTTGCGGCCGAGAGAGCGGGCCTTCAATTCATAGATCAAGTCCACCATGACCCGGCGAGAGGCCGTGAGCATACACTCCCGGTCGGAGGTCGCTGCCAAGCCGATCTGCTCGCGACACTGCGCCATGACGACGTCCATCTCGCGGTCGGCGGTGAAACGCATGGCCGAGAGATCGGTGATCACCGAGCGGAAATGGCTCAGCTCACCTGCCAGGGTGCCTTGCTCGGCGTTGCTGCCACCGAAGACCACATAGACGCGCTTCTCCTCGGCGGCCACCGCCACAGACAGGGAGAACGTGAGCAAGAGCACACCCAGGAACAATCCACCACGCATCGTCTCACCTCGCAAGATGCCGCCTCGCCGCCACAGGCTGGGCCAACGGCCCCATGGTACGATCCTTCGACCGACTTGATTCACTGCCGGCCTCATTTGCTGCGCCCCCGCGCCGCCAGCGACAGGGAACGCACCTCCTCTTCCAGCTCATCGATGCGCTCATCCCGGGCCGCTGGCACGTCGTACTTGCAGCGCAGGCGCTCCGTGTGCTCGGCGAGAAAGATCACCAGGCCGGCAAAGCGCGTCTCGGAGAAGTTCTCGGCGACGGCACGGCGGCGCACGTCGAGCTGGTCGACCAGGCGCAGCTCCACCAGGCGCGCCAAGGGCCCGATGCAGGCCGCCAAGCCCTCCTTGGGCACGGGGGTCTCGCGCAAGTGCTTGCCGAGGGCGTCGGCCAAATATTCTGATTTGTTCACCAATTTAAACAGGGACAGGCGATTGCTGACCTCGCTGGTGCGGATGTTGTCCACCGCGTCGAGGAGCTTGATGACCAAGGCCGCCACGGCAGGCCCTGACGGCGCGCGGTGGCCATCCTCGGCGGCGGTGCGCACCAGGTCCTGGATGTAGGCGCGGTAGACGAGCCGGTCCAGGGCCACGGCGAGGGTGAACTTGCGGTCCCTTTTGACGATGTGGGCGCCATAGGTGAAGTCCGCTTCGTCGGCCAAAAAACGGGCCAGGGACGCGATCTCGTGGGCGAAGCGCTCGCGCAGGGCCGGCGGCAGCTCCCAACGGAGCACCTCCAGGGCCGCCTGAAAGGCCCGCCCGCTCTCGGGGGCGAAGGGCATGTCGGGGCGCACCTTCTGGGCCACCGCCGCGAAGGCGATGGAGAAGCGGTTGGTCAACAGGGAGACCGTGGTCGCCACCTCAGCGCCGAAAGTGGCGGCGATTTCATCCAAGACCACCGCCGCCTGGGCCAGGGTCTTGCTCGTGTCCTCGACCACGTCGTGGAGCAAGGCCGCCTGGATGACCCCATCGGGTAAGCCCAAGGCGGCGGCGCGGAAGGCGATGTCAGCAGAGTGGCAGAAGGCCGACTCCAAAGTCACCTTGCGCACCTTGCCCTGCAAGCGCTCCTGGGCGAAACGAAAGGCGGGCAGGATGGTCGCCCCGAGGGCCTCGACGATGTCCTGGTCCGAGACGGGTTCCTCGTACCAGTCCATCAAGCGCTGCGAGAGGTGCAGCAAACGCTCGGAGCCGCGAAAAGAATCAGGTCGACCACCAGTAGCCATGGACGCGCTCCTTCAGCAGCATGGGGTTCAAAGAGGCGGCCGCATTGGCCGCCGTCGCCCCGCTCAGCGTTTGCACCATGGCAAACGAAGGAGCTGGGCCGATGGGGCACGAAATTACGGCATCGCCGCCCTTTTTGCACCCGAATTGTCAGCGGCGATACCACCCTTGACCTCGGCCCTCCCCATGCCCATGCTAGCCCCGGCGTCGCCCCCAGCCCCACTCGCCGCCCTCCAGCCTAGAGACATCCATGAACTACCGCGCTGCGCCCAAAGGAATGCGTCTCCACATCGGCATCTTCGGACGCCGCAACGTCGGCAAATCCAGCCTCCTCAACGCCATCACCCGCCAGCAGGTCTCCATCGTCTCGCCCGTCGCCGGCACCACCACGGACCCCGTGGAGAAGCCCATGGAGTTGCTCCCCATCGGCCCGGTGCTCTTCATCGACACGGCTGGCATCGACGACGAGGGCGACCTGGGCGAGCTGCGCGTCAGCCAGAGCCACAAAGCCTTCGAGCGCACCGAGGTGGCCCTTCTGATCACCGATGGCACCTGGACCCCCTACGACGCGGCCCTCCTCGACCGCTTCAAGGCGCGCCAGTGTCCGGTGATCCTGATCGCCAACAAGCACGACACCCACCCCGTCTCGTCGGCCCTGCAGGATGTCGCTACCCAACACGCGCTCCCTTTGGTCCACACGGTCGCCCCGACGGGTGCCGGCCTTGCCAACCTGCGCGAAGCCCTGGTCGCCGTCGTCCCGGCAGCCTTCTTGGCTCAGCCCACCATCGTCGCCGACTTGGTGCCTCCGGGGGAGATGGCCATCCTGGTGGTCCCCATCGACAAGGAAGCGCCCAAGGGGCGGCTCATCATGCCCCAGGTGCAGTCCATCCGCGACCTCCTGGACAACGACGCCATGTGCCTGGTGGTCAAGGAGCGCGAGCTGCGGGCCGCCTTGGAGCGTCTGCGCCAGCCGCCTGCTTTGGTCGTCACGGACTCCCAAGCCTTCCTCAAAGTGGCCGCCGACACCCCCCCCAGCGTGCCCCTGACGAGCTTCTCCATTCTCTTTGCCCGCTACAAAGGCGACCTCCTCGCCATGACCGCCGGCGCCCTGGCCATCGCCAAGCTGAAGTCGGGCGATCGCATCCTCATCGCTGAGGCCTGCTCCCACCACCCCATCGGCGAAGACATCGGCCAGGTGAAGATCCCGCGCTGGCTCAGCCAATACGTGGGCGGCAAGCTCCACTTCCAGCATTGTCAGGGGCGCGACTTCCCGGAGGATCTCAGCCCCTACGCCTTGGTCATTCACTGTGGTGCCTGTACCTGGAACCGCCAGCAGGTCCTGGCCCGAGTCATGCGCTGCCAAGAAGCGGGGGTCCCCATCACCAATTACGGCATGGCCATCGCCTTCAGTCTGGGGATTTTGCAGCGCGCCTTGGCACCCTTTCCGGCGGCCCACGCCATGGTGCTCGCGCCATCGCGAGCAGACTGAAGCCGCATGCACCTCGACCGCCGTCTCCTGGGCCTCGCACGCCACATTGCCACACCACTCGCCGGCGCCCTCGTCCTCTCCCTGCTCGGCGCTGCGGCGACGGTGGTCATGGCGATGCTCCTGGCACACCTCCTCGCCGAGGTGCATCTCCTGGGGCCGGCGGCGCTGAGCTTGACCCCCGTGCTCCTGGGCCTCACCGTCGCGGCCGTGGTGCGCGCCGCCAGCCGCGGCTGGGCCGAGAAGCTCATGCTGGGCCTGGCCCTGCCGATCAAAGCGCTTCTGCGCCAACGGCTCTTCAACAAATTGTGCCAGCTTGGCCCCTATCACAGCGCGTCTTTTGGCCCCGGGCGCTGGCTCACCCTGGTGACCCAAGGCATCGAGGGCTTGGACCCTTGGTTCTGCCGCTATCTGCCCCAATGGCTACTCGCCGCGACCCTGCCCCTCCTCTTCATCGGCGTTGCGACGGCTTACGACCTGCTCTCAGGGGTCATCTTGCTCGTCACGGCGCCGCTCATCCCCTTCTTCATGGTCCTCATCGGCCGCGCAGCGGCCCGGGCCAGCCAGCGACAGTGGCGCGCTTTGGGCCGCCTGGGAGCCGTCTTCCACGATCGCCTGCGCGGTCTCGAGAGCCTGCGCGTCCTCGGCGCCGTGGAGAGGACCCTGGACACCATCGCTACCACGGGTGAAAGCCACCGCAGCCGGACCATGGGGGTGCTCCGCATCGCCTTCGCTTCGGCTCTGGCTCTGGAGCTTTTGGCCAACCTGAGCGTCGCCATCGTCGCGGTAGAGATCGGTATCCGGCTCCTCTATGGCGCCTTGCCCTTCGAGAGCGCCATGGTGGTCCTGCTCTTGGCGCCAGAGGTCTACGCGCCCCTGCGCCTGCTGGGGACCCACTTCCACGGTGGCACGGCGGGCCAGGCCGCCGCAGCAGAGGCCTTCACCCTTTTGGCCGCGACACCCGATGGCGCCGCCTGCCCAGAAGCCACGCCAGCCTTGGCCCCGGCGTCGCCCTTCCCCGTGGTGTTGCGCCAGGTCTCCTTCGCCTTCCCGGCGCCCAGCGCTCCAGCGGACCTGGGGGCCGCCGCGGCGCCCCTGGTCCTCGACGGCTTGGACTTGGAAGTGCGCCGCGGCGAGTGCGTGGTGGTGCTCGGGCCTTCGGGGGCGGGCAAGTCGACGTTGTTGGCGTTGTTGCTGGGCTTGTTGCGCCCAAGCCGCGGCGAGATCCTGGCCGGTGGCCTAGGGCTAAGCCAGTGGCCCACGGAGCGTTGGCGCGCGCGGGTGGCGTGGGTGCCGCAGCGCCCGCACATCTTCAACGCCACCGTGGCGGAGAACCTGTGCCTGGGCGGCGCGCCCCGCGACGCGGCGACCCTGGAGGCGGTGGTGACGCAGGTGGGCCTGGCGGAGGTGGTCGCGGCGCTGCCTCGGGGGCTGGACACGCCACTCGGCGACGATGGGTGGCGCCTGAGCGCCGGTCAAGGACAGCGCCTGGCCCTGGCGCGGGCTCTGTTGCGCGACGCGGATTTGCTGCTCCTCGATGAGGCCACGGCCCACCTGGACGCCGAGAGCGAGGCCACCGTGGCCGAGTGCATTGCGGCGTGGCGCCGTCGCGGCGCAGTGATTTTGGTGGCCCATCGCCTGAGCGCCGTGCGCTGTGCCGACCGGGTGTGGATCCTCGAAGAAGGTCGGGTGGTTGAAGAAGGGAGCGTCGCGGCCTTGCGCCACCGCGGTGGTCGCGTTCGGGACCTGTGGGAGGCCTGGGAGCGCCATGAGGCGGAGGAGGCGACATGAGGGCCTTGGGACGCCTGTTGCGCCGCGCCGCACCGCTGCGCTGGTGGCTGGTGGGCGCCGCCCTCTTGGGCAGCGCCACCATCCTGAGCTCGGTGGCCTTGATGGGGGCTGCGGCCTTCATCGTCGCCACGGCGGCCTTGCGACCTTCCATCGCCGAGCTACACGTGGCCATCGCCGGGGTGCGCTTCTTTGGCCTGGCTCGGGGTATCTTGCGTTATCTCGAGCGCTTGGCGAGCCACAACGCCACCCTGCGCTTTCTCCTGGACTTGCGCCTGTGGTTCTTTCGCGCCCTGACCCGGCGTCCCCCTGCGGAGCGCGCCCTGCGCAGCGGCGACCTGCTCGACCGCTGGCTCGGCACCATGGACGCCCTCGAGTCTTTCTTGGCCCGCTCACTCCACGCCCCGGCCGTGGCGCTGATCACGGCCGTGGCCCTCTTTTTCATCGTCGCGGCTTACGCCCCGGCGGCCGCCTGGATCGCCCTGCTCTTCTTCGCGCTGAGCGCCTTTGTCTTGCCCCTGCTCTTCGTTCCCGGCGTGGCGCGGCGCACCCGCGACCTCGACGCGGCCCGCGCCGCCCACAGCGCCGCGTGGAGCGACGCCGTCCACGGTCTGCCGGAGCTGAGCGTTTTGGCGCTGGAGCCACGCGTGCAGCGCGACATGCACCACCACCAAACGGTCATGGCGCGCCTGCAGCGGCGTTTCGCCCGCTTGCTCGCCTGGAACCTCGCGGGCGAGTCACTGATCCGTGACCTCGGTCTAGTGCTGATGCTGGCGCTGGTGGCGCCCCAGGTGGGCAGCGGCGTCGACGGGGTCGACCTGACGGTGATCGTCCTGGTCTATCTCGCGGCCTTCGAAGCGGTGCAGCCCATGACCCAGGTGGCCGTCCAGTGGCACAGCCATGCCCAGGCTGCCGAGCGCGTGCTCGAGGTGGGAGATGAGGTGCCGCAGAGGGCAGCAGCAGAGGTGATCTTGGCCACCCGGGATGAGGGGATGGACGTGGCGCTGGAGGCCACGCGCTTCACCTATCCCCGCGCGGCGGCCCCAGTCTTGGCGGACCTCAGTCTGCGCTGTGCGCCTGGGCAGTGGGTGGCCCTGGTCGGCGAGAGCGGGACGGGCAAGAGCACCCTGGCGCGACTGCTGCTGCGCCTGCAGACGCCGCAACAGGGGCGCATTAGCCTCGACGGGCAGCTCCTGGAGACGATCCAGGACGACAGCCTCTATCGGCAGGTGGCCTGGGTGGGGCAAGACACGCGGCTTTTTGGGGCGACCGTGGCGGAGAACCTGCGTTTGGCCGCGCCAGGGTGTGAGGCGGCGCAGGTGCAAGCGGCGCTACAGGCCTTTGGCCTGGAGGCGATCCTGGCGCGCTTTCCTCAGGGCCTGTCCCTGCCCCTGCATGACAATGGCGCGCCCTTGAGCGTTGGGCAAGGGCAGCGCCTCAGCCTGGCCATGGCGGTGCTGCGCCAGCCGCGCTTGCTCATCCTCGACGAGGCCACCTCCGCGCTGGATGCCATCGCCGAGGCGGAGGTCTATGCGGCCTTGCGGCGCTGCCTCCCGCAGGCGACGGTGCTGTGCATCACCCACCGCATCAACGCCTTGGAGCATTTCGATCAGGTCGCCCTCGTCGCCCAGGGGCGCATCTGTGAGGCTGGCGACGCCGCTTCGCTCTTGGCGCTGCCGCATGGCCGCTTCCGCCAGGCGTGGTTGGCGCAGCGCCTGTGGTCCTAGGGGGGGGAGGGCGCGCGGCGCACGCCCAGCGGAGGTGGTCGCACGATAGGGATGGGCTATATGAATAATATATGCATCAGGCTCTAGTGATGTGCTGTAGATATTCGACAGCCAACCCTTGCGGCGTCGCCGCTCCGGCCCTACGTCTGAGAGAGCAGGCGCGGTGGTGGCGGGTGGCGGAAGCGGCTTGCTTGTGGCCGGACGAGGAGGACGTGTGATGTGGATCTTGATAGGCGTGGTGCTGGTGGTGAACGTGCTGCTGGTGCTCAACGGTCTGTTGCTGCTCAGCCGGGCGCGGCCTTTCGCAGCGGGGCGCGTTGAGGGCGCACGTGGTGCGGCGCGTGCGGGGGTGCAGGGCGGCGGGATCAGCGTGATTATCCCGGCGCGCAACGAGGCGCACAACCTGCCGGGCTTGCTGGCCACCCTACAGCGGCAGGATGCGCCGGCGTTGGAGGTCATGGTCGTGGACGACCAGTCGACGGACGAAACCGCCGCGGTTGCGCGTTCTTTTGGCGCGGCGGTGATCGAGGTGCATGAGAAGGGGGCCGGTTGGTTGGGCAAGTCTTGGGCCTGTTGGCTGGGGGCGAAGGCGGCCCGAGGGCGGACGTTGCTCTTTCTCGACGCCGACACGCGCCTGGCCGAGGACGCTCTGGCGCGGCTGATGCAGGCGCGCGAGGAGAGCGCCCCGGGGATGATGATGGTGCAGCCCTATCACCGGACGGTGCGGGCCCATGAGCAGTTGGCGGCTTTGTTCAACGTCATCGTCGTGGCGGCCACGGGGCGCTTCTCGGCCTGGTCGGGTGGGCGTCCGGGTCAGAGCGGTTTTGGGCCGCTGGTGATGATCGATCGGGACACCTACTTTCGCGTGGGTGGGCACGAGGCGGTGCGGACGGAGGTGCTAGAGGACATTGCCCTGGCCGATGTCGCCCGGGCGCAGGGCGTGCCGGTCAGGCTGGACTTGGGCAAGACCCTGTGCAGTTTTCGAATGTATCCCAATGGGTTGGGAGATCTGGTGGAGGGCTTCTCGAAGGGGATGGCGGCTGGCGCGAGCGCGACGCCAGTGGCGGTGTTGTTGGTCTTCTCATTGTGGTTGAGCGGTGGCTTCATCACATTGGGCGCGGCCGCCTTGGCCATGTGGCAGCCGGCGTGGCTGCTGGCCGCCTTGGTGGGTTGGGTCGCCAACAGCTTGGTCCTTCGGCATAACCTGGCGCGGGTTGGCCATTTCCGGGCATGGACTTGGGTCTTCTTTCCCGTCCCGCTCTTGGCCTTCGTCGTGTTGTTTGCGCGATCGGCGTGGTTGAAGCGTGTGCGTTCCGAGGTCCGCTGGAAGGGGCGTGCCATTCGCCTCGCCAAGGAGGGGTCGCCAGGATCTTCCCTGGTCGTCGAGGAGGTCTCGTGAACAGCGAATCGGTGCTACTTCTCATCGTCGTCAACACCGCCGCCTGGTTGGTGCTGCATCTGGGCATGGCATGGTTGTTCAGCCGGGTTGACCCCGAGCGTTTTGACCCGCGTCGCGGTTGGTATCGCAGCCGCGCTTGGGAGCGATCGGGACGGATTTGGCACACCCTCTTTCGCGTGCGGACGTGGAAGCGTGGCCTCCCTGACGGCGCGCGCTTGTTCAAACGGGGCTTTCGCAAGAAGCGCTTGCTCTCTGACGATCCTGCGTACCTCTACGCCTTCGCCCGTGAAACCTGTCGCGCTGAGCTCACCCACATCGCCGTGATGCTGAGCTCGGCCCTCTTCTTTCTGTGGAATCCACCTGCCGTCGGCGCTTTCATGGTGCTCTACGGCGTGGCGGCCAATCTGCCTTTCATCATCGTCCAGCGCGCCAATCGGCCTTTCGTGTTGGGGCGGGCCCAGGTCCAGGCTGGTGACAGCGGCGTGGATGGGTTGCAGGCGGCCCCAGGGGGGGCAGGCCGCCTATGGGCCGGCTTCGAGGGTGGCCTGGTCTGCTTCGGAGCAGCCCCTCCCGCTCACTCCGCGCTGAAGGTCAGCTCGGCCGGCAGCTTGCCAGGCTCCATCTCCTGCCACAGCAGCCGCTCCCCGTGCAGCTCTGCCTGAAAGATGCGCCCGCTCTCGTCGGCGTCTCCGCAGTGCTCAAAGCTCGGCGGCGCGCCGGGATTGGCGTCGTCGTAGCAAGTGATGGAGGTGTAGATCCGCAGGTAGACGTGGAGGGGCTGGTCGATGTTGACGTCGATGTCGTAGCAGTCGCAGCCCTGCACAGCGCGCGTCGCATAGAGCTGATGGGGCCACAATTGGGTGTAAGTCCCTCCAGAGGCCACCACCTGGGCCGCAGGTCGCGGCGGCGCGCAGAGAGCGCAGGGAAAGTCTTCTTCGGGATCATCGGGACAAGAGGTCATGCAGAAAGGCATGAAGAGGTGGCAAGACGGCCCGCTTTGGCTGTCGAGGTGACAGAAGAAAGGACTGCCAAAGGTGACATCCAAGTAGACCGGACTCTTGAAGGGGTTGGTGAAGGTGAAGAGCGTCTCCCCGGGGGGCTCGGTGCTGTCCGGCACCAGGTCGTTCTCTGCGAGGTCGTTCCCCTGGTCTGGCTCCGTGACCTCGGGCTTGGGGTCCTCGGCGCGCACCTTGTCTTCACAGCCCACGGCCACCCACAGCAGCATCAAGCACAAAATCGTTGATAATCGTCGCATGGTTCTTCTCCCAAAGTTCATAACCTAGTTGAATTGGGGCCAGCTCCGCTGAAGAAAGCGAAACTCGAAACAGCCCACGGGGGTCTCGGCGGCCGCAAAGACCACGTGCTCCACGCTCTGAAACTCCAGCCCCGTCGACACCGCCAGCGGCGCCAGCATGGCCTCTTCGACGCCAAAGGATCCCAAGCTTGCTGGCGCCTGGCACTCGGTGAAGGTCGGGCCGCCCACGTGATGGTTGATGGGGATGTGGGTGAAAACCTGCGCATCTGGCGCCCCTCCGCTCCAGTTGAGGAGCAGGTGCGTCGGCGCTTCTGAGCCCCCAGTCACGGTCGCCGTCACCGCGCCGAGCGGCCCAGGGGGCGACAAGGCCTCGGTCTGGATGGTGTGTGCTCCCACGACCAGATCCAGGCGGTAGGGCGGGGCGCCGACGTCGATCTGGGCGCTGATGCCGCCCCACGGATCCACCGTGAAGGTCTGCGTCTCCGTGGCGGATTGAACGTGCAGCGAGACATCGGATCGCTGCTCGGGATAGGAGGCGCAGTGCCCGTTGGCGCCACACACCTCGCCGAGGGCGCAGGGCCCACACCCCGTGGGTTGCGTGTGAAAGACACAGTGCTCCGAGCGCAATGCCGCCTCACCGATCGCCGGGTTGGGCCTATCGAAGACCCAGGCGTTGGCCCAGACCTGGCCCTGTAACGCCTCGATGTCGACCTGGGCCACGCGCGTCGCCAGGGGGCAGCGCTGATGGGACACGGCCAAAAAGGTCTGCGGCACCTGGCCCTCGTCCGCCACGTCGGCGTTCGTATCACTCACCGCGTCCAGGTCGACGCTCGTCTCCGTGTCCAGAGCCCCATCGGGCGCCAGGTCATCGGTCTCGGCGACCAGATCCTCACCTTGGTCAGGGTTCACATCGCCGAGCTCCGACTCGGGTGCATCCACCTCTTGGACATCGCCGATTTTGGTCTCGACGAGGTCGCCGCCAGCCTTCTCGTCGTCGCATCCCCAGGCGTAGCTCAGCGCCACCAGCAACAAAAACCCACACCACTTCCTTCGCATCGCCTCACCTCGATCACCGGGGAAGCCAGGCCGGCCCCATTGCAGACCGCACCGGCACCCGCACTTGCGACAACTGCTACGAGTCTGGCAGGCCAGGCTGCGAAAGGAAAGGAATCTTCCAAAATGTCTCATACCGCACCAACCATGCCGGCGCACGAACCTGCACCGACGATGGCAGCGCGGGCTCTGCACCGGGCGGCGGCGCCCTTCCCCCAGCGTCTGGCCGTGGCTACTGCCGACCCGGGCACCTCAGCAACACAAATTCTCGGGGTTGAGGGCCACGAAGGCCGGGTGCACGAAGACCCCGTCCCGGCGGATGAGCTCGCCGTCGATGCGAATCTCGCCGCCGCCGGCCTCAGGCGTCTGGATGCACACCAGATCCCAGTGCACCGCCGAGCGGTTGCCGTTGTCCGAATCTTGGTAGGCGTTGCCCGGCGTGAAATGGAAGGAGCCGGCGATCTTCTCGTCGAAGAGGGTCTCATCCATAGGCGCCGTGATCCGCGGGTTGCAGCCCAGGGCAAACTCGCCGATGTAGCGCGCCCCCGGGTCGGTGTCGAGGATGTGGTTGAGCCGCGCCGTGTCATTGGCCGTGGCCTCGACGATCTGACCATCGACGAAGCGCAGACACACGTCCTTGAAGGTGAAACCATCGTAGGTCGACGGCGTGTTGTAGCGCACCACCCCCTGCACCGAGTCCCGCACGGGACAAGTGTAGATCTCCCCGTCGGGCATGTTGCGCAGCCCGTCGCACTTGATGACCCCCATCCCCTTGATGGAGAAGCGCAGATCCGTGCCCGGCCCGCTGATGTGCACGGCGTCAGCGCCTTGCAAGAAGGCCACGGCCGCGTCCATCGCCGTGGACATCTGCCCATAGTCGACACCAGTGGTCACCGAATAATAGTAGTCGGCAAAAGCAGAAGTCGACATATTCGCCATATAGGCCATGGTCTGCGTCGGGTAACGCAGCACCACCCACCGCGTCCGCGGCACCCGTGTCTGAATGTGCACCGGCTCAAACCACAAGCGGTTCTTCATGGCGTTGAGCTCCGGGCTGAGATCCGAGAGGTCCTTGGGATTGGCCCAACCGCGCACGCCCACGAAGCAATCCACCTGCTCCATCCGGTAGCGTTCACAGTCGGTCAAGAGCGCCAGGGACGCCTCAGTGGCCCCTTGGAGTAAAGTCCGCAAGAGGGCGTTGTACTTGATTTCCACGAGCGGTAGGCCCCCGCGGGCGTAGACAGCGCGCACCAGGGCATCGAGGAATTCCACGGGTGTGTCATAGGCCTCGATGAGGACTTTGTCGCCCGCCCGGACGGCGCAGCAGTGACGCATGATGAGCTCGGCGAGGGTTTCGTGGCGGGGATCAATCACCGGGCGACTCCTTGGCAAGGTGTGGGTGAGGAAAAGGTGGCGCGCCCTGCGGCGCCATTGGAGGGGTCGAGCCTAAAGAATTTGTCTGTCGAGTCAATACGGGCTGGCATGGCCACTGCTGCCTGCCACCACCCAAGTCGCTTCCACTACCCTTGGCTTTGGCTTAGGACTAGACTGAACGTTGGCCACCGCACCAGCGGCGCCCATCGCCTCCCCCCGGGCCAGGAGCGCACCATGTCCAGTCGCCATCGCCTCTGTTTTCTCTTCCTTGCGTCGCTCTCTGTGGGTGCCTGCACAGAGATCACGCCGCCCCCCAACGGCCGCCCCGCCACGACCACGGAGTGCCCCACGGGCGGCTGGGTCAGCTACGATGGCGACCAAGCCGTGGTGGTGTGCAACAGCGCCCCCAACGACATCGCTCCTCCCCAAGACTTGGTCAGTGGTTTTGGCAAGGATCAGAGTCCCGACCAGCCCCTCGATCTGCCGCCAGAGACGGCCGACGTGCCCGACACGGCTGTCGACCTTGCGCCAGACATCGCACCGGACGTAGCACCCGAAACCACACCTGATGTCAGCCCTGATACGGCCCCGGATACCGCGGACCTCGCCCCCGACCTGCCACCGGAAGAGATCGTCGACGTGCCCCCCGACACACCGCCCGTGTCCGGTCCCCCTGGCAGCCTCTGTCTCTGCGACAGCGACTGCACCTCGCCGTCACCGAGCACCTCGCCGCCGGTGTGCGTCAGCGGCATCTGTTTCACCTTGGCCGCGGCGCCCTGCGCCTATGAAGGCTCCCAGGGCGAATGCCCAGTTGGCTCGTCCTGCTGGACGACGGTTGGTGTCAGTGCGTATCTGTGTTGGCCATCGTGTTTCTTCTATCAATGTGAGGGTGTGTGCGATCTCTACGACGACTGTGGCCCCGCATCGGGGATGACCTGCTCGGCGAGCTGTGGCTACTACTGCCCTGAGGATTGAAGCGAACGTCTGTGACAGCAGCCGCAAAGGAACGTGATCATGCGACGAGCCATCTTTTTTTGTGGCAACTTTTGCGATGTCATTTCTTTGTGGTTGCATTGGGAGTGACGACAGTGATGCGGATGTTGCGTTTCAGGTGGGTTGTGAAAGTGTAACGTGCCACAATGCCAATGAAACCAATTTTCCTCCGGATGGTTTTTACCCAGTGGGTTCGTACATGGAGATGACTTGCGTTTGGTATTGTGCGAGATACAAGGATGACAGCAAGGTCAAAGTCACGCTCACATTTGGGCGCCTTTTCCATAAGGACAGTTGTTGGCAATGGGTAAGCGAGGAAGTCTCTGACGCTATTTGTGAATAGAACGGTCACCGGTTTCGGCGCCTGTTTCGGTAGGCTGTGTCGAACGAATGCTGCAAATCGCAATCGTCTCGCGCTACGGCCTAACGGGCCAACGTTGGTGAGTTCCAACCCCGGAGGTCTTCTCCACGTGAGGGGCCCCGGTGAGCGCGTGGGGCCGTTTCACTCAAGGAGCCCCTCAGCCTTTATGCCCTCACTGCGACCGCTGCCCCCCCACCAGCCACCCCTCGCTCATGACGAAGGTGCCGCCGAAGGTAAAGACGAAGCTCTCATCGCTGGCCCCAGGGACATCGAGTAGATTCTCCTGGAGAATGGGTAAGTATGTGAAGTTGAAGGCGAGTATGGGCAGCCATTCGGGAAAAACCACATCATCTGGGCGGCGCTGGCCAGCGCACTTTCCCGTCGGTTCAGAGAAGAAGCCATCTGAGCACGCCTCAGGTGGCCACAGCAGCGGCACCGACGCCCCAGCCCGCAGCCCTGGGCGCACCCCCAGCTCGGTCCAGGCCACCACGGCGCCGAGGTTGGTCACCGCAGGCGTAAAAAAGGCCGTATAGAAGTTGACGTCGGCGAAAATCTCCACCCGCTGGTTCAGCGGCGCGTAAGCCAGGCCGCCTTGGCCACCATAGCCCACGGCCCAGGCATAGCGCAGGTACTGGTAGCCGAGCTCGAAACGCGGCGAGAGGCCGCGCTTGGTGTCGTAGTCCACACTGAGCCCCAGACGTGGCCCTTGGATCTCGGCCCAGGTCGAGCAAGCGCTCGACCCCAGGAGCAGCGCCACAAAAAGCCACCCGCGCAGCAACAGCCAGCGACCGGCAGGGGGGCGTCGAGAAGATTGGGGGCAGGTCGTCATCGCAAGGGGCTCATCAACACTAGGCCGCCCACGTTGGGCAGCGATCCAAGCTAAAGCGCAGGCAGACCCAGGGTCAGACCCAGCGTGAAGAGAAGGGCATCCGCGCCGTAGTCCAGGCCGATGGCATAGACCGCGTCGAAGGTGGCACGCAGACTGAAGTGGCGTTGCTCCCAGCCGTAAGTGAAGCGGTTGCCCAGGGTCAGGCCCACGTAGCCGTCGGCGGCACCCATGTAGCTACGCAGGCCAACCAAGGGCTCCAGCGGCGTGAGGGTGGCGCGCCCGGCACTCGAATGGGACAACGTCAGGGGCGTAGAGATCGGGTTGGCCCACATGCCCACGACAAAGCGGCGAGGCTCCTCGTCCACGATGTCCACGATGCTGGGACTATCCGCGGCGCCACCGCTCCACGGGTCGAAGGCGTAACCCAGCTCCAGACCAAAGAAGAAAAAGAAGTGCAGGCGGACCAGGGCGGCGCTCTGGATCACCGTGCCTTCCATATCGTTCGCCCTGAAAACGGCGAAGCTATAAGCGGGACCCGCTGCGACATAGTCGCGCCCGGCGAAAAAAAGCCAGTCCAAATGCCGACGCCACGCCGCAGGGTTCTGACCGTCGGCATCGAGGGCGTTCTTGGCCGGATAATAGGCATCGCAGGCCACAGCGTGGTCGTGACTGAGGCAAGGTTCGGCCAGCACCGCCACCGCTTTCGCTTCATCGCGGGCGACCCCCACGCCGTTGGCGTAGGCAAAGCCCAGGTGGGCGCAAGACGGGACATCGCCCAAGGCGCAGCCCTTGTCCAGCAGTGCTGCTGCCCGCACCGGGTCGATGTGGTCGAGGTGGCGGCGCGTCGTCAGGAGCTGACCCGCCAAGCGACACGAGGCGGCAAAGCCGGCGTCACAGTTCTCTTCTAACATGGCGTGGCCCCAAGACTTATCCTCTGCCGCCTCCTGGACCAGCAACAACTGACCCAGGCTGTGACAAGACTCGGCGTGCCCCCCACCACACAGCTCGTATAGCTCGTCCATGGCCTCGCTGATGCTCGTCGTCAGGCCTTCGCCATGAACGCTGCGCAGCAGGCGGCGGTGACAGGCGTCCCTGTCGCCAAAGGCGCAGGCCTGGGCCAAGACGGCGTTGTCCACGGCGACGAGCAGGCGCGGGTCACGCTGCGCCAAGGCTTCGCGCGGCGGGCACGCCACGGGCAGGGGGCAGGCCGCCACCGCCGCCAGCTCCGCTGATTCGACGGCGACGCAGGTGTTCAGGTAAGGGAGAAAGCCCCCGGGGCATAGGGGCTTGCCCCAGCACCCCCAAGCGTTTCCCTCTTGGCCGGGCCAGCAACAGTAGCGGCCCGTCGCGTTTTGGCCTGCTCGACAGAGACCCTTGGCATCGACGGGACAAGCGCTACCATCAGTACACAGCCCGCGTTTGGCGAGCCCTTCCGTGCTCAAGCACTCGTCCGCAAAGGGGATGAGACCACTCGGGCACTGCGGCTCGCCGACACAACGCCAGCCCCGCAGCCCTTGGCCTGGCCAACAACAGCGGCTCCCCTCCCCGTCCCAAACGCGGCCGTCGCTACAGGCGTAGAGACCGTCCGGCACGGGGGTGACGCCCGGTGCGCTGAACCGCGGCAGCTCAGAGGCGGGTGTCCATGGCGTCGGGCTGGCGCAACCCACCAACCAAGCAAGCGCCAGCATGAAGGTCCAGCACGAAGCCCTAGGGGGCCACCCATTCATTCCGCACCCGCTCATCCAGGGCCTTCTAACGGCAAGAGGTCGAAGCCAATCTCGACTGCGCTAGCCTAGCAGATCTGCTCGCGGGCACCAGTGGCGACGACACGCGTGGGTCAGCGCCGCCAACAAGAGGGCACACCTATTTCTGCAGCATGCAGCCGACCACGGCGCCGAGCTGGGCCGGGTCGCGCGAGCCCTGATACATCTGGCCCTTGATCTGGATCTCGGGGATACCACGTCCTTTCATCTCGGACTGGCAGGTCTCACGATCTTGGGAGCAGTCGGTGTAGACCGCCGCCAGCACCTCGTAGCCGCCAAAGCTCTCGGTCAAGCGATTGCAGTGGGGGCAGGAGGGGGAGCCATACATCCGCACCCCTTTGTCCTTGAGGCAGCCCACCAACTCGGGAATGCTCGCCACCTTGACCTGCTCCGCCTCAGGCACCGCCGGCATGACCGGTGCCGGTGGCGGCGTCACTTGTGCCGCCGGGGCCGGCGTCGGGGGCTGGACGCCCGCGGCGAGCAAGCAGCCAACGCTGGCGCCGAGCTGGGCCGGGTCGCGCGAGCCCTGGTACATCTCGCCCTTGATCTGGATTTCAGGGATGCCGCGCCCTTTCATCTCGGCCTGGCAGGTCGCCCGATCTTGGGAGCAGTCCGTGTAGACCGGCCCGATCACGTCGTTGCCGCCAAAGCTCGCCGTCAGCCGCGTGCAGTGTGGGCAGGAGGGAGAGCCGTACATCCGCACGCCGCGGTCCTTCAGGCACTGCACCAGCTCGGGGTAGCTGTTCACCGTCAGGGGGCCATCGGCCTTGGCCTTGGTCTCGTCCTCAGTCGGCATGATGGGTTCGCCTGCCGCCTCTTGCGGCGGTGCCTTGGACGGCGCCGGGGCATCCTTGGCCTTCTCTTCACAGCCGCTGCTCACCAACCACAGCGCACACAACACCACCAGCGGGCGTAAGAAGCTCTTGAACATCGGGCTCATGGGGTCACTATCCTTCAACTCGGTCGAAGCACCTGACGCCATCAACCATTGAGCGCCGGCCTCCGCACGTCAGCATGGGTCGAAACACGCATCCAAGTTCGCTCCGCACCCAGCCGGGCAAGGTACCCTCATTATTCACCTTGGCGCAAGGGTACATTCGCCCAACGGCCTAAAAGGCGACCCCAAGGGCAATGGCCGCCACCACCAACAGTGGCGCTGGCACGCGTTTGCTCAACAACAGAAGGGCCGTCACCGCTACCACCAGGAGATTGTCCCAGTGCAGCCCGCTGGCCTGGATCAGGATCACGGCGGCAATGGCGATGAGCCCGCCAGCGACGGCGTTGATCCCAGCCAAGGAAATCTTGATGGCCCGCACCCCTTTGAGACGCTCCCAGATGGGGTAGACGAAGTAGATCAACAGCAGCCCCGGGAGAAAAATCCCCAGGCCACCGGCGACGGCGCCGGCCACCTGCATGCCTGCGCCGCCGGCGTCGCGGGCGGCCATCCCCCCGGCGTAGGCAGCGAAGCTGAACATGGGCCCGGGCAAGCCCTGCACCAGCCCGTAGCCGGTGAGAAATTCGGCGTTGCTCATCATGGCGTTGCCATGCACCAACTCACCGTGCATCACAGGCACCACCACCTGGCCGCCGCCGAAGACCAAATAGCCGTAGCGGTAAAAAGCCTCGAAGAGCTGCACGATGCGGTGATCCGTCACGGCGGCCAAGGCCAGCGCGCCCAGGGCGAAGAAAGCGAAGAGCCCCAGATAGCGCCATGGCGGCGCCAAGACCGGCCGCCGCCACATCCCCGCTTCGCGCTTGAGCCAGATGCTGACCGCACCGCCGATGAGCAGCACCAGCGGGAAGATCCACGGCGCTCTGATGAAGTAGGTCACGCCAGCGCCGAAGAGCATCAGCGCGCCCGTCGGGAGATCCGTGACCACTTTGCGGCCGATGCGCCACGAAGCCACCACGATGAAGCCCACTGCCATGGGCCCGATGTAACGCAAGACCTCACCCGAGAGGTCGTAAGCCGCCAAGATCGCGTAGAGAAATGAGAGTGCCGTCATCACCACCAAGACGGGCAAGGCCCAGACCAGCATGGTCCACAAGGCGAGCCACGGCCCGCCAACCTTGTGGCCAACGGCGACGATGGTCTGGGTGCTCGTCGGGCCCGGCAGCACACTGCACAAGGCGATGAGCTCCACCATCTCCTCCTCGCGCAGGTAGCCCTTCTTGGCCACGAGCTGGTCCAGAAAGACGCTGTAGTGGGCCTCGGGGCCGCCGTAGGCTCCAAGGGAGCAGATGAGGACGTCGCGCAGAAAGGCCCCGCGCGCCACGGTGGCTTTCTCGGCCGGCGCGCCTTCCTTTCCGGCTTCTGCTGGTGTTGACCCAGCCTCACCCATCGCTGTGAACTCCTTCTCGTGTCGGCCCAAGGCTCACCTCCGGTCCTACCACGGCAGCTCTTCGCCGTTGGCATGCCAAAAAGTGCCAGAATTACTCAGGTTCAAGCCGTCGATGCGGGCGATGAGCTGGGCTGCCGCCGCTGGCGGATCGGTCATACCCTGATAGCCCGTCATGGCGGTGCGCACGAAGCCCGGGTGGAGGATGCCCACGGCGATCTCCCGCGGCGCCAGATCGCGCGCCAGGGACATCCCAGCCATGTTCAGGGCCGCCTTGGCCATGCGATAGCCGTAGCGGCCACCGGAGCCGTTGTCGCCGATGGAGCCCATGCGGCTCGTGATGAGGGCGATCTTCGACCCACGGCGCAACAGCGGCAAAAAGGCGGCGCTCACCCGCAGCGGCCCCAAGGCGTTGATCTCAAAGCTGCGGCGGATGCGCGCAAAATCCAGGTCTTCCAAGGACTCGTCGCTCAGCCACCCCGCGTTGTTGATGAGGACGTCCACAGGTACGTGGATCAAAGACTGCACCGCCGTCGCGACGGCAGCATCCTCGCATACGTCCACCCCATCAACGACCTGCACCCCCAACGCCGTCAGCTCCGGGGACGACTGCCGGCACAAGGCGAACACCGACTCGCCGCGCGCGCTGAGCTGGCGCGCCAGCTCCAAACCTATCCCTCTGTTGGCACCGGTTATCACGTAGTTGGCCATCATGCTCCTCCTCTGGCTCGAGTCCGACGCCCCTGGGCTAGGGGCTAGGTCGTCAATGACCTCCCTATGTAAGACGGGCGCACAAAAATGCCACCGCGGCGCGCGCTTTCTTCGTAATTCATAGCCTTAGGCCGCGAAAATGCCTAGACTGCCGCCTCGGCGGAGAGGATGAACTGGAGACGCCTCCTCTCGCCCCAACGCGCCCAGTGGAGTCATGTATGGACGGTACGCTTCCCGCCCCCCAGGCTCCCGCGAGCCAGCCCAAGTTTGGCACCTTTTTGGGTGTTTACACGCCGAGCGTCCTGACCATCCTCGGCCTGATCATGTACCTGCGCTTCGGCTGGGTCCTGGGCAACGTGGGCTTAGCCGTGACGCTGCTCATCGTCCTCTTGGCCAGCAGCATCACCTTCATCACCGCCCTCTCTGCCTCGGCCATTGGCACCAACATGCGCGTCGGCGTGGGCGGTGAGTATTACATGATCTCCCGCAGCTTGGGGCTGGAGCTTGGCGGCGCCATCGGCATCCCCCTGTTCTTGTGCCGCACCTTGAGCATCACTTTCTACGCTTTTGGCTTGAGCGAGTCCATCCTGGCCTTCTGGCCCGCAGCCTGGGGGGAGATGCCGTGGTATTTGATGCAGTCGATGACGGCGGTGATCATCGTGATCATCACGGCTGTCGCGGGCAAGAGCGCTGCCGTGGCCTTGAAAGTGCAGATCCCCATCATGATCGCCGTCGGCCTCTCGATCCTGGCGCTGGCGGCAGGCGTGTTCACGACCGACTTGGCAACCCCCGAGCTCACCTCGGAGTACCGCACCGCGCCGGGTTTCTGGTACGTGTTCGCCGTCTTCTTCCCTGCCGTCACGGGATTCTCGGCGGGCATCGGCATGAGCGGTGACCTCAAAGACCCGCGCCGCTCCATCCCTCGGGGCACCCTGCTGGCCGTCCTCACGGGCACTCTGGTCTACGTGGCCATTCCCATCCTTTTGGCCTTCTCCTCCAAGACCAACCCAGAGGAGCTGGCCGAGCCTGGGATCATCTGGATCAAAGTCGCCGTGCTGGGGGCTTGGCTCGTCTACCCCGGCGTGTGGGGGGCCCTGCTCTCTTCCGTCTTCGGCAGCATCTTGGGCGGCCCCCGGGTCTTGCAAGCCCTGGCCAAAGACGGGCTGGCCCCCCGTTTCCTCGCCAAGGTCTCCCCTACGGGTCAACCGACCATCGCCACCTGGGTCAGCGGCGGCATCGCCCTGGTGGCGGTCGCCCTGGGCGGCCTCAACACAGTGGCCCAGTTCGTCACCATCCTCTTTCTCACGCTTTACGTCACCATCAACTTGAGTGCAGCCCTGGAGAAGCTCGTCGGCGATCCCTCCTACAGACCCACCATCAACGTGCCGTGGTACGTGTCCCTTTTGGGCACGGTTGGCGCTATCATGGTCATGTTTCTCATCAGCCCCCTGGCCTGCATCCTCGCCATTGCCCTGGAAGTCGTCCTCTTTTGGTTTCTGCGCCGCCGCGCCATGACCCGACGCTGGGGCGATGTCCGGGCTGGCTTCTGGCTCTCCCTCGCCCGCTTCTCTCTCCTCAAGCTCAAAGAGCACGGTGTCGACCCGCGCAACTGGCGCCCGCAGATCTTGCTCTTCGCTGGCGACGTCGGCAAACGCATCGGCCTGGTCCGCATGGCCAACAACTTCAACCAGCACCGCGGCGTCGTCACGGTCTGCGATCTCCTGGTCGGCGGCGACGAGCGGGCCCACACCGCCATCCAAGCCCACCGTGACACCATCGAGGCCGCCCTCGACGCCGAAGGCATGGTCGCCTTCAGCCAGGTCAACATCGTGCGCGACTTCGAGTGGGGCGCCCTCACCATCATCCAAGCCAACGGCCTCGGCGGTTTGCGCCCCAACACGGTCATGTTTGGCTGGCCCGAGAAAGAAGAGCGCCTGGAGGCCATGTTGCGCATCATGCGCAAGGTCCACCAGCTCGGCAAAAGCACCATCATCACGCGCCTGAAGTGGGCTCATGAGCCCGGCCGCCAGAAGCGCATCGACGTCTGGTGGCGCGGCATGCAGAACAACGGCGATCTCATGCTCCTCCTCGCCCACTTGCTCAACCTCAACTTGGGGTGGACCGACGCCAAAATCTACGTCCGCTCCGTCGTCAACGACGCAGATGAGCTGGCCCAGATCACGGCCAACCTCAGAGACCTCATGCCCGCCGTCCGCATCAACGCCGAGACCGAGGTCATTCTCAAGCCCGCCGACAAAACGGTCATCCAAGTCATGCACGAAGCCAGCGCCCGAGCAGACGTGGTCTTTTTGGGCCTCTTCTGTCCCCCAGAAGGCGAAGAGGCCAGCTACGCCACGCGCCTCATCCACTTGGCCGAGGGCTTCAACACCACCATCTTCGTCCACAACGCGGGCGACTTCGCCGGCCGCCTGCTCTGAGGCTCCCGACCGCCTCGGCCGTGCGCCGATAGCGGTCTCGTGCAAGCACCGCCGCGAGCCAGCTACGGCGCGCCCGGGCCCGAGCTCTCTGGCACCTGGAACCGCACCCTCTCCACCACCTCTGCCGAAGCATGGCGACCGCGAATCTCCACCTCAAAGGCCGTCGGGTGCTCGAGGTCGAGCGCGGTCTCGAGGGCGCGCTTTTTGAACGTCAACGCAAAGTGCTCAGGCACCGCTGCGCCAGCGAGCAGCCGCTGTCGCCGCTCGGGATCGGCCTGCTCGGCGAAGCGCACCAGCAGCGCGCGATCCGCCAACAATTCCTCCGCAATCAGCGCGAGCTCGTAAGTCTTGTGGAGGGCGACCACTCCCGGCGGCAGGCACATCAGCAATTGACCCGAAGCCTCGAGGATGAACGGCATCAGCCGCACGGGATCGCGCATGATGCCCAACACACCTTCCAAGGCGAGGGCCAGCGCGACCACTTGGCGCCGCACAGAGGGGTCTTCACAGCCATCTGCGGGGCTCTCCAGGGCACGGCACAAGATGGGCTCGAAGTCGTCGGCTGTCGCCAACAAGTGGTGGACATGATCTGCTGACCTCCTGACCGGCACGGGCATGGCGACTGCGACGTGTCCCGCCAAGGTGCCAAAGCCTTGCAAGTCTTCGCCCTCACTGTAGTCAAGGTCCCAGGGAGGCAAGGTGAAAGCTCCAGAAAACACGGTCTCCGCCAGCACCGGAACCCAAGTCCACAGGGACCAATTGTACCGGACGACGTAACGACCGATATAGGGATCCTCCCTCAGAACGCGATCATGGGTCCCAATGGCGCGGACGACCTTGATCCCGCTGAAGAGATGCAGCGTAGCCCGCAAGCCATCGAGCGATTCGAAGGCCCCAACGGAGGGCCATGCCACTGTGGGCGCCCCCTCCTCTGGCGCCACCCAGGCCAGGAAGGCCAGCGCCAGTGGCGGCGCATCGGCGTCGGTGGCGCGGCGTACCTCGAGCTGCACACGGCGCAGCCGCGTCGTGCTCTCCCTGAGATGATTCGGCGCCAAGTCGGCCATCAGCGCCAAAAAACGCGCGTTCACGCTCGGCTTTAAGCCGATGCGCCTGCCGGTCATGACG
The DNA here is from genome assembly GCA_964454015.1 of uncultured Myxococcales bacterium. Classification (GTDB taxonomy): domain Bacteria; phylum Myxococcota_A; class Bradymonadia; order UBA4248; family UBA4248; genus CAYVQF01. Next base: position 64,729 of record CAYVQF010000015.1, read on the forward strand.
AAGTCCATGGCCGTGTCGCCCGAAACCTTGAAGCCCGCAACGGTCGCCCGCCAGGTCAGCTCGGGCGCCCCCTGGCGCGCCAAGTCGCCTTCGAGCAGGTCCACGTCGGGCTGCTCGCGCAAGCGCTCCTCGACCTCCATCGTGAGCGGCCACAGCAAGGGCAACGTCGCCATCACGAAGTCGCGCGACGGCGTTGGCCCTTCATCGTCAGGCAGCGCCGCCGTGACCTGCTCTGGTGCAACCTGCGGTGGGTCGCTCTCGGTCACTTCCGGTGCGCTCGCTGGCCCAGACCCGTCATCTTCGGGTAGCGCCGCTGCGGCCTGCTCCGGCGCGACCGGCTGCGGGTCTTTCTCCGCCGCAGGCGGCCTCTCGCCGCGGGTACAGCCCAGCCCCAGCGCCACGATGACCGACGTCGTCACCCCAAGTAGGCACCGACGACCCACACGCGCTCCCTTCATGGCGGTCCTCCCACACACTGACGCACCCGTCCAAACAGCGACCCTGGCAGCCTCGTCGCCGTCACGACGCTACGCCTACGGGGCCGCGTCCGCCAACAGCCCCAGAATCACCGCCCCGCTGGACTGCGCCGGCGCCCGCACCCCCACCAAGTGGGCGATGGTGCTGGCCACATCCACCTGGTGATAGGCCACCTGCCGCGCCCCCCGCCCAACGGGAAAGCGCCGCCAACACCAGGCTTGCAAGCTCGCCTCCACCACCTCCACCCCAGGCGGCAAGGCCTCCCCCAAATCGAAACGCAGCAGGGCCCGCCCTTCGCCGCTGCGCTGAAAGCGCCCGATCAGAAAATTCCCCTGGTCACCAAAATTCACCGCCCCCTCAGCCTCGCGCAGCAGGGCATCGTCCACCGGCGCCACGGCCACGCTCCCCACGACCCCATCGGCACCGCGAAAGCGCACGAACAGACGCGGGTGGCTCCCCGCATCATACCACTCCTTGGTGTTGAAAAAGGCCGCCTCCTCGCGCTCGGGCGTCTCGGCCGCCAAGCCCAGCTCCACCGGTCGGCCAGCCTGCCACGCCGCCGCCACCAACGCCGTCGCCTCCCACGCCACCTGCCCTTCGGCTTCCACGTGCGTCCAGGCGTGCGCCGGCTCCCACGCCGGCTGGGTGTCCCAGGTCACCGTCGCTTCGCTCCACGGCGCCGCCGCCAACCCGTGCAGCCCCACCCGCACCCGCCCGGTCGCCTCGGCCGGCAAAGCGATGTCCGTCGCAATGGTGTGGCCCTGGCGCACCCCGGGCCCGCGCCAAATGGAAAAAATGAGGCGGTCCGTCTCGTAGCCGTAGCCGTGGGCGTTGCCCGTCATGCCGTGGTCCGTGGTGATCACCATCAGGGTGCGCGCCCACATGCCCTCGTCCTCCAGCGCCTCGATGAGACGGCCGATCTGCACGTCGGCGCTCTCGATGGCCTGGCGATACTGGACACTGGTGTGGCCGCTGGCGTGGCCCGCGGCGTCGGGCTTGGGGTTGTAGATGAAGGTGAAGAAGGGCCGGTTGGCGCGCCACATCTCGATGGCTTGCAAGGTCACCTGCGCCTCGTCGGCGTTGTAGGTGTAGCCCGTGACCCATTGCGCTGCGTAGCCGCCCATGATGGCATCAGAGCCGATGAGGGCGCTGCGCAGCCCCTGCTCGTTGAAGACCTGGGTCAGGGTCTCAGCTTGGATGGTGCCGCGCCAATCGGTCACGTCGTGCACCTCTGGGGCTGCCCCGGTGTGCACCGTCGGGATCCCTGCCAAGGTGTTCGAGGGCCACTGCGACCAGCCCTGATCGCTGAAGGCACCCTCCTGAATCAGACGATCCATGTGCGGCGTGTGGGCCAGGGCCAAGATGTCCGGGCGCACCCCGTCGAGGAGCACCAAGACCACATGCGCCACAGCCCGCGTCTCCGGGCCACCGGGCATGTCCAGCCAGTGGACAGCGTCGCCGCTCGCATCCAGGCGCGGCCGCTGCGTATCCTCCGGGCCGCTGCACGACGCGCCCGCCGCTACCAGCAGCGCCAGCGCCACCATCCACGTCAATCGACCCCAGCATTCGCTCCGGACCATGGTCAAGCAGGGCTCCATCCATCGAGAAGGGAACGTCGCCGCGGACCGCGCCCAGCGACGACACCCTGCATCATAGACCCATCGCGCGCGTATCGCTTGGGTTTTTTTGTGCCCGCCGCCACCGCCACGCCTACGCGTCACGGCCCATCCCCCTGGCCCCGCGGGAGACACTTCGCGTAGACTCTTGGGGCCAGTCAACCGGTACGATGCCCTCTCTCGCCCCGGAGTGCGCACCATGAAACACCAGCACCGACGCCCCGTGCCCTTTGTGCTCCTCGCCCTCTTCGCCTTGGTGGGAGGACTGGGCAGCACTTGCCGCGCTCCTGACCCCCAGCCCACCCCGGGTGAACAAGCCAGCCCGACCCCTGCGCCCGGGCCAAGCCCCACGGAAACACCGAACGCAGCAAGACCCGGAGACCCCATGCAGCCCACGCCGCAAGCACCCAGCCCCACGGCAGCCCAAGTCATCGCCCAACGCGGCCACCATGGCACCCTCGGCGCCATCGCCTTCATGCCCGATGGCCACAGCCTCCTGAGCGCCGGCGAAGACGGCCTGATCAAACGCTGGGACCTCGCCTCGAAACGCCTCATCGACACCCTCCATGCCCACGCCGGCGGCGTCAGCGTCTTGTCCATCAGCGCCGACGGTCAGCGCCTCCTCTCGGGCAGCTCTGAAGGCCCAGCGCTGCTCTGGGACACCGCCACCTGGCGAGTCCTTCACACCTTCGAGAGCCAATCCCTGCGCGCCGCCGCCATCTCTGGCGATGCCAAGCGCGTCCTCCTGAGCGGCTGGCAGGAGCCGACGCGCGCCTTCGATCCCACCACCGGGCAGGCGCTCGCCACCTGGCCCCACACCCTCTCGGCCATCGCCTTCCTGCCTGACAGCCGCTACGCCCTCGTCGGGGTCCTCAACACCACCCGCGGCCGCGGCGGCGGCGGCGGCGCCTCGGGCGGGGTGCATCTCTTGGATCTCGAGAGCCCAGAAGAACCTGTGCTCCTCTTCGCCACCCCCGACCGCAAGCCCGTCACGGCCATCGCGCTGGCGCCCCATCACAAGTGGGTGGCGAGCCTGCACGACGAGCCCGTGGCGCGACTCTGGGATCTCGACACCAAGGCCCCCCTGGCCGTCCTCGAGGGCCACACCCGCCCCATCAAGAGCGTCACCTTCTCGCCCGACGGCAGCACCGCCCTCACAGGCGCCGCTGACGGCCTCCGCCTGTGGCGCCTCCCCGACGGTGCGCCTCTCGCCCACTTTGGCGAGTACCTGGACCTGGCCACCTTCTCACCCGACGGCGCTCAGATCCTCGCGGGTAATTTCTGGTTGCAGCTCTGGGATCGGGCCACGCAAACCAAAACCCACGACTTCGAACGCAACATGGACGAATGGCAGGGCCTCGCTCTTGTCCCAGGGACGCACCTCATGCTGGTGAGCAACCGCCAAGGCGAGCTCCTCGCCTGGGACCTCGCCACGGGGAGCTTGGCCAAGCGCATCCCTGTGGGCAGCATGGCTAAAGTCCTGGAGGTCTCGCCCGATGGGCGCTACGTCTTCCTCGGCGACACCGAGGGCATCCTCTGGGATCTGAAAGAAGAACGCGAGCTTTGGCGCTTTCAGACCAGCAATCAGGTCCGGGGGGCCTCCTTCTCCCCCGATGGCGAGACTTTGATGGCCGTGGTCCACGGCGCCCTGGAGCTGCGGAGCGTGGAGACGGGCGAGTTGTTGCAGCGCATCGAGAGCGTGGCGTGGCCCACGAGCGTGCGCTTCTTGCCCAACGGCGAGGGTTACTTGGCCGGCGGCAACCGGCTGAAGATCTCGCGCTGGCGCAACCCCGAAGAGATGCTGTGGAGCTCGGAGGAGTGGTACGAGGCCGACCACTTGGAGATCAGCGCCGATTCGCGGCGCGCCCTGGTGGGGCGCTACGCGCCCCCTTTGGCCCTGTGGGACGTTGCAGAGGGGCGCGAGTCGTTGGTTTTCGAGATGCCCCTGAGCATGATGCACGGCGTCAGCGCCCACTTTTCGCCAGACACCAAGCTCGTCCTGGCCGGCGCCAACGAAATGGGGCCGGCCCTCTTCGACGCCGAGACGGGCAAGGTGCTGCGCCCACTCGAGGGCGCCGGCCGCAGCCGCGGCCTGGCCTTTACCCCCTCGGGGCAGCTCGCCGCGAGCATTGGCAAAGACGCCGCCTTGCACCTGTGGCGCGTCGCCGATGGGCGCCTAGTCGCCCGCTTTCTCACTCTGGATGACAAGGAGTGGGTGGTCCTCACCACCGAGGGGCCCGTCAACGCGTCACCGGGCGCCTGGGACCACCTGCACGTGCGGGTCGAGGAGCAGCTCCAAACGATGGCGGCGTGGCGCCAACGCCTCTTCGATCCGGCCGCCGTGGCCCGCATCCTGGGAGAAGCACCAAGCCCCTGAGTCCCCACATAACTTTTCACCCCAAGCCAAGACCATGTTCACCCCCCCACCCTCTCTGGCCCACCTCAGCCGCCCTAGCCTCGTGGTCGACCTCGCCAAGGTCCGCCGCAATTGCGCCCACATGATCGCCAAGGCCAAGGCCAATGGCGTCCGCCTCAGGCCGCATCTCAAGACCCATCAATCCCACGTCGTCGGCCGCCTGCTGCGCGACCTGGGCCTTGGCGCCGCCACGGTCTCCTCCGTCAGCATGGCCCAGCACTTCGCCGACGACGGCTGGAACGACCTCTGCGTCGCCTTCCCCATCAACCTCCGCGAGCTGCCTCAGATCGACGCCCTCGCCGGTCGCATCCACCTCGCCAGCCTGGTCGATCACCCGGCGACGGTGCACGCCCTCGCTGAGGCTCTCCATCACCCGCTCGCGCTGTGGATCAAAATCGACGTCGGCCCGCGCCGCTGCGGCCTCGACCCCAGCCAGCACGAGGAGATCATTGCCCTGGCCCAACTAATTCGGGCGCAACCGCTGCTGCGCTTGGCCGGCCTCTTGACCCACGACAGCCGCACCTACGGCGTCAGCGGCGCCGCGGCCGTAAGCCGCTGCTACCGCGACACCTGCCAGCGCCTCAACGAAGTGCGCCGCCTGCTGGCCGACCACGGCATCGCTCCCCTGGAGATCTCCGTCGGCGACACGCCTTCGGCGGCGCTGGTCGATGACTGGGGCGAGGTCGATGAGTTCAGGCCGGGCAACTTCGTCTACTACGACCTGCAACAGCTCGCCATTGGGAGCTGCACCCCAGCGGACCTCGCCGCGGCCGTGGCCTGTCCCGTGGTCGGCCTCTATCCGGCTCGGAGCCACGCCGTGGTTTACGGCGGCGCCGTCCACCTCTCCAAGCAGAGTCAGCCCGCCATGCCTGAGATTGGTCTGCCTGAGACCCACTGGGGCGCCGTGCTCCGTCCCTGCGGCGAAGCGTGGGCCGAGCCCATCCCCGGCGCGTGGGTCGCCAGCCTCACTCAGGAGCACGGCGTGGTGCACCTCCCCCCGGAGATCCTCGCCCAGCTCGAGATCGGTGACCTCCTCCTCATCGCCCCGGTCCACGCCTGTCTCGCGGCGCACGCCTTGATGGCCGACACCCATTACTGTGGCGCGCCACCTGGGGCGGTCGAAGCCTGACGCGGCGCACAGCGCCAGACGCGCCCGCGGCGCCACTCCCTTCTGCATGCTACGCCCTCAGGCCCAAAGCACCCCGCCCGCGCCAACCGATGACCCCAGCGTTGTCATGCAGCGTTGACAAGCGCCTTCTGCTCGGTCACCACTAGCAGATCGAAACGGACGAAATCCGTGCCATTACCCTATTTGGAAGCCCAACCTCTGCACAAAGAAGCGCCCATGCCTAGCCTCGGAATCGACCTCGGTTCGACCAACCTCAAGCTCTGTCTCATCGCCGACGACGGCACCATCCTCCAGCACCCGGTACTGACCCACGACGGCGATCTCAAGGCGGCGCTCGAGCGCGGCCTCAACCGCCTTGGTCTCGATGCGTCGTCACCCGTGCGTGCTTTGGTCACGGGCACCGAAGGGCGCCACCGCTTTAGGCTGCCGACCCGCATCGCGCCGGAGGCCATCGAGCGGGCGCTGATCGCCTGTGGCCCCACCGCCGAGGGGGCGCGGGCCGTGGTTTCTCTGGGTGGCGAGGATCTGGTCGCCTATGCGCTGGACGGCGCGCGCCACATCGGCAACGTGGTCGCGGGCAACAAGTGCGCCTCGGGGACGGGGGAGTTTTTCCGGCAGCAATTGGGACGGATGAACCTGGCCATCGACGACTTGGATCGCGTCGCCACGGGCGCGCGGGTCTTGCGCCTCTCGTCGCGCTGCTCGGTCTTCATGAAGTCCGACTGTACGCACCGCCTCAACAAAGGCGAGGCGAGCGTGGGGGACATTGCCCTGTCGTTGTCCAAGGTCTTGGCGGACAAGGTCGGAGACTTTCTTGGCAAAGCCCGCATCGACCGCGGCCTGGTCTTGTTGGTGGGCGGCGTGGCCCAGAACCGCCACCTGGTGGCCTTCCTCGCCGAGGCGTGGCCTCAGGTGCGCTTCGAGGTGCCGCCCACGGCGCCTTACTTCGAGGCGTGGGGTGCGGCGCTGCTGGCGCGCGACGTCGGCGCTCCTTTGCCGGCCTTTGACGAGATCTTGCGCGAACGCGCCACCCTGGCTTGGGGCCACTTCGAGCCTCTGCAGAGCTACGAGGCGCAGGTGCGTTTCATGCCGTCCCAGCGGGCGCCCTTCGATCCCGGGGCGCGCTACATCCTCGGCGTCGACGGCGGCTCGACCACCACCAAGGTGGCCCTGGTCAACATGGACACGCTGGAGGTGGTGGCCTCGCACTATGGGCGCACCCATGGCAACCCCGTGGCGGCCCTCGGCCTCTGCCTGCACGAGGTCAAGGCGCAGCTCGGCGGCGTGGTCCCGCGCATCGCCTTGGCGGCGACCACGGGCTCTTCCCGGGAGTTGTTGGGGACCTTCCTGCAGAGCCCAGGGGTCTACAACGAGATCATCGCCCACACCGTGGGCACCACCCGCTTCGACCCGGCGGTGGATACCCTCTTCGAGATCGGCGGCCAAGACGCCAAGTACGTCAGCCTCCACAACGCCGTGCCCATCGACTACGCCATGAACGAGGCCTGCTCGGCCGGGACGGGCTCCTTCCTGGAAGAGTCGGCCCAAGGCGACCTCAACATCGGCAGCGCCAAGGAGATCGGCCCCATCGCCCTCCTCGCCGAGGGGCCGCTGCGTTTTGGCCAGCATTGCTCGGCCTTCATCAACTCTGACATCCGCAAAGCCATCCAACAGGGCGCGGCCAGCGCCGACATCGTGGCGGGTTTGGTGTGTTCCGTGGTGGCCAACTACCTGCATCGGGTGGTGGGCAATCGGCGCATCGGCGAGCGCATCGCCTTGCAGGGCGGGGTGGCGTGTAACCCTGCGGTGCCTCTGGCCTTTGCCCAGATGACGGGCAAGACCATCGTGGTGCCCCCCGAGCCGGAGCTGATGGGGGCTTATGGGGTGGCCCTCTTGGCCAAGCGCAAGTGGGAAGAGGGCTCGTTGCCCGTGGCAACGGACGATCGCTATGACCTGGACGCCATCCTGGCGCGCGAGCTGGTGGAGCGCAGCACCTTCGTGTGCAAGCGCTGCGATGACCGCTGTGAGATTCGGATCTTGGAGGTGAACGGCGCGCGTTATCCCTTTGGCGGCCGCTGTTCGCGTTACACCCAAGTGCGCAAAAGGCAGCAAGTGGACGGCGCGCGCCCAGAGGAGGTGGTTGCACCCGAGGACTACATCGCCGCGCGTCAGGAGATGCTCTTTGCGACCTTCGTCCCGGCAGCCGATGATTTCGTGCCCCGCAGCGACCGGGTGGTGGGGGTGCCCCTGGCCCTGTCGGTGCACTCGCTGTGGCCATTGTACGCGTGGTATTTTCACCACTTGGGGGTGAAGGCCGTGCTCTCCGAGGGCATCTCCCGGGCGGGGCTGACGCGGGTGGAGAGCACTTATTGTTTCCCGGCGGAGCTGGCCCATGGGGCCGTGGCAGACCTGCTGGAGCGGGGCATCGACACCCTCTTCATCCCGTTGTTTCGCGACATGCCGTCCATGGAGGCGGCGCCGGTCCACGCCTGTGTGTGCCCCCTCACGCAGGGGTTGCCCTTTTACCTACGCCAGGCTTTCGACCTGGACGAGGCGCGGCTCTTGCGGACCCTGGTCTCGTTCAAGGATGGCTGGGACGCCAGCCGCGAGGCCTTCGCCCAAGTGGCGGTGCAGCTCGGGCTGCGGGCCAGCGATGGTGCGGCCGCTTACGACCGCGCCGTGGTTGCTTACCGGCGCTTTCTCAGCGCCTACCGCGCGCTGGGGCAGCAGGTGCTGGCGGAGATCGCCGCGCAGCCCGAGCGCCTCTATGTGGCCGTCATGGGGCGCCCCTACAACGCCTTCACCCGCGACGCCAACATGGGCATCCCGCGCAAGCTCATCTCCCATGGGGTCAGCGTGGTGCCTTTTGACCTGATCTACGCGGCGGACGACGAGATCTTCCCCAACATGTATTGGTACTACGGCCAGATGGACATGAAGGCCGTGGTCCAGGTCAAGCGCAGCCCCAACCTTTATCTGACCTGGGTGACCAACTTCTCCTGCGCCCCCGACTCCTTCATGCTCCATTACGTGCGCTGGATCATGGGGCAGAAACCCTACCTGGTGTTGGAGATCGACTCCCACACGGCGGACGCCGGTATCGACACTCGGATCGAGGCCTTTTTGGATATCGTGGCGAGCTATCGCAGCGCCGGCTTGGGGGCGGAACAGGCGCGTCCTGCGCCGCGCTTCAAGGTGCATTTCAAGACCAACTACCTCGATGTCGAAGACACGCGCACCGGGCAACGCCTCGACGTGCGCGACCCGCGGGTCCAGATGGTCTTCCCGTCCATGGGGGAGCTGTCGGCTTCGGCCTTGGCGGCGGTGGCCCGCAAACAGGGCATCCATGCCCGCCACCTCCCTGTGCCGACGGCGGACACTACCCAGCGCGCCCGGGAGGTCGCTTCGGGCAAGGAGTGTATCCCCGCGCTCTTGGTCCTCGGGAGCATCTTGAGCTTCTTCCGCGAGGTGCCCCCCAATCGCCCCGACGAGGTCTTCTTGGTCTTCGTGCCGTCCACTCTTGGACCCTGCCGCACGGGGCAGTACTTCGTCTTCTACGAGCGCCTCTTCGCCGACTTGGGGTGGGAGAACGTGGTGGTCTTGGTCTTGGGCTCGGAGAACGCCTACCGCGAGATGGGGCCGACCTTCAACCGTGACGTGTGGTGGGCCTTGCTCACGGCGGATGTCATGGGCGACATCCGCACGGGGGTGGAGCTTCTGGCCGAGTTCCCGGAGCACGCGCTGGCCACCTTCGACGCCTGCTACCAGGAGGTGCTCGTTGGCTTGGAGCGCGGCGGGCTGGCCCTGGAGCGGGCTCTGAGCCGTTGCGCCCGGACCCTGCGCGCCATCCCGCGGCGTCGCAACCTGGCGGCGCTGCGCAAGGTCCTGGTGGTCGGCGAGATCTACGTGCGCCGGGATGACTTCTCCGTGGATGAGCTCAAGCGCTACCTCATTGGCCAGGACATTTTCCCCAAGGTCACCGACGTGACCGAGTGGGTGCACTACACGGACTATTCGCGCAAGATCCTCATGGACAGCCAAGTGCGCCGCCAAGGCCCGGTGCAGGCCTTGCGCTCGGGTTTGCTCCGGGAAGAGGCCATCTACTACGTCGAGAAGGCCTACAAGGACTGGGTGCGCTGGCGCATCCGCGCGCGCTTCGCCAAGACGGGCTTCTTGCCCGACGCGCCCCACGACATGCGCCACATCGTCGACACCGCCTCGGCACACTTCATTCCCCCCGATCTCGAGAGCGAGGCCACGGTCAGCTCGGGCGTGGCGGCGGTGGCCATGGAGGAAGGTTACTCTGGCATCGCCGTGGTGGCCCCCTTTGCTTGCCTGCCAGGCCGCGTCATCGAGGGTGTCTTTGGCCCATGGGCGCGGCGCCGGGGCATCCCGGTCATCGCCCTCGAGAGCGACGGCCTGCCTTACCCGCCCTCGACCATGGCCCGCATGGAGGTCTTCGCCCACAACGTGGCGCGCCATAACCCCGTGGTGGATCCCGCGCGTTAGCCGCGGCGCTCGCGGCGGCGCCAGCCCCAGAGCAAGCCCAGCGCGAGGGTGCAGAGCAGCGCCAGCGGGCCGCTTGCAGCGGTCCTACGCTGTACCTGGCAGGAGCAGCCGTCGTCTTTGCTCTTGCCGCCCAGGAGATTCAGCGGATGATCGGCGTAGTCGCTGGGGTTGATGCAGGTGCTGAAATCCACCAGCGCCGGCGTGCGCCGCGCCACTCGCTCCAAGGCCTCTTCGGAGAAGCAGGCCTCTTCCGTGTCCAGGAGCACGGCCTCGCTGAGGCTGTCGTGCAGCTCCAGGACGTAGCACAGGGGGTAGGTCACTTGCCCATCGAAGCGCAGCACCAGGGGCTCCCCGCGGGGGAAGGCGTTGTGGGCCCACACCTGGGTGCCATTGGCCGAGGAGACGCGTAAATAGTAGGGTCCGCTGCCTTCGGCGTCGGTGCTCACCTCGAGGCGGATAGACGGCCAATAGGCATAAGCCTCATCCCAACACTGGGGCGTGCGGCACGAGGACATCCCCTCACAGGACTTGGGCGTGCAACACCCGCGGCTGACCTCCTCCCATTCTTGCAGCGCGCTGGCCTCGACCTGCAGGGTGCTCGGTGGCAATGCCGCCGTCGCCGTCGTGGTGAGGACGAAGTGCAGGCGATCGCCCAGACCCATGGTCGGCTCGAGCCAGACATCGTAGGCGCTCGCTGGGGCCAGGGTCTCGGCCGGCACCCAAAAATGCTCGCCCAGGACCTCGACCTCACGCACTTCGCCGAGGACCACCGTGCCAACACCGTCCCGCACCTCCATGGCGCTCAGGCCGCCGGCGCAGCCACCAGCATCAAAGAGATCCGTGGCATCCTTCAGACGCAAGACCCCGTTCGGGGGAATGGTCACGTCCCTGGCAGTGAAGGCGCAGGGGGCCGCGTCACGCGCGGTCTCTCCCCTGGCTAGGGCACGACGAGGACCAGGGACAACACACACAGCGACAATAAGACGGTTCGCATGACCAGGCCTCGGACACCCACGGGGCTCGCAGGACTACGACGAGAGACAGCAGGAGAGCTCGCATCCACTTCAGAAAAGCGGCATAAGACATCCTAGCCGGGGCTGTGCGCGGCATCAACCAGCGGCAAGGAAAAAACGCGCTTTCTTCAGCCCGAGGGCGCTATCTTGGGCGCGGACCTTCCATCCAAGCGGCCCGCCCGCTCCAGCGCCGGCCCGCGGCCTCTCTAGTTGCCCACCTCGGAGCGACAGCGATAGCGCAAATCACTGTCGGAGATCAGGCTGCAATCGGAAGAGGACTTCCCCACCACGGCCCGACAGTGGTAACGCATGTCACTGTCGGAAATCAGGCTGCAATCCGAGGTCGAGCCTGACGCCCGGGCCCGGCAAAAATAGCGCTGGTCGCTGTCGGAGACCAAAGAACAATCCGACGACGAGCCGCCGGCCTGGGCTCTGCAGGCGTAGCGCAGGTCACTGTCGGAAATCAGGCTGCAATCGGAAGAGGAATTTCCCACCACGGCCCGGCACATATAGCGCAGGTCGCTGTCGGAAATCAGACTGCAATCCGAGGTCGATCCGCTGCTCTTGGCCCGACAAAAATAGCGCTGGTCGCTATCGGAAATCAGACTGCAATCCGAGGCCGCGGCCCCCACCGGCCAACTCAAGGCCAACACCAACAAGCCACCCAGCACCCACTTCACACCGGACATGCGCCACCTCCTCGCGTTCATCCAAAGCCACGGCTCCACCTGAGCCTAACGCCTCGCCCTCTCCCGTCAAGCCCCACCTGCCGTCATCGCGGTCGGGGATCCACCTGCCTCACGTCAGCGCCGCCCCTGTGGCAACAACGCGAGCCGCCGCTGCGCCTTTCACCACCGGCGCATTTACCCTAAAGTGCTGACCCAAGGAGGCCTCATGAGTTCCGATCCACGCCGCTTCGATCATCTGCGCGACTTCCTCAAAGACCACGTCCGCCAGCGCACCGATTTCTCGCAAACGCCCCAACACCGAGGCGAGCCTGCGCCAGACTTGCAGCAGCCTTGCCCTGCGACGGCGCGCCGCATCACCCTGCCCGACGGACCCGCGGCCTTGGAGCACTGCGCCGCCCAACCCTTGGCGGCAGCCATCCTGCGCCGCGAGAGTTGCCGCCGCTTTGCCCCCCACCCCATCTCCTTCCGCGAGCTGGCCGCCCTGACCTGGGGCACCCAGGGCGTGCGCAAGCGCTTGGGCCCGCACGCCGCCCTGCGCACCGTGCCCTCTGCCGGCGCGCGTCACAGCTTCGAGACTTACCTGGCCGTCCACCGGGTCGAGCACCTGGCTCCCGGTCTCTATCGCTATCTCCCCTTCGAGCATCAGCTCGCCGAGCTGCGCCTGGCCGACGATATCGCCCAGCAGGCCGCCCGCGCCTGCCTCGACCAGCGCTTCGTGGCCGAGGCGGCCCTCACCTTCTTCTGGACCACCCTGCCGGCGCGCATGGAGTGGCGTTACGGCGAGGCGTCGCACAAGGTCATCGCCCTCGACGCCGGGCACCTGTGCCAGAACCTCTACCTGCTCAGTGAGGCCATGGGCGCTGGCACCTGCGCCATTGCTGCTTATGATCAGGACGCCTGCGACGCCCTCCTCGGCGTTGACGGGCGCGACGCCTTCACGGTCTACGTCGCCGCCGTCGGCAAACGGGCCTGATCCTCTCCCGTCCCCACGCGATCAGAGAGCCATGCGTGACACCCCGACCAGCCTCCTTGACCGCATCGAGACGCCCGCCAGAAGCTCAGGACACCTGGCCCTCGGCGCCGGCGTCCTGAGTTGGTCTCCCGCTGCCATTCGCTTCGACGCCACCGACCTCAGGCAGCATTCGTCGTTCACCTGGGACCCTGCCGAGCAAGCCACGGTGCAGCTCTCCCGTTGGGAGCAGCCGCTCACGGGCTGGCGCCGCCGCTTGCCTTGGCGCCGCAAGCCCCAGCACGTCGTGCACGCCGAGCTGCGCGTGGCGAGACAGCGCTTGGCCTTGAGCGCCGTCGCCCCCACGGCGGAGCACCTCGCCGAGGTCGCCAGCATGGAGCGTCCCATGGGCTTGGTCGTGCCCTGGGACGTGCTCTGCGACCTCTTGAGCCATGCCAAGAGCATGGGCGCCACCCTCGCGCGCTATCAGCCGGGACTTGGCCCGAGTGCTCTGCCTGAAGAGGAGACGCCGCCGCCACCCACCTTAGCGGTGCCGCGGAGCAAGGAGCGCTACCCCAGCCCCTTGGGGGCCTTTCTTTTGGCCGCACTCGCGCTGGTCCTCACCCTCATTTACAGCGTTTTCTCTACCCTCTACGCCAACACCTTTGCCGCCTTTCTGGGGCACATCCTGGCCCTGACACCACTCCTTCTCATCCTCTTCTTTGCCGTGCTGCGGGTGCGTGGACGCGCCGCCGGGCTCGTGGGCCTCGCCTTGGGCTTGGGCTTTTTGCCCCTGGGCATGCCTTTTTACTTCGGCAACGCCGCTCCTGCGGTGCACGCCGTCTGGGGCCACGACCCAGAACCCATCACCGTCGCCGAGATCTCGGCACTGCCGCGCCAACAGGTCTTCCCCCTCACCGCCGCGACAGTCGACCTTTCGCTGCGCCGCCGCACCTCGCGCACCACCACCGACGACGACGGCAAAACCAGCACCCGTCATTATCTCATCGCGCCCCTGCGTGGCCCTCAAGACCCAGCGATCGCCACGGTTCACGCCTGGGTCGCCTGTGCTGCCACGGACCGCGGCCTCTTGGGAAGCTGTGAGAAGAAATGGTCCGGTTATATCGACGGGGCCATTCGCCTGCGCTCCGTCGACGAGGATGTGTGGGAGGAGCTGCGGCGGGACGCTCCGATAGACAGCGCCCCAGGTGCCCCCTTCGTCGAGGTGGTGCCAGACCTGGCGGACACCCTCGAAGGTCGGCGCCGCTTGGTGTTGATCTTAACCTTGGTCGCGGCTGTCGTGCTGCTGATTTTCACCCTGGCTTGGCGCACTCCCCTGCGCCGCGCACGCCAAGACGAGATGTGGGTCCAAAAAAACCGGCGCTACCCACGCGGGAGGGTCAGCTCAAGAGGCCGCGGGAAACCAGTGGCGCGTGCGGTTGGCAAAGGCCACCAGCGACAGCATCACGGGCACCTCGATGAGGACCCCGACCACCGTGGCAAGGGCTGCGCCCGACGAGAGGCCAAAGAGGCTGATGGCGACGGCCACGGCGAGCTCGAAGAAGTTCGAAGTGCCGATCATCGCAGCCGGGGCGGCGACCGTGTGGGGCAGCTCGAGCACTTTGGCCGCCGAGTAGGCCACGCCGAAGATGCCGTAGCTCTGGATGAGCAGGGGCACGGCGATGAGGGCGACGATCAGGGGTTTGGCGACGATGGTCTCGGCCTGGAAGCCGAAGAGGAGCACCACCGTGAGGAGGAGGCCCATGATTGATGCGGGCTTGAGGCGCTGATCGAGGGCCCTGAGCTGGGTGGCGTTGGTCTGGTGCTGGGTCAGGACGCCAGCGCCCAAGGGGATGACGATGAAGATGACCACCGAGGCCACCAAGGTCTCCCAGGGCACGAAGATGTCCGTCACGCCGAGGAGCAGGGCGGCGATGGGGGCGAAGGCGAAGACCATGATCAGGTCGTTGACCGAGACCTGGACCAGGGTGTAGTTGGCGTCGCCTTTGACCAGGTGGCTCCAGACGAAGACCATGGCGGTGCAGGGGGCCACGCCGAGGAGGATCATGCCCGCGATGTATTGTTCGGCCTCGTGGGCCGACACCAGGCCGGAGAAGACGTGCTTGAAGAAGAGGATGCCCAGGGCGGCCATGGTGAAGGGCTTGATGAGCCAGTTGACCACCAAGGTCAGGGCCAGGCCTTTAGGTTTGCGGCCGACGTCCTTCAGGCACGACGGCGAGACCTTGAGCATCATGGGGTAAATCATGACCCAGATCAGCACGGCCACCACCAGGTTGACCCGGGCGATCTCCAAGCGCGAGATGAAGCTGAAGGCCTGGGGCACGAGCAGCCCCAGCCCCACCCCGGCGCCAATGGCCAGGGCCACCCAGACCGAAAGATAGCGTTCAAAGCGTCCCATGTTTCTCCTCGTGCGTTGGGTGAATGGGCCGACGGCTACAGCGCCGCCACCAGCGTTTTCAAGCGCCGCAGCATTTCGCCGTTGACGCAGTAGCACACCCGTGGGCCGTCGATCTCACCCTGAATGAGCCCCGCCTCTTTGAGCTGCTTGAGGTGCTGGGAGACCGTGGACTGGGCCAGGGGCAGCGCGTCGACGATCTCGCCGCACACGCAGGCGTCGCGTTGGATGAGCAAGCGCAGGATGGCTACCCGCGCCGGGTGCCCGAGGGCCTTGGCGAGCTGGGCGAGCTGGGCGTCACGGTCAGCGGGGTCAGCAGGGTCAGCCGCAGCGGCGACACTGGTCGCGGGTTCACAACAGGACGGCGGCGTTTTCATGGACAGAGACCTCTGGGAAAAAGCATAGAGGGGCCGGGCGGGTCGACTTAGATCCAGCGCCCATCGTCGATATGCGATTAACATGGCGACGTGTCAAGCCCCGTCGAAGCCTGCTGCGCCCGCCATAGCGTGGGCTGAGGTGGCCCTTCGGGGCGGGGGTGGCGCTGTGGATATCTTCGTATTCTCAAGCGCTTACCCCATCGGGCCGAGACCTGAGGGTCGCCGTGGCGGAGATTCGCTCGAGGGACGCCTTTGTGGATTGACCCGCCCGCCACGACTGGGTTAGTGTGGCGCCCTGAGGGCGGGGTTTCATCCTCCCATCCTCCCGTAATCGTAGCAGGAATCACTGAGGAGCAGCATTTCGATGGACAATATCGCACGTAAAATCATGGAGCTGTCAGAGAAGTATCGCGACTACACCGCCCAGAACCTGTCCAAGCTGGTCAAAATCCCTTCGGAGAGCATGCAGGAGAAGGACGTCCAGCTCGAATTGAAGCGACAGATGGAAGAGGCGGGCTTCGATGAAGTGCGTATCGATGGCCTCGGCAACGTGATTGGGCGAATCGGCAACGGCAAGCGCATCCTCGCCGTGGATGGCCACATGGACACGGTGGGCGTCGGCAACCCGGAGAACTGGACCTTCGATCCCTTCTCGGGCGAGGTCAAGGACGGCTACGTCCATGGCCGGGGCACGGTGGATCAGGAAGGTGGACCAGCGGCGGCGGTCACGGCCGGCCGCATCCTCAAGGAGCTCGGCTTCGACCGCGACCTGACCTTCTACGTGGTCGGCTCGGTCATGGAAGAAGACTGTGACGGCCTGTGCTGGAACTGGATCATCGAGGAAGAGAAGATCGTCCCGGATTTCGTCATCAGCACCGAACCGACCAACCTCAACATCTACCGTGGCCACCGCGGCCGCATGGAGATCGGCGTCGATTTCCGCGGCATCTCGTGCCACGGCTCGGCCCCGGAGCGCGGCAAGAACGCCGTCTACATGGCCGCCAAAGTGGCCCTGGAGATCGAGAAGCTCAACGAGCGCCTGGCCCACGACGACTTCCTCGGCAAAGGCACGGTCACCATCTCCATCTTCCAGTCGGGTTCACCTTCGATGTGCGCCGTGGCCGACTCGGTGCACATGCACCTGGACCGCCGCCTGACCTGGGGCGAGACCAAGGAATCGGCGGTCAAAGAGGTGGAGGATGTCGTGGTGGCCTGCGGCCTCAAGCTCGGCGAAGAGGTCAAGGTCTCGGTCCTGCACTACGAAGAGACCGCCTGGACCGGCCAAAAATACGGCATGGAGAAGTACTTCCCCACGTGGAAAATCGAGCCCACGGAGCACGTGGTGACCACGGGCGTCGACGTCTTCAAGGACCTCTTCGCCAAGGAGCCCAAGGTCGACAAGTGGACCTTCTCCACCAACGGCGTCACCATTCGCGGCAAGCACGGCATCCCGACCATCGGCTTTGGCCCTGGCAACGAGGTCGGTGCCCACGCCCCCGATGAGAAGTGCCCCGTGGACGATCTCGTCGCCGCTGCCGCCTTCTATGCCCTCTATGCCTACAAGATCTAGTGCCCCTTAACCGGGATGAAGATGGGCCGTGCGGGCTTGCTCTCGTGCGGCCTCTTTCGTATCGACACCCACAACGACGACCGCAACGAATCAGACAGGAATGCACATGCCAAAGCTCGACAACGTGATCGAGGAGATCCACGAGACCCCGTCCAAACTCTACAACGAAGACTTTCTCTTGACCTGGGAGAAGAGCCTCCCTGACCTCAAGCAGATCCTCGCCGTGGCCGACGCCCTGCGCGTCATGCGCACCAAGAACATCTCCACCAAGGTCTTCGACTCGGGCCTGGGTATCTCCCTCTTCCGGGACAACTCCACCCGCACCCGCTTCTCCTATGCCTCGGCTTGCAACATGCTCGGCCTCGAGGTGCAGGATCTCGACGAAGGTAAATCCCAGATCGCCCACGGCGAGACCGTGCGCGAGACGGCCAACATGATCTCCTTCATGGCTGACGTCATCGGCATCCGCGATGACATGTACCTCGGCGCTGGCAACGCCTACATGCGCGAAGTCGGCGAGGCCCTCGACGACGGTTTCGCCCAAGGCGTGCTCGAGCAGCGCCCCCGCATCGTCAACCTCCAGTGCGACATCGACCACCCCACCCAGTCCATGGCGGACCTGGGCTGGCTCAAGCAGTACTTCGGCGGCCTCGAGAACCTCAAGGGCAAGAAGATTGCCATGACCTGGGCCTACTCGCCCTCTTACGGCAAGCCCCTCTCCGTTCCCCAAGGCATCATCGGCCTCATGACCCGCTTCGGCATGAACGTCGACCTGGCCTACCCCGAAGGCTACTCCCTCTTGCCCGAAGTGGTGGAGATGGCCGGACGGCAAGCGACCGCCTCGGGCGGCTCCTTCCGCATGGTCAACAGCATGGACGAGGCCTTCGCCGACGCCGACATCGTCTACCCCAAGAGCTGGGCCCCCTACGCCGTCATGGAACGCCGCACCGAGTTGCTGCGCAACAACGACTACGACGCCCTCAAGGTCCTGGAGCACGAGTGCCTCGGCAACAACGCCCAGCACAAAGACTGGGAATGCACCGAAGAGAAAATGGCCCTCACCAAAGGCGGCAAGGCCCTCTACATGCACTGCCTGCCCGCAGACATCACGGATGTCTCCTGCAAGCAAGGCGAGGTGGCGGCCTCGGTCTTCGAGCGCTATCGCATCGAGACCTACAAAGAGGCGGGCTACAAGCCCTACATCATCGCCGCCATGATCCTCACCAGCCGCTTCGCCAACGTCGGCGAAGTGCTGGAGCGGCTGCGCGAACGCGGCACCCTCCGCGTCTTCTAAGAGGAAGTCGGCTCCCTTTCTTGGGGAGCCACCGCCACCGGGCGTGCGCCACCCGCGGCGTCAAAAGTGGCGCCGCATCGCCCCCCAAGCCAGCCCTGGGATCATTCGATCGTCGTGAGCATCCCGCGGTGGAGGCCATCCCCATCGTCATCATAGAGGAAGGTCAGGGCGTAGACCTTGCCCTGCTCCAAGGCGGCGATCTTGTCTTCCAATTCCGCTGGGTAGAAGAAGACCACCCGTTCGCCTGCGGCATCGTCGAAGTGGACATTGTCCACCAAGCCTTTGGCCGTGGAGCTCCGATTTTTGGCCCAGAACACCAGCTTGATCGTGTAGGTCTCACCGACTTGGTATTGGTCGGCAGTGAAAGTGTCGCCCTTGGGCGTCGCCGCCGCGGCCTCACCCTTCTTCTCTTCGCTGGCCTTGTCACAGGCCACCACCCCCATCAAGAGCAGCGCCAACAGCCCCATCCAAACCATCCCACGCTTCACCGACATTGCAACCTCCTGTTCTTCCTGCCTCTACCGAGGCTTGTGGGCCCGCACCTTGATGCTGGCGATCTTGCCGCTCAGCCGCTCAGCCCAGCGACGACTCAAGTCCGCGACGGCCGCCGTGCCTCCACTGCAGCAGCCCGAGCCATGCTCGCCGTTGAGCTCAGAGCCAATGAGCGCCTGAACCTGGTGCGCATCATAGACTACTTTGTCAACGATCTCGACGGCGCACAGCCCGGCGCGACGCAGGCCTTCGAGGTAGTCATCCTCGGAGATGGCGCCAGCCAAGCAGGAGACATAGAGGTGGCGGTTGGCCGTCACCTCCTCGGGGAGATCCTGGGCGACGATGTCCGACACCAACAGAGTCCCGCCAGCGCGCAAGACCCGGGCAATCTCGGCGAAGACACGCGCCTTCTCCGGCGACAGGTTGATCACGCAGTTGGAAATCACCCAATCCACGCTGGCGCTCTCCACGGGCAAGGCCTCGATGATCCCCTGGCGCACCTCGACATGACTCAGCCCAGCGGCGGCGACGTTCGCGCGGGCCCGGGCGACCATCGCGTCGGTCATGTCCACTCCGATCACCTGCCCCGTGGGCCCCACCTTCTGGGCTGCCAGCAACAGGTCGATGCCGGCGCCCGAGCCGAGATCGAGCACGGTCTGCCCGGCCTGCACCGCCGCGAAGGCCACCGGGTCGCCGCAACCAAAGGCATTCGCGACGGCGTCCTCGGGCAAGCGCACCAGCTCCTCGGCGCGGTAGTCGGCGATCTTGGCAATGACCCCCTTGGGCACCAAGGGCGAGCAGCAGCCGCCCTCTCTCTTGACCGCCTTGGTGTAGTCTGCCGCCACTTGTGCCCGCACTTCGTCCGCTTTGCTTCCCATGTTCCCTCCCGAATTTCCTCGGCCTACGCGACTCCCCAGGTTGACGCTGGAGCGTTTCGCTTATCGGCGATATACGATGAATGAAACGCCAGGTCAAGCGAGATGAAAGTAGTCTGAATCTCTCTCGTCCCGCAGCGTCAGAGCGCCCCGCCCCAAGCTCTGGGGGCCAGCTTTCCCGTCATGGAGTCGCCCCATGCCCCCCACGCCACCCGCCCGCGCTTTGACCCTGTGCTTCTTCGCCGCGCTGCTCACGGCCTGTGGTGCCAACTCTCCCAGCGCCAACGAGGACGCCACGCCCGAGGCCGCCTGCTGGCAGCAGTGCTACGAAGACTGCGAACGCTTCGCGCGGGACTATCGGCACTCCTGCGCCCTGTCCTGCCACAATGACTGCGCCATTTTCAACGCGGCCATGGACGACATCAAGGCGGGGCGCGTCAGGACCCTCACCGACGGCGACGACAACGCCCCCTAGAACTTGTCTTGGATGACCACCTCTTCCAGGGGGAGCTGGCCGCCCCGCGGCCATGCGGGCTGGGTACCCTTGCCGATGGCGACGAACATGGCGATGACGTGGTCCTCGGGCAGGTCGATGATTTCGCCCACGGCATCGAAATCGAAGCCGTCCATGGGGCAGGCGTCGTAGCCCATGGCGTTGGCGGCGAGCATCAGCGTCTGCGCGACCATCCCGCAAGAACGCATGGCCTCGTCGCGCTGGGTCTGCGCCTTGCCGCGGTAGTAGTTGTCGATGGCGGGCAAGAGGAAGTCCTGCACGGGCTGGGGCGCGTCGCGCCAGTAGCGCTGGGGCTCCCTCTCCCAGGAGCGCAGATCGCCGCAGAGGATGATGAAGAGCGACGCAGCGGTGACCTGGGCCTGATCCCAAGCCGCAGCGCGAATTTTCGCCCGCAGCGCCGGGTCTTTGACCACCACGAAGCGCCAGTTCTGGATGTTGAACGCCGTTGGGCTCAACAGGGCCAAGGACAACAACTGTTTTTCTTCCGCCTCGCTGAGGCGGTGCTCTGGGTCGAAATGTTTGATTGACCGGCGAGTCTCTATTGCCTGTAGGGTGTCCATGCGCAACTCCTCGATTCCATCACGGCCAGCGCCGTGAGACGTCTATTTGGGGGCGCGCCGCGCGATTCAGCGGCCACTGCCCCTATTGGGATAGGGCCGCCCGAGGCGGGACGCAATGCCTGCTGGACTGGAATCGCGTTGACAGCCGCTCTGGGCGCGCTAACGTGGACGGGCTCGACAAGACGCGCCGATGGCTCCTGCGCCCGATGAGGATGCCCATGCACGCTCCCAGCCACTTTCGCCCGCAGCACCCGTTCTTGTGTGCGCTGGCGCTCTTCCTCCTCGGCGCTTGCAACCCCACCTCCCCCCCGGGGCCAAGCAACAGCGCCGCGCCTCAGGCCGGCCCCACCGCGACCGAGGGTGCACCCATGTCATCGTCACAAGCCCCACAGGACACCCTGGTGGCGCTGCCGCCCAACGCCATCGTGGGCACAGCGACGCGCAATCAGCCCAAGGGCTTGGCCAACCCCTCGGAGTACTGTGTCGACGGGCGACTCTATCAGGGAGCCACCTATCGCCTGGGCGCCCTCAACCTCTTTGGCCCGCTCCCACCAGGCGATCTCGACGGCCAAGCCATCGTCGTCCATGGTCACATCAAGACGGGGCTGTGGTCCAAGCTCGCCCCCGGCGAGCCTTGCGCGGAGGACTATGGTGCGGCGGAGTCCATGATGCAGTTGCGCAGCGACTGGATGGCGCCCGAGACGGGCTTTCAGGTGGGCCGCTCCACCCAAGAGATCCTGGAGCGCACGGCCTACATCGCGTTCGAGACCCTCTACCCCTTAGACTTTGGCAGCATCAGTGCTGACGCGACGGAGGCCAAGGTCACCGTGCGCAACCCCTTCACGGTGCCCCTGACCTCGCTCCAGCTCGTGGCCCACTACGAGCGCATGGGCCATGGCGGCAAGCCCATGCCCGAGCACCGAGCCCTCGCCCTGAGCCTCGCCCCCGGCGCCACCCAAGACGTCGTCTTTCCTTTGGAGATCCCCGAGGAACACCTCATCCTGCATGACTTTTTGCTGCACGGCGACCACGAGAGCGTCACCATCGCCGTCACCCTCCATCTGCCGCGCTAGCCCTCATGAGCCTCGCCATGCCTCACCTGCTTCACATGCTCTTCGCCCTCGCCCTCGCCCTCGCCCTCTCGTGGGGTTGTCAAGCGCCGCCGGCCCCGGCGGCACCACCGGCGCCGCCCACCCCCGGCGCCAGCGGCGAGGAGGAAGGGCCCGCCACCTCGACGCCACCAGCGCTCCAACTCGAAGCCACGCCCGGCGCACCTCATCTCGAGGCCTGTGTCGCTGGCTGCATCGAGGCCAACGCCATGCGCGCCCAAGCCGCAGAGGCCATCGCCAGCGATTGCGTCAACCACTGTGAGCGCTGCTTCAGCCGCTGCGTCCAAGAGAACCTGGGCCGGGCCGTCGCCCCGGAGGTGATCGACGCCGACTGTGCGGCATCTTGTGCGGCTGAGCCCTGAGGGCGCGCCGGGAAGCTGTGCTGAAGCTCTCGGCTGAGGGGGCGTCCCCAATTGGCGCCTATCCCTGCAGTGACCGGCGGCAGGGCTGGCGCAAAGGGCGGCGGTTATTCTCAGAGCGTGGTGGCTGAGCCCCAAAGCCCCCATCAGGGCGCGGCAAAACCCGGCCACAGCTTCGCCAGGTCGACGTCTTTGATGACGTAAGGGTTGAGCTCGTCCGGCGAGAGGGGGAACCAATCGAGGGGGTTGTCGATGGCTTGATACTCCGGGATATCGGGAATACAGGCGAACTCGTAGAGCCCCGCCTGGGCACAGGCGAGGGGGCGCTGCCGCTCGGGGCGCAGCAACTCGACCGGGGTGTCAGCGGGCCAGAGGCGGGGCAGATAGAGCACGATGTCATAGCGCGCGTCGCCCAGGCTGATGGGCGCGGCGACGAGGCTGGGCTCGCCGCACAGCAGCCACTCCGACTCTGCGAGTAGCTCAGGATAGGTTACACCGATAGGCTGCAACAAGTTCAATGCTTTTTGCGCGCCACCGGCGAGCACCACGGGCGTGATCGTCGCCGTGGCACGCTTCTCCGCTGTGCACGGGCAGTACGAGGACCGCTGACAATTCGCTGGAAGCTCGCGCCCCTGCTGATCGCGCACGGCGTAGGTGATGTCGAGGGCGCAGCCGACGCGGAAGCCGCAATTGACGTCGAGGGTGCATTCAGCCGGATTGATTAGCCATTCCGAATGAGGGTAGAAAGCCAGGAGGAAATCCTCTTCGCAGCGGTTACAGAGATCGAGACTCATTCCCCCATAGGACACGACGGCGCGGTAGTCGACACAGCCGATGCGGAACTCGAAGAGCAGCTCGTCGGCCGCCAAGGGCCAGAGGGACCCTGGGCAGGCCCACGTTCCGTCGGCCGCGTGGTCCGCCGTGTCTTGGTCTTCGGCGTCCGGGGGCAGCTCGTGGTCTTCGACGTCCGGGGGCAGCTCGTGGTCTTCGAGGAGCTCGTCGGCAGGCTCGGCGACAACGTGCTGGTCGCAGCCGGCGAGGTAGGCGCCGATGCAGCAGCAGATCCAGGCAAATCGGATGAGGTGGTTAAACATGATGACCCTGGCTCTCCTGCCGCGCGGCCGTTTGGGTTCAGGGTTGTTTCCTGGGACGCGGTGACTGATTCACAGTAAAGGCCCCCGCTCAAGGCGCGGCAAAGCCCGGCCACAGCTTCGCCAGGTCGACGTCTTTGATGACGTAAGGGTTGAGCTCGTCCGGCGAGAGGGGGAACCAATCGAGGGGGTTGTCGATGGCTTGATACTCCGGGATATCGGGAATACAGGCGAACTCGTAGAGCCCCGCCTGGGCACAGGCGAGGGGGCGCTGCCGCTCGGGGCGCAGCAACTCGACCGGGGTGTCAGCGGGCCAGAGGCGGGGCAGATAGAGCACGATGTCATAGCGCGCGTCGCCTACGCTGAGGGGCGCGGCGACGAGGCTGGGCTCACCGCACAAATACTCCTGCGGCTGCGCGAGGATCTCTGGATATGTGACACCGTTCCGCTGCGCCAATCCCAACGCTTTTTGCGCGCCGCCAGCGAGCACCAAGGTCAAGATCGGTGAACCGGCACGACTCTCTGCTGTGCACGGGCAGTACGAGGACCGCTGACAATTAGCAGGAAGCTCGCGCCCCTGCTGATCGCGCACGGCGTAGGTGACGTCGAGGGCGCAGCCGACTTGGAGGCCGCAGCTAACGTCGAGGGTGCAGTCAGTGATGCCTGATGGCCAATACGTCGGGTAGAAAACAAGGAGGAAGTCATCTTCGCAGTGGTTACAGAGCAGGAGATCCATACCCGCATAGTGCACAATGGCGCGGTAGTCGACACAGCCGATGCGGAACTCGAAGAGCAGGGCTGGGTCCTCCACTGGCCAGAAGGGGAAGGGGCAGGCCCACGCCCCGTCGGCCGCGTCGGCCGCCGCGTCTTGGTCTTCGGCGTCCGAGGGCGGCTCGTGGTCTTCGACGTCCGGGGGCAGCTCATGGTCTTCGAGGAGCACGTCGGCAGGCTCCTGCACGACGTGCTGGTCGCAGCCGGCGAGGTAGGCGCCGACGCAGCAGCAGCTCAGGGCAAATCGGATGAGGTGGTTGAACATGTTTACCCCCACCACATGATGGCGAGCGCCCAGGGCTCGACGTCATGCGAGCCAAGACTACCGCCGTTGCTTGATGTGCAGATCTGCCAATCGGATTCGGCCGGGCCGATGAGATAGTAATAGAGTTCGGTGAAATCCTCGGGCAGGGTGATC
>CAYVQF010000016.1:0-85827 GCA_964454015.1 uncultured Myxococcales bacterium
CAATAATTCACAACGAGCAAGCCCCATGCCGGCTTTGGTCGTGGATTGTGGGCTGCT
Source organism: uncultured Myxococcales bacterium (assembly GCA_964454015.1). Classification (GTDB taxonomy): domain Bacteria; phylum Myxococcota_A; class Bradymonadia; order UBA4248; family UBA4248; genus CAYVQF01. Next base: position 58 of record CAYVQF010000016.1, read on the forward strand.
GCGGTGCCTTGCACAGGGCAAGCCTACCGTGATAGCGTCGGCAGCGGTAGCAGGGCTGCGCCTTGTCACCGAACATTTTCTCCACCAAGCCGACCCAGTCGGTACCTGTAGGGATGGCGACCGTGATAGATCTGCGTTGCTTTACTTATATCGATGTCCTTCAGCCTCAGTTCGCGAGCTTCATTCAAACCGTGGCGACAGGCTTCCAACCGCTGGAAAATATGGCTGCACTGGTGGTGGAAGTGGCGCCGGGCATTTCCGTGAACCAAGTGACGGATCTCATCTTGAAAAACACCTCTGTGATGCCGGGGATGCAAATTGTAGAACGGCAGTTCGGCATGCTCGAGGTGCACGCTTTCGATCAGGGGCAGGTCCGCGCCGGTGGCGAAGCCATCCTCGATTACTACGGCATCAAAGAGACCGATCGCCTCGAGCCCAAGGTGCTCACCGAGCAGACCATCACGGGTATCGACGGTCACCAAGCCATGCTTATCAACCGCATGCGCCACGGTGACTTCATCCTCGAAGGACAGACCCTCTATGTGATGGAGTGTCACCCCGCAGGTTATGCGGCCATCGCCGCCAACGAGGCAGAGAAAGCGGCACAGATCCATCTCCTGGAGGTAAACTTCGTGGGTGCCTTTGGCCGGCTCTATCTCGGGGGGTCAGAGGCAGAGATTCAGGAGGCTGCGCGCGGAGTACGTCAGGCGCTGAGCGCCATCCCCGGGCGGCCCAATCCCATCCGTGTCTAAGCCTTGGGTCAATGCGGAGCAGGGAAGCTGGTCCACCGCGCGGTGGACGAGACCTGAACCGAAACCGAGCACCAGGGCCAGACTTCGACCGTGCCACGGGCTGGCGTGACCCGAGCCGGTGGACGCTTCAGTCGAAGCCGAGACCTGCTACAGGAGGTGAAGATGGAACAAGACGTTCAGGTCATCAACGCCCTGGTTGCCGAAGAGAGTACCTTCGTGGCGCCGCTGATACGCGAGGTCGGGGAGGTGGTCATTGGCCAGACCCACATGGTTCAGAGCGCCCTGATCGCCATCCTCACGGGCGGGCACATCCTCCTCGAGGGTGTGCCGGGACTTGCCAAGACCCTTTTGTGCAAGACCTTGGCTGATGTGATGGATGTGGCTTTTCAACGCATCCAATTCACCCCAGACCTGCTCCCTGCCGACCTGGTGGGCACCATGGTTTTTCGACCGGAAAAGGGTGACTTCGCGGTCAAGAAAGGCCCCATCTTCGCCCACTTGGTCCTGGCCGACGAGATCAACCGCGCCCCCGCCAAGGTCCAGTCAGCCTTGCTCGAGGCGATGCAAGAGCGCCAAGTCACCATCGGCGAGAGCACTTACCCCCTCGACGAGCCTTTCCTCGTCATGGCGACGCAGAACCCCATCGAACAGGAAGGCACCTATCCCCTGCCTGAAGCGCAAGTCGATCGCTTCATGATGAAAGTCTTGGTGAACTATCCGAGTCGGGCCGAAGAGCGGCGCATCCTCGATTTGATCACCGAGGAGGCCGCCCCACAACCCCGAAAAATGGTCGAAGCCGCCCAGGTCATGCGCGCCCGTGAGGTGGTGCGCAAGGTCTACGTCGATCCGCGCATCAAGGACTACATCGTCGAAGTGGTCTTTGCCACGCGCCAACCCAGTGACTATGGGTTGCGGGAGCTGGCCGACATGATCGCCTACGGAGCGAGCCCGCGAGCCACCATCTGGTTGACCCAGGCGGCCAAGGCCCAGGCCTTCCTCGAGGGGCGCGGCTACGCGACGCCGGAAGACGTCAAGACTGTGGGTTACGATGTACTCCGGCATCGGGTCAGCTTGAGTTATGAGGCCGAAGCCGAGGAGGTGACGAGCGAAGACGTGCTGCGGCGGGTCTTCGATGTGGTCGAAGTACCCTGAGCGAGGCGGAGACATGCTGCCCAAAGATCTCATTCGCAAGCTGCGCAAGTTGGAGATCGTGACGCGCCGTCTGGTCAATCAACAATTGGCCGGCCAGTACCAAGCGGTCTTCAAGGGCCGTGGGATGGACTTCGATGAAGTGCGCCTCTACCAAGCCGGGGACGATATCCGCCATATCGATTGGAACGTCAGCGCCCGCACGGGCGAGGTCTATGTCAAGCGCTTCATCGAAGAGCGGGAACTGTCGGTGTTCTTGGTCGTCGATGTCTCGGCTTCACAGGGCTTTGGCTCCGTGACCCAGCGCAAACGGGATACGGCGGCGGAAGTCGCTGCGCTCCTGGCATTCTCTGCCATCAAGAACAACGATAGGGTGGGCCTGCTGCTGTTCTCCGATGCGGTTGAGCGCTTCATCCCCCTGAAGAAGGGCCGCAAGCATGTGATGCGTCTCATCAGTGAATTGCTGCGCCATGAACCCTATGGGCGAGGGACCTCCCTGGAGGAGGCCTTTGATTACCTGGGGCGTGTCAGCCAGCGCAAATCCGTGGTCTTTGTCCTCAGTGACTTCGCCTGCGAGGGCTATGAACGGGCCATGCACGTCATGGCGCAACGCCATGACGTCATCCCCGTGGTGATCACCGATCCCATGGAGGAGACCCTACCAGAGATGGGCTTGTGCCGCTTTGTCGACCCCGAGAGTGGACAGCAGGCGTGGGTCGACACCTCGGACCGGCGGGTGCGTGCCCGCTTCTCCCGCATCGCCATGGAGCGCCGCCAGCGTCGCCTGCACTTCTTCCGCCGCACCCAGCTCGACAGTATCGATATCTACACCCACCGGCCCTACATGAACGCTCTCATCACCTATTTTCGCCTGCGCGCTTCGCGGCTCTGAGAGGGAACCACGCATGCACCTGGCCCAGATCAGCAGATCACTTTGGCGACCCTCGCTGGTGCTGCTGGTCTTTGCCGTGAGCGCTACCCCTTGGACCGGCCACACTGAGCCGGGCCCGACGACGGCGCTGCGAGAGCGCGTCACCCTCGAGGCGCCTGAGGCGGCGGCCTTCGAGGCCGGCAAACGACTGGCTGAGTGGGTGGTGTGGGAGTACCTGATCACCCTCCCAGCGCCTTGCGAGGTCGTGGCGCCAGAGCCCCGCACGCTGGTCATCGGGCGCGCTCAGGCCGGCACCCTGGAGCGGGAGGTGATCCACAGCGACGGGCAATGGCGCAGCGAACGCTTTCGCTTGTCTCTGCGCGCCTTCTTCGCCGGTCGCCACTACGCCACAGGTCTGCGTTTCGAGGTGCGTTGTCCCAACGAAGAGGTGCTCACCCTCAACCCTCCGCTCGCTTCGTTGTGGATCCCTCTGTGGCGCGACGAAATCGATCCCGAGGCCTTGGCCCATCCCCACTCACTCGCCGTGTGGGTGCGTGACTGGCGGTGGCTGTGGTGGTCTGCGGCGCTACTCAGCGCTTTCACCTTGCTCGGGGGCCTGTGGCGATGGCGGCGGCGCTCCCTGAATCAACCCAAGGAGTTGCCACCGCCCCTTCCCGCAGGGATCCGCGCTCTGGCACGCCTGGATGCGCTCGAGCCCAGGGCCTGTGAGGACCAGGACCAATTGCAGGCCCTGGTCTATCTACTCTCGGAGATCACCCGCGCTTATCTGGGAGAGCGCTTCTCTTTCGCGGGCTTGGAACTGACCAGCCGCGAGCTCATGCAGTGGATGGCTGTGGTCGAGCGCCCTGCGGCTTTGCAAGTGGAAGCGCTCGCGGCCTTTCTCCAAGGCTGCGACCAGGTCAAATACGCGCGGCAACCCGCGACGCCAGAGGATGCGGACTTCCTGATACAGCAGGCGCGCGCGCTGATTTTACAAGCAGAGGAGCGCCCGCTGCGCCATGCCCAGGAGGAGAGCCATGGGGGGGCTTGAGGGGCTGGCACCGGCGCTGAGGCGCTTGAACGAGATGGACTTCGCCTACCCTTGGGTGTTGTGGTCGCTCCTGGGATTGCTCGTCGTGGCGGGGTGGCAGATCTGGCGCGCCAAACGCGCCCAGGGCAGCGTGCGTTTCTCTGCCCTTCAATGGGTAGCCCAGGGGGGCAGGGGGTGGCGGCGCTCACTGCTGTGGTTGTCCCCTGCCTGCCGCCTCTTGGCCTTGGCCTTGGTGCTCGTCGCTTTGGCGCGCCCCCAGAACGCCACGGAGCGCCAGATGCATGCCGAAGGCATCGACATCATGCTCGTGCTGGATATGTCCGGCTCTATGGAAGCCGTCGACATGGCCGCCCATGAGGTACAGCACCTGGTCGGCCGGGGCGTGAACCCAGAGAACCGCTACGACATCGCCATCGCCGTGCTGAAGTCCTTCGTTCATGAGCGGGCCGAACGCTGCCGGGGTCTTGGCGCGCAGGTACCGCGCTGCGATCGCTTGGGGATGGTGGTCTTTGGCCCAGAGGCCTTCCTCGAGTTTCCTCTCACCCTGGATTATGAAGCCATCCAGCGCGTGCTGGACTACCGCCAGCTCGGCGATATCGATGGCTCGGGCACGGCCATCGGCAACGCCGTGGCCCGCGCTGTCGCGGCGCTGCGGCACAGCGACGCGCGACAGAAGGCCATCGTCATGATCACCGACGGCGACCGCCGCGGAGGGCACATCAGCCCGGCCCAGAGTGTCGAGATGGCCCAGCATTTCCGCATTCCCCTCTTCCCCATCTTGGTTGGCAAGGAGGGGGTGGCCCTTATCGCCGTCGGCAGCGGTCGCGAACGTCGCTATCGTGAGGTCGAGTTCCCCATCAACCCAGATCTTCTCAAGGAAATGGCGAGCCAGACAGGTGGCGCCTACTATCGCTCGGAGCAGATGGCCGAGGTGCAGCGAGATCTGCATGACATCCTCGATCGTTTCGAAGTCTCGGCCGTGGAGGATTCGGTCGTGGTCTTCACCGACGAGCACTACGCTCCCTTCACGTTAGGGGCCCTCGCCCTTCTGACTTTGTCCGTGCTGCTCGGTTTCTTGCTCATTCGCCGTTTCCCTTGACCTGACAGGAGTCTCTCTTGCTTTTCCAACACTGGGGTGCACCTGAGGCGGTACGATGGATGCTCTGCGTGGGCGTCGTGGTGCTGGTGCACCTCTGGTTCCTCTTCTGGAAAGCTTCGCGTGTGGTCGTGGCCGAGGCCGCTTTTGGGGTATCCACCCTCCCAGACCTGCGTCGCCGCTGGTGGATCTTTCGTGCCTGTGGGGGTTGCATGGCCACCCTCTACCTTGGCGCCCTGACTTGGTTGACCTGGCAGCGAACCCAGGATCCACTCCATCATCTGGCGACGGTGTTGGTCCTCACCAGCGTGGGCGCCGTCGTTGTGGGGCTTCTCTGGGCATGGGTGGGGCACCGACTGGGCCTGCTGACCCGCGCCAAACGCCCGCTCCAACAAATGTGGGACGGGCACAGCGCCCGCAAGCAAGTGCTGCGCTTCGTGTTGCTCTGGCTGGCCATGGTCTTGTTGGTGGTGGCTGCCATGCGGCCCCAAGGAGCGGGCAAGCAGCGTGAGGTCAGGCGCGAGGGCATCGATGTGGTCTTCGCCTTGGACCTCTCCAAGTCGATGCTGGCGCAGGACGTCAAGCCAGATCGTCTGAGCGCCGCCAAGGCTGAGATCGAGCGCTGCTTGGACGCCTTGCGCGGAGATCGCGTGGCCCTGGTGCTCTTCACCTCGGTGAGCTTCATCCAGTCGCCATTGACCACCGATTACGGGGCCATCCGCATGTACCTGCGGCGCGCCCACCCGCGCATGATGGCTGTGGGGGGCACGGGAATCGCCCGGGCCCTGACCATAGCCATGGCGGTCATTCGCCGCAGCCAATACGGTGAGGCGCTGGGGCCAGCGATCCACGCCCGGGTCATCGTCCTGGTCACCGACGGCGAGGATCACGAGTGGAACCCCCTGCTCACGGCCACTGAGGCTGCCAAAGAGGGGATTCGTATCTATACGGTGGCCTTGGGCACCAGCGCCGGGAGCGCCATCCCCGATGTCGACGAGAGTGGCCGGGTCCAAGGCCTGCTCACCCATCAGGGCGACGTCGTGGCCAGCCGGGTCGATGAGGGCTTGCTGCGCCTCATCGCCGCCGAGAGCGGTGGCTTGTACCTGCCCTATCGAGGGCCCGGTTCCGTGGCCGGTCCTCTGGTCGACGAGCTGGACACGTTGCAGAAAGCCGAGCTCACCTCGCTACTGTCCTCCACCTACGAGGACTATTTCTATCTCTTCTTGGTGCCCGCCGTCGTGTTGTTGCTGTTCTTGAGCTTTTTGGGCGAGAGGCGGCGCAAGCGCGATGCCAAAAAACCGCCCCCCAAGGCCCCCACAGGAGGCCGGCGCCGGCGCTTGCTGACCATCGCCCTGCTGGCTCTCGCCGCCGGCCTCCTTGGCGCTTGCGATGAGCCCCTTGGCGGGACGCGCCTCATGCCGGCGGTGGCGCGCGGTGACGCACTGCTGGCCCAGGGGGACGCCCCCGGCGCGATCCTGGCCTATGCCGAAGCCCTGGCCGAGGATCCCGAGCATCCAGTCCTCAACTACAATCTGGGCCTGGCCTATGCCGCGGCCGGTGACCTGACACAAGCACAGCGCTACATCGTCCGCGCCACGGCGGTCCGCCCTGACGACAAGCGCACCCGGAGCCACGTGTGGTGGGCCTTGGGCAACGTCTTGTTGGCCCAGGGCGATGACGAAGAAGACCCAGCTCGCCAGCGCGCCCTCTATCACGAGGCCCTCCACGCCTATCAAGTGGCGCTCGAAGACAGCAACCTTCACGAAGCGCTGCGCAACAACCTCGAGCAGACCCTGCTCCGTCTCTTCCCGCCCTGTGCCAGCTTCGACGAGCCTGCGCCCAGCGACACACCGGCTCAGGCCCTCTCCGTGTCGCTGGAGGCCATGCAACGAGCGACCTGGGTGCTCTGTGGTGGGAGTCCAGATTACTTCCTCCTCGACGTGGGCGCGGGCTACCAGGTGGAGGCCACCCTTAGCCTCCAGCGCCTGCCTCAGCGGCGCGAGCTCATGGACGACTCGGCGCGCCTCGACTATGGACGCATCAGTGTCCGCATCGAGAGCGCCGGGGGCGAGGTCTTGGCGCAAGAGCGCGTGCCCCTGCCCCAAGTCCGCGCCAACCAACCACCGGCCAAAGTCGTGCTCCGTTTGCCTTCCTTCACAGTCCCTGAAGCGGTCGGCTCGGGCCCCCTCTACCTGGTGGTGCAAGGTGAGGACTACGCCGAGGCGAGCTACCAGATCGCCCTCAAGATTCTGCCGCCTTGCCGGGCCTTCGAAGACGCTTTCGAGCCCAACGATAGCCGCGAGGAAGCCGCGCGGATCGAGGCTGGCGTCGAGATCTTGCGCTTGTGCCCCGATAATGACGACTGGTTCCGCTTTCCTCTCGATGTAGGGGACTCACTCTTCCTATCGTTCTTGCCTCTACGCGATGAAGGGGTGCGGGCGGGGGATCAGGTGCAATTTGGCGTCGCCCTCTTTCGGGATGGCGAGGTCCGCCCCCTCTGGGAAGGAGACACCACGGCTCTGGGCGAGAGCGATGCCCTGCAATACGCCTACGTCGACGCGCCCGCGGCGACGACCCTCTATTGGCGGGTGCAGGGGAGCGAGGCCGCACCCGAAGGACCCTATGCGATGCACCTCGAGTTCTTTCCTCCCTGCCCTGAGGGCGACGACTATTTCGAGGACAACGACTCGGTGTGGGAGGCGGCCCACCTCCCTGCTGAAGAGAAGCGCTTCGGGCCTCTGCGCTACTGCCAGGACGATGACGACTGGTATGAGACGGTGGTCGGCGCGGGCACGGACCAAGCGCCAGGCAGCCCCCATGGTTTTACCGCCACCATCTTCTACGACGCGCGCCTTGGCCGGCTGCAGCTCCAGGTGCTCGACCCGAGCTCCTTGGAGGTCCTCGGCGAGCCGGGCACGGTGGCCATCGATATCATGGGTTGGCAGGCCACGACCGTGACGCTGCCCGGGGCGCTGGTTGGGGAGCGTTTGCTGCTCTTGGTCAATGGCGACGAGAACTTCTACTACCTGAGCCTCGAGCAGGGGGGAGGAGACGACTGCTCGCCTGACGAACGTCCGGAGGACAACCCCGATAAAACACCCGCGCCCAACGACGACCCCCAGCCATCCCCAAATCAGCAGGACGCGAGCCCAGACGCCCCGCCTGAAGACGCCCCTGAAGACGGTGCCGGCGCGGGCGCCGCGGATCAGGCACGTGAGGACGAACAAGGCGAGGGCACACCCCAGAGTCCGGAGGCGCTGCGCGAACGGCGCGTCATGGAGTTGCTCGATGAGATCGAGCGCGCCGACCGCAATCTACCCCTAGAACGAGCGCAAGATGAGATGCGACGGAAGAGTGTTACGAAGGACTGGTGATGGCGCGTCCCCCAGGCGTTTTCCAGCCTGCCGGGGGTGGCCGCGGGTCGGGCTGGCGCTGCTGGGCATCGCCTTGGCTGGGCTGTGTGGGCACGCCAGGGAGGCTCAGGCGCAGGAATGGAGGCTGGAGAGCGGCTTTCGCCCGGCCGAGGCGAGGGTGGGAGAGACGCTGACCTTCACCCTCGTCCTGCGCGCCGCGAACAGGCTCCCCTTTCACCTGGTGCAGCGACCGGATTTTCGAGATTTCTACGAGCTCGGCGATGATGACCACACCTATGTCCACACCGTAAACGGCAAGACCGAGGTCGTGCAGGAGATCAGGATGCGCTTGATCCCGCGGGCCGCTGGTGTTGCCAAGGTGAGCGCCGCAACGGTGCGCGTGGGAGATCGCGATGTGCGCAGCGAAGCCGTCGAAGTGGTGGTTGGGGTAGGTGGATCACCACAGCAAAAGCCAAGCGATGGCATTGCACCCAGGGCCATGGCGCCCCTCTCGCCGCATCGCCTGGCCTTGGCGGGAGAGGACTATTTTCTCGAGCTGGGGGTTGACAAGGACGAGGTCGTCTTGGGGGAACCCCTGCGGGTCCACTACGATTTATTGCGGGCCACGGCGCGGCGCAAGTCTCGCCTCGATGCCCAGATGCCCGATTTTTTGGGTGTGGTGGCCTTTGAAGTGGAAGGGAGCTTGGGCAAGAGCCGGCGTGTGACCCGGGCCGGACGCGCCTATGAACTCGATCGCGTCGCGACCTTTGACCTGGTGCCTACCGTGGTGGGTGAGCTCACCGTGCCTCATCTCTCCGTGGAGATTCCCGGCCGCAAGGGCGACGGCGAGGGGCCCGAGTGGGTGGCGTCGCCAGCCTATAGGGTGCAGGTGCTGCCTCTGCCCGACGGGGCGCCACCGCGATTTGATTTGGCCAACGTGGGCGCCGAGATACGCCTCAACGGAGGGCTCCAAGCGGCGGGCGGGAGCGGCGGTGCCGTGCGCGTGGGCGACTCCCTCCAGATGTGGGTGGAGCTGAGCGGGCGGGGACATGTCGGACGCATGCAGATGGCCCCCTATGACGCTGCGCCGGCCTTCTTGGTCTTTGGGCCTGAGCGCCAGCGCGGCCACAGCGTCGCTACCGAAGCGGGGCTGCACGGAGAGGCGCGCTTTCACCTGACTCTGGTGCCCAAGAGCGAAGGCGTGCTGGCAGTGCCGGCGCTGCAGTGGCCTTATTTCGACCTGGAAAAGGGGCGCTATGAAGTGCTCCAGATCGGGCCGTGGGAGGTCAGTGTCAGCGGAGTAGCGCCCTACGCGGGAGACGTTTTAGCCACCGAGCCGGCCTCCGGGAGCCACGAGGCAGTGACCGTGGCGCCCCGGGAGCTCCGCACGCATTGGCGGGCGGACCGCGCCGTGGGCTGGAAGCAATGGTGGTTCTGGGGCTTGATCCTGGGCGGTCCTCTGCTCTGTGCTGCTGGCCCGGGGGGACGCCTGCTGCGTCGCGGTCATGCCCGGTGGCTGGCGCGACGCCAAACGGGGCTGGCCGCGCGGCGCGCAGTGGCATCACTGAACGCATGCGACGGCCAACAAGGCGCCGATGCCTTGGCGCGAGCGCTGCAACGCTATCTGCTTGACGCGTGGGCTCTGGAAGGCAACCCCGGCGGTCGTCAAGGGGCACGGCGACTCGCTGAGCTGGGCTTACCCCCGGCGCTCTGTGAACGTTTCACCCAATGCTGGGCCGCCCTCGAAGCCCAGCGCTACCTTCCTGGCGCCGGAGCCGAGGCCCTCCCGGCGTTGCGCGAACAGTGCCTGGAGCTCATCCCCGCGCTGGAACAGGCGCGCCGGGCCCGAGGGGAGGGATGACATGAAGCGACTGCTTGGCACGATCGCTCTGGTGACGATGTGGGGCCTGGCTTCCGCTGAGGCGGGAGAGGCCACGGCCTTGGAGGAAGCCCATCGCCTGCACCTGGCAGGCGAGGTCGAGACGGCGGGCGCTGCCTATGTCCACTATCTCGAAACCGTTGGTCCCCATCCCGACGTCTACTTCAACCTCGGGCTCATCTATCGACAACAGGGACGCCTGGCAGAGGCCTTGCTGTGTTTCGAACGCAGCGCCTTGCTCGACCGACAGAGCGACGTCCTGGACCTCGTCGCGGCGACGCGCGGCCACATCATGACAGAGCTGCTCAAGGCCCGGACTGGGCGCGGCGTGACCCAGGGGGAGCCAACTCGCCTCGTGTGGTGGCGTTTCTTCCACGCCATCTCGGCGACGACCATCACCTGGATGGGCCTGATTGCCTGGAACCTGGCCTTTGTGCTGTGGTGGTACCGACGACGTCTGGGCCGCGGGGTGTGGCGCGACCTGAGCGCCGTCGTGGCGGTGCTGGCGCTGCTCGTGGCGCTGGGAGCGCTCAGCTATCGTCTGGCCCGAGAACATCTCGCTGAGCTGGTGCCTGCTGTGGTGATCCACGACCGCGAGGGCGTTCGCGACGCGCCGTCCAACTTGGGGACCCTCCTCGACGAGGACGACTACTTCGACGGCGCCCTGGTGGAGGTGCTGGCCCGACGCGAGGGCTGGGTGCAGCTCAGGCTGGCCAATGGCCATCACGCTTGGGCGCCTGAGAGCGCCGTGGCGCCGTTGCGGGTACCTGATTGAGTCAGGCGCCGATGCAGGTCACGATCTGGGCACAGATCGCCTCGGTTAGATCTTCGATCATCCCGCGATCCGGGCCCTCGAGCATGACCCGGCACTTGCCTTCCGTGCCCGAGTAACGCACGAGAACACGCCCGTTTTCGCCCAGCAAAGCTTCTGCGTGGGCGATGGCTGCGGCCACTGGCGCCACCGTGGCGAGGTCAGGCTTGTCGCGCACGGGGATGCTGCGGAGCACTTGGGGGAAGCGCTGCATCACCTCGACCAAGGACGACAGCGCTTTGCGGTGGCGTTGCTTGGCTGCCAAGACCTCGAGGGCGGCGATGAGGCCGTCGCCCGTGGTGGAGTGCTGGAGGAAAATGAGGTGCCCACTCTGTTCGCCGCCAAAAACGTGCCCCCCTTGGCGCATCTCCTCCACGACATAGCGATCGCCCACTTGCGTGGCGATGAAGTCGATGCCGGCACGGGTCAAGGCCTTCTTCAGGCCCAGGTTGCTCATCACCGTGCCGACGACGGTGTTATTGCTTAGGCGACCGCTATGCTTGAGCTCCAGCGCAGTGAGCGCCATGATCTGGTCGCCATCGATGATCTGGCCGTTTTCATCGACGAAAATGATGCGATCCGCGTCGCCATCCAGACTCATCCCGAGGTCGGCGCCATGCTCCAGCACCATGCAGGCGCAGTGTTTGGGGTAGAGCGCCCCAACACCATCGTTGATGTTGTAGCCGTTGGGTTCCACGCCCGTGGCGATCACCTCGGCACCGAGCTCCCACAGGACGGTCGGAGCGATCTTGTAGGCAGCGCCATTGGCGCAGTCGAGCACGATTTTGAGCCCCTCGAGGCTCAGATCTCGGGGGAAGAGCATCTTCAAAAAGGCAATGTAGCGACCCGCGGCGTCGTCGATGCGGCGGCTGCGACCCACATGCCGCGGTTGGGTCTGCGCCCCGAGGATGCTGGGATCGTCGAGATAGCGCTCGATCTCTGCCTCGGTGGTGTCAGGGAGCTTGTAGCCATCGCGGCCAAAAATCTTGATGCCGTTGTCGTGGTAAGGGTTGTGCGAGGCAGAGATCATGATGCCTGCATCACAGCGCATGGTCGTGGTGAGGTAGGCGATGGCCGGGGTGGGCAGCGGACCCGTGAAGAGCACATCGCCGCCCATGGCGTTGACGCCGGCGGCGAGGGCCGACTCGAACATGTAGCCTGAGCGCCGCGGATCTTTACCGATCAAAACCTTGGGTGCTTTGTTGTTCTGCCCGAAGGTCGCGGCGATGGCCTTGCCGAGCTGGAGGGCCATCTCCACCGTCATGGGTGGGGTGTTGGCGAGGCCGCGGATTCCGTCGGTGCCAAAGTAGTTGCGCATGGAGGGTCCTTTCATGGGGAGGGGTCAGGCGCTTCGTCAGGTGCCGCGGGGTCCTCTTCGGGACCGAGGACGGGTCGCGGGATTTCGGGGACGACTTCGGGCAGGGTGCGAAGAAAAATCGTGGGCAATTTGCTGTCGTTGACACCCACACCGGGGGGTAAATTGAAGACGTCTTGGGGCGAGACTTGGAGCTGACGCGAGCGCGGCGGCGCGAGCTGGTCTTCGCTGCCGTCAATGGAGACGACCAGCTTGGCGGGATCGATGTGGGACAGAGCCTCGTCTTCACCGACGAGGACCAGGTCGATGGTGGAGGGGATGATCTCATAGGGGCGGTCGAGGTTGACCGCTAAAAGGGGGACCCCGAGAACGACGCGCTCTCGCGCTTTGGGGACGATGTCGATCTGAACCGAGACGCGAGCGGAGCCAGAAATCTTGATGCCGCGCCGATCTGGGACCACCCACCGGTCAACGGTGAAGGCCCGGGTGCGACCAGTGAGATCGATGGGTTCGACGAAGACTTGGTTGACCACCTCCACCACGGAGCTGGGACCCACGATCTCGACTTGGGCCGGCGTGAACTTCACCTCGCCGAGCTGATAGCCCGGAGGCGGGGCGCCGCTAAGGGCCCGATCGGCGCTCACTTGAACACTCCGCGTCGACATCGATTCGAGGGTGAGGGTCACCGAAGGGGGCTGAAAAGACTCGACCTCGACACCCGCCGGCAGCGAGAGCATCTCCGGGCGGAAAGAGACCTTGGTGCGCCCCGGTGTGCCCACGGGGCTCAAGGAGAGCGGCCCGATCTCGTCGATGCGCAAGACCTTCAGCTTGGAGGCCCGCGCACGAATGATGACAGAGGCCGTGGCCGGTGGCTCCTCGGTGAGGACAAAGCCGCTGGGAACTCGAACCAATATCGGCACCTCGATAGACGTCACCGTGCCGCGATCGCGCTGAACCGCCGCGAAGAGTACGAGGCTGGCGATGAGCGCAAAGATCTTCAGAGGGAGATTGTCCAAAAAGAGCCGACGCATGAGCTTCACGCTTGGTTTTCTGGCGCGGCAACGGCGCGGCGCCCACGGCGGGGGAGACGGAGTCGTTTGAGGATGGAGCCCGAGCCAAGGCCTGGGTCGTCCAGCGCTTCTTTGTTGAAGAGCTTCTGCAGGAGATCCCGAAGCTCCTCGGTGCTCAAGCGGCGCGTCAACTCGTCGCGGAAGGCCACGGAGATGATCCCCGTCTCTTCGGAGACGACGATGACCACTGCGTCCGTGACCTCACTCAAGCCGATGGCCGCGCGATGCCGCGTGCCCAAGCTCTTGTCGAGCTTGGTACTCGCCGTCAGGGGCAAGAAACAGCCAGCCGCTGCGATACGGCCGCCGCGGATGATCACCGCACCGTCGTGGGTCGGGTTGGCACGGAAGGGGATGAAGAGTGAGACCAGCAACTCACGGGTCACGGCAGCGTCGATCCGGAGGCTCTCGGCGGCATAGGCGCTCAGGGAGGCCTCGCGCTCGATGGCGATGAGGGCACCGATGCGGCGCTCCCCAAGGGAGGCACAGGCCTTGACGATTTCTTCCAGGAAGTGCGTCTGCTCGAGCTGGGAGAGGCCGGCCAGGTGGCTGGTCTTCCCCATCTCACTCAGCCCGCGGCGTATGTCGTCTTGGAAGAGGATCACCAAAATCACCACGAAGGAGGCAATGAACTTCTCCAAGAGCCAGTTGAGGGTGGCAAAACCCAGATAGTCCTGCTGGGAGACGAAATAGAGCACCATCACCAGGACGAGACCCGCAAGGACTTGCACCGCACGGGTGCCCTTGATGAGAAGGAGCACCCGGTAGATGAGGTAGTAAACCACCACGACATCGATGACGGCGGCGACGACGTCGAGGGTGGAGAAGCCTTGAAAGGCGTTGGAGAAAAAGGTGAGCATGCGCGGCAAGAGCGAGTCGTAGGGGGGTCACAGGAGAGAGTCGAGAGAGCACCCGTCAATGGGGGTGCAGAGCAGTGAAGCAGAGACGATCTTTGAGATGCAAGTAAAGGGCGTTGGCATCGACCGCTGCCGCAACATCGTGAACACGCAAGATATCGGCCTGCGCAAAGATCGCGATGCTGACGGCGACTACCGTCGCGGCGCCACGCTCTTCTACGGGGCGGCCGGAGATCTCACCGAGGAAGCGCTTTCGGCTGGGTCCCAGCAGCACTGCACGTCCCAAAGCGGCGAGCTTGTTGGCTGCCACCAGCAGCGTGAGGTTGTCTGCCAGGCCCTTACCGAAACCGATGCCGGGATCGATGACCACCGAGCGTAGATCGATACCGGCGCCAAAGGCAAGCCTAAGCCGGTCTTCGAGAAAATCGACGATCTCCGCGAAGAGATCGTCGTAGTGAAGGTCCGACTGCATGGTCGCCGGGGTGCCACGCATGTGCATCAGGACCAAGCCTGCCCCGGCTTCGGCCACGACTTCGGCCATGGCTGGATCGCTCAAGGCGCTAATGTCATTGATGATATTGGCGCCTGCCTCCAGGGCACGGCGCGCGAGTTCGCTCTTGCGCGTGTCCACCGAGATGAGGCAGCCCAAGGGGGAGCCTTGGCTGAGAGAGACCAGCAACGGGATGACCCGGTCGATCTCTTCTGCCAGCTCGACTTCTGCCGCCCCTGGGCGGGTCGACTCGCCTCCGATGTCGATGACGTCTGCCCCATGGGCCGCGAGCTGGCGGGCCTGGGCGAGGGCGGACGGGAGGGAGACATAAGCACCACCATCGCTGAAGGAGTCCGGCGTGGTGTTGACGATGCCCATGATGACGGGGCGGTCGAGGCTGAGGCGCTGACCGGCTGCGTGCCACGCGCGTTGTGGTCGCCGGGCGAAACCCTCGAGGGCGCTGCCGTAGGGGTGCGCGGCCTGCCCCGCATAGGGGAGCCATGCGCGGGCGCGATCAGGGATCAAGAGCGTGCCGCCAACGGCGTGAAGGGTTGGCGCCAAGCCTTCGATGGGGAGCCCTTCGTGCCACGTGTCATCTGGCACGACATAGGCCGTGAAGCCCGGCAGGGCCGGCACCGATGCCGCGGGCCAAAAGGCTAGGGGCAAGGGCGGCAAATCGACGACGCCCGTGGCATGTCGCACCTGGCAAGGGCGGTAAGGACACAGCACGGTAGGCGTGGGCGAAAAAAAAGACATGGGCGCGGCTAAGCTTCTGTCGCTTTGGAGGGCGTCAGCTCAATGGGGGCGTGTTCGCCTTTGGAGCGGCGCGCCTTGGCTTTGGAGGTGAAGGCGGCCTTGGGTTGTCTGCCGTTGTTGTTGCGTGACGTGCTCTTGGCGAGCTCTGCCCGCAAGGCCTCAGGGCCCTCTTCAATGAGGATGTCCAACTGGGCCCCGTCGAGGACCTCGTGCTCGAGGAGGGCGTCGGCCAACTGCTTGAGGAGGTCGATGCTGTCCTCCAGGAGGGTCTTGGCCAACTCATACTGCTCGTTGAGGATGCGGCGCACTTCGGCATCGATGATCTGGGCCGTTTGCTCCGAGTAGTCCTTGGGCTGGGCCATGTCTCGGCCGAGAAAGGGCTGGTCCTCGTGACCGCCAAAGGCGATGGGACCCATCACGGGGCTCATGCCCCACTCGCGTACCATTTTTCGCGCGATGCTCGTGGCCTGCTCCAGATCGTTGCCCGCGCCGGTCGTGAGCTGGTTGAAAATGATCTCCTCGGCCACACGCCCCGCCATGGCGATAGTGATGCGGTTGAGGGCCCACTGCCGAGTGACGTTCAACCGATCGTCATCGGGGAGTTGCTGGACCACGCCCAAGGCTCTGCCTCGGGGGATGATGGTGACCTTGTGCACCGTGTCGACCTCGGAGGCCGGTAGCAGCTTGGCGACCAAGGCGTGGCCCGCCTCGTGATAGGCGGTGACGCGCTTGTCCTTGTCCGAAACGAACATCGAGCGCCGTTCACGCCCCATCATGACCTTGTCTTTGGCGTCTTCGAAGTCTTCGGCTTCCACCCGATCAGCGCCGCGCTGCGCCGCGGCGAGGGCCGCTTCGTTGGCGAGATTCTCGAGGTCGGCGCCAGAAAAACCTGGGGTCCCCCGCGCCACGACCTCCAAGGAGACGTTGGGATCGAGGGGCGTCTTGCGGGTGTGCACCTTGAGAATCCCGATGCGGCCGCGTACGTCGGGCGGCGGCACGACGACCCGGCGGTCAAAACGGCCGGGGCGCAAGAGGGCAGGGTCAAGGACGTCTGGGCGGTTGGTCGCCGCCATGAGGATGACCCCCTCGTTGGACTCGAAGCCGTCCATTTCCACCAACAACTGGTTCAAGGTCTGCTCGCGCTCGTCGTGTCCACCCCCTAAGCCAGCCCCACGGTAGCGTCCAACGGCGTCGATCTCGTCGATGAAGATGATGCAAGGCGCTTGCTTCTTGCCCTGTTCAAAGAGGTCACGCACCCGACTCGCTCCAACACCTACGAACATCTCGACGAAGTCCGAGCCCGAGATGGAGAAAAAGGGCACGCCGGCTTCGCCAGCCACGCCGCGCGCGAGCAAGGTCTTACCCGTTCCCGGTGAGCCCATGAGCAAGACGCCCTTGGGGATGCGGCCGCCTAACCGGGTGAACTTCTTGGGATCCTTGAGAAAATCGACGATCTCCTCGAGGTCGGCCTTGGCCTCCTCGATGCCAGCAATGTCATCAAAAGTGACCTTGTTGTCGTTCTCGTTGAGGAGACGGGCCTTGCTCTTGCCAAAGCTCATCGCCTTGCCGCCACCCGATTGCAGTTGACGCATCAGGAAGAAGAACAGGAAGATGAGGAAGATCATGGGCAACCAATAGAAAAGCACCCCTTGCCACCAAGAGCCCGACTCTTCTGGCTGATACTCATAGGCGATGGCGTGCTCTTCCAGGAGATCCCGCATCTCCGCGTCGATGACCCCATAGGTCTCGAAATCTTCCTCGGAAAACTTCTCCTTGCCCGCGTCGGTGAACTGTCCGCGCACCTCCATGCCCTTGGCTTCGATGGAGGCAACATGCCCGCTTTTGACGGCCTCGGTGAACTCGCTGAACTTGATCTTCTGGGTCGTCGATGAGGGGGTCACCATGACTTGGTAAATGAGCACGAGCACCAGCACAAAGATGACCCAGAGCAGTATGGTCTTGTGACTTTGCTTCACTTATCTTTCCTTCCTCTTGAGCCTCGAAGGTCCGGGCTGACCTGCAGGCAAAATGAGCAACCCGCTGTGTTGCACAGCTTCAACGCGTTCGCTTTTCTCAGACCATAGCACAGGACACCCCAACGAAAGGGCCGCTGCAATTATAATGCTCCGCTGTTTCGAGCCAAGGGCGTTGTCGTCTGGCGTCCGCATTTTTCCTTGCCGCCGGGGCCTGTCTCAGGTCATCGCCATAGATCCCCACCCCGACGCTCACGAGGGCCTCTCACGTGTCCGCGCAGGTCGGGGCAGATCGGGATCTCTGCCTTTGGCCAGGTACCACGGGAGCGTTACTAACTCAACCCGAAGCGCCGCTACGCCAAGGCGAGGAGGCTGGGCGCGTTCACTCCGAGGGCCGCCGAGAATCCACAGGGGGCCGGCGTCGTCGCACAGCACAGGGTGTACCGCGCGCCAGGGAGGTGGGATGCCCATGGCTGCGGTGATTTTTCCCAAGTTGGCAGTGGCGCCGGCCACGGGGACGAAGCCCTCTACCTGACCGAGCGGGCGGAGAGTGAGGGCGCCGCGCAAGGCCGCGGCATCGAGCCACAGGGTCGAGCGCCGCCGCGTCGGCGGACTCAAGGGGATGAACTGCTCCTGCAGCAGCACCAGATCCTCCCAGTGGGTGAGGGACGCTGCGGCCACGGGCATCAGGGAGGTCGGGGCCACGGGTGGCTGCGCGTCGAGCGCCCGCAGGACGGCATAAGGCCCCTCGCGCCGGTAAAGCAAGGCTTCGTCTCGCCAGGCGGCGCGACCTCCCTTGGCGAAAGACTCCAAGGCGCTTCGGACGCTGCGCTGGGTGGGGCAGAAAGCTGCAACCACGCGTCGCGCCGTGTGGCGTACCAATTGAGCGACCACCTCCGGCGCCTCCTCCAAGAGGCACGAGGGGAGGTAGGCGGCGCGCTCGTCCGTGAAGTGGACCTGTTGCAACTGGGCGGCAATGAGGCGCTGAAAAGCGGAGACGTCTTGGCGCACCAGCAGGAGTGAGGCGTAGGCTTTGGCCAGGTCTTGGCGCGGACACAGGCGGCGCAAGTGCGGGATGACCTGGTGCCGCAGAGCGTTGCGCACATGCTGTTCATCGCGATTGGTAGGGTCTTCGAGCCACGGCAGCGCGCTGCTGTCCAAGAAGGCCTCCACGTCGGATCGCCCGGCGCCGAGCAGGGGCCGCAACAACGCGACGCGCGGCCCCAACCGTTGCCGCGGCGGAATGGCGGCGAGCCCTTCAAGGCCACAGCCGCGCAGGAGCCGCCACAGCAGTGTCTCGATGTTGTCGTCTCCGTGGTGACCCGTAACGATAAAGGGCGCACCTCGCTGCTCGGCCGCGTCACGCAGCGCGTGGTAACGCGCCTGACGCGCTGTCGCCTCGGGGCCATCGCCCGCCAAATCCTGTGGCGGTGGCAGCGAGGTGACCAACAAAGGGAGCGCCAAGGCGGTGGCCACGGCGCTGGCCACCTGAGCATCGGCCGAGTCGTCGCGCCAGGCGTGGCGAATGTGATGCAAGCGCACTTGCCAGCCAAAGCGAGGCGCCAAGGTCTGGATGATGGCAGCCAGGACGACCGAGTCCTTGCCGCCCGAGAGGGCGACATCGATGGCGGCACCGCCGATGGCCGGTGTCTCGTCCATGAAGTGGCGGACCCTGTCGACGAGAGCGCCCATGCTAACGCCGTCCGTCCTGGCCAACCCACCAGCCATAGGGCGCCTCAACGCTCGTGGCGGGGACCGGTGCTTGCCGGTGCTCGTGCACGCGATCGGGCAAGCGCGCGTCGGCACGATCCGGGTCGGGCTCGAGGAATGCCTGAATGACCGGCCAGCCGATGGCCAGCCCCTCTTTGGTCGGCGCCGAGGTGCTGCGCGCCACTACGACGGCTACCAGCTCTGCCTGGGCATTGAAGAGGGGATAACCGTTGGTCGCGGCGATGGTGGCACGCCAGTGCAGCTCGCCCGCCGCAGCGTGCGGACTCACTGAGGCCGTCGCCAGTTGCTCGTAAGGGGTCTGCGGTGAGAGCAGCGCATAGAGCACCATGGGCGTCGCCTTGGCGATGGTGATGGCTTCCACGTGCGGCGGGGCGTGCGTCGACCAGCGCAGCAAAGCGAGGTCAAAGCGATGGTCCACGCGCTCGACGACCAACGGCCACTGCGCATCTAAATGATGCAGGACGATGGTCTCGGCGCCCGTCAACCAGGCGGCGCTGGTCAAAAAGAGGTCTTCATCGTCGACGCGGATGGCAACCACGGCGCCATCGTAGCGCAGCGGCGCGCCAACATAAGGATCGGGCAGGGGCTGGGTCGCTTCGGCACGAAAGACCGTGTCACGCAAGCGCGCATGCAGCGCCTCCCGCCCTTGTTGATGCACCAAGACCTCACCCGGTACGACCTCAACCCAATGATTGGGCACGGGGTTGGCGTTCGCCGCGCCGTGGACGATGACGGCGCAAGCGATGGGGAGGAGGGTGACGATGGCGGAGAGCGGATGGGGTGGCACGGGATCGCTCACTGGGAAACGCAAGACCTTGTCGCGATGATGGGCTGAATCGCTTGCGGAGGCAAAAATTTTTACTGCCTGCGGAACTTCTGCGCCTGGCCCGTGTCGGACCTGCACGCGAGCTGCGCGCCCGCACTCGCCACAGGGGCGTGGCAGTTGGCGACGCGGTTGACGACCTACCTGGGACAATATAGATCTGTTCGGCTTGGGCGCGATTTCAGCCGACGCGCCGAGAAGCGGCACGTTCCCTCGGCCGTAAGATCTGGAGAATCTGGAGGCAAGCAGGCGGTGAGCATCAAGAAAACAAACCTTCGCATTGCGATTCTCTTTCGCAACCGTATGGTGAGCGACAAGAACTTCTCGAAATCGACATTGCGCGCCGGGATGGAGCCGAGCTGTGAGATTCCTCTGGCGCCGCTGGGCTTTCCCGAAGGATTCAGTGTTTTCAAGCGCGAGGGTGGGGACTGCCATTCCCTGTACGTGACCGACCAGATGGGCGGGCGGGTGCAACTCAAGGGGAAGATGCATGAGTTCTCGACCTTGTCCGAGACGTGGGCCAAGGCCGTAGGGACCGAGAAGGTCGAGCGTGCCGATGGCAAGAGCGTCTCGGCTAAAGTCTATCGCATCGATCTCACCAGCGACGATTGGGGCATCATCCAGATCGGTGAAAGCGATGTGGTCTTTCAGTACACCGTCCCCAAGGCCGCGATCAGACGCGCGGCGACGCTCGGTGGACCGCGCGGCGTCGCCGTGGGCCTCACGGCTGCCCTGTTCTCGGTGCTGGGTGTGGCCTTCCTGCTTAGCCTCCTGGCCCAAGGGGCGCTGCTCTTCTGGGCGCTCTGGACGGATGATACGGAAAGACAGCTTGGTTTTGCCCAGCTCGACGAGCGCTGGGTCGAGATCTTGACCTCGGCTGATGAGAAAGAAGAGAAGCCCGAAGTGATTCAGGAGACCGTCGAGGTCGAGGTCGATGAGACCGTGGAGACCACTGCGGACGATCAACGTTTCAGCGAGGCGGACCCGGAAGACCCTGAAACCACCTTTTTGGATATCGACACCCGGGTCATTGAGAAGATCGACAAACCGGTGGGTATCCAGGCGGCGCTCTCGAGTAGCATGTTTGGTTCCGGGGGAGCCCAGAGCCTCTTCGGTGGGGGCGGGAACTTTGGCGACGCCATGGACCAGCTAGCCATTGGTGACGGTGAGGGCTTTGGATCGGGCTACGGCTACGGAGGGATGGGCGGCATTGGGCGTGGCGCTGGCGGCGGTGGTTTCGGTTCGGGGCGCATCGGTGGTTTGGCCGATCGTGACATCGCAACCAGCAAGGGCAGTGGCAAGGGATTGGGGCAGAAGGCGCAGGCCAAAGTGCGGCCGAAGGTCAAGTTCGAGGCACCCAAACAGGGAGAGTTCTGTAAAGCGAGCAACATCTCCCAGGTGGTGCAGAAGTCAGCGTCATCCATCCGAAACTGTTACGAGCGCCAGCTCCTGGCCGAGCCCAACCTCTCGGGGAAAATCGTCATGACCTGGAAGGTCATGCTGGACGGCACGGTCAAGGATGTCTTCGTCCGCACGACGACGATGAACAACGACAAGGTAGAGAAGTGTATGGAGCGCGCCCTGTCGCGGCTGCGCTTCGATAAGCCCGATGGTGGTATCTGTATCATCGAGTTCCCCTTCGTCTTCTCTCCCAGCGACTAGCGCCGAGCGCCCTGGGCGACTAATGGCCAAAGGGGCGCTCGTGCTCTGTGGCTGCGCTCGCCACCTCGCTGCGCGGAGCACCCTTCGACGCCTCCATCGAGGCTGGCAGGCGTAGCCAAGAAGCAGCAATGGTCACCGTGGCGCGGTGGTTGAGATTTGGCAACGGCCTGCTATTGTAGTGCACGGACCTTTGCTGACCGGAGGTGGCATGCGCATGTGGAAGCTCATACTTGTGTTTTTGTTGCTCTTGGCGATGTGGGCGTGTGATGATGACAAAGAGGTAGCCACAGACGCGCTGGAGGTGAGCGACGACACGGCCGATTTGGTGGACCTGCCCGAAAGCACGGTGGACCCTTGCCTCGGAAAGAATGAATGTGAGCAGGCGGGCGCCCAATGTGTGGGCAACCAATTGCGGATTTGCTTCACCGACGAAGAGGGCTGCATCAAGATTCGCAATGAGCTCGACTGTACCGATGCCCAGTATGGGGCCTGCGACAATGACGCGCCCAACGGACCGAGCTGCGTGATTCTGCATCCCTGTGATGGGGTGTCCAATTGCACGGTGGTGGGCTCCACCTGCGATGGTGATGAAGTGGTCACCTGCGAGGTGAACGCTCAAGGTTGTCGGGTAGAGCGGCGGACGCAGTGTAGCGACCAAGGGGCGAGCTGTGTGATGCAAGGCGCTAAGGCTGTATGCGGCTTGGATCCCTGCGCTGGTCTGCCAAACCCCTGTGATGCCGAAGGGCGCGTCTGCCAGGGAGAGGTCCTGACCATTTGTGAGCGCAACGCCTATGGTTGCCTCGTAGAGCGCGTTTACGATTGCCGGATGATGGGAGCAGGGTGCAAGGACGAAGGCGATGTGGCTCTCTGCCAAAAGAGTCAAGCTTGTCAAGGACAGGATCTGTGTCTGGCCGAAGGGCGTGTCTGCCAGGGTGAGGTGTTGCAGATCTGTCGCATGGATCCTTACGGGTGTTTGATTAACGTCGCGGCCAACTGTACCCAGACCTCCACGGGCTTTGGCTATTGTCAGGGGTTGTTGAACGGCGCCGTCTGTATGGTGACATTCAATGATTCTTGTGAACAGTTCGAGACTTGCACGACCCTTGGTCAGCGCTGTGATGGCGATGTTTTGATCGATTGCAGCGTGAACAACCTCGCCTGTTTGGTTGAGACCCGCACCGATTGTGCCGATGTCGGGATGGTGTGCCACAGCGGCGGGGATGTGCCTGAGTGTGTCGATCCCTGCTCGCTCAAGCCAACATGTGACGCTGCCGTGCTGTGTGATGGCGACTTCTTGGTGACCTGTGAGGAGGACAGCCAGGGCTGCCTCACCCCGGTCGATAGCGTCTCCTGCGCTGCGGCTGGCCAAGTCTGTATGGCTGATGAGACAGGCGCCCTGGGCTGCGTTGAGCCTCCCATCGTCAATATCACGGTGAACCCGAATCTGGCGATCAACGACAACGCGACGGTGACCAGCACCATCAACGTCAGCACCAACTGCCCTCAGGTCTCTGGTCTTGAAGTGAGCGTCCTCATTCGACACACCTATATCGGTGATCTCAAGGTTGATTTGAAGGGGCCCAGCGGGACGCCGGTCACCTTGCACAGTCGCTCTGGTGGCTCGACGGACGACATCATTGGGACCTACCCCACGACGCTGTCTCTGCCGCCCCAGCAATCTCTGTCGAGCTTCTACGGCCAACCCGGGAATGGTAACTGGACCTTGGAAGTCACGGACAACGCGAGTGGTGACACGGGGACATTGGTCTCCTGGGGCTTGATGATCGACTGTTCCTAATCGCACCGGTAGGAGAGGTCCATGAGTTCGGAGAAAGCGCCCAGCCCCGAAGCCTTGGCGCAGGCCGTCTTGGCTGTCTACAACCGCTGCTTGCGTGCTGTCGTGGAGAGCTTGAAAGGGTTGCCTGCGGCGGACCAAGTGCGACCCCGCCTGCTGCAGCTCAAGGAAGAAGCCATTGAAGCCCTGGTGCCTCTCGGCTACCAGCGCCGGGCCATGGGTGCGGACGAACAACGTGCGGTCGACCTCGCGTTGCGACTTGGCTTCCACAGCGTGGACCGTGAGCTCTTTCAGCACTATGCGCGCGCCCAAGGGCACTACATCGCGCGGGATCACGCAATGCACCTCCTCCTCGCGGAGTTCAACGTGATCACCCAGTATGCGGACCATGCATTGCTAGCGCAGCAAAACCCTGCGGAGGCCGAACGCCTGGGTCTCAGCGCCAACTGAGGTAGGTGGCAGCAAGAGCACCCTCTTGGGTGAGACATGTAGGCCTCGAAAGGGGTGGCGAAGTCTACGCTGATGTGTTAAGGGGCGTGCTGCTGGCGTCTGGGTCCTTTCCGGGCGCTGTGCTGATCCGTCGAGAGAGGCATTGGGCGGCTGGAATAGCCACAGGGGAGAAGCATGGTGGAGATCCTAGAGAGAATCGTCAGTCGTGGTGAGAGTCATCTGTATCGCTTGAGCGGCAGCCACGAGACGACTTTGTGTCGTTATATCGCGACGACGCCTGAGGGTCGGCAGCTCTGCAATCGGCCCGAGTTATTGGGGATGGACTTTAGCCTGTCGCTGACCCAAGCGGTCACCAAGACTTTGTCTTTGTTGCCCGAGAGAGACGCCTTGTTGGCCAGCGCCGAGGAGCGGGTGAGTGTTGTCCACTTTTTGCGTGGGGGGCTCAACTTTGGTCTGCGCGAGGCGCTGCATGGCGCTTATGGAATGAACCGACACGGTTCATCCTTCATGAGCAGCCAGCGCCGGCGCGTCGATGGTCGCTGGCAAGTGGAAGAGGACCGCTATCGCAAACTGCGCGTGCCTACCGATGCCATTTTGGTGATGGGTGATGTGGTCGCCACGGGCCTGACGACCTCACACGGCCTCGAGGTTCTTCTGGAGCATACGCTGGCCATCGGCTCGAGCATCAAGCGCTTGCTCTTCGTGACCATTGGTTGCCACAAAGTCGAGAAGGTTCTGCAGCATTTCGACACGCAGTTTCGTGCCGCATTCCCTGATTACGAAGGCGCGTCTTTGGTGTATTTGGAAGGGAAGTTTCGTTTGGTGAACAGTCAGACGCCGCTGAGTATCGCCATACCCGGGACGGACTTGGTGCGGCGCGAGGCAGTGCTGGCACCAGAGATGGCCTTGGCCAATGTAGAGGAGTTGGCCTCTGCATTGGAGCGGTGTGCGATTTATGACGCGGGATCGCGGGCTTTTGACGTGCCAACCTACGTCGAAGACGTGCGGGGTTATTGGCAGCGGGTGCATGCGATGGCCGGTCAAGGGCTGACGCTCAAAATGCTGCTCGAGGAGCGTTGGCCAGATCTGTGTTTCGATGAAAAGGAGGCCTTCGAGCGCTTCACGGCGGCACATTGGCTCAACGTGGACGGCGCCTTCGTGCAGAGTGTGTGGGAGCGAGTCGATGACCGGAGGCGTGTGCTGGAGAGCGTTTGCGGCAACGCGACGGCGTTGCGACGCTTGGCTTCGCGGCGCCTCGATGAGATTCCCAGTGGTGAGAGCTTGGGGTTGCCAAGGGAAGATGAGCCCGTCTATGGTGCCGTTGCCTCTTGATCCCGCATCGCTAAAACGGGCGGCGTCAGGGCAAAGTTCTGCTTCGGCGTGGTCGGCGACGAGGTGGGCAGCCTGGCTGTCCATTGGGGCCATTGTCCTGGGGGCGAACTGTACGCCAGGAGACGGAGCACCGGAAAGGCGCGATCGCGCGCTGGCTTGCCGTGAGGCCATGCAGGGCGAATGGCGCTGGGGTGATTGGTCGGGGAGCTACGACGGGGAGGCCCAGGTCATCCTATCCGGGCCGGATGGGCGGCGGGTGTTGACGGCGTTGGTCGTGTCGTGTGAGCAAGGGCGGGCCGATGTCCTGGTGGAAGGGTTTGCATTGGTGGCAGAGTTGAACGAGGATGGTAGCCTCGTGATCAGGCGCGGGGCCGATTCGCTGCGCCTCAGGCGCGTCGAGCCGCTCAGGGAAGTGTTGTCGACCCTGCCCGCTTTGCATCCCTCACTGGAGTGACAGGTGATGTCGTTGTTAGAAATACTGGCCTCGGTCGCAGTCCTGGCTTTGGTGGTGCTGGTGACGTTGCAAGCCCGACAACGCGGGGCGGCCCTCCCTCAATGGCAGGAAAGCCTGGCGCTTCGTCGGGTTGAAGCCCATGAGGAGGCGTGGTCATTGGTTTTGAGTGAGGCCCGTCATTTGGGTGGAGAGCAGGGGCCGCAATGGACCCAACGGGTCGATGAACGCCTAGATGCCCTTGCTTTCATGCTCGGACCTGGCGCATTGACTGCTCTGCTGGCCTACCGGAGGGCTGCGTATGCTCGGGCCGATTTGCCGCTAAGTGAGCACATCGACGTGAGGACGCTGGCCGATGTGGCGGAGATGGCTGCCGATATGTTCAAGGTTGCCGATCGCGTTGTCACGAGGGAAGAAGAAATCGATACGGAAGCCGACTCTGAGCGGAAGAAGGCACCGCCGACTTCGGCGTCAGTCGCAGACGCGGTCGCGCCGGTGGGGCCGACTGCGCCGCAGCGCTCCGAGTCTCTGTTCATCATCGACTGAAACTAGAAGAGATCGCCGCTTTCTAGGATGCGTATCTTCAGATTCTGATAGGCCCGCTGGCGGATGCGGCAGACCCAGCCGTTGGTGCAGTCGAGGCTGGCGGCCATTTGGGCAATGGTCAACCCCATCCGGGTGGCGTTGACGATGTGCTGTTCCAACAAGGGAAGCTCGCTGACGAAGTAATCGAGACGTTGCCGGGTGATTTTCTCTTCGATGTGGTCACTCGGGCTCGCAAAACGTCGGGAGGCATGCCACTGTGGATCATGTGGTAAAGGCGCGTGGGCCGATGGGGGATGGCCATGGTGCTCCCCGGAATCTTCGTCCTCTTCGAGCGACCCTGGAACGCCTGCGGAGCACCGAGTGCCTTGCGCAACATAGGCGGGCACGCAGTGCTGGTTGCGAACGCCACGAGGGCCAAGCAGTTTGCGAAGGCCGTCGAGGATGGCGCCATGGACGCGCAGCCTGAGGTAGGTGTGAAGCTTGGCTCCACGTGTGGGGTCGAAGTTGCGCAGGCCCAAGAGCAGGCCTTTGTTGCCATAAGCGACGAGGTCATCCAGATGATGGTGGAGGGAAAAGGTGTTGGCGATTGAGCGCGCGGCTCGGGTGACGACGTGCTGATACGCTTTGATGAGCTTGGATTCTCGTTGCGACATCTGTGTCCTCCTTGAGTCAAGCGACGCAAATTCTTTGACCGCTTGGTGAACACCCAAGCGGTTGCCCAAGATCGCTACTTCAGATGGAAGGATCGGCAAGTACTTAGAACGCAGGCGCAAAGAGCTTTTCGCAGGGCTTGGTTCGGGTGCGTCTTCAGATCTAAGGCAATGTTCACGCAGACAGAGCGGCGTTGTCACTTCGTGGGGATGTAATCTTCACGATACCAATATATCGGACGCATTGCCAAAAATATTTACAGCAAATGCCAAGATTGTGTCAGGTTGCTGTAAGTGGAGCGAGCCGGATGGTCTCGTGGAAGGCAAAATATCCAGTGATAACATGAGCTTAGGGCGAGCGCGCGGTGTAAAGGGGGAGCGCTCGCCACGAACGCCAAAGATCTCAGGGCATCTGGACGCCGCGCAGCAAGAGGTCCCTGCGGTACTTATCGTGGCCGGGCAGGGAGCCTTGGGCCCTCTGCTCAGGGGGATTCTGTAGCGCCAAGGGCGTGATCGCCACATCCTGCGCCACAAACATCGGCGCAAGATGCAGCTCTAAATCGAGTTGAGAAGCCTGCGGAGCCAAATGGGCCTGGCCAAGGTCAATAGGGTAACCGAGATTGGCCAGGCTTTGTTGGCCAGCGTCACCGCCTGTCGTCGTAGGCAGGAGGGTGTAGGTTTGGCTACCGTCACGCCAGGGAACTGGTTCGGGTGACTTGACCGGTTTCTCGCTCTCGGGCTTGTCAGGCGACAGGGCAACGCGATCGTCGCAGGTGCTGTTCTGGGAGGGGGTGGAGTCTACTTCGCCTTTGGGTTCTAAGGGCTTCACATATAAAGTGACATGGTAAGTGCCTGGCTCTAGCTGGAGGCGTGCTAAGAGCTCGACGTCAGCCCCGCCATCGAGGGAGTCCAAGATGAGGACATCGCCTGCGGCTGGGAGCAGGAGCGTGGCGATCCCATCTGGCGTGAGCAGTCCCACCCCCGTCATCACGAGAGGTTGTAGCTCCATGGCGGCAACGGCTTCAGGGCTGAGCGAGAGCCGCAAGGCGATGGGCTGCGACGCATCTTCGACGCAGGCGCTTAGTCCCATGCCGAGCAGGAGCAGAGCAATGCCGACAGAAGCGCGCCAACTCGGCCTACTAAGACGGTGTTTAGGACCCATTTTCGACACTCCTCTGTCCACTGGCGTGGAGAGACGCGAGGCATTCTTGAAGCGGTGGCGTCGCGCTAATGATCTGGCTCAGTCGCGGCCTCTTCATCTGCAGAAGCGCTGCTGCTCGGGAAATATTTCCGTTCGTTGCCTGCAGTGCTTCGCGAATGCATTGCAGCTCTAGCTCTTTCTTGAGGTCATGCAAGGGCATTTGGCCGTCGAGCACCCGGCGGACCCATTGAGATGGAAGGTCACTGGGTGGGTCTATGGCCGTCGTCGCTGTGCTCTGAACTGCATCGACGAAAACAGGCTGACTTTCAGCGACCACGTCTGGGTCGACTTCCGGGGTCGGCGGCAGCGCCGCGAGGATCTCCTGGCAGCTTGGGTCATCGAGGCAGAGCTCGCCGTCGGTGAAGAAGTCACTGACCTTGTGAATGTCGGTGACGGCGATGTGCCTTTGCGCCGCGAAAAGGGTCAAGGTACGGAGGAAGTTCTGCAACTCTCGAATGTTGCCCGGCCAGGAGTAGGCGAGCAAGTAGTGCATGGCCTCAGGCGCGAGGGTGTGAGGCCTTTGCCCCTCTGGGGCCATTTTGTGGAGCATGTCAGCGGCGATGATGGGGATATCGGCGCGTCGTTCACGCAGGGGTGGCAACTCGAAGATGATGCCTTTGAGGCGGTAATAGAGATCCAGCCTAAAGGATCCATTCTTGACGAGCTGATCGAGGCGCTGGTTGGTAGCGCACACGATCCTGGCGTTGGTGGAGAGGGTCTGGGTACCGCCTACGCGTTCATAAGTGCCTTCTTGGATGACCCGGAGCAGGGCCACTTGGGTGGCTGGCGAGGTGTCAGCGATCTCGTCGAGGAAAATGGTGCCGTTTTCTGCCAATTCGAAGCGGCCTGGCTTGCGAGACAGGGCACCGGTAAAGGCACCCTTCTCGTGGCCGAAGAGTTCGCTCAGGAGCAGATTCTCAACCAAGGCACCGCAGTTGACCCTGACGAAGGGGCCTTGGGCGCGGGGGGACGCGAGGTGGATGGCCTCGGCGAGCAACTCTTTGCCCGTGCCCGATTCTCCCAGTAAAAGCACCGGGCTAGCTGCCGCGGCGACCCGATGCACGCGGTTGAGAATCTCGACCACGCGGGGATCTTGGCCGACGATTTTGCAAAAGAGACCTTGCGGGTCGATGCGTTCAGCCTGCACGGGAAAGGTTGGCAGGGCTGCGTCGTCAGCGCCGTCTGTCGGGTCACCGCTGAGGGCCGCCGCGCACGCGCGCAGGATGCGTTGCACCTCCTGCTTGGCCAGGAAGTGGTCGTGCAGCGACTCAGGCATGCGACCAAGTGCTTCATTGAGCAGCGCTTGTGCCGCTTCCAAACGCCAAGCCGGCAGCCTGTTGGCCGTGGCGCCGAGATGCCAAGAGACGAGGTGCAGCCGCGGCAGGAGGAGGCCCGCCTCAGCCCATGCGCGGTCGAGTGTAGTGAGCTGGGCCTCGACATCGGCGGGAGCCATGCTTGGATGCTGCGCTGCGGTTTGCAGGGCGCGTAGCCACAGCGTCTGCTGTGGGCTCAGCTCGAGCTGGGAGAGGCGCTCTAGCACAGGCTGGAGATCCTCTTTGATGGCGCTGTGCACCTGGAAATGGCAGCGCCACAGCAGCACCTCTGGACATTTCGCCCAGCGCTTTTCTTGGGCCAAGGTCAGCGCTTCGTTGGAGAGGTCCATGGCCGCTGCGACCTTGCCCGTGGCAAAGGCCAAGCGCCCTTGCAGCAGGCACAGCCAGGCGCGGTAATGTTGGATGTCTTCATGCGCCAGCAGTTGATCGCAGGCATCGAGGAGGGCTTGGCATTGGGCGTAGACACCGAGGTCAAGGTTGATTTCGGCGGCATTGAGCATAGCCGCAGCCAACTGGTATCGGTTGCCGCTGCGCTTGAAGGTCGCGATGGCGTGGAGGTAGTAGTCATAGGCCGCACGCCATCGCTCTTCCTCGTGCGCGATGACTGCGAGGTTGAGGAGACAGAAGGCGCGGATCACTGGGTTGGCTGAGATGTGTTCGTAGGCGAGGCAGTCCTCGAACTCCTTCTCAGCGGCGCCAAAGTGGCGCAGGTGCACGAGGGCGATGCCACAGTTGAAATGGGCGCGGATCTCCTCGTCGGGAAGGCGCGCGGCCTGTGCCTGTTGTCTGTTTTGGCAAAAGATCCCGTGGGCTTGGCCATAGTCCGCGTGGGCAATGTAGACTTTGCCCAGGGTGTTGCGCAAGGCCAAGTGCTGGCGCATGGTCGCCGGGTGTGCTTCTGGGCAGAGAGCGAGCGCTTCGATGCAACACGACTCAGCGTCGTTGCGATGTCCGGCACCAAAGAGCGCTTCGGCTTCGAGGGCGAGGTAGCTGAGGCGGTGTGCAAGCTCAGCCTCAGGCGTCGGTGGGTGACGTTGAAGCAGGCGCAAGGCGCTGGCGAAACGACCCATCTCGAGGAGAATGTGCGCAATA
This sequence comes from uncultured Myxococcales bacterium, assembly GCA_964454015.1. Taxonomy (GTDB): domain Bacteria; phylum Myxococcota_A; class Bradymonadia; order UBA4248; family UBA4248; genus CAYVQF01. The sequence continues at coordinate 30,545 of CAYVQF010000016.1, forward strand.
CGGTGGGCCAGCGCCGCTTGCTGAGTCGGCGGGTGAAGGCGCTTGAGTTTAGCGCAGTAGTAGAGCGCGCGTGGGAGCTCAGCCAGGCTGAAGTGTAGCTCCACGAGGCGCTCGAGGATGAGCCTGCGGTCGTCAGCAGCCTGAGCCAGAGGGAGGGCTGCCTCCAAGAGCACCATGGCAGGTGCGTAGGCGAAGGTCATGTGGAGGCGTTCTGCGGCCCGCATGGCGTAACGCAAGGCCGGCGCGGCCTCTTCACTGCGGAGGAAATGGGTCGCAAGACACTCCAGGTCTACGGTGTGGCCCAGATCTCTCTGCGCCTCCAAGAGGCGACCGATGGCGGCATGGTATGCCGCGCGTCGCTCAGGAGGGAGGGAAGCGTAGACTTGCTGGCGAACCTGGGGGCTTTCGATGTGGAGCAGCGCGCGGCCTTTGTGGACGCTCTGTTGCACCAGGTGGTGCTGGGTGAGTTCTTGGAGAGATTCGCTGAAAGACCGCCCAGGCGCCTCGGTCAATCGCGCGACCCAGGCCACCTCAGTTGGGACCTCGAGTGCGGCCAGGTACTCGAGGCATTGCATCGCCGGCGCGCTGAGGCGCTCGAGACGTCGCGCAATGAAGGTGCTCGGCCCTCGAGGTAAGCTCTCGACAATTGTGTCGAGGTGCTCGAGTGAGCCGCCGCATGATTGCAGAAAACGTTGGACGACTTCAGGTTGAGTCAGGAAGTGTCGGACCAGCTCCTCGTCGAAACGAGCCAGGCTAATGATCTCACACCGGTTGTCTTGGTTATGGGTCAGGCTCTGAACCCAAGGGTCGAGGTGGCGGCTGGTGATGAGCAAGAGGCCCCGAAAGGGGGTACTTGGGAGCCGGCCAGAGGGCGCCGCCCCGAGGTGCTGCTCGATGAAAGAGCGCAACACCGCCTTGGTTGCGGGCTCGGCGTCATCTAGGTCGTGTAGGGCAATGACCGCGGGGCAGGCTTGGGTGCAGGAGACAAGAAAGCGTCCGATGAGATCATAAAGGAAGTCAGCGTTCAGGGAGCTGAGCGTGTGCTTCCCAGTCAAAGCGCCATGCAGACCACCGCTGAGCGCGGTGGTGAGACGGCGGTAGTCTTGGGCGAGTCGTGCGTCAATGCTGCCCCGACTCTCGATGACGGCGACATAGCGGTCGGCGATGTCTTGCCAGGGGGCACCATCGCCGCGGGGGCTGTGGTGTGCGAACTCCTCGATGAAGGGCAGTCCATGGCTAGCGGCGTCGCTTTTGGCTGCCGCCACGAGAGGCTCGAGCCAAGTTCTTTGCTGGGCTTGGAGAAAGAGCACCTTCCCCGTGCCACGGGCACAACCCTGCACGACCTCTTGGAGACGCTTGATCTCTTGGTGGTGCTCGTTCAGGGGCAGCCGCTGTTCGCCGTGGACAGGCATGAGAAGATCTCGACCGGGTGAGGCAAAACCTGACTCCGTCTCGTTGCAGCGAGTCATTTCCAGGTCGAAGCCATCATAGCGCTGGCCACTGCGGGGTGCAAGACAAAACAAAATGCGGTCTTCCCCGCAAGGCTGACGGCTCGGGAGCGAATGACCCCCTATTCTTTGGCCTTGAGCTCAGCGATTTGTTCCCTCATCTTGCGGATGAGTTCATCGAAACCATCCTTTTCGATGATGTCACCGTATTTCCTTCGGTAGGTGTCCTCAATGCTGGCGCCGTCGAGGTGCAGGTCGTGGAGTATCCAAGTGTCCTGCTGTGCTTTGAGGAAGAAGTCGAGTTCCGTCTCCGTGTCTTGGTAAAGGATGAAGCAGGTTACCCGGCCAGTGTCGCCTTTGGTGCTTTGCCCTTCCCAGTCGATCTCGTACTTGACATCGGGGTTTCTCCTACCGAGCCTGTCGACGTAGGAGAGCTCCACGAGCTCGCGGAAGAGGCTGCGGTAGAGCGTTTGGTTTTCTTCGCTCAGGCCTCCCCAGTGTTTGCCAAGTGAGCGCTGGGCCAGATCATCATAGTCGACGAAGCTGGCGATGAGGGTGCGAAGATCGGCGTTGCGTTTGTTCTGGCTGCTCTTGTCCTTGACCCTTTGGTTCAGGAGCTTGAGGACGGCGTCGGTTTTTCCCTTGACGAAGGTCATGGGCTTTGGACGCTCGTTGGCAACGAGGGAAGAAGAGAGCAGCAGGGAGAGGCTGGCGAGGAAGAGCAGAAAAGTGCGAAGAGGTTGCATGCTTGGCCTCAAATGTATGCGCCGGGAAGCCCCCAGCGGGTGGGTTGAGGAGCGGCGCCGCAGCGGCGACGGCTCAGTTCAGACGGCGCGAGCGGGGGGCTATTCACTCGTCTTCCGGTGAGTCATCTGCGCGGGCGGCGTCGCTGAGATAGTCTTCGAGGGTGCCCGTCGTTAGGAGTTGGTCGGGGCTTTGAGCACCCGTGGCCAGGCGGAGCCTGGCTACGGCGAGGCGGAAATCCTGAAGCGCAGAGAGATAATGGAGGCGCAGCTCGATGTAGCGGCGCACGGCGCTGATGACATCGTCGACTTTACCACCGCCCACCTCGTAATCGACGAGCTCCTGGGTCATGAAGCGCTTGGCGGCGCGACGGGATGCGTAGACCAGTTGAACCCGTTGCTGGGCGTTCTGGGCTTCACCGTAGAGCTTCTCGACCTCGAGGGCGACGCCACGCCTAGCGAGCTCGATTTGGGCGCGCGTGCGCGCAAGGTCGGCGTCGGCTTCAGCGACTTTGAAGACTTGGTTCACCGGGTCGATTTTCCAGCGCATGGCTAGGACGACGGCGAAGCTGAAGGCATTATAGGGATCACTGACGTAGATGGTTTTCTCTTCGATTTCGGGGACGGCATTGCTGTAGGCATAGTTGAGGCGAGCCACGAGGGCAAAATCGGGCCACCACTTGAGCCACTCCAGGTGGGCGCTGCGCTCCGAGGCGAGCTCGGCTTGGCTGAGGAGCTGAAGGTCGATGCGCTGCCCGTGGGCCAAGGCCAGGACCTCTTCGAGTGGGAGAAGCTCGACGTCGTCGGCCCGGAAACGCATGCCAGGGATACGAAAGTTGTCATCGAGGTTGGTGTGCAGGCGCAGGCCTTGCTTGGCCAGCTCTCGGCCCAGGCGTAACTCGTTGGTGGCGATGGCCATGTCGGCCGCAGCGATTTCGATTCGGTAACGGTCCGTTCGGGAAACCGAGGGGCTCTGGGCGGCCCATAGTTTTTCATATTCGTTCTCGACGCGGCGCAGGAGCGCGTCCGCTTCGTCAGCGACATTCATGGCGGCGTTGGCGAACTGGAGCCCGTAGAAGGCGCGGACGACGTCATAGGTTACCTTGGCGCGTTGCTCTTCTTCGCGCAGGCGTTCGACGTCGAGCCCAATGCCAGCGAGCTCCTGGAGGGTGGAGATTTTGAAAAAAGTGAAAATGGGGACGCTGACTTCGAAAGCGTTGCGGATGAAGAAGCCCCACTCACTGAGATCGCTGTAGGCCTTCTCGTCGACGTCGTAGAGGCCCACTTTGGGCATGGGGGCGAAGGCCGAGCTGAGCTCCAACTTGGGGGTCCAGGCCCACTCCGCTTGGTCGACCACGAGGGCCGCCTTCTGGGTTGCGTGCTGTGCCGCTTTGATCTGTGGGCTGCGGGTGAGGCCAAGGGAGATGGCCTCATTGAGATCGACCAGGCGCGGTGGCGCGCTGCCTTCATCCTGGCCGTGTGCGTGGGTGGCGAAGGCCATCAGTCCAGAGAGGACGAGGGTGAGGAGGGCGGCTTGGCGGCGCATGGGGACCTCTGCAGCGAGGGGTGCATTTCAGCTCAGATGCCGCGCAGAGTCTGCAGCAGCACCTGCGCTGCATACGCCAAGTTTGGAAGCAAATGTCAAGGGCCAGGCTGTCGCAACCCGTTGGCGTCGCTAACGGCTCAGCGGCACAGGAGTGGATCACCGACTTCGTCCTCAGTGACCACGTGGTCCTCGTTCTCATCGGCAAAGCCGTAGCACCCGCTGCAGTACGCGCTGGTGCGGACAGCCCACTCACCGCCGACCCCGACCCCGATCAATTTCGCGTTGGTGCCTGTTACCGTTACATTGCCGAAGACCTGACACGAGACGACGGTGACACCGTTGGCGACGATGGTGAGGTCACCATAAATCTTGCAGAAGGATAGAGAGGAGTTGTTGGCGTTGTTGGTGTAGGTGACGTTGCCGAAGACCGTGAGGCTGCGGATGACCGAGTTGTTGGATTCTATCCGGATGTCGCCAGCGATCAGGGTCTTATCGATACCGTTACCGTATATGGTGAGGTTCTCGGCGGTGAAATCGAGGTCACCTTCGATGGGTTCGCCGTTGGTGCTTTCATCGAAGACAACCACCGTGTGGCTGAGATTCTGCGGCACGGTGGTCGTACCATCTTCTTCCACGGTCACCTCTTCGACGAGCTGCCCCTCGCTCTTGGGGGGGTAACAGGTGACTTGAACGATTTCTCCGTCGACGACCACGATATCGAGCTGGGCACCTTCCTTGTTACACCTGTCGCGTGCGTCATTGATGTCGATACATTCCTCTCCGATCTGGACACACGCGTCGCCTGCCTCACCGGTGATCACATAGGATTCTCCGTCGACGATGACGACCGTCGCCCCATCGCCATATGCGACCTCGTCTCCCGGCGCTTTTTCGACGGTATACGCTCGGCCGGCTTCGTCCTCGCTACAGGCAAAGGCGAACAAGTACAATAAGGAGGAAAGCAAAAGAAGGGGTGCGGGGCGGCGCTGGTTTTTCATTGCGAACTCCTCATGACTGACGCTCAGAAATCCATCGTCCCCAGGTACTCTGCTGCGGCAAGAGAGGCTTCTGGCGTGGGCGTGCGGTAGAGCTTGAGGCTGCGTTTTACATTGGACCAGATCTGCGCTGCGACGGCGTTGCTGGTGCTGGTGGTGTCGCTTTCAGGATCAGAGGGGTCCACGCGCTCGAGGCTCGCCAAGATCTGGTCGCTGAACCACTCCTCGAGGGACAGCGCAAAGGCCAGGTAGTTGTGGTCTGGCTGGAGGGCGACGCTGGCATTGTTGAGAAGGATGTGGACGGTCTCATTGCGGGCAATGACGACGCTCTGCGGTGGCCGCCCTGGCGCAGAGACGCGGAAAAAGAGCGTCTGGTCGAGGAGCTCTGCCGGCGTCGGGAGACCCGGTGACGTCGCCTCTAGGGCGCCAAAATGGAGGCTGAATTTGCAGACGTTGCGCATGGGCAGCTTCGCCGAGAGGCGAGCCGACGGTTGCGGGGCGAGGAGATCGATGGCAATGGGACCAGGCAGATAGAATTCGTGGGCGTCATCACATTGTTCGCCGTTGCGTATAGTGATGCCAGCGACGACGAGCCATGCCTGGTGCACGGTGTAGCCATTGCTCAATATTACAGGTCCGCCACCAGGGGTGGCCTCGCTGGCGAGGAACTCGACGGAGACTTCGGAAGCAGGGTTACCTACATCAGTGCCGGCACAGGCACTGACGACGCAGTGTGCAAACACGAACACGATGAAAAGGCGATGAAAGCGCAAGACTTACTCCTTCGTTACTTGAGGCGTGGCGCCTTTGACTGCCTTTGGGCTCTTGGCGCTTACGGAGCCATTGCCCGTACGGGTCAGGGGGAAAAACTGGATGTTGAGCTGGTAGACACAAGACGGGTCTTGATCGCGATCGCAGCGATCAAGGAGATGCTCTCGGAGATTGTGAATGCGTTCTTTGACGTCGGCAATGGTCTCCGCCTCGATGCAGATCGTGAGGGCCGAGATGTCGCGCTCCTCGCGGGGAACCAACTCGATAGACTCACTGGCACGGTCCAGCATCTGGCGGTGAAAGGCTGCCACTGCAAGGGTGTGCACTTCATGGCCTGTGGTCAGACTCGCTTCACCTCGGCTGACTTGCCCCTCTGCGTCGCGAAAGAGCAGACCCAACTCAAAGAGGAGGTCGAGGGCGCGTTGGGCTTCACTGACCTTGATGCTGGGCAAAAGCTGCGTGGCAATCCAGCGCGCGTCAGGGCGAAAGTCGCTGCGGCCGGCCATTTCCCTGATGGCGGGGTAGTACCAATGTGAGAGGTACTCGAAGGCGGCGCTGTCGATGCGCCGGGCTTGACGGAAGCGCCGACTCGCCGTCACCCGCTCAAAGGCTTCGGTCTTCTCACTCTGGCTCTTGGCCTGATCGAAGATGACGAGACTCTCGAAGAAACGCTTCTCTTCGGGGTTGAGGCCGAGTGCCTTCGCGAACTTACCAATACTCTCAGGGCCGAGGTTGCGATCCCCATTGATGACCAACTTCAGGAAGTTGGGCGATGCGTAGCCTGCTTTTCGAGCGAAATAGCGAAATGAGAATACTTGTGAGCTGCGCTTGGCGGCATCGTAGTAGTCTTGTAAGTATTGGCGATAATTTACGTATGAAAAGATGTCTGGCTTCACGAGGCGAAGAGCTCCACGCTGTCGAATGCGGCGTACCCTGAGCAAAGAATACGATATCGAGTGCCATGGTGCAAGGATCGTGGCCGCACCGCAGGGGCCAAGGCTACCGCAGCGTCAGGCACGCTGCCCCGGCAGTGATCCGTGCATGGATTCCCGGTGGCCGCTTCAGACGAGCCCGGCCCACGCGCCATCGCCCCGGGCCAAGGCGGCCACCCAATCGGCGGCTTGCCTGATTTCGTCGACGGCCAGCAGGTGACAGGGATGTCCCAGCCGCCGCGCACCGGCGAGGAGGTGTTCGTAGCGGCGCAGGGCAAAAAAGCTGCGCAACAGCGCCGCCGCTGCCAAAGCACCTGCAGGCGTGTCAGCGCCGATGCTCCTGGCACCGTGGCAGCACAGGAGATGCCCCGTGAGCTGCAGATAAGGAAAATCGATGAGGCCCTCCATGGCGTGCCATATCGTTTGCCACTGGGGAGGGGACGTGTGCAAGGTCACAGGGGAACAGGTGGGCTGTTGCGTGGCGATCTGGGTGGCTGCGACGAAGAGACCGAGGGGTTGGACGTCTGCGGCTGGGCTTGTTCGCCACAGGGGGCCGTCGAGGGTTGACCTCTCGACGCACGCTTCGGTCCAGTAAGCCAGGCGCTCGAGCTCGGCGGCGCCAGTGGCGTGCTGCTGCAACCAGTCGCGACAGGCGAGGAGGGCTTCGCTGAGTGGCGGTGCCGACAGGGGCGGAAAAATGCGTCGGTCATGGCGGGTGCGATTCGCCGTGGTGGGCGCGCCGCGGCGCGCCACCCAGAGGGCCTGTAGGGGGCGGACGTATCGCCCATCGTCGCTGGGATAGATGGGGCAGAGGCCGTGTTCGTCGGCAGCTTGGGCCAAGGTAGGCGCCCAAGCTTCCAATTCGGCGGCGGTCTTGGCCAAAAAAATCAACTCGACGGCTTGCGCACCGGGAAGGGCGACCAAAAAGGAGGCGCTCTCGGTCAAGGCGTAGGCTGTAGGCTGGAGCCCAGACAGGTCCGGAAAGAGGGCCGCAAAGTGGGGAGTGGCGAGGCAGCGGGCTAGGGCCGGGAGCAGGGGATCGGGCGGGCGGGTCGTCGCGGGCGCCGGAGGCGCAAGCGCCGCGGTATCCTGATCCTGCTCGGCCGCAAAGCGCAGCCAAAAGGCCAAGAGGTCTTGGTGTGGCTTCGGGACGAGCTCGGAGGTGGCGTTGAAGGCCTCGAAGGCCGCTCGTGGCCCCCGAAGGTTGGCGCAGAGCGCAATGGCCTCAGGCGGGAAGGGTTGGGCCATGAGCTCGTCCAGAGCGGCCTGGGCCGCGTTGCGCTGGCCACTGGCCAGGGCGCAGCGGCAGCGGGCGAGTGCGGCGTAGGTGGGCGCCGTGATGGGGGGGCTGCCCTCTGGGGGGTGGAGCCCGGCGCGTTCCCAGAGCAAGGGGCGGGCCCCCGGGTCGTCATGGTCGCCGCCATCGCTGTGGGTGAGCAGGGGGAAGGGGTCGCATTCGTGGCGCGCCACCATCTGGCAGGCCTGATCAGCCAGCGCGCTGAGGTCATCATTCCAGGCTGGCGTCCGCTCCTGCCCTCGGATCGCGCGCAGATGGGCCAAGGTCTGATAGGGCATGGCGAGCTCGTCGAGCAAGATCTCGGCGATATAGGCGTGAATCTCTAAGCGCTGCGTGGCATCGGCGCATTTGCCCAGGGCGCGTCGGAGGGCTTCGAGCGCCGTCGTCGGCTGGGCGAGGGCGCGGGCCGCCTCGGCGGCTTTGATCTCGAAAAATGGCTGACTGGGGCAGCGGCCGGCCCAGCGCTGGGATTGCTGCATGCATTCGTGCCACTCTTGGGCACTGGCGAGGGCGTGGACCTCGTAGGTGGCGCATGCTTCGGCGCAGGTCTCGTCGAGGGAGATGCTCTGGCGCAGCTTGGCGATGACGCGCAGGGCTTGGTGCGCTTGGCCGGCGTCGATGAGACAGTGGGCGGCCGAGAGGGCCGCAAAGGGGTCTCCAGGAAAGGCTTGGTGGGCGCGCAGGAAGGCCTGGGTGGCGCTGGCCGCGTCCCCTTGCTGCAGCCATAGCTTGCCGAGGGTGGACCATGGGCGGTACCAACGCGGTGCCCACTGGACGAGGGCGTTGAGGGCCTTCTCCCATTGGCGCACTTCTTCGGGTAGCCACGGGCAAGGGGCGAGGACCATCCCCGTGAGGACGTCTCCCAAACGCCGCAGCGCGGCCATGGCTCGAGCGGGGTCTGGGCCCATGGCCTGCGGGTCGCTTTCGGGCGGCGGCACCTGGGCCTCGCGCATGAGGAGATCCAGGCTGGCTACGTTGAGGAAGTTCAGCCCTTCGGCATCGGCGCCGCGCCAACTCAGGGGCACGCCATGGAGCCCGTTGATCGTGGCATTGCGGAGCTTGACCCGTTGCAGGTCAGAGCGGGCGATGGAGACGTCTTCGAGATAGGCGCCGGTGAAATCGGCGCCGCTCAGATTGGCGTCGTCGAAGCGAACGTGGCGCAAGCGCAGGCCGCGCCAGGAGGTTTGGGCCAGTTGCTGTCCGCTGTAGTCGATGTGTGCCACGTCGGCTTCGGCCACAGGAGAGGCCTCTTGCGTGTTCCTGTCGGCCTTGGTGCGGGGCTTGTTGGGCGGCGTGCTGGCCATGGCATGTCCTTCGCGGTTCGGACGAGGCGTCACGGGTCTGCAGGACAGGTATAGATGATTGTCTTAGGCAAAGCGATGACCCGCGTGGGCGTAGCGCTCCTGACCGTGCGTGGCGAAGATGGCAGCGTGGGGCATTGACACTGGTGATGGGGGCAAACTACACCCATTGCTTTGGGCGGTCGCGTTCCCTTGCCGTGGAGTGGCTGCGGGGCGTGGATGCAAAACGCTATTGGCGGGAGGTGATTGATGAGCTTTGATGCGCTGTTTGCGGCGACTGAGGCGATGGTAGAGGCGTTGCAGGATGAGGCAAGCCGCGGCAGAGCGCTCGAGGACTTGGAGGGTTGGTTGAGCGACGCGAGCCTCGAGGGTGGGGCCCACGTCATGCTGCGGGCGGTGGTGGGTCAATCGCTGGCATCCTTGGACAGCGCGGCGGCGCTCAAGATTCTGCTGTGGCCCGTGCCTGGCGAGGGAGATGATCCCGAGCGCCGCGATGCTGGGTACTTGTGCGAGGTCTATGCAGCGCGCCTCGAAATGCAGGTCCATGGTGCCGTTGCTGAGGCCCTGGAACGCCTGGAGCGGGTTTTGGCGCGCGCCCTGGCGGCGGGATCGGTGGTGGCAGGCCTGGCCGAGCTGGAGCTGGTGCAGGTTCATGCGGCGACAGGCGATCTCCTCTCGACGGTAGAGCGGGCGCGGGACCTCTGGCAGCGCATGGTCGACCATGGGAGCGCCGACATTGCTGCGGCTGCTGCCTACTTCTGTGGCGTCGCCATGCAGCGTCTGGGGCATGCCCGTGACGCCTTGCCTGTGTTAGAGGCAGGCGTGATGGCGCTGGGCGAGGTCAGCGGGCTGAACGCGGCGGAGCGGCAGAGCGCCGCGGTGGACTTGGTGACCCTGGAGATTGATCTCAATCGCGAGGCTGCTGTCGTGGCCCTGGAGTGTGGCGACATCGACAAGGCGCAGCACTACGGCGAGAGGTTGGCTGCCATGGAGACGCCAATGGGCGCGGCGGAAGAGGGGCGGCGTGACTTGGCGCTTCATTTGGTGCGGGCGCTGGTGGCTGACGCCGCTGACGCGGGCGATGCCGACGCGGTGTTGAGCGCGGCGCTGGAAGTAGCCCTGAGCTGGGAAGAGGCGTCGGCTGAGGTCGCGCGGGGGCATGTGGTGCCGTTGCTGATGTTGAAGGCGCGTCGCGCCGAAGGGGCCCGAGCGCAGTGTGCCGTATTGCGTGAAGTCTATGGTCGCGTTGGTGCGACTGAGGCCGATGGGGTGGCGGTGGCGCTGTTGTTGGCGCGCTCGCTCATGGGGCTGGGAGAGAGAGCGGAGGCCAAGGAGATCCTCGATGGGATGGCTCCGGCCGCGCTGGGGGCAGAACAGCGGGCAGAGTGGTCGCGCTTGATGGGGATGTGGGCGGTGCATGCGGGGGATGAGATCGGGGGCGTGGAGTGGTTGCAGCAAGCAGTGGCGTTGGATAGCCATCAGAACAACTACCGGGCCTTGCTCGGGGATCACTTGCGCTTGGCCGCGGTCCACCGCCGCTGTGGACGTTTGGCGTTGGCGGCGCAACACCTGCAGGATGCGCAGCGCTGCGGTGGCCTAGGTGGTATCGAAGACCACGCTTTGTTGATCGAGGCGGCGAACCAGGCGCTCTTGGGTGATGCGGCGGCTCAGTCGGAAGCGTTGCAGCTTCTGCGCGGCTGTTCAGACGCGATGATCCCTGCAGGCTATTTGGTCAGCCATGCCTTGGTGCTCGCCATGTTGGAGAAAGGTCTGAGCAGCGTCGAGGAGGCCCCAAAGCTGTTGCGTCGCGCCCTGGCTCAGGTCGAGGGAGACGGGCTGCATCAGCGGGCGTTGGCCTTGCTGGATTGTTTGCAGGGGCTGGGGGTGTCCCTGGACGACGACGAGTTGGCGCGTTTGTCGCGTTTGCGGGAGGTGTTCCAAGACCGCTTGGAGACGCTCTGGGACGATCCGAAGTGGCTGTAGCGTCACCCGGACGCGACGCTTTTTCTCCTCCTGAGACTTGGCGTCAATGTTGCTTGGCTTTTGGTGCTTTGGGGCTTTGGCGCGTTACCGCAGGTGATGCGGTGCCGGATGCAACCACAGTCTCAGCACGATGCCGTTGTGGCGAGTTCTGCGCGAGTGTGACAAGTCGTCTCAGTGTTGGGTGACAGGACAGACCTTCTGGCCCCGTGAATGGGTCGCTGAAGGTAGTGAGAGAGGGAGGAAGGCCGTGGCAGATGAACAGAAGCTCATGAGCCCCGAAGAAGCAGCCGCGTTGGCCTCACAAGCCCCCCCCCACCGTGATCTTGGCACCAAGGATGGGCCTGAGGGTGGTGGCGGTGCTGAGGCTGGTGTCGTTGAGAGCGCCGAGGTGGCTGACAAAGCTGACATGGGCAAAGGGGCGGAGCCCTTGGCCCAAGGCGAGCACGAGAAGGAAGGTGGGGAGGCGAGCCAGGAAGAGCTCGTGCCGCTACCTTCAGATATTCAAGTCCAGTTTCCCGATGTCGACTTGTCGGGGGTGACGGTGGTACTCAATTCTCCCCAAGCTGAGGAGAAGGGGGTCGATGGTTTTGCCTTAGGGACGGTCATCCACGTCGCGCCCAATGTAGCGGACCAGAAAGCCGTGCTGCGCCATGAGGCGGCGCATGTCGTGCAACAGATGAAGGGCGACGAGACGGCGAAGCGTGAAGCCGGTGAGGAACTGGACAAGGCCGACGCCAGCGAGCTAGATGCTGCCAAGGGCGCGGACGGCGAGGGCCAGGAGGGTCAAGGCGAGCCGGCTGGTCAGGAAAAAGGCCAGGCGGCGGGGCCAGCCGCGGCCGAGCCTGAGAAGGACGGTGGCGCACCCCAGGCAGAGCTGGAGGGAGAAGCCTCGGCGGCAGAGGGCGGGCAGGCGACGCCTGAAACCGCGTTGAGCGCTGCGCCGACTGGTGAGGCCCAGAATCGCGAGACGGAGACGACGGAGTCGCGCTTACCGGCCGCTTCATTCACGATCGAGAATGGTGCCGTGCGTTTGGATTCCATCGCCGGAGAGATTTCTCAAGACATTCTCGAGGCGGAGTGGCAGGAGCGCACCATCTTCGAGGGCAACCACACCTTCCGCTTCCCTGCTTTTCCTGTGGCTGGGGTTTATGTGGCGGCGGGGGTTGCGTTCAAGCCGTCGGCCTCGCTGAGCATCCGCGGCCAGTACAGTTGGAACGCTGGCGATCGCGAGTACTCGGTAACGGGCGCGATTGTGGGTTCGATTTCGGGCGCGCTGACGGGCTATGTCGAGGGTGGCGCGGCGTTGGATGCGGTGATTCAGGCCGGTGGTGTTGGTCTGCGCGGCTCACTCACGGCGTCGGCGACGGCCTCGGTGAGCCGTTCGGTCCGTTTCACCTACAAGCCGGGTCAGGGCTTCAATTGGGCGGTGACGCCCTTTGACATCGACATTGCGGCCCAATTGCAGGCTGCCTTGACCTTGCGCAGTTGGACGCGCGGCTGGTTTTCCAACAAGGCTTGGGAGTGGACCTTTGCCAATCTGGATATCGCCTATTTGACCGGGGGGAAGGTGATGCTCGAGATGGGTAGCCGCAATGGTCGTGGCGCTGGCGTGACCTTCGCTGGCACGCGTCCAGGTCGGGTGGGCTGGGGCTCACCTCCTGCTCCCACGGAGCGCAATGGTCGCCGCCTGAACTGATGGCCCAAGACGCGCCGAGCGCGCTGGGCTAATGGGGCGTGGATCAAAGAAAAGGGTTTCCCTGACCGTCGCTTTGCTCTGCAGGGGTTGCGATCCACCCGTTGCCTAGGTCTTCAGGCAAGTAGCCTTTGAGTGAAGGCGCTGAGGCGGCGTCCCAGGACCAGGAGAGCACCAGGGAGTCACTCGAAGCAAAGAGCATCTCGCTTGGCTGGTGTAGGGCGGCTGCGCGGATGCCGTCGAGGTGGCAGATGGGGTCGCGGCGGGGCTGACCATCGAAGGTGTCGAGGAAGTGAACGACGCCGTCGAGGCCCACCGAGAGGAAACCTTGGCCTCCAAGCTGTTCAAAGAGGCGGCTGACTTTTCCGCGGTGCACGGCGCGGTGCCAGAGGGGCTGGGCTTGGTTCCAGCGCCCAAGTGCCAGGGAGCCATCGGCGAAGGCAGCGATGAATCGTTCGCGCACGTGCATGGTGAAGTGGGTCACGGGGCCTCGGCGCCAGGCGCATTTTTCCGCCAGTTCCAGGGTACCGATATCCCAGAGGAGGATGGTTCCGTCCTCGCCGCCGCTGGCGAGGAAGCGGCCTTCGGGTAAGAAATGCAGGGCGCTGATGGGGCCGTGGTGGCCGTGGAGCTCACCGAGGGGGCGGTCCTCTTCAAGTGACCATAGGCGAATGCGCCCGTCGCACTCGCCGGCGGCGAAGATGTAGCCGAAGGGGCTGAAGGCGATGACGGCCTGTTTGGCTCGCAGCCCGGGCCAGGACTTCAAGCGCTGCCCGGTGGTGACGTCCCAGAGGTGCATGAAGCCGTCGTTGCCGGCCGAGATGAACTCACGGGTGTCTGGTCGGAAAGCGAGGGCGGTGATGGCCCCGCGCTGGGCGTTGAGCTGATGCAGGGTGGCGCCACTCTCTCGTGCCACGATGTCCACAGAGCCGTCGTATCTGCCGATGACCAGGCTTTCGGCCTTGGCGTCGATGGACAAGGCGGTGACGGAGCGCGGATTGATGGGCGGGAGATCGCGTTCGATGGCGCGCAGCACATCGCGCAGGGCGCAGGCATCGGGGAAGGGCTGCTCTGCTTCAAGGCGGCGACAGCGGTGCAAGACCGCCGCGAAGAGTGGAGAGAGGGGCAGGGCCGTTCGCGGCAGAGCTTCGTCGGGAGTGCTAAGAGGCTTGCCTGCCAGGATTTCCCGCATGACCTTGCCGAAGCCATGGATGTCTTGGTGGGGCGTGAAAGGTGTCTCGGGACCGACTTCGGCGCCAAAGGCCAGGACTTTCACTCTGGGGCTGCCTTGGGCGTCGGGCATGACCAGGAGCTTGCGCGCCGAGAGTGCGCCGTGCCAGAGTCTTTTCTCGTGCCCACAGGCCAGGGCCTCTGCCATGTCGAGGGCGATGTGGAGGAGGTGATGCTGACTCAGTGGGAGAAAGAGCAGATCTGCCAGTTTGCGCCCAACCATCCACTCGCGGGCGACATAGTAGAGTCCGGTGTGTGGATCGAAGCCGCCATCGTGGACATGGGGCAAGGCGGGGCTAGAGAGCTGGGCCAGGGTCAAGGCCTCGCGGTAGGGCGGTGCGTGGGTCAGGTCATCGTGGGTGCAGGGCCACAGCCACAGCGCGACCTCTCGGCGAAGAAAGGTGTCATGGGCGTAGAAGAAGGCGGCGGCGTCGCTGTGTTCGGCGAGGGCGATGATGTGGTATTTGGCCGCGAAATGCGTGTCGATGTAGGTCGTCGGCTCCCACATGCCGGGTCGCTCCTCAAGCAAATAGGTGGCAGCTTCGAGCAGAAAAGTGGCCGACGGGACAGGCGCACCAGTTTTCTATCGTGTGCAGTTGGGGGGTGGGGAGCGGCAAAAAAGGAGGGGGGGTCAAAACATCTCTTCCAGGGAGAGTGGACTCAAGGCTTGCAGCTCAAAGTTGAGTTGAAGGCTCTGGCTCACCTGCTCTGGGCCTTGGTGGATATTCTGTTCGAAACGGAGCTCTCCGTGGCTGGCCGTCACGCGCCCGTGGGCAAGGTCAAGGGTCGACGTGACCTTGCCTTCGCCGCTGCCCTTAATGGCAGCGCGCCCAATGTTTCCATCGAGCTCCAGGGCGGTCGTGGTGTCGAGGCGGGCGTAGGCGTCGGGTTCCTCATAGCGCACCATTTGCACCATGTTGGTGGAGACGGCACCACGTTCGCTGGACTTCCATTGTCCTTCTCGCTGCCAGTGGGAACCAGGGGCGACGTTTTCGGCCGCGAGGGGTGGATAGGCCTGGCGCAGGACGTCAACCAGCAGGGAGAGCATGCGTCTGACTTGTGGGTTGATGGTGACGAGGCTAGCGTCGGCCTCAAAACCGGTGACTGGGTCGAAGACGACGACCAAGCGGATGCCTTCAAGGAGGGTGTTGACCGCAGGCAAAGCAACGCTATCGCCATTGCTGTCGACGCGGATGGAGAAGTCGGTGAAGGAGATGAAGACCTTGGAGGGGTCGCGCAGGTTGGGTTCGAGGAGGGCCGTGGCCGAGAGGGCCGTGGTGACTGTCGAAGTGCTGTCTTTGCGGGTGAAGACGACTTTTTGGGTAATGGAGAGTTGGTTGCGGAGGACCAAGTCTTCACTGGGTGGCGCGTAGCGCAGTGGCTTTTGGGTGCCCTGTGCAGGTTGGGTCACGGTGAAGTCAGCCTGGTCCAGGGAGGGGGCTGGAATGGCAGGGTAGGCGGTGAGGTTGGCTGGGGTTGCGGGCGGAAGATGAGAGGCGGCCGGCTCAATGATGAGCAAAGAGATGCCGACGGCGAGCATGGCGGTGAAGACGATGAGGAGGGCAAGAGGCTGAGTGAGTCGTCCCTTCTGTGGAGACGACGTCTCGTGGCTGCTGGGCATGATGGGTGATGCCTTTTTTTCGAGCGCACAGTTTTTGTGCGCTCGCGTTGGAGAGGGAGCGGCAGGGGGGACGGGCCGCCACGCTCGTTGCAATATTTAACTAGTTGATAGCAAAGGGATAGTTGGCGATGCTCTTGTCGGAGCCACCGAAGGCGCGGAAGCGCATCCCGTTGACCACTTTGAGCACACACGCGCCGACACGGGTTCCTTCGAACTCGGAGCTGGAGATCCTGGCGTTGGTGACACGTCCGTCCCCTTTGATGACGAAGGAGACGCGCAGGGTGCCTTTGACCTCAGCGTCACGGCTGCAAGTTCTGATTTGGCCGAAGTTCTGTCGCACGACCTTACCGATTTCGTCCTTGGTGAGGTCACCGCTCGAATCACCGCCGCTGTCGCTCTCTTTGGGCTTGGTTTCTTTGGGCTTGGTTTCTTTGGGCTTGGTTTCGCGAGGAGGTGTGGTTTCTTTGGGCTTGGTGTCGCGTGTTTCGGCGGGCTTCGTGGTTTCTTTGGTGGAGGATGACTCTCTCGGTTTGGTGTCTCTTGGGGTGGTGCGGGTTTCGCTGGTTTTGGTAGCAGCGGCGGCCTCGACGGCGGCGGTTTCGGTGGCATCGTCTTGGGTGTCGCCGTTCTCAGCGCCCTCGTCGCCTTTGGGATCCCCTTCGGTGGCGGTGTTGGCTGGTGCTTCGGTGTCTTCTTTGGTGGGCTCTTCTGGTGTGACCTGTTGGGTGGTGGTGTCGCCGGGTACTTGATGGGCGACGACGGCCGCGCCTCCGACCCCGAGATCGGGTGCTTCGACGGGTTGCTGCACCGGTGCGGCTGTTTTGGCCCCAGGGGTCGGTTTGTCGTCTTTGGAGAGGACCAGGATGAGGACCACTGTGATGAGGGCCAGGAAGACGAAGGCACCGGCGCTGATGCCGATGATGAGGCCCGTGTTGGACTTCCTGGTGCCGAGGGGCATCATGGCCGGCACGGGGATGACAGCGCCATCGAAGCCGCCGTCGTCAAAGGATTTCCTTTTGTCCGCCGGGACGGCTTGGCTCGAGGCGAGGGCCTTGATGTCGATGAGGCCAGAGCCGGTGGTTGCGGGCGCATTCTTTTCTTTGGAGGTGCGCCCACTGACGGCTTGCAGGTTTGACAGGCTGAAGAGCACGGAGTTTTCACTTCGCGCGCCGACGAGATCGTTGGCAGTGACTCTCGGGCCTTTGCTCTGGATGTCGAGATCGTCGAGTCCGCCGAAGTCACTTTCAGGGGCTTCGGCGGGTGCGCTGAGATCGCCAAAGGCTTCAAAGCCCGAGGGCTCTGGTGCCGATGCGGCTGCAAAAGCGGCTACGCCCTGTGCTTGGCCGACGGCGTCAAGGGGGAGAATCCGGGTTTCGTCTGCCTCGTCGTGATCTTCGCTCGGGGCATTGATTCCAGCGAGTTGCTGGTCGTAGGCTGCTTGTTGGTCGTAGGCTGCTTGTTGGTCGTAGGCTGCTTGTTGGTCGTAGGCCGCCTGTTGGTCGTAGGCCGCTTGTTGGTCGTAGGCCGCCTGTTGATCAGGGAGCGCCTGTTGATCAGGGAGCGCCTGAGGGTCTGGTGCAGCGATTTCGGCGGCTCCTTGGGCGAGGTGCTCGAATTCGGGCGCAGCCGAGACCTGGACCCAATCGCCGTAGCCATCTCTCCAGATATAGGAGTCCAGCAAGATCTGCTGGTTGTAGTAGTAAGCTTCGACGTCTCGCGCAGAGATGGGTCCGACCTGTTCCCCGTTAATGACCACATACCAGATGGCTTCTTCGGCCTGCTGGTTGTGTGTGCCGTCGACGACGATGGTGTACGAGCACTTTTTGCAGCGAATTTTGAAAGGCTTGTTGCGCACGCGATCATCGGGGATCGAGTACTTGGTGCCGCAGCTATCGCAGACGATTCTCATGCGAAAACGTCTCCCGTTGGCTCAGTGGTAACGTAAAGGGCGAAGGAGAAAATCATTGATTGAGGGCTTCCTCTTGCACCGAGTCTTGAATGTTGGGGAGGAAGCTCTTCTTCAGGGCGAGCAGGCGTTCGAACTTGGCTTTGTTGCGCGCGTTTTCGAACATGCCCTGGGGCCTTTTGAACTCACCATCGATGAGCATGTCATCGAAGTTGTAGAATTTTTCTTTAACACTGCCGTCTTGGGCGAAGGCGGGTGCGAAGGAGGCGAGTGACAGTGCCAGAACAAAGGCTGTGACCCAAGCTTTCATTGGGAACTCCATACACGATGGGCGCATGCGGTTGCGTCAATTCGCAAAAAGCGCAGACACATTGGGGAGACTATAGCAAGGGGCGGGCCTAGGGTCAATCCAGCCACCATGGCTGAAATGTCAGCATGGAGACGCGCGGGGGCGTCGGGTCTTTGCTGAGACAAGGGAGGGCATGGGAGGGTTTCTCAGGGAAAAAAAGACTCGAGGCAGCGAGTCTGCAAGGCGCGGCGGTGTTGTCTCAGGGCGAGGGCGTCGAAGATGGCTGTGAGTTCCCGTTTTGCCGCGGCGAGGTCGTGGTTGACGACGAGAAAGTCGAAGCGCTTGTGGTGACTCAGTTCTTCGGTGGCTTTGGCGAGTCGCTTGACGATGCTGCTTTCGCTGTCGGTGGCACGGGCCCGCAGGCGTTGGGAGAGCACCGCCATGGAGGGTGGGGCGATCAGTACGGACCAGGCCAGGGGGTAGCCATTCTTGAGCTGGATGGCGCCCTGGAAATCGATGTCGAAGATGAGGGTGCGGTGTTGGGTCGCGACGTCTGCGATGGTGCTCTTGGGCGAGCCATAGTAGTTGCCGTGGACCTCCGCCCACTCTGCGAGGGCTTGGTCGTCGATGAGGCGCAGGAAATGGTCTTTATGGGTGAAGTGGTAGTCTTGGCCATCGACTTCCTGGCCGCGTGGTGCGCGCGTCGTGTAGGAGACAGAGAGCTGGGCTGCGGGGCGGTTGGCGAGGAGATCGGCGATGAGGGTGCTCTTTCCGGCACCACTCGGGCCACAGACGATGAGGAGGTGTTCATCGACGATTGGGGTGATGGGCATCTTGGGCTCCAGGGGGATTGGGGTCTACTGTAGGTTGGCGCTCTGTTCACGCATGGCGTCGATGAGCGCTCTGA
Source organism: uncultured Myxococcales bacterium (assembly GCA_964454015.1). Classification (GTDB taxonomy): domain Bacteria; phylum Myxococcota_A; class Bradymonadia; order UBA4248; family UBA4248; genus CAYVQF01. The sequence goes on from CAYVQF010000016.1 coordinate 49,207, forward strand.
GCTCGATGGTGTGTTGTGCGATGTCGCTGTCCTTGGCTTTGGCGGCGATGGTAGAGACCTCTCGGTTCAGTTCTTGGAGATAGAAATCGAGTTTTTTCCCCATGCACAACGTGGGTGGAGGTTCTGGTGGGAAGAGATCGGCGATGGCGTCGAGGTGGCATTGGGCGCGGAGCAGCTCTTCCTGGATGTCAGCTTTTTCGGCGATGATGGCGACCTCTTGGGCCAAGCGCTGAGGGTCCAGGGGGAGTTCTTGTGCCAGGGCGGCGACGCGCTCCAGGATGCGCTTCTGGAATTCGGAGATGCGCTCGGGGGCGCGCTGGGCAATGTGTTCGAGGTGATGGGTGCAGCGCTGGTGCATCTCCAAAATGCCTTGGTGCAGCCGCTGACCTTCGGTTTTTCGCGTTTGGTTGAGGGCGTGGAGGGCGGCGATGGTGGCCTCCATGAGCAGTGGCAGGTGCTGGTCGATCTCCGAACTGAGATCGTTGCCTTGATCGCGCCAGAGATCATGCGCTTTGAGGAGCGCGGGGATGAAGCGTTCTTCTGACCAATGGAGGTCGAGGGCAGTGGCGAGTATTTTGAGGTCTTGCAGGCGTTTTTGGGCAAAGGAGAGGTCGAAGCCCGGCCGTTCTCGCTGAGCGGTCTCAACGGTGATGAAGAGCTCGACTCTTCCTCTGCCGATGTGTTCGCGGAACAGGGGCAGGGCTTCGATTTCAAAACGCGGTGAGCTAGGGTTGGTGACGATCCTGGTGTCGAGGCCGCGATGGTTGACGGATCGAAGTTGGGCCCGGATCTCGATGCTTTCGTTTTGCAGAGTGTAATGGCCAAAGCCGGTCATGCTGTAGGTCATGGTGTCGTCCAGGTGGGCAAGGGGTTTTGCAGTGCGGCAGGCGCCGTGGCGGCTCAGTGGAGGAGGCGGAGGCGCTGGAGAATGGGTTCGATGCGATCGGTGGCGTGGATTTCGATGTTGGGAACTGAGGCTTGGCGCAGGGCCCGCAAGACGCGCCGGCGTTCGTGGCGATCGCCCGCGGCAAAGATCTCGTGCAGGATGCTCTGTTCTGGGCTTTGGTCACTGGGGTTGACATAGGAGGGCGCCACTGGCACGAGGAAGGCGACTTTGTGTCGTTTGGCGCGGGCGAGGTGGAGCGTTTTGACGAGACGCTCGGTGTGCATCAGCCCGGAGAGGTCCGTGATAATCAGGACCAAGGTTGGCCCTTTGGCGCGGACGATGGCTGCTTCGAGGGCGGCGACCAGGCCATGCTCTTTGGTGCCGAAGCGTGCTTCGGTGCGGAAGGGGATCTCCACGCCGTGCAAGAGGCAGAAGTGGCGCGCGAGGGAGAGTTGCTTGGCGCGGACGATGCCGACCCGTTCTTCGGCGAGGCTGGTCGGTGCTTGGTCGTGGATGGCACTCCTCAACCACCGGTTGAGGAGCTCGACATCGATATGGTCCTCGATGGCTGGGGGTCGATTGGTGCTGTGTCGTCTGGGTGCGCGGCGGCGGAAATCCAAGCGGAACTGAAGCATGAGGAAGCGGACGAGGGCGTCGATGACTTCGTCTTCGTCGTATTCGGTGAGGCCTTCATCGACGACACGATGGAGCCCGAGGAGGTGTTTCTGCAGGCGTTGGAAGTGGAGGCGGCCTTCGCGGGGGGGGAGGTGTCCGTAGATCCTCTCGTCGAAGGTGATGAGCCCACATTGATCGTTTCCGCGCAGGAGGTTGCGGGAGAAATCGACGATGAGTCGCAGGGCATGCTCGAGTTTGTCTTGCTGGTGGCGGGCGCCTCTCATGGTGGTCGAGATGTCGAGGAGGAGGTAGGCGTTGATGGCACGTTCGCTCTCGAAGTCTCTGACCATGAGTCGGCCGCAGCGTGCCGTGGCCTTCCAGGCGATGTTGCGGAAGGGATCGCCCGGCTGGTGCTCGCGGATCTCTCTGAGATCGGTGCCGAAGCCGCGCTGGCGAATGAAGTGCATACCGAAGCGCTCGTCGAGGGTGAGCGCCGTTGGCTGGTGTTGCTGCGCTTGGGGGAGGGGTTTGGGGAGGAAGAGCATGGCCAGCGGGGCCGCTTTGTAGGTGCGAACGGCGAAGAGGGAGAAGGAGGTCAGAGCGGTGAGGTGGATGCCGTGGATGAACCAGCGGCCGCTGCGGTGGGCGGTCGTAGGGATTGCGGTCTGTAGCCAGGCGTGCGCATCGAGGTCGAGGCTGGGCAGGCACTCGGCGTCACAGGAGAGCGGGGTGGAGGCCTCAGGGATGGTGTGGGTGAGGCGCAGGCGCCAGCCGCTGCGGTTGTGCAGGAGCAGGCGCGGGTGGACCGTGTCGTGGGTGAGCAGGTGGGCACCAGCCTGGGGCGGTTTGACACTGACCTGAAGCATGTTGTCGAGGATACGCCCGACGGGGATGGTGATGAAGTAGGCCACGATGAGGACGCCGAGCATGGCTGAGGCGCCTAGGAGCACAGGCCACACGGCCTGGCTCTTTCCCATGGTGGCCAAGAGTGCGGCTGCGCAGAACCAGGTGAGCGCGCTGGCCAGGAGGGCTTTGCCTGCGGTGGTGAGATAGGGGGGCATAGGGGCTGGTGTCAGGCGTGGTGAGGGTCAGGCGTAGCGTACGCTCTCGATGGCTTGAGCGACGACGTCGGCAGCGGTGGTCCCACTGATCTCGGCCTCTGGGTGGATGAGGATCCGGTGGGGGAGGACGAATGGGGCCATGGTTTTGATGTCGTCGGGGAGTACGTAGTCTCTGGCCTGCAAGAGCGCCCGGGCCCTGGCCGAGCGGAGTAGGGCGATGGCGGCGCGTGGGCTGGCTCCGAGGGCGACGTCTGGTACTTCGCGGGTGAAACGCACCAGCTTGGCCATGTAGAGGAGCAGCTCATCGCGGACGGTGACCTGCTCGCTGGCGTCGGCCCAGTGGTTGATTTCCTCAGGCGTGAAGATGGCTTGCAGGGGGGCGCTGCGGTGGGTGTGTTGGGCCAGGACCCGAACCTCGTCGTTGAGGGTGGGGTAGTCGATGCGGATTTTGATGAGGAAGCGATCGAGCTGGGCCTCGGGCAGCAGGTAGACGCCTTCTTGCTCGACGGGGTTTTGGGTGGCGAGGACCAAGAAAGGGGACGGGAGCGCCTTGGTGACGCCATCGATGGTGACCTGCTCTTCCTGCATGGCCTCGAGGAGGGCGCTCTGGGTTTTGGCCGGGGCGCGGTTGATCTCATCACCGAGGACGATGTTGGCGAAGACCGGCCCTTCGCGAAGTACGAAGGCGTCACTTTTGCGGTCATAGACGTAGGTGCCAGTGATGTCGCTGGGCAACAAATCCGGCGTGAACTGGATGCGGCGGTAGGTGCAGTCGAGGGTCTGGGCGAAGGCCTTGACGAGGGTGGTCTTGGCGACGCCTGGGACCCCTTCGAGGAGGACGTGTCCCCTTGCCAGTAGCGCGACCAGCAGGACTTCGAGGGTGGAGATGGGGCCGACGAAGGCCGTGGCGATGGCTTGGCGCATCTGCTCGAAGCGCTGGGTGAGATCGGGGGCGTCGTCGGTGACGCGGGGCTGTTCATCTGAGGCATGTTCACACATGGCCATTCATCCCTTCATGCCGAGTGAGGCGCGCATTTCTTGGCAAGATCTGTGGAGGCGGAGGAGATCGTTTTTGGTCCACCTTCCGCGGGGTTGGGCGAAGAAGTGGACGCGGTTGGGCAGCCTGGCGAAGTCCCGCAGCAAACGCAAGGCCTGGGCGCGGCGATGTTTCCAAGCCAGGGGATCGTTGGCCGCGACGAGGTTGGCATAGCGCTGGGCGATTTCGGCCATTACGGCTGGACGGTAGCGTGCTTCTGTGTCGGGGATGGGGGTCCCTGGGTAGAGGCGTCGCAAGAAATCGTTCTCGAAATCGTCGCGCAGGATGGCGAGGGGGAGGGCGTAGGTCGGGGCGGTGGCGGTGCTGGAGAAGAGGTGCATGTTGCGCTCGAAATCGGAGCGCGGGATGAAGCGGTCTGGGGCTTTGATGATCAGGGTGAGGAAGCGCGGTGGGACCATGGGGAAGATGGCGAAGCCGAGGAGGAGGAGGCCTACGGTGAGGAGGAGCAGGACGGCCCTGAGGAAGCGCTGTTCAGGTAGCCAGTGGGTGGTGGCGGCGATGAGTTGGTTGAGATTGGTAAAGGCCTCGCGCAGGCGTTGGCGCTGGCGTGTCCTTTGTTTGTCTTGAAAGGTACCGCTCTGTGGGAAATCACCGACATAGAGATCGATGGGACAAGGGTGTTGGTTGTCGCAGAGGTAGCGGAGGGTGTTGATGGCGAAGAGGCGGTTGTCCTCGAGGGAGAGCATGAGGTTGATGAGGAGGCTGGGATCGCCGACGAGGATGAGCTTGCCTTTGCCGAGGCTGAGATCATAGGCGAAGCCGAGGCTAGGATCGTCGTAGTAGATGACCGCAGGGAGGGTGGAGATGAAGGCCGCGGGGTGGTTGGCGGCGATGCGTCGCACGCCGTCGTCGAGGAGGGGGTGGGTGCCGGGTGTGTTGAGGAGGGGGAGGTTGGGGTTGGCGTTGAGGTGGAACTTGGCGGCGTGTGGCGGCGTTGGGTTCAGGCGGTGAATGGGCTCGCTGAGTTGGGCAAGAAAGGCGGCCGTGGATCCAAAGTCATCATAAATGAGGACCCGACCGCCATCGGCGACGAAGTCTTGCAGATCTTTGGCCTGTAGAGGCTGATTGGGGTGGATGATGAGGATGGGGCGTTGTCGTTGGAGCTGGCTGTAGTCGAGGAGGCTGCGTGGGTTCAGGGTGAAGCCCTGTTCGAGGGCGGTGTGGACGAAGTCGCTGAGGCCGTCCCACGTTTGGCGTTGGCTGTTGAAGCTGTCGTGGCCGCGGGCCGGGGTGGCGCAGAGGATGAGGAGCGCCAGAGAGACGCATGGCGTGAGGCGGCTTAGCATGGTTGGGCGTGGTCCGACGGCACGTGGCGGTTGGCGAGCCGGGGCTGCAAGCGCGAGGCGATGTCTTGGGCGTGGTGGGCCATGTTTTCTTGATAGGTGCGGTGCGAGTAGTAGACCTCTTCGAGGATTTGTCGGAAGAGGGAGGTGAGCTCTGGGGCGTCGATGGGGCCGGCGAGGAGCTGGCCGAGGAGGTCGGGGTGGAGGGGCTGGTTGGGGCCGAGGTGCTGGACCCAGGTGTCGAGATGGCGCCGGAGTTCGGCCTCGATTTCGCGTGGGGTGCGTTGGCCCCAGAGCTGGGTGTGGGGGGCGTATACGGTCAAGAACCAGTTGAAGACGCGGCGGATTTGCTCGCGGACCGAGCACAGTTCGACACGGATCTGGCGTTTTTGGGCGGGAAGCGGGACGAGGATAGGGGCGCTGGCGCTGACGTAGCCGTTGGCGCTGATGTTGAGGCTGAGGCGGCCACGGGGCAGAGCGCGGAGACGGAAGCGTCCCCTGGCATCGGCGGTGGTAGATGCGACGATCTTTCCGGCGAGGAAGATGTCGATGGTTGCGCTAACCACTGGTGTCTGGTCGATGAAGTCGATGACGCGTCCGTCGAGGTCGGTGCTCATGGGCGGGGGGGGGCCGGCGCTGAGGTCGGGGCTGAGGCGGGAGGGTGCATCGGGGAGAGGGGCGGGGCGGCGGCGGCGGCGTTGCCTGAGGATATGGACGGCATGCTTGGTGAGCCAGGCGACGAGGGCGAGTGCGGAGAGGGTGGCCAGGGTGAGGATGAGGAGGTAGCCCCAGCCGGTGGCGCTGGGGACGGGGATCTCGAGTTCAATGCTCGGTGAGGCGAAGGGTTCGCCGTGGTCGGGGCTGAGGAGGACGCGCAGGAGGATGTCGCCAGGCGGCAAGCGATCGCGGGGGATGAGGGTTTCGAAGTAGCCATCGTCCTGAACGCGTGCGGTGCCGACTTCCTGCCAAGGACGCCTCTGGTTGGTGACTTGCACGCGGAGGAGGGCCTGGGTGGGCGGTCCGGCCTCGGTGTCCGCCTCTCCGAAGACGCGCAAGCCACGTTGTTCGCGATCGAGGTTGTACTCGGCGTAGAGCTTGAGCTTGGGGTTGCGAAAAATGAAGGCCTCTCCGTGGAGGGCGACGGGGATGAAGATGTCAGGGTGGTTGCTTTCGAGGGCGAAGGGGTTGGGGCCGGAGGCGAGTCGTTGGGCAGGGATTTCGATGCGGTCGGCGCGCAGGTTTTGCCCGAGGAGGTTGCTGGTAAAGGCGAGTGGGTTGTCAGCGAGGGAGATGGTCTCGGTGAGTTGGGGCCATTGGCCGATGCGCAAGGTGAAGGCGAGGTCTTTGTCGGTTGGGGTGTTGAGCTTGGCCCGGACTTCGATGGGGATGGTGGTGTTGGTGTTGGCGAGGACGTTGCGGGGGAAGTTGATCTGGGGCTGGAAGGAGATGCGCCGCACTTGGAAGCGAAGCTGGCGTTGGGTGGCGCGGTGGTCGCCGTGGCCGTGGAAGTTGATGCTGGCTCGGTAATCCCCTTCAGGGAGGAAGACCTCTTGCTCGAAGTAGCCCAAGCGATCGGTGTTGAGGGAGAAGGATGCGGCCGGTGCGGCTCCTGGCGTGGGCGGGAGGGCCGCGCTTCCAGGGCGAGGGAGGGGTTGGGTGGGGGGCTCGACAAAGACGAGGAGATCGATGCGTGCTTGGAGGCCCTGGTTGACATTGTCCATGAGCCGCCCCTGGATGGTGGGCCATTGTCCCCCAGGGAGGACCGAGGCCTGCAGGGTGGTGGCGCTTTGCACGGCGAGGGGGGCGGTGTGGGCGTTGCGGTGGGGATGGCCCAGGAGACAGAGCAGTCCCAGACAGATCAGCCAGCGTGCTGTGGTGTTGACACTTGGGGGTGCGCTATGGCGAGGGTTGGGAGACAAGGTCTCAACACGGCGAAGAGCGACGACGTGGATCGGTCGTGGGAGTGGCACGCGTGCGGGGCATGGCGTGCCAGTTGGGGGCCTAGTATTCCAGATGTTCTGCGTCGTTGCAATGCAGAGCCGCGCTGGGCAGGGCACAGGGGTTGAGGCAGGGGGTCTAGACCTGCTGGCGCAAAGCGGCTAATTAGGAGGCCAGAGGAGGTGCGTGATGGAAGGTGTGAACGACGTTTATGCTGCCCGCTCGGGGCGCTTTGATTTGGCGGACTACCCGGCGGCGACGCAGGCCTTGTTGCGGGAGAAGCTCAAGCCAGTGGATGAGATCATCGCTTCATTTCCGCGGCGGTGTACGTTGTACTCCACCTTTGCCATGGGGGTGGCGCGCGGTCTGTTGCGGCGTTTGGGGGAGCGGCGGGACTTCGAGGCTCTGGAGCTGTACAGCGCCATGACCATCGAGCCCTATTCCTTTCTTCAGCAGCCGCAGGTGACGATGGTGAGTGCCTATGCGTCGCCGCTGGATCGTTTTTTGGCGAGCAAGATGGGCAAGTCGGTGGTGCATTTGCCGCGTCAGTTCGTGCAGTTCACGGACGTTTTGCGTGAACCCGGTCGTATCGATGTGCATGTACACAGTTGCACACCGCCTGACAGCGAGGGCTTCGTGAACTTGGGGGTGAACTGCGAGATTCTCTATGAGGTTTTCAAGAATTATCGGCAGCGTGACGATATTCGTCTGGTGCTGGAGATCAACCCGTGGATGCCTTGGGTCATGGGCGTGGAGGCTTACGACTACAATCGCCTCCACCTGTCGGAAGCCAGCGCTGCTTATGTGCACGTGGAAGCCATGCCCCAGATCCCCTGTATCGTCCCCAGTGAGGTGGAGCGGCGCATTGCGGGTCATGTTCAGGCTTTCGTTGGCGATGGGGATACCTTGCAGTTGGGGATAGGCGGGGTGCCGACTTACGTGGCGCAGCACTTGTGTGAGCGGCGCGGTTTGAAGGTGCATTCGGAGATGCTCACCGATGGCATCCTCGCGCTGCACGAAGCGGGGGCTTTGGACAGCGCGGACAAGGCGCTGTGGGATGGGATGATCGTGGGCTCCTTTGCGGCGGGTACGGATCGGCTGTACGACTGGGTGGATCGCAACCCGGAGGTGCGTCTGTTGCCGATCCAGGCGACCAATGATCCCTGTGAGATAGGTCGCAACCGCCGGATGAAGAGCATCAACTCGGCTTTGCTGGTGGATTTACACGGGCAGGTGTGTTCAGACGCGGTGGGTTTCAAACAGGTGAGCGGTATCGGTGGGCAGCTCGAGTTCGTGATGGGGGCCCAGCGTTCGGAGGGTGGGCGGAGCGTGCTGTGTTTGAAGTCGACGCGGAAGGTCAAGGGGCGGCGGGTGTCGAGCATTTGTTCCGTGCTGCCCCCGGGGACGCCGGTGAGTGTGCCGCGTTGCTTTGCCGACGTGATTGTGACCGAGTACGGGGCGGCAGAGATCAAGGACCTGGATGCAGTGGACCGGGCCCACGCGCTGGTGGCGATTGCCCACCCAGAATTTCGCGCCGAGTTGCAGCGCGAGGCCGAGATGGCAGGGCTGTGGCAGCGCGCGGCGGGCTTCGACCGTTTCGACCAGCGCCTGTTGTACAACCATCTCGGGACGGTGCTACAGCTCAAGCGCGCCGTGGCATGCGATCCGAAGTCGGCGCGGCGCATCATCCTGCGCGAGGCGCGGGCTTTGTTGCGGGCGCCGGATTTGACGGGCCGCCTCAAGCGCACGGTGGCGCAGAGTTGGCCTCGGGTGCCGCCGCGCCCCTGAGGTGTTATCGCCCTGGGCCGGGTCGATGGGCGGTGACCGGTCATGGGCCGTTGCCGCGCGGCGGTGGGCGGCGGGGCGGTCAGCTCAGGCCCGGCGCGGGGTAGTGGGCGGTCAGCTCCATGACCTGGTTAGTGACTCTGGCGATGACCTCTTCATCGTCGGCGTTCTCGATGACCGTGACCATCCACTCGGCGATGGTGGCCATGACGTCTTCTTTCATGCCGCGGGAGGTGATGGCTGGCGTGCCGATGCGGATGCCGCTGGGATCGAAGGGTTTGCGTGGGTCGAAGGGGATGGAGTTCATGTTGCAGATGATGCCGGCCTTCTCGAGGGCGATGGCGGCGACTTTGCCGGGGACGCCTTTAGGGGTGAGGTCGACGAGCACCAGGTGGCAGTCGGTGCCGCCGGCCACGAGTCGAAGTCCGCGCTGCTGCAGGGCCTCGGCCAGGGCCTTGGCATTGGCGACGACCTGGGCGGCGTAGGCTTTGAAAGCAGGCGTGGTGCTTTCTTTGAGAGCGATGGCCAGGCCGGCGATCTGGTTCATGTGTGGACCGCCCTGGAGGCCGGGGAAGACCGCCCGATCGATGGCTTTTTGATGGCTCTCCTTGCAGAGGATGAGGCCACCGCGGGGCCCGCGCAGAGTCTTATGGGTGGTGGTGGTGACGACGTCGGCGTAGGGCGTGGGGTTGGGGTAGACGCCACCGGCGATGAGCCCGGCGACGTGGGCGACGTCGGCGGCGAGGTAGGCACCCACTTCGCGGGCGACTTCGGCAAAGCCGGCGAAGTCGAGGGCCCTGGAGTAGGCCGTGGTCCCCACGGATAGGACCTTGGGCTTGACCTCGAGGCAGAGGTCGCGGACGGCTTTGAGGTCGATGCGCTCGGTTTTGGGGTCGACGCCGTACTGCGCCGCTTTGAAGAGCATGCCCGAGAAGTTGACCTTCCAGCCGTGGGAGAGGTGACCGCCAGCGGGGAGGCCGAGGCCGACGATGGGATCGCCCGGCTGGCAGAGGGCCAGGTACATGGCCATGTTGGCTGGTGATCCGCTGTAGGGCTGGACGTTGGCGTGCTCCGCCTGGAAGACCTCTTTGGCGCGGGCGATGGCGAGGTTCTCGATGGCGTCCGTGTTGACCTGTCCCTGGTAGTAGCGCTTGCCTGGATAGCCCTCGGAGTACTTGTTGGCGAAAACGGATCCGACGGCAGCGAGCACGGCAGGTGAGGTGTAGTTCTCACTGGCGATGAGGCGGATGGCGTCGCGTTGGCGCTGCTCTTCGGCGCGGGTGAGGTCGTAGACTTCGGGATCGACGGCTTTGATGCTCTCGATGGACATGGTGCTTCTCCAGGGTGGTTGAGGCGGTCAGGGGGCGCCCCGGAAGACGGCGCGGCGGTCAATTTTGGGTTTGGGTGTGGGTGGGCTCTCGAGGTGGAACTGATACCACAGCTCTTTCCAAGCCCGCATTTTCATCTTTTTACTGTTGCGCAAGAGATCGACGTTGGCTTGGATGCGCTCGTCGCTCTTGAGGACCTCGAGTCCGCGATTGAGGATGCGCAAGGCTTCATCGGGGTCGCCGTTCTTCCAAACGCACCAGGCATAGACGCTCCAGAGGAGGGCCTCCTTGCGGTTGTGTTTGATGGTGCGCTCGAAGTTCTTTTTCATGGCGTCGAAATCTTTGCGCTTGAAGTCCAAGCAGCCGAGCATGGCGCCGGAAATCCAGTTGCGGACGAAAGACTGCTCGAGATAGGGGCGGGCTTCTTTGAAGCGCTTCTGGACATAGTAGATCTGCCCAATTTGGGCGTTGAGTTGGGCGGCGACATAGAACTGATGGTGTTTGAAGACCAAGCCCTGCTTGAGGACCTCGACGGCGCGGTCGAGGATGGCGTCGCGTTGTTTGGGGGTGCGGGCGTTCTGCACCTGGGTCATCTGCCGCTGGGCTTCCTGGGCGATGACCTCGAGCTTCTTTCCCGTGCGGCGGCCCAAATAAATGAGCAGGCCTGGGACGATGATGATGAAGGGCAAGAGGCCGGCCCAGATGCTGTCGGTGAAGGTGGTGGTCAGGATCCAGGCGATGATGCCAGCGGCCAGAGAGAGGGCGAGATTGATCATAAGTCGTTCGTTGGGGGGCAAGGGGAAGTCGGCGCGAGTGTCGCTGGGCCGAGGCGGCGACACGATTAAGGCGCAGCACTACTAGGGCTCATGCCGGGCGTCAAGATGTGCCCAAAGCTCAAGTGGTGGCAGCAAGGCCCAGGGGCGGACTTTCCTCGTCAAAGCGGGCAAAGCAGGCTATCTTGGCCAGCTTCAGGTGGCGTTGGGCGCTGCGAAGGCGCGCGACGCCGATTCATGGTCCTTTCCGTGTCGTGGAGCGAGATGAGAGTTCAACGCGAGGGTGCGCGCGAATTGATGGGGGGTGCTCGTAGGGGTGCCTTTTTTGGGGGATCCACGTCCCTGGGGCGTTGCGGCCCTTGGGCTGGGCCGTTGCTCTGCGGGCTCGTGGTCATGCTCGGCGCTGGTTGCCGTGCTGCGCCACCACGGGAGGCTGCCGAAGAAGAGACCCCGCCGCCGGCAGTGGCGCGAGCGTGGGGTGAGGCGGTAGGGGGCATTCAGATCGCCCTGGAGACGGAGGACACGCGCTGGTCGTTGACGCGGGCGCCGGTGGTGCGGGTGGAGATTCGCAACCATGGCGATGCCATCGTCGGAGAGAGTGGGGTGGCACGCTTGGAGCTGAGTGATGGCGATGGCCACCGCTACTGGTCGGCGATACAGTTGTCGAACACCCGGGATCTGCCCTTTGGCAAGCGCACGGTCTTGAGTTTGCCTGTGGGAGAGGCGAAGCATCTCTTCATCAGCCCGGCGGACTTGGCGTGGACCTCCGTGGAGATGCCACGGTGGCCGACTTTGCCGCTGGCGGAAGCGGTCGCCCCTGGCTCTTATGAGCTGAGCTTCGTCTTTGACGGCCGTGAGGAGGGCGAGGAAGGCCTGGTGGTGCGCAGCCCCGTGGTGGCGATAGCGTTAGTGCCAGCGCAGTGAGGGGTGCCGGGCTCACGCGACGGCGGCGATGAGGGCGTCGGCGACATCGATGCCGCTCAGGGCGCGCACCTGTTGTACGCCCGTGGGTGAGGTGACGTTGATCTCCGTCAGCCACGGCCCCAAGACGTCGATACCGACGAAGCGCAGGCCGTGGCTGATGAGGCTTGGGGCCAGGGTGGCGCAGATCTCCAGATCACGGGGGGTCAAGTCGGTGGCCTGGGCGGTAGCGCCAGCGGCGAGGTTGCCGCGCAGCTCGCCGCTGGCCGGCACCCGCATGAAGGCCCCGAGGGGGCGGCCGTCGACCATGAGGATACGCTTGTCGCCGGCGCGGCTCTCTGGGACGTAGCGTTGCATCATGACGTAGTGCCGACCGTTATGGGTCAAGACCTCCATGATGGCGCGGGCGCTGAGGTGGGCCTGGTGGAGCAAAATCACGGCCTCACCGCCTTTGCCATCGAGGGGTTTGATGACGGCGTCGCCGTGCTCCTGCAGGAAGTCCTGGAGGCGATGGGGGTCTTTGGTGAGCAAGGTCGGCGGGATGAGGGAGGGGAAACGCAGGATGTAGCTCTTTTCGTTGCAGTCTCGGAGCCCCTGGGGGGCGTTGATCAAGCGGCAGTGCCCTTCGGCGAGGCTGAGGATGTGGGTGGCGAAGATATAGTCCATGTCGAAGGGAGGGTCGCGGCGCATGAAGACGGCGTGGAAGGTGCGGAGGTCAAGTGGCGCGCCGGGCCCGCGCCATTGGTAGTGGGGGGTGGCGGTTGGGTTGAGGGCGACGGGGCGGGCGTTGACCATGGGATCGCCGTCACGGACGAAGAGATCTCGGGTGCGGGCGACGAAGACGGGGTGGCCGCGGTGCTGGGCGGCGTGGATGAGAGCCAGGCCGGTGTCGGTGGCGGGGTTGAGGGAGCTGATGGGATCGATGACGAAGAGAAAGGCTTGTTGCATGGGCTTTGGGGGTGGCGCTGGGGCTCTGCTGCGTCTTCTGGCAGGGCGGGTTGGGGTGGCGTCGGGCTGGGGGCGCAGAGGCGGTGGTTTGCCTTACCCCTCGGCGTTGGGTGAAGATAGGGCTTTGCGCCCACATTTCAAGCGGCCCTCGCTGCTGGGGTGGGAGGAGAAGAGCGTGATGGGTGAAGAGGAAGCGGTGGCGGTGCCGACGTTGACCTTTGGGGCGGAGATCCTGGGGAAATACCGAGTGGGGATCTTCCTGGAGGAGCGGGCTGGGGTGGCGCGCTACGAGGCGACGCATGTGATTCTGGATCGGCCGCTCTGGCTCTGGGTCTACGAAGGAGAGCCGGCACACGCGGCGCTGTTCGAGGCGCGGATGCGGGCGGCGGCGTCCCTGCGCGACAAGGGATTGCTGGATATTTTGGAGGTCGTGCGGTGGCGGGAGCAGACGCTGGTGGTGAGCGCCCAGGTGGCGGGCGAGACGCTGGCGGCGGCCGCTGCGACTCGGCGCTCGTGGAGCATGGCGCAGGTGTTGAGTTGGCTGCGGCCAGGGGTGAAGGCGTTGACGGCTCTGCATGAGGGTGACCTGGTGCATGGTCGCTTGGGCCCTGAGGCGCTGATGCGGGTTGGGGCCCACCGGGTGGTGCTGTGGGATCTGCCGCGGATGCGCCTGCACGCCGACGAGGTCCACCTCTGTGCGTCGCTTAGCGCCGAGACGGTGTGGACGCTTGCGCCGGAGTGGGTGGTCGAGCCCGAGACGGTAGGGGAGAGCGCCGACGTCTATGCCCTGGGCTGCATGGTGTATCGCTTGCTCTTTGGTGACTTTCCCTTCGCGGCATCGGGCGCGCCGGAGATGTTGGCGGCGCACCTCACGACCCAGGCGTCTCTCCCCAGCGCGGTCGGGGGGGGGGTAGAGCGGGCGCTGCTGCGGGCCTTGGCCAAGCGCCCGGGGGTGCGCTTCGAGACGGCGGCGGCGTTTTTGGCCGCCCTGGAGCGGCCGCAGGACTTTTTCCGGCCAGCGCCGGTGGGTGGCGCTTGGGTGCTGCCCGATTGGCTCGCGCTGCAGGTGAGTGCCAGCGCTGTGGCGCCGTGTACGCCGCAGGAGGAGGCGTGCGGGGAAGACGTCGCGGCGCAGCCCCTCGTGTTGGAGGCGAAGATTTCGAGTGGGAGCGCGGCCGCGTCGGCTGGCGCGGCTTCGCGGGCCGGTCTGCGGGTGGTGTGGTGGCGCCTGGTGGGCCGCATGAGGCGTTGGGGGGATGCGCTGGCAGCGGGCGTCGCGGGACAGTGGCGCGGTGCTGGTACGGGGCGTTACCTGGTGGTGGCGTTGGTGGTGGCGCTGGTGGTGGGGGTGAGCGCCTTGGGCGCGGCCCTGTGGCAGGTGGCGGTGCGGCCTCTGGATGAGGGTGTGGTGGTGCGCTCAGCGCCGCGGGCGTTATTGGCTGGCTTGAACGAGGACTTGGCCTCCGAGGAGATGGTGTTGATCCCCGGTGGGCTGGCAGTGGTGGGAGAGGGTGAGGCGGCCAGGCTGGTGTGGGTCGCGCCGTTTTACATGGATGTGTACGAAGTGCAGGCGGTGGATTTCCTGCGTTCCCAGGGAAGGCGCCTGGTCGAGCCAGGGGAGCCGATGCGCGGGGTGAGTTGGGATGAGGCGGCGGAATATTGTCGGGCCGTGGGGAAACGCCTGCCGTTGGAGGCGGAGTGGGAGCGGGGGGCGCGGGGGCCACTGGGGTGGCCCTACCCGTGGGGAACAACCTTTTCTTGTGGCCACGCGCATGTGCACATGGCGGCCTGTGAGCCGCCTTTGGCGTGGCGTTGTCGTGAGCCGCGGCCGGTGTCGGCCGCGCCGGACCCGCTGTGTGTGGATCTTGGGCAGCCGCTGGTGCGAGGCGGGCGCGGTATGCCCTGGGGCCAGGGGGACCAGAGTTTTTATGGGGTGTGGGATAGCTTTGGCAACGTGCGCGAATGGGTCGCGGACGAGGTGGTTCCGGGGGGGGCGGCGCGGATCGTCAAGGGGGCGGCCTTTTCGCGTGAGGAGCAAGCGCCGATGACCTTGGCGGCGCGCTCCGTGCGCGAGGCTGGGGCGCAGCACGCGGACATCGGCTTTCGCTGTGTGCGGGACTACGGAGGCGCAACTTGGCGCCAGCGTTCCCGAGAAGGGGCGCGGTCGCAGGGGGGGCGCTTGGACCGCTATGTGTTGGGCTTGGCGACGGAGGCAGCGCCGGAGCTGCCCTGAACGAGGTCAGGGGGGGACGAGGCTTCGGCCAGGCCCGTCATGGGCACGAAACGAACGGGCAGGAGGCGCTGCACTTGGAGGCGGTCGCCGCGGTGCTGTGCCAAGACGAGGTGCTGTTCGTCAGCGTCGCCGATGGGCATGATCAGCCGCCCCTCTGGGTGGAGTTGGTGGGTGAGCGGTGGGGGGATCTTGGGGGCGACGGCGGCGGCGATGATGGCGTCGAAGGGCGCCATTTCTGGCCAGCCGAGGTAGCCATCGCCGCAGCGGAAGTGGATCTGAGTGAGGCCGAGCGCAGCGAGGGTCGTGCGGGCGAGCGCCGTGAGGGTGGGGTGGATCTCGATGGTGTAGACGTGGCAGCCCAGGTGCGCGAGGACGGCGGTCTGGTAGCCTGATCCGGTGCCGATTTCGAGGACCCTGTGCCCGGGGCGGAGGACCATGGCTTGGGTCATGAAGGCGACGACATAGGGCTGGGAGATGGTCTGTCCGGCGGCGATGGGGAGGGGGTGATCGGCGTAGGCGTGTGCAGCGAGGTGGGGGGGGACGAAGCGCGCGCGATCGATGCTCGCCATGGTGTGGAGCAGGCGTGGGCAGTGGATGTCGCGGGCGGCGAGTTGTTGGGCCACCATGTTTTTGAGGGCGAGCTGCACGGTGCCTCCGGGGGGGGGGGATGGGGCCGGCGCTGGGTTGGGTTGGCGCGGGCGGTGGGCAGCCTCCGCGGGCGGGTGTTCGGGTGCTCGAGTCGGTAGGCAGAGGCATGGGGTAAAAAAAAAGCCCTGACTCAAAGAGTCAGGGCTTTTTAGCGGGGCGGACGGGACTCGAACCCGCGACCTTCGACGTGACAGGCCGATGTTGTAACCAACTCAACTACCACCCCAAGTGGGCGCAACAGGGATTGAACCTGTGACCCTCGGCTTGTAAGGCCGATGCTCTCCCGCTGAGCTATACGCCCGGTCATCTTGAGAGGACCGTTCGGTCCGCCCAGCGCGCTCAAGCGAGGCGGAAAGTACGTGAAGAGCGAGGAGGTGTCAACAAAAAAAGCAGACCCTCTGCGCGATTTTTTTCGCCTCGCTCTGGCGGTCACCAGGGTTGTCACGCGCGCCTAGGGCTGGCCACTCTGGGCCAGGGCAAAGAGGAGGTGGGCCATGGTGTGGACGGCCAGGGGCATGGCCGCTTCGTCGACGTCGAAGTGGGGACTGTGGAGCGGGTGGGTGATGCCCAGCGCCGGGTTGCGCACGCCGAGGTAGAGGTAGAGGGCTGGGACGCGGGCGGAGAAGGCCGAGAAGTCTTCGGCGCCCATCTGAGGTGGGTGAAGGCGCAGGTCCTGGCCGAGGAGGCGCTGGAGGATGGGCAGGGCCGAGGCCAGGAGGGTGGGATCGTTGGTGGTGACGTCGGCGCCGCGGTGAAAGTGAGTCTCGGCGAGGAGGCCGAAGGTCTGGGCGACGGAGGCGACGGTGGCGCGGATGATCTCTTGCCCACTGTGGGCGGTTTCTGGGTCGAGGGCGCGCCAGATGCCTTGGAATTCGGCGCTCTCGGGGATGACGTTGTAGGTGTTGCCGGCGCTGAAGCGGCAGACCGAGGCGACGTGTGGGTGTCGGGCGTCGAGGCGCCGGCTCAAGGCGGTGTAGATGGCGGGGATCATCGTGGCGGCGGCGGCGATGGGATCGCTGCCGGTGTGGGGGTAGGCGCCGTGGCAAGAGGTGCCGCGCACTTCGACGCGGAAGTGGTCGCTGCTGGCCCAAGCGCCGCCGTGGCAGTAGCCGATGGTGCCGACGTCGAGGTCGGGCATGCAGTGGAGGGCGAAGATGGCGTCGAAGGGGAAGCGGTGGAGGAGGCCGTCGCTGAGCATGGCCTGGGCGCCCGAGGGTCCTGCTTGGGGGGCGCCTTCTTCGTTGGGTTGGAAGACGATGCGCAGCTTCCCGGGCCAGTGGGCGGCGTTGATTTTGGCAACGCGCGCCAGGGCCAGGGCGATGGTGGCGTGGACGTCGTGGCCACAGGCGTGCATGCGCCCGGGGTGCTGCGAGCAGTAGGGGACGGCGTTGGCCTCGTTGATGGGCAGGGCGTCGATGTCGGCGCGGTAGGCCAAGGTGGGCCCGGGCAGGGCGCCTTCCACGGTGGCGACCAGGCCGTGCCCGCCGATGCCGCGGTGGGGAGGCATGCCGAGGGCGTCGAGCTGTTCAGCGAGGTAGGTGGCGGTGAGGCGTTCCTCGCCGCCGAGCTCGGGGATGGCGTGGAGGTGGCGGCGGTGGGCTCGGGTCCACTGGGGGAGGTCGTCGGGGAGGGAGAGGGTGGTCATCGCAGTGCCTCTTCGAGCGCTGTGGAGCGGTCGGTGCGTGCGTCGCGGTACTTGACGATGATCGGGGCGTAGGTGTGGAGCTGGTGGCTCTGGGCGAAGGGGCCGGGGAGGGCACGGCTGCCGGGGACGACGACGGCGTAAGGGGGCACTTCGAGGGTGCCGTCTGGGGTGGCCCGGTAGCTTCGTCCGTGGACGTTGTCGAAGAGGGTGGTGCCCCGGGTGAGGATGGTGCCCGAGGCGAGGACCGCGCCTTGGCGGACGAGTGTCCCTTCATAAATGCCGCAATTGCCGCCGACGAAGACGTCGTCTTCGATGATGACCGGGAGGGTGCCGATGGGCTCGAGGACCCCTCCGAGCTGGGCGGCGGCAGAGATGTGGCAGCGCTTGCCCACCTGGGCGCAGGAGCCGACCAAGGCGTGGGAGTCGATCATGGTGTCGTCGTCGACGTAAGCGCCGACGTTGATGTAGGCCGGTGGCATGATGGTGACGTTGTGGCCGACGTAGGCGCCAGCGCGCACGGCGCTGCCCCCCGGGACGATGCGGATGTTGCGCTCGATGAGAGGGAGGGGTTGGAGGGCGTAGGTGTCTTTGTCGGCGAAGGAGAGGGGGCCGGCGTTGGGGAAGGTGGTGAGACGTCCGAGGCGGAAGCCGAGGAGGATGGCGCGTTTGACGAGTGGATCGACGCGCCAGGTGCCGTCGTGGTTGGCGGCGGTGCGGAGGTGGCCGGCGCTGAGGGCGACGAGGAAGCGATCGAAGGCGGCGCG
Source organism: uncultured Myxococcales bacterium (assembly GCA_964454015.1). Lineage (GTDB taxonomy): Bacteria > Myxococcota_A > Bradymonadia > UBA4248 > UBA4248 > CAYVQF01. The sequence continues at coordinate 67,092 of CAYVQF010000016.1, forward strand.
GCGATGTTCTGCCGTGAGGGTGTCATCGTCGAGGGCCTGGGTGAGGAGGGTGCGGAGTGGGTCCATGGTGGTGCCTGATGCAATGGGGAAGGGAGCTTGGCCACCTGGATCTCCGGATGGGGGTAGTGGCGCGGGGTGAATTGTAGCGCAGTGCAGGCGTGGTGCGCCATGCGCGCGAGGGTAGGTGGGGTGAGCGACGTGGGTGGATCCCAAGAGAAGGGAGGGGAGGATGGGTGGCAGATGAGGGAGCGCTTGACCGGGTGGTCGTTGCGTAGGAGAGTCGGCGTGGCACTGGGATGAGGATTGGCGTGGAGACTGTATGGTTAAGTGTTGGGTTTTGGTGATTGTTTTTGGGTGTTGGGGGACGGCGGCGCTGGCGCAGGAGGGGGGCGCGGTGGCGTGGGAAGGTTTCAAGGTGGAGGTGCCGCCCGGTTGGTCGGCAGAGGAGGTGCCCTTCTCCGGGACGGCTCCGTCGCGGGTGTTGTACCTGGCGTTGGAGGGAAATGATTTGGAGGCGTTGGTGGCCATGGTGCGCACGGATGCGGTGGCCGAGGGCTTGCGGAGCCAGACGTTGGCGACGGCGGTGGAGGCCTATGGGGAGGGTCTGGTGCACGGATGGGGCGGGGCGGTGGAGGGTCGGCACGTGAAGCGCTGTGCGCTCGGTGTTGCGCCGCACATCGCCGTGTATGGGGTGGGCTTCCAGGTGCGTTTTGGGACGCTGCGCAGTGAGGTTTGGTTGTGTGGTGCTCGCGATGAGTTGTCGGAGCGGACCTTGGTGGTGGCGGCCTGGAGCGGCCGTGCGCAGGTCATCGATGTGGAGGCGCGGGCGGAGTTGTTGGCAGTGATGGCGGGTGCGGGCTTTGCGCGGCCAGGAGAGTAACTCAGAAGGGGAGTTCGCTTTTGGCCGGAGAGCGGATTTCGAAGATGATGGTGTGCTGCTGGGTGGCGTTGGGATCGAGGCTGAGTCTGGCGGTGAGGAAGCCTGTTTTTTCGTCATGTTGGAAGCCGCGGGCTTCCTGAAGGGTGACGGTGAGGGCGCCGATCTCCGAGACGGGGATGCGTTCGGTGAGTTCGATGGTGATGTGGCGCTTCGAGAGGTTGGTGATGAAGATGTCGACGGTGCTCTCGAGGGTGCGGTTGCCGGTGATGGCCGATTCGCCGCGGTAGTTGTGGACCCGGCGTCGGACCCGGATGGCGTCGTCGCTGCCGAAGCCGAGCTCGAAGGCGTCCCCAGGGGCGACGAAGGCTCCTTTGCTGCGGCCGACCATGGCGCCGTTGCTGACGACGTTGATGGGGCCGGCCAGTAGGGCTTTATCGCTGTCGAGGTTGGCGAGGGCGCGGATATGGGCGACTTGGCTGCGTTCCGGGCGCAGGACGCGGGAGACTTTTGCGGGCATGTGGCAGGTGTGAATGGGTACACGCAAGGCTTCGCCCGTGCTGGGGAGATCGATGGAGTGGGTGGCAGTGAACTCGAGGACCTGGCCGCCGTCGTCGACGCCTGGCATTTGGGTGGTTGCGCGCTGTCCATCGTCGGGTCCGGTGGTGGCGATGTCTTGGTCGCGGCTTTCGATGACGATCCGTTGGCGCTCCTCGAAGGACTTGCGCCGCGAGGCGAGGATGTCATCTTCGATGGCGGGTGGAGAGGCGCTGCGGCCAGGGCGGGCGGTGGAGAGGGTGAGTTGGACCTGGGGCCAGCTCTCTCCGGTCCGCTGCCAGACGGTCGCGAAGGTGGTGAGGGTCAGCTTGGCGTCGCTGGTGTCTTCACTGTGTTGGAGCTCGGCGAGGTGCTCGGGTCGCCAGAGGGCACAGGGGGTGCGGTAGGTAAGTTCGACGGCGACGGGTCTTGGCTGGTTGGCGGCGATTTGGATTTCGATGACCGCTTCGTAGCGGGGCTGGGGGCCTTGGGCGGCGAGGCGTTGGGAGGCTTGTTGGGCTTCGATTTCGGCCTGATCGCGCTCGATGAGCGCGACTTCGAGCTGGGCCAAGGTGACGGCGCGGGCGGAGTCGAGTTGACCAAAGGCCGAGCGCCATTGGTCCAGGTCTTCGTCGTCGGCGGCGATGGGGACGCGGCGCAGTCCTTGGAGCCAGTCGTCGGCGAGATGGGCGACGCGCTGCGAGCGTGCCTGGAGGCGCGCCAGGGCCTGATGGGCGGCGTTGAGTCGTCGCTGGGCTTCGCGGTGGGCTTCTTCGAGCTCGAGTGGATCGAAGTGAGCCGTGGCCAGGGCGCGCCGGCGCACTCTGGCGGTGAGGATCTGGCAGGGCTGGGGCGAGGGCTCTTCGAGGGGGAGGATGGGGAGGTCCGCTCCGTCGTCTTCCGCGCCGTCAGCGGCGGGGTCGATGGCCGGCAGTGGGGTGGCAGGGCTCGGCTCACGGTCGTCGCTGCGGTCGAGGTCGAGGACTTCATCGGTGGCAGCGTCTGGGGTAGGTGCGGTGCTTTCGGGGGCTTCTTGGGGTGCGGGTTCAGACTTGGACGCGTCTTGGCCAGTGGGGTGGTCCACGGGTGCCGGTTCAGGTATGGGCTCGGGATCTGGGAGTATCCGAACCTGAACGGAGCGGTCATCGACGAAGGGGGAGATGCCGGCGACGGCGATCCACTCGATGCCCCCCTGTAGGTTGAGGTCGCAGTGTCGCCGGACCTCGGCGCGGTCTTCGTAGAGGGTGACGTGTACGGCTCGGCTGGCGTAGGTGGGCCTCTCGGGCGGGATGGCCGGTTCAGCTTGGGGAGGAGCCGGGGTGATGGCGGCGCTGTCGTGGCTAGTCACGTCGGTTTCCCCCTATGAGTTCGCGTTTGGAAGGGAGGGTGATGGTGTAGGAGAGGGAGAGCGTCTGTTCTCCGCCGGCCGCGAGGTGGACGAGCCAGCGTAGGCCGCCGCGCACGGGTTTGCCGCGCTCGCTCTGTTCATAGGGCATGGGCACTGGGCTGCAGGGTCCGAGGGCGACCTCGATGTCGTTTTCGGTGGTGATGGGGAGGCGTTCGATGACCTCGATTTCGGCGACAGCGTTGAGGGCAGAGCTGAGTTGGAGCGAGACACGGTGGGTGATCTGGGTGGTCCCGCCAAAGAGGCCGCTGGTGCTTTCCTCGACGTTGGTGTTGCGGGCGATGCGGAGTCGCTCTTCTTCGCCGAGTCCGATGACGATCTCGCCGCCGCGATCGGTGGCGGGTAGGTGCGAGGTCGTGAGGAGGGCGCCGTGGAGGAAGACGTCGACGGGTCCGCTGAGCAAGGGGGCGTCAAAGGGGTTGATGATGCGGGCCTCGCGGTAGATTTTGGAGGTGTTGATGGGCACGGCGCGGAAGCGCATCCGCGTGGTGCCTGCCTGGCCCTGGACGGCGATGCGGTGGAAGCGTCCGTTGTCACCGACGTCGATGGCGCCGGTGCAGTGGACGATGGTGTCGAAGTGGCCCCTGGCGTTCAGGGGGTCGACGGCGAAGGTGGGGGTTTCGAGTTGGTCGAGGAGGGCGTTGGCGTTGGCAAGGTGTTGGGGGAGTTGGGGCTCGGCGCTCGGGAGGAGTTTTCCCCGTTGTGGGGAGAAGGAGTCGGCGAGCTCGAGGTTATCGAAATTCAGCCACTGTTCATCGGGTTCGAGGGTGAGGTTGGCGTTGGTATTGGCGCTGGTATCACTGGTTCGGGCGCCTGCAGGTGCGCCCCCGAAGGCGATGTCTTCTTCTTGCTCCATGGGCAGGGACGCGCGCGGGCTCATGGGGCTGATCTTGGCTTTTTTGGCGCTGATGCCGCGGCTGAGGGTCTGTTCTCGCGCGAAAGGTTCAGGCGATGGCGCGCTGGCTTCGAAGCGATCCTCGCAGGCGAAGTCCGCTGTGGGCCTTGCTTCAGGTGGTGGTGCGGGCGCTGGCCGGCGGCTTAGAGCGGGCGCTGGGGGCGCGGTGCTGCTCTTGAAGCGGTCGAAAGGCTCGAAGAGGCGATCGAGATCGGGGGGCGGTGGGCGCCAGCCGTGCTTGGGTGGGGGCTGGGCGCGTCCCAAGCGCCACGACGGGAGTCGCGGCAGGTCGGTGTCGTTGATCATATCTGCCGTCGAGAGCGCCAGGTTGACTTCCTGCCAATCTTCGCCGCTTCTCTGGGCGACCAGGGCTTCGAGTTCGAGCTTGGCCTGTCCGTTTTCCTGCAGCCTGACGGTGTATGCCGGCAGCCACCTGGCAGCGTGGATGCGGTAGTGGAGGTGGAGCGCGGTGAGGGGCTCTGTGCCTGGGGCGAGGGTGATGTGGGCGGTGCGCTGTGGGTCGTTGGCGCTGGTGCGTTCGCTTCGTGAGGCCTGGGAGAGGCGCATTTCGAGCTGGTCGATGTGGCGTTGGGAGCTCTCGAGGGCTTGGTCGAGTTGCTCGATGCGGGTGGCCAGATCGGCTTCGCTTTCGTGGAGGAGGTGGACGACGGAGAGGGCGTCAGCCATCCTGGTGGCGGGTTGCCGCTGATGGGTCTTGAGGCGGAGTTGGGGTTGGATGTGGGTGAAGGCGTTGCGCAGGTTCGTGATTTCGAGGTGTTCTTGGCGCAGCCTTTCCCGGGCTCTCTTGGCCTCGGCGAGTTGGCGCTGGACCTCACCGGTGTCCACTCTGGCATCGGGGATGACGAAGCGGGTGCGGAGGCTGGAGACCGTGCGGCCGCCTTCGGCGATGGCCTGGAAGGAGCCAGGGAGTGCGAGGGGGCTGATGTCGGCGACGGTGAGGGTGAGAGTCTCGGCAGAGAGCTGCTCGGGGACTTCGATTCGGCGTTGGATGAGGGCACCACGGGCGTAAACCGTGACGTTGGTGATGACGCTGGCACACACCACATGAAGGGTGGACATCTTACACCTCTGGCCATTGAAGGCTGTCGAAGACCCTGCCACGGGCATCCATTTGGCTGCACATGGAGATGAAGCCGCAAATGGCGGCTTGCGTCAAGGTCACGGCGAGTCGTTTTTACTAGGGGCGTCGTTCAGTGAGCGCAGCGGAAGCCCAGATAGGCGGCTTGGTGATCCGGTGGCGCAGCGGCGCGGTAGGTGGTGCGCAGTGCATAGGCAGCGTCGTTGAATCCGCCGCCACGGATGGTGTAGGTGCGGGCGCCGTCGCTGAAGGGGGTGGCGGTCCACTCCCAGGCGTTCCCGGCGAGATCTTGTACGGCGTAAGGGCTAGCGCCGCAGGGGAAAGCTCCGACGGGGCTGAGGTAGCGATAGCGGTCGACGTTGCCCCAGCCTCCCTTCTCACCCCAGTTGACGCACTGAGGCAGCCACTGGTCTCCCCAGGGGAAGGTGCGGTCATCGTCGCCTTTGGCAGCGCGTTCCCACTCGATTTCGCTGGGGAGGCGCTTGCCGGCCCAGGTGCAGTAGGCCGCTGCTTGGGCATGATGGACGCAGACGGCCGGGAGGGCGGGGTCGTCGAATTCGGTGGGGATTTCGCCACCTTTTTGCCAGCCGTTGCGGTTGACGACGAGACACTGGGTGGTATCGATGGGGGAGCAGGCGCCGTCGTCGACGCAGCGTTGGTAGCGGGCCTGGCTGACTTCGTGGGTGTCGAGATAAAAGGCAGGCACTTGAACGCGCTGGCTCGGGTGCTCGTGATCGTACCATTTGGGGTCGCAGAGGTTGGGATTATTGGCGCTTTCTTGGCACAAGGCGTGGGCTGTGGCGGCTTGACTGGGGGTGGTGCCGAGGTGGAGCTCGCCCGGGGGGATGAAGCGCATGAGGTCTGGGTCGCGGCCGTTGCCGGGAAGGCAGGTCTGCTCGGCGAGGGTAAAGCCATCAGGGCATTTGGCTTGACCGATGCAGCGGCCGGAGGAGGCGAGGTAGGCCTGTTCGGGCCAGCAGCAGTGGAGGCCATCGACGCGTTCCTGCCCGGGTTGGCATGGCAGACGCTCGCAGCTCTGTAGGTCGAGGCTGAGGCGAAAGCCGTCGAGGCAAGCGCTGGGATTGCCGACGCAGGCTTTTCCGTTCCATCCCTGTCCTGGCCAACAACAGCGGCCGGCGGTGTCGACGGAGGCCTGCTGTCCCGGCGGGCACTCGCGGTGGTGTTGGGTGTCGATGACGGTTGAGCTGTTGGTACAGTAGGCGTGTTTTCCGCGGAAGCAGAGGTAATTGGCGGCGAGCTGCGGCAGCGCTTCACGGGCTGCGGTGCGGAGGCGTTTGTCTTGGGTTTCGACGAATGAGACGTGGACGCGGGCGTTGTTGTCGGGGTCCCAGACGGTCAGGGTCAGTTCGTAGTGGCCGGCGGCGCCGGGGTTGGCTTCGATTTCGAGGACGTGTTCGACGAAGACGCGCCGGGCGGCCTGGAGGCTGCATTCTCTCTCGACCATGGGGCTAACGCCGATATCTTCGCGGCATTGGGCGAAGACGGTCTCCATCTCCTTGGAGCCAGCGAAGGCGACGCCGCCCGCTTCGAGGACCGTCGCTTCGAAGCGGTTCTGTTGTTGGGCGACTTCGGTGGCGCTCTTCGTTTCGCCTGTGAAGCGGAGGAAGACCCGGGCCTCCTTTTCCTGGGCGATGGCTGCGAGGGGTGCGAGGTGGCAGGTGAGGGCCAGCGCGCAGAGGCTCAGCAAAGGGAGGGAGCGGGATAGGAGAGCAGGTCGCATGAGGATCCTCCCGTGGAGGTCGTTGAAGTGGTGGTGAAGGCTGTGCTAGAGTTGGCCCATGGCACTTCAGGTGGGAGAACGTGTTGGGGCGCGAGGTCCTTACAGTGCCAATGGCAGGAGCTTACGCCGGACGCCGGGGATGGCGCAACCTGCTCTACGAGCCGAAGGAGGTAGTCATGGCCTTTACTGGGCGCCCGATTCGACCGCCGCCGCAGAGTGTGGGTGGGGCTAGAGACGTCAACGATGCCATGCTGCTGATCGAGGCTTTGGAGGCACGTGTCGATCGTTTGACTTTGGTGTGTCTGTCCATGTGGACCTTACTCAAGGCGCGGGGGATGAGCGAGGCAGAGCTGAGCAAGACTTTCCAAGCCCTCGATCTCGAGGATGGGGTTGCCGATGGACGGCTGAAGCGGCGGCAGGTGAGCCGCTGTGAGGACTGTGAGCGTCCCATGGCTCCGCGGCAGGTGAAGTGCATCTACTGTGGCGCGACCAAGAGCATGGCGCGAGGCGGTGATTCGGTTTTCGACTATGTCATTTAGGGGTTGGGGCTTGGTGGAGGTCTTCCCTGGCCACGATGCGCTGGATGATGAGGTTGGCAGCGGTGAGCCCAAAGATCCCCGTGAGGGTTGGGAGGCTGCCCAGGGTTTGGCGGTGGCGTCCGCGACGTGGCGGCGCCGTTTCGTGGGTCGGGTCCTCGTCTGCGGTGGCGTCGAGGGCTTCTTCCACCGAATAGACGCAGGGGATGCCCCGGTGGATGCCGCGCCGTCGTAGGGCTTTGCGGACGGCGCGTGCCAGAGGACATCTCTCGGTGTCGTTGATGTCACTGATCCTGATGGCGCTGGGGTCACTGCGCCTAGCGGCGCCCATGGAGGCGACGATTGGGATGTGGGCCTGGGTCGCCGCCTGTAGGAGGTTGACCTTGGGATTGAGGCTGTCGATGGCGTCGAGGATGAAATCGGGCTGGAGCGCGAGGAGGTCTGGGAGGGTGTCGTGGTTGACGAAAGTCTGCCGGGTGTGGACCTGACAGGCGGGGTTGATATCCAGGACGCGCTGCCGGGCGACTTCGGTTTTGGCTTGGCCGATGGTGGAGTGGAGGGCGAAGAGTTGGCGATTGATGTTGGAGGCTTGAACGCTGTCGAAGTCAACGAGGTAGAGGGTCCCGACCCCGGCCCGGGCGAGGGCCTCTGTGGCATAGGAGCCAACGGCCCCCAAGCCGATGATCATGATGGCGCTGCTCTGAAGGCGTCGCAGGCCCTCGAGGCCAAGGATCATGGCGCTGCGGGCGAAGTTGGGCGGTAGGTCCGCGGCGTCGTCACCCGGACGGGTGGGGTGAGCCATGGGCGGCTGGGGCGCCGCGGTATCGGGGGGATCAGTTGGTGAGGACAAAGACGATTTCCACGCGGTCATTCTTGTCACGCTCGGTGCGCGATTTGTTGTCGTAGCGTGCCCTCTCGCTGCCGTGGGCCGTCGTCAAGAGGCGTTTGGCGTCGATGCCCTTTTGGACCAGGAGGTCGCGGATGTTGTCAGCACGGCTCTGACTGACCGAGAGGTTCTGGGAGGCCGTGCCGCGGCTCTGGGTGTAGCCCTCGATGATGAGGGTGAGCTCGGGGAAGTCTTTGCCAATCTGGGCGACGTTGTCGACTTCGCCGAGGCGGCCACCCAAGGGTGCGGTCTTGTTACGTTCGAAGAACCCTGGGAGGACGACGATGACGCCGCGTTGGTCTTTGAAGGTGTTGCCGGCAAAGGAGCGCTGCGCGGCGTCAAAGAGGGCTTTCTCGCGTTCGGCGCGTTGGGCTGAGGATTGGAGTTTGTCGAAGGCCGGGCGGGAGGTCACGATGGCGGCGGTGAAGGCCGTGATGGCCTCGACGGAGGACTGGGTGGCGAGCTCGAGTTGGCCGGCGTTGAGCTGTTCTTGGGCGCGTTGGATGGCCAACTCGCCCACGGCGAATTGCTCTGGGGCGAACTCGGCGGCGTTGACCGCGGCGGCCCTCTCGCGCTCCTTCTGGGCGAGGAGGAGCTGTTGTTCGACATTGCTGCGGGCGCGGTCGGCCGTGGACGACTGGAGGGTGCTCAAGAGCTGTTGTTGACCCGTGATGGACTTCTGGAGGGCGTCCTTGCGGACGGCGAGGACCTGCATTTCTTGTTGAAGTTTCTTGATCTCTTGATCGGCTTTATCGAAGCGATCTTGGGCTTCTTTGGTGCGGGTGATGGCCTCGGCCGTGCGGTAACGTCGCTGGCCGAGCCAGGCGAGCTCTCTGGCGCGGTCGACTTTGGAGTTCTGCCACTCGCGGATGGCTTCTTTGTAGAGCTTGTCGGCAGCGTCGAGCATGGTGGGTTCGACTTGCGAGATGGTCGCAGTGTAGCGATCGTTGCGCATGTCCTCGAGCTTCTGCAGCTCGGCTGGCTTAGGCGGTGGTCCGCAGGCTGCCATGAGGAGTGCCGCAGACAAGAGGAGGGTCGAGAAGACGATGGGTGAGCGCCGGCGCATATGATTCTCCTAGTGGATCTCAGAAGAGAGGATGAGAGCGAGCAGGACGAGGGAGATCACTGTTTTTGGACTTTGGTGATGTCGTCTTGCAGTTGCTTCTCTTGGCTGGTGAGCTGATCGATCTCAAAGAGAATGGTCTTGTGGGCGGCGGTCGCCTGCCGCAGGTCTTCTTCGCGGTTGTCTGCGCGGAGTCGGATGCTTTCCAGGTTGATCTGTGAGGCGGCGAAGTCGAGCTGGACTTCCACTCGGCGCAGGATGTCACGGACCGTGTTGACCTGGTTTTTGCCAACCTGTACCAGTGATTCATCGAGCCAGTTGGCGGCTTGGGTCAGCTCGGCGGCCATGCGCTCCTGGGTGTCGGCTTTGCGCAGCTCGAGGATGCGCTGTTGATGCTGGCGGATCTCTTCGCGGAAGCGCGCCGCGTCTTGTGCGCTGGCTTCGCCAGCGCTGAAGCAGAGGAGGCTCGTGGCGACCAGGAAGGACAAGAGCAGAGAGAGGGGACGCAGAGCAGCTTGGAGCATGGGGACCTCCGGGTGAGAAGCGCCTCGGTGAGGTGGCGAGATAGTAAAGGGAATCGCAGCGCAAAGACGAGAGATGATGCTCTAGTCCAAGCGATGCGTGCCTGGCAAACGTGGCGAGTCTGGGCAAGCTCAGGCGCGGTGTCAACCCTCCAAGCGGAGTGTTTGATTCAAGTAGGCCTAGCGCCTAGGAATAGCGTTTGCGATGGAGGAAGACCAAGGCCTCTAGGGCGCACTGTTCACAGAAGCCGTAGCGGGTTTTCAAGGTGTCGAGGCTGCGTTGGGCGTCGTCGCGGTCGCCCGGGGTCATGTCAGCGGCGAGACCGTTGATGAGGCGGATGATGTCGTCTTTGCGCTTCTGGACGATGCTGCGGCGGGCTTGGAAGAAGCGGTCCTCCATGCGGCTGAAAGCTTCGGGGAAGATGCGGCGGTAGTCGAGCTCGGCGTCGGGGTTGTCAATGCGGTAGGCGGCGATGGTGGCGATGAGGTCTTCGCGGAATTTGCGGGGATCGTCGTTGATGCCGATGAGGCTCTCGACCTCGTCCATGAAGGCGGGACTCGGCTCTTGGTAGGCGCCGGTGATGCGGTCGTAGATTTTCTCGCCTTTGAGGAAGTTGGAGACCGAGGTGACATAGAGGGCGAAGGTCGATGCGTAGTTTTCTTTTTCCACGAGCCCCATGGCGTCGCGGATTTGGAAATCCAGGAGGTCGAGGTAGCGTCGCTCCACGGCGTCGCTATAGCCTTTGGGGTCATGGTAGGGGGGATCGGCTTCGACGCGGAGGAAGGGGTGTACCGAGGGATCTTTGATGAGGTTGGCGAAGGCGTCGAAGAGGGCGAGGGGGCTGAGGCAGCCGAAGGCTGCATTTTGGGCGGCGTGGAGGATGACCTGCTTGATCTCGCGGGGTGAGATGCCGTGACGGCCTTCATAGTGGAGGGTTTCGGCGGCTTCTTCGCGGAGGCGAAAGATCCACGCTTTGAGCTCGCGGACCTGCTCGCCTGAGAGTCCTTCCGGGACGCGTCCGCTGGCGTAGAGGTCGGCTTTTTCGAGGGGGGTGAGCTTTTCTAGGGTTGGGGTGATGCTCTCTGGCGCACCTTCGCTATTGGGTCGCATCATGCGGGTGAGCACGGCCCACAGGGCAGCGACGGCGGTGGTGTGGGGGGCGACGTGGCGGGAGAGATCCGTGTTGGCCAGCATCTCGTCATAGATGCCTTTCTCGGCCTCGTGGTCCAGCAAGTAAGGCATGCGCAGCAAATCGAGGCGCCCTTTGAAGGAGGGGTAGTCGGGCTGCACTTTGAAGGCTTCGAGGTAGTCTTCGTTGCAGGTGCCGATGAGGACGGTGTCGAGGAAGAGGATGGCATGGTCGACGTTGACTGAGCCTTTTTCACTGGTGGCGATGAGGTACTTGTTGAGTTCGGGGGGGCGCTTGAGGATGTCGTTGAACTCGACCAGGCCGCGGTTGCCGTCGACGAGATCGCCAAAAGGTTCAAAGATGGTGCGGTTCTGCAGTGCCGTAGGGAGGGCTGAGAGGGAGCGGTCTGCCGTGACTTGACGGGAGCCAGCGTCGACGCGGAGCTGAGGCTCGATGGTAACGGCTCCTTGGCGGTAGCGGCGCGAGATGTAGAAGCGCTCGATCTGGATGTGCCTGAACACTTCTTGGAGGTCGCCCTGATAGCTGGCCAAGAGAGCATCAAAAACCATGCGGGATTTGTGAGAGATGTCACCGTCGTAGAGGTAGTCCGAGACGACGAAGGGCGCTTCGGCGTCGGGGAGGAGTGGGACGGGTGGGACGGTCCTACAGCGTTCGCCAAAGTGCTTGCGCAGGAGCTCCTGTCGCTCGGGGCGGGGGAGCAAGAGGAGGGGGTTGTCGCGCATCTCCTCTATGAGCTTGGCGTCGATGCTCTCTTCATCGAGGTGGGCGTAAGAGGCCAGGCGGGCTGCGCCGGGTTGGCGCTGGTCTTGATCGAAGCCAATGGAGGTGCGGGCGACTTTGGCCGTGGGGAAGATCCAGTTGAAGCGATAGAGGGCGCCTTCATCTTGCTGGCTGTAGTGCTCGAGTCCGGCGATGAGGCAGTGGATGAGGCTTGACTTGGCACTGCCGTTGGGGCCGTGCAGGAGGACGAGGCGGGTGACGCGGCGTTCGCGGGCGAAGCTGAGCAGGAGATCGTGGAGGGCGTTCTGGGTGTTTTCGTGGCCGATGACCTTGAAGCGGCCTTCGGCAAAGGGGAGGTCGAAGAGCTTGAAGCGGCGCTGGGGCCCAAGGGCGGTGTCGACCTCCTCGGTCCCAAAGTAGTGGAGCATGTCCAGGAGATACTGAACGGCGCTGCGAGCGAAGCGGCGAGGGTTCTCTTGAAAGAGGGCAAAGAACTCAGCGAAGGAGAGCATGCTGCGCTTGTGGGCATAGGTCGCCCGAACCCCCTGGCAGAGCGTGTCCAAGAAGGCAGTGTGGGTCGAGGTGGTCATGTGGGCCCTCTGCGGTTGGCCGTGGCGCCTGCGCGGCACGGGGAGAGAACATCGACACCGCTGACAGAGATGGCTGCGCCAAGCGCGGTGTGCTTGGTTCAGGGAGGCGGGGCTTGTTCGCTGGGGTGATGCGGTGCTGGTGGGAGTGAGGTCGGGGTGGCTTCCGGTGGGCCGTCGGCCGCAGGTGGCGGCAGGGCAGGTCGGCGCAGGGGTGGTCCCGGTGTGTAGAGTATGCGGACCAGCGCCGTGCGATCCTGCGCTTCGCCGTTGATCTGGGTGAGGAATTTCTGATCGTTGGTCATGCCGCTCTCGATGCTGGCGACGAGGCAATCGAGGACGGGCACCGGGAGGGGGGGCATGCTGATGCGGCGGACCAGCTCGATCTCGGCGCTGTCGTTCATGACGAGCTCGATGTCGGCCGTCCAGTGCTCGTGGCGCTCGAGCTCGGCGAGGCAGGCCGTGAGGGCGGGCTCTTGGGCGTTCAGGGCCAAGGCGAAGGGGCCGATGGCGAGGTGGGAACCGCTGCGGACCAGGTTGAGGCTGAGGGTGCCCGGTGTGGCTGGCGCGGCCGTGGCCGGGCTTTGCTCTGCGGGGGGCTCTTGGTGGGGGCGTGCACCCGGGGGAGCGACGCTGCGGGGGGGACCAAACTCGAGCACGCCAAAGGCGTCGAGGTTGTGGAAATCTCCGCCAGCCGGTGACCAAGCATGGTGGCGAGTCTGGGCGCCATCGGCGGTTCTTTGGTAGTCCACCCGGAAGAAGTTCACTCGCCAGCTTTCACCCTCGGCAGGCGGGATCTGGGGAAGGTTGATGCGTTCAATGGCGCGGGGCGTTTTGGTCAAGGAAGCAAAAGGAATCATCACCTCAACGACGTAGCCCGTGTCATTGGGGGTGAGGGCTTCGCTGTTGAGTGTGCCGCGGACTTGGACCGCGGCTTGGAGACCCTCGATGTCGGCCTCTTTGGCGATTTCCCAGGCCGGCTGGCGGCGGCGCTCGAAGAAGGCGTCGAAAACCAAGGCCTGGCCATCGGGTCCTTGTTGCGGGGAGATTTGAATCTCCCAATAGGTGCCATCCGTTTGGTCGGGGTTGAGGTAGATCTCGACGCAGTCCTGTTCCCACAAGCGGTCATCGCGTTTGGTAAAGGTTGAGCGGATGTCTGTGTCTTTGACGTCGAAAGCGAAGTAGAGGGCGGTGTCGGTGTAGAGGGCGCGGACCACGGTGCTCGTCGGTGCCGTCTGGCCGTCTCCCGCGTTGACCAACGGATTGGTTCGGCCGGCCAAGCGCCACACGGCATCGCCGATATCGCCGTCGATGACTGGCGGCGTATCGACTTTGAAGGCCGTCAGGATTTTGTCGTTGCGGGTCGGCACTTCGGCGACGCGAACTTTCCCGGGCTCAACCTCGGTGGCGTTGCCAATGCTCAACACGTCGAGGCGTTTTCCCGTCTGTTCGTGGAAAAAGCCGACGTTGACATAGGCTCCCGTGGAGGGAAAGCCCGCCTGCAGCGTGGCGTTCTGAATATCGGCGATGAAGTCGCCCTTCTGCCACAGCGAGGTTTGGAAAAGGTTATCGACGGGGTGGTGGTCGAGGTTCTGGAAATTGCCTCCGCGCACGGGTTGGATGTGTACGAAAATTTTCCAGTTGTCTTGAATGGGCGCCAAGGCGTGCCAGTGCCAGGTGAGGTTGAACTTCTCCCCCGTGACGAGGGGGCTGGGGTCGATGTCAAAGCCGACGAGCTCGATGAGGGCTTTGCCGTCTTGGCCAAAGACTGCCCCCACAGGGTGGGTCGGTTCCGGTCGCTCGACGGCGACCGTGCCCTGGACCCGCTTCCATTGCTCCTGCGTCAGGCTGACGGTGCGCTCGAGTTTCTCCTGGCAGGCAGCCATGGCGACGAGGGCGACGATGGTGAGGAGGAATGGGCCGAGCGCGACGACGCGGCGGCCTGTGAGGAGAGAGCGATGCATCTTGGCACCTTCGACTGTCAATGGGTTGGCGATACAGCAGGCGGACAGGGCGCTGGCTGCATTCGTTCAATGCTCTAACGCATGGAGCGGTGGGATCTCAAGGGTGCCGACAGGTGGAAGGCGCTCGGTGGGTAGGTCTTCTGGGATCCACTGGAGTGAGAACGCCGCGATCTCCCCCAGGAAATCATGGGCTAGAGGGCAGCGCAGGATCCAGCGCTGGTCAGTGTCGACGCGACAACACACGGCCTCCAAAGGCGCTGGGTTCCAGGAGAGGAGATCGGGTGTGGTCTGGCTGTGCTCGCACTGTGCAAGGGAGGTGTTCTCCAGGCGTTGGCCTCGACCTTCGAGGCGATAGATCAGACAGCGCTCGGTGGCGGCGGCGCAGCTCAATTCGATGCGCCAGTGGCTGGCTGGCGGCGGGTAGGCCCAGTCGAGCTGGAGGATGAGGTGGCTGAGGGTGCGCCCCCAGCGCAGCACGGGCAGGGCACGGTGCAGCGCCATGGCACCTTGGGGGGCACAGAAGGTGGCGGCACCGCGGTGTTCTTCGAGTCCACCCGCCTCTGCCGTGGCAGGGAGCAGGGCCGTTGGCGGCTGTTGCTGGCTGGGGACGGTGGCGCTGAAGAGGGCAATGGGTTCATCGAGGGCCGGATCGTCGCGGCCTGCTGCGTGGAGGGCCGCGCGGAGGTGGGCGCGAAAGGTCGCGTCGAAGAGGGCTTCTTCGTTGTTGGCGAAGTTGGGCCCGTACCACCAGAACCAGTCACTGGCCTGGGCGCGAAAGACGGCGCGGGCGATGGCGCTACGCGGCCCTTGCGCTCGGAGCGCTTCGTCCACGGCGTGGCGGGTGCTGCGCAGGCGTTCCCAGGCCGTATTCTTGGTGGCTTCGCCAATCCAGATGCGAAAGTCTCCGTGAATCCACGATCCCGGTGAGAGTGCGGTGAGGGTCTCGGGGTCGCAGGGAGGATCGCTGGCGGGGAGGATGGTGCGGCGCTGCGGCTCCGCTTCGAGGCGGTGATAGAGCGCGTTCAGAAAGGGGAAGGCATCGTCGGGGTAGCGCTCCCAGGGGTTCTCGCCGTCGAGGATGAGGGTGATGGTCGGGTGCTTGATGCCCGCGCTGCGGGCGTCGCTAGCGGCTTGGTCAATGGACTGGAAGAGGTCATTCACGGCGTCTTGTGGCGCAAGGTCACGGTAATAGAAGCCGATTTTGTCGCTTATTTGGGTGTCACGGAAGTAAAGGGTGAGGGGGCCGTGCGGGGTGAGATAGCGCCAGGGACGGTAGACGGCTGCGGGTCGGGTGAAGGCTGTACCGAGGCTGCGGCGGAGGATCTGTTCGTCGCCCGCGCTCCACTGCAGCCCCGCTTCGGCCATGATGGCGAGGCTTTGTTCGCTGAGTGCGCCCTCTGATGGCCACATGCCAAGAGGGCAGTGTTGGAGGTGGGTGTGGGCCGCTTCGCGGGCGAGTCGGCATTGGGCCAGGGCGTCTTCGGGGAAGGCAAAGCGTTGGGGGAGTTCAGCGCTCGTTGGGTGGATGGCGGCGATGTGGGAGTCACAGAGCAGCGGCAGAATGGGGTGGTTGTGGGGTGAGACCGTGATCTCGATCTGGCCGCGCGCCGCGAGGCGTTGGTAGCGTGGGAGGACCTGGGCGGCGAGCTCGCGTTGCGCTGCTAGGACCCGGGCTTTGTCTTCAGGGGTGAAGTGGTTTTGGTGGCTGAGGTCCTCGAGCCAGGGGTAAAGTGCGCGGGCGGCGAAGCCAAACCAGGCGATATTGAAGAGGACCTGGAGGTCGAGGAGGTCTTGGGGGGTGAAGGCATGGGGGTCGCTGTCGCGGAGGTCGCGGAGTTGGCGATACCGGGGCAGTGGCTCGACCCAGCGCTGCCAGTCGAGGGAGAAGAAGTGCGCGAGGATGGCTGCGCGATCTTCTGTCGACAGGTGCTGGGGATCCCGCGCGGTGAGTCGTTCCCATGGGTCCTGCTGCCCGCAGGCGAGGTGGTGGAGCTGCTCGATGAGGGTGCCCGAGAAGTTGATGACGGCGCGGACGCCCGGGAAGCGTTCGAGGAGCCATGCCATGTCGGTGTAGGCCTTGGTGGCGTGGAGGCGCGTCCAGGGCAAGGCAGGCATCTGGTCGTCGAGGGCGTAGGGGGGCTGGTGCATGTGCCAGACAAAGAGGATGTCGTGAGGGGGGAGGGTGTTGGGCACGGTGTCAGGCTTCACGGAAGTGCTCTGGTCTGGGGTGGGAGGTGATGGCACAGCAGCCGCATGGGCGCGTGCACGTGGGTGGCGGGGCCTGGGGGCACGAGATCAGGGCCAGAAGATCTGGGCAGCCCTGTGGCGCTCGTCCTGGTTGGCCACTTTGCTGAGGGCGTCGCTGAACTCCGCGGCGCTTTGGAAGCGGTCCTCGGGTTGGCGAGCCAGCGCCTTGTCGAGGATGGCGATGAGCGCGGTCGGGAGGCTGGGGAGATGGTGCTGGGCCGGGGTGTAGCGGGTGGAGGAGACGGCCATCATGATGGCCATGGGATTGTCGCCGTCGAAGGCGATGTGGCCGGTCAGCATTTCGTAGAGTATTTCGCCGACGGTGAAGAGGTCAGAGCGGTGGTCGACGTCGGCGCCGAGGGCTTGTTCCGGGGACATGTACTCTGGGGTCCCGACGAAACGTCCCTCTTCGGTGATGCGGCGGCGGCGTCCTTCGGGGGTGCGCAGCAGGGAGATGCCGAAGTCGAGGAGCTTTAGTCTGGCAAAATTATTTATGAAGTAGATGTTTTCAGGTTTGATGTCGCGGTGGACGATGCCCTTGGCGTGGACGGCTTCGAGGGTGCGGAGCAACTCCATGGAGATGGTGAGGGCAGTGAGGAGATCGAGCTTGCCCCGATCGGAGAGGACCTTGGCGAGGTCGGCGCCGTCGAGAAACTCCATGACGATGAAGGGGATGGATTGCTCCATGAGGTCGAAGTCGAGGACCTCGACCAGGTTCGGGTGGCCGACGGTCGCGAAGATGCGGGCTTCTTCAAAGAAGCGGGTGAGATCGGCAGGGTTGTTGGCGAGCTGAGGGTCGAGGATTTTGATGGCCAAGCGGCGCTCGATGCGGAGGTGCCAGGCTTCGTAGACGGCAGCCATTCCTCCGGCACCAGCGGCGCGTTGCAAGAGGTATTTGTCATTGAGGACCCGGCCAGAGAGCTTGTGAATCTCACGCAGGGGCATGGCCTCCGTGGGGCACACTCTGATGGCATGCGGGTGAAGGCTCTTGCAGTAAGGGCAGGAGAAGTAGCCACTCTGGACGAGTGAGAAGACCTCTTTGTTGGTGCGGTCCCTCAGGCTCAGGTTGAAAGAGGGGGCCTCGGCGCCGTCCCATGGATGGAGGGGAATGGGCTGGGGCGGGGCGCTCGGGAGGCTGGGTGCTGGGGTGGTGGGTTGTTCGCGGGCTTGGAGGCGGCTGGTATTGCGCGCTTCGCGGAAGGCTTGGGTGAGGGTGGCGACGAGGCGGGGATCGAACTGGCGTCCGGCGACACCTTCGATGATGTCCAAGGCGACGTGGAAGGGGTAGGGCTCTTTGAAGGGTCTTTTGGTGGTGAGGGCGTCAAAGACATCGGCGAGGGTGGTGATGCGGGCCGGCATGGGGATCGCTTCGCCTTTGAGGCCCAGGGGATAGCCGCTGCCGTCGAAGGATTCGTGGTGAAAGCGGGCGATGAGGGCGGCGACCTGCATGAGGGGGGATTTGGATGTGGCGAGGAGGCGGTGTCCGACCTCGGTGTGGCGCCGCATTTTCTCCAGCTCCTCGGCGTTGAGGGGCCCGTTTTTGAGGAGCACTTCGCTGGGGACGTCGACCATGCCGACATCGTGGAAGGTGGAGGCGTGTTGGTAGAGGAGCACTTGATCGTCGCTCAGGCCCAGGCCCTCGGCGATGAGGCGGACGTAGCCGGCGACGCGACGGATGTGGGCGGCGATGCTTTCGTCTTGGTGCTGGTATGCGGCTGCCAAGGGGACCAAGGCATCGAGTGCGAGATCAGGTTGCCCGCGGTCGCTGTTCGTGGGCCCGAAGAGGGTCGCGAAGACATCGCAGTTGTTGGGGGTGATTTTGCTTTTCGCCAAGTCTCAGCCTCCTGGAGGACGCACCATGGCGCTTGCGGGGGTCATTGATCGAGATCGGCGGCGAGGCGAGTGAAGCGGTCGAGAAAACGAATGACTTCCTGGTTCTCGAAGCAATGTCCGGCGGCCTCTCCGAGCTGGGTCGCGGCGGCCATGATGGCGACCTCTTCTTCTGCGGTGGCGTTGGTCGATGAGAGGGCAGCGCTGCGCAGGGTGTGCTGATGTTGGTCGAGGTGGGCGTTGAGGAGGTTGCCCATGGCGTCGCACTTGCTTTTGTTGTCCTGGGCGATGGTGGCCAGTTGGGTGAAGAAGGTGAGGACGCTGGCGCTGACCCCGTCAGTGGCTTGGTTCTGGGTGGGGGCTGGCGCCGGCGCTGGCGCCGGTTCTTGGGCGCTAGCAGCGGCAGCGAGTAGCAGGGCAGTGAGCAAGGAGCAGAGGGCGATCCCGTGACGCATGGCAGACTCCGCGCGGAGGGTAATAGTCCGGCATGGACGCCGGCTCAGCACCAGTCGATGAACTTCAGTTGCGTTGGGCGCAGGGTCCTGGGGGCCAGGTCCAGCGAGCGCTTGCACAGGTTTACCTTGGAAAGCGCCTGTCTGACAAGGGCTCTGGGGGCAGTCGGCAGGGGGATCGAATTCTAATTTTACTAGACAAATCCTTTGAGTTCTGATCCAACC
>CAYVQF010000017.1:0-85186 GCA_964454015.1 uncultured Myxococcales bacterium
CTTGGAAATCCAAGAACAACGGGGTTTTTTCTTTTCTTGACCGTGGATCAGGGTATGGCCTCGTCGCCGCCCTCGTCCCTGAAGACTACGTCCACGAGGTCGAAGAACAGCGCCTCTTCCAGGAGCTGGTCAACGACCTGGCCTTCGCCATGTACCGCATCGCCCTTGAAGAACAGCATCGCCAGGCGGAGGCGGCCCTCGCGGCCTCGGAGGCGCGCTATCGCGATTTGGTGGAGAACCTCGAAGATCTGGTCTTCGCCACGGATCTGGAAGGGCGCATCACCTACCTGAGTCCTGCCGCCAAGAACTATGGCTTCACCCTCGATGAGGTCAGCGGTCGCTGCTTCACCGACTTCATCCACCCAGAAGACCTCCCCGGCCTCCTGCAGTGCTTCCAGCGCACCCTCGCTGGCGCCAAAGAACCCTATACCTTCCGTGGCATTGGCAAAGAAGGGCAGCTCTTCTACGTGCGCTCCACCAGCCGCCGCCGCATGGAGAACGGCCGCGTCGCAGGCATCAACGGCCTCCTCATCGACGTCACCCAGATCCACCGCGTCCAACAAGCCCTGCAACTCTCGGCCGAGCGCTGGCAAGCCACCTTTGACGCCATCTCCGACGTGGTCTGCATCATGACCTCGGATCACCGCTTCGTCGAGGTCAATGAGGCTGGCTGCCGCGCCCTGGGTTTGCCCCGCGAAGCCATCGTTGGGCATCACTACGTTGATTTGTCCATCGCCCACGCCAACCCCCTGGCGTGCTGCCTAGGTCCAGAGGTGGCGTCTACCGTGCCCAACCACGCGCGCCATCAGGCGGGCGACCAGGTCTATGAGGCCGTCACCTGGCCCCTCTACGCGACCTCCGGTGAACGCCAGGGCTATGTGCTCGTCATCAAAGACATCAGCGCCGAAGTGGCCATCAGCAATCAGAAAGCCAAGCTCGAAGAGCAGCTCCGCCTCAGCCAGCGCCTCGAGGCCATCGGTCGCTTGGCCGGCGGCGTCGCCCACGACTTCAACAACATCCTCTCGGTCATCTTGAGCTACGTGGGCTTTGCCATCGCCGAGCTCCCCGATGGCGATCCCATCAGAGAAGACCTCCAGGAAGTGCGCGCCGCCAGCCAGCGCGCCGCCACCCTCACCAAACAGCTCTTGGCTTTCAGCCGCAAGCAAGTGCTCGCCCCAGAGATCATCAACCTCAATGACGTCGTCACCAACGTCGGCGCAATGATCCGCCGCCTCCTCGGCGAGAACATTCACATCGCCATCGACCTCGACCCTGGCTTGGGCTTCGTCTCGGCCGATCCCAGCCAGCTTGAACAGGTCATCGTCAACCTCTGCGTCAACGCCCGCGACGCCATGGACCACCGCGGCACCCTCACCCTCACCACGGCCAACGAAGACAACCCCCACGTGAAGGACGCCCTCCCCCCAGGCGCCTATGTCACCCTCAGTATCCGTGACACGGGCTGCGGCATGGACGACGTCGAACAAGAACACATCTTTGAACCCTTCTTCACCACCAAAGCCAAAGGCAAGGGCACGGGCCTCGGCCTGGCCATGGTCTATGGCATCGTCACCCAGAGCAGCGGCCACATCCGCGTCGTCTCGAGCCTCGGCCAGGGGGCCGACTTCCGCATCTACCTGCCCCGGGTCCAGGAACCACCCGCCTTTCAACGGCAAAAAACCGCCCCGCGCCTCCTCAGTGGCCGCGAGCGCATCCTCATCGTCGAAGACGAAGAGGGCGTCCGCAAGGTGGCAGAGCGCCTCCTCAGCGGCGCGGGCTATCGCTGCCTCTCAGCCCCCGACGGCCACCAAGCCCTCGCCCACTTCACCCGCCACGACCAAGCCTTCGATCTCGTCCTCACCGACGTCATCATGCCCGACATGAACGGACCCGAGCTGGTCCAGAAGCTCCTCCAGCAAAAGCCCACCCTCAAGGTCATCTACATGTCGGGCTACACCGATGACGCCATCGCCGAACACGGGGTGCTCACCCAGGACACCCACTTCGTGGCCAAACCCTTCGCCAGCGAAACCCTGCTGCGTAAGATCCGCGAGACCCTGGACAGCAAATTCGACTAGGGACCGGGCCGCACGGCGCCGCCCCCCCGGCCCCCACAAGGTCACTTTCAACCTTGCTGAGCCGCATAGCGCTGCTGCACGGCGTCCCAATCGACCACGTCCCAAAACGCCGCAATGTAATCGGGACGTCGGTTCTGATAGCGCAGGTAGTAAGCGTGTTCCCACACATCCAGCCCCAAAATGGGGACCCCGCTGCGGTCCATGATGGGGTTGTCCTGATTCGGCGTCGACAACACCGCCAGGCCGCCATCTTTCACCACCAGCCACGCCCAACCCGAACCAAAACGCGTCGCCGCCGCCTGGCCAAAGGTCGTCTTGAAGGCATCGAAAGAGCCAAAGTCCTTGGCAATGGCCGCCGCCAACCCACCTTGCGGCGCACCGCCCCCAGCAGGGCTCATGATCTGCCAAAAGAGCGCGTGGTTGTAATGACCGCCGCCGTTATTGCGCACGGCCGCACGCTGCGCTTCGGGCAGCTCGGGCAGGTTCTGCAGCAGCGTCGCCAAATCGCGCTCTTCGGCCCAAGGGCCACCGGCCTTCTCCAGGGCCGCGTTCAGGTTGTTGACATAAGCCGCGTGATGTTTGCCATGGTGAATCTCCATGGTCCTGGCATCGATGGCACGCTCCAAGGCATCGTAATCGTAGGTTAGGTTCGGCAAGTTGAACATCGTTGACCTCTATCTTTTGCCGTGCTCTGCACGCAGAAAAAACTACAGGGTCGCGCAAAAACGCGCGACGGCTCGTCTTTGTACTACGCCGTGTATCGCCGCATGGATCACCCGTTTTGATTTGCCTGCCCACTGACTTTTGACTAAGGTGAGCCGCCATTGGCCAGTGGTAGGCCAACCCTTGACCCCTGAACGAACGGATGCATCATGCGAACACTAGCTCTCCTGCTCTCTCTTCTTCTGCTGACCACCCTCGTCGGGGCGTGCGACGACAACAAAGATGATAACGGCGCCGATCAAAGCGACGTCAGCACCGATCTGCCCACCGACACGGAGACCCCACAGGAGCAAGGCTTTGGCAGCCCCTGCACCTGCACCGATGACGGCGCCTCCAAGTGTGAGATCGCCACGGTCCCCACGCCTGCCAGCGGCAACATCTCGGGCTGCGACGACGTCCCCACCGACTGGGCCGGCGGCGCCCGCGCCTGCGTCCGCACCTATGCTGGACCCGTCGCGCCGGATCTCTTCTTCGCCAACGGCTTCTGCACCCTCATGGCCACCCACTGCGATGGCGAAGACGCCATCTGCACGCCCGCGACCTTCGGTGACTACGCCGCCTTCACGGCTTGCCCCGAGGGCCTGGTCTTTTTGGAGATCATCCAACACGTGACCGTCTTGGGTCAGGACGCGACCGTCACCAGCCGCATCTGCGCGCCGAGCTGTGAGAGCGACGCCGACTGCCGCCTCGGCGAGGTCGACCCCGCCCTCCAAGGCCAAGCCTCTCAGTACGGCTGCCAAGAGAAGGACGGCGTCAAGTTCTGCCTCGATCCCCGCAATCTGGAGCAGGGCTTCACCGCCACCCAGAACTAGTCGCGCCTACACCAGGAGCAGCGACTCCTGGGGCGACGACAGGAAGTGGCAGCCGTCTTCCGTGACCCAGACCATCTCCTCCACCGTCGCCACGCCATAACCCTCGATGGGCAGCCGGGGCTCGATGGTGAAGACCTGGCCCACCTCCACCTTGCCGTAGGGCAACTGGCCATAGCGCTCCCAGCGCGGGAAGAGGCCAATGCCACCGTCGTGGGCCGAGCGCCCCACTTGATGGCCCAAGCCGTGGGGGAAATCGGGGTAGCCAGCTTCCATGATGTAAGCTCGCGCTGCCTGATCCACCTCCCAGGCCACAGCGCCCGGCCGCAGCGCCGCAGCGGCCTTGCGGATGGCATCGCGAATCACCGTGAAGCCGCGCTCCACCTCGGCGGGCGCACACGTCTCGCCCGGGCGCCGCACATACCAGGTGCGTTGCAGATCCGAACAGTAGCCATCGACCTTGACGCCAAAGTCCATGTTCACCACATGCCCAGCCTCGACCAGGCGCTCCGTCGGGCGGAAGTGGGCCCCGGCGTGCTCCGGCCCAGTAAACACGGCCGGGCAGTGGGCCTCGTCCCAAGCGGTCTCGAGCCCGCGGCGCTGCACCTCGGCCAGAATCATCGCCGCCAAGGCCTGCTCGCTCACCCCCGGACGGATGTGCTCGGTGATGGCCGCGTAGATCTCGAGCGTGACGTCGATGGCCGCTTGCATGGCCGCCACCTCGGCGGCCGTCTTGCGTCCCCGCAGGGCCGCCATGATCCCCTCGGACGACACGAAGCGCTCCACCAGCCCCGTATCGGCGAGAATGTCACAGAGGTGGAGGTACATCCCATGGCTGAGCCCATCGGCCATCACCGAGTCCCGCGAGAAATTGATGGCCATGCGCCGCGGGTTCATCTTCACCAACTGCTCCCGCAGGACCCCGCCTATCCCCTCGACGTAGGGCACGATCGTGGTAAAAAGACCACGGTCTTTGATCGCCGCCACATCCAAAGAGCCCGCTACGGCCAAGCGCTCGCCCTGGGCACCCAGAATCCACGCCGTCTGCCAGGTGCAGTGCTGACCCACCACCAGGTCAATGGCCGGATCGGGCAGGGTGGCGCTCTCGCGCACGAAAGTCAGCCACAGATCGATGTCCAGCTCGCGCATCACCGCCGCTGCCTGGGCGATTTTCTCCTCCATCACCAACATCTCGTCTCCCTTTTCGCCAGGCCCTACCAAGGGCGTTGCATCAGCTCCGCTCAGCCCAGCATCGGGCGACACCGGGCCCTGTCACAGGGCGCACTATACTCGGGATGCCTACCAGGCGACAGCGCGCACGCCCTAGCTCCACGTGGAACGCGGCCTAGACCCACGCGAACCAAGTCGTTTTTTCGTGATCGCGCACCGTTGAAGACATGGCACAGAGTCTGCTAAACCAGCGCCAGTCGCCCGCGAGGGTCCTTCTACTCAGCGCAACCCTTGACCCGTTGGATGAAGTCTTCTCCCACAGCATCTTCGGAGGATGTCATGTCACGTCAAGCAGCCCCCCCACCCCTGCAGCCCAGCGCGCTGCCCTGGTCCAGCCTCCAACGCCTGGCCTTTCTCGTCGCCATCTTGACCCTGCTGGCCGGGCTGGCCTGCACGGGCATGCAGCGCAGCGGCGCGCGGCAAAGCTACATCTATGAACAGGTTCGCGAGTACGTTTATGAGACCCCCATCGATGCCGTTTGGCCACAAGCCCGGGCCATCCTCTTTGAACAGGGTTACCAGGTGCGCGACTCTGGCGGCGGTATGACCGTCGAAACCGAATGGCGCGTCCTCTCCGATGGCAGCCGCCGCCGTTACCTCGTGACGGGATTTCCCCGCGGCAATGGGTGCGCCATCCACTTCACCTCAGACACCGAGAACACGCAGGGACGGGCCGACACGGGGCGCGACCTCGGCATGGAGTGGGGCCTGATTCGTCGGGTCGAGCCGCAGCGGGCCACCCGCATCGAGGCCGAAGCCAACGCCTACGCCTATCAGCTCCACCCTGACACCTAGGCAGGCTTGCGCCACAAGGACCCTCGCGCGGGCCCGCCGCATGGACTTGCATGTGGTCCGCACCCGGCGAACCTCGTCAGCGGCTTCAGCCCACCTTCCCGGACTGGGCCGCCACGTCGGGCTTGAAGTAGGTCTGGATGAAGCGCTGATCAAAAGCTTTCTTGGCCAAACCGGGCTCGACCTCGATGACGTGGCGCATCCAATACTGGGCGATGGTCGTGTCAGAGAGCCGCTTGGCCATCTCCTTGACCAAGCGAATGGCCATCTCGCGCTCATAGTTGTCCCACAGGCGCTTGATGGCGATGTTGAAGTGCGTCGCCTGTTGGCTCTGGGGTTTCTTCTCGATCACCTCGAGGATCGGTTCCAGTTTTCCCGTAGACAGGGTGGTCGTGACCGCCCGCCCCAAGGCCGACGGTCGAAACAGGTACATCACCACGCCAATCACCACGCCACCGACTACCATCCACATCACTGCTGACATGACCCAACCACTTCCTGAGCCGCGCGGGCTATCCATTGCGCTCGACGCCCGCTGCGGGCGCCACCTCGCGGCGTCCTCCACCGCAGCGGCGGAGCATAAACACTGTGACGCCAAAAAGCGAGGTGATGTGACGCATTCTCACCCAAACCCGCTCCAGGCCCCGAGCCAGGCCACCTCAGCCTCGGCGCTGGAAGTTCTTGATCTGCACCAGACGCGGGTCGGGACTCGGCGCGTCGGGCCGATGATGGGTCAACAGCAAGAAGGAATCGGCATAGGGAAAGGCCTCCAGCAACAGATTCGAGTTGGCCGGCTCGTTCTCGAAGACCGCCACCACCGTCCCCAAGCGCTGCAGGTACTCGACCGTGTCCTGCTTGAAGATGGCGTCATCCTGTTCGATGTCGGTCTTGACCACGGTCATCGTCCCGGCGATGCCCACGGGAAAGCCGAACTGGCGCAAAGAGTCGATGGTCCCCACCAACATGCGGCTCACGTCACGACCGGTGAGATAGACCACCGTCGCCCCGGCCGCATGCACCTCCTCGACGAAGCGTTTCGCCCCGGGCAGCGGAAAATCGAAGCGCTGATAGGTGTCCGTGAAGAAGCGCTTCCCCCACTCCTTCTCGATGAAGGCCACCTCACGCGGGTCGTCGACACCGATCCGAGCCAAAGTGTCCGCCAGGGTATAGGCGATGGAGTTGAGCCCCTGCGGCTTCTCCATGGCCGCCCACAGTTGGGGCAGCTCCGCGTCGTAATACTCGGCGATCTCACGCAGGATATAGAGCGTCCGTGGGCGGTTGTCCAAGACCGTGCCATCCAGATCGAAAATCACCACGGAAGACACGCGCCGCCGCGTCAGATCCCGCACCACCTCGATGACCCGGTTCAACGCCTCGGCTTGCTGCTTGTCGTCTATCGCTTGCATCTCCACCCTCTAGCGAAAGGCCCGCTCATTCGGGCATTTGAATGTGCCACCATGCTAACCAGCGCCGCCTCACCTGGCAACATCCTCGCGACCACAGGCTCACCTATTGCCAGCTCAAGAGGCCAGACCTACACTGTCGCCCAATGACCACTCTCACCGCGGAAGACAAGCCTTTCTGCCCGTGGTCACGCGCGAGTAATCCCACCGACCAAGGAGTGAACCCATGACTGACGCCCTCATTGATGCCGACGCCCAAGAGGCGCGCACGGCTGATCATCCCGTGCTACCGCTGATCCTTGGGCGTTGGTCCCCCCGGGCCTTCGCTGCCACCCCCGTACCCCAATCCGACCTGGACGCTTGCCTCGAAGCCGCGCGCTGGGCGCCCTCTGCCTACAACGATCAACCCTGGCACTTCGTCTATGGCACCACGGAAGCGGAGAAGGCGCCCTTCATCGACGCCATGGTGGACTTCAACCAGAGCTGGGCCAAGACGGCGCCCGTGCTCCTGGCCCTCTGTGCGCGCAAGAATCTCGAACGCGACGGCACCCCCAACCGCCACTTCACCTTCGACTGTGGCGCCGCATGGGCCCTGCTCGCCATCGAAGCCCGGCAGCGAGGCTATTACACCCACGCCATGGCCGGCTATGACCCCGACAAGGCCGCGGCCAATCTCGGCGTGCCCGATAGCCACGAGATCATCACCATCATCGCCCTCGGCCGTCGCGGTGACAAAGCCATCCTCCCCGATTACATGCAGGCCATGGAACAGCCCAGCACCCGCAAACCCGTGCCGGAGATCGCCTCGCGCGGGCGCTTTGGCGCCTGATCCCGCGCCCTAGAGCTGCATCACCAGATGCTCCCGCTGTTCAGACAGGGGCTCAAACCTCTCGCGGTAGGTGGCGGCCGCGAGCTCCACGGCCTGCTGGTAGGCAGGGCTCTCGAAGTGAGCGCGCATCCGCCGCGAGACGGGCAGACACAAGCGCGCCGGTTGCCACTTGAAGGGCTGTCCGGCGGCATCCACGATGCTCCCCTCAGCCAAAGCGCGGCTGGCCTGCTCCAAAGTCATCCCGGCGCACAAGACCTCAGCCACCCGATAGCGCGCCTCCGCATCGGGATCAGCGAAGGAGCCATCCCCTTTGGCGATGGCGCAGCTATGAAAATGGGCTGGGTTGTACGCCACCCCGTCGAAGTGCAAGCGCTCGCAGGCCATGAAGAGCATCCCGATGACCTTCCTGAGGCAACCCAGTCCGGGATGGGTCTGCCCAGGTAAGAGTGGCCGCGCTTCCGTGAAGGTGCCGCGCGGGTTCTGCAACAACAGCCACTCCAGCCACAGAATGCGAAAAGGCGGCAGGTCCAAACGCTCGTCGAGGACCATCTCGACGAAGAGCTCCTGACGCCCGTCTTCCTCGGAGACGACCCGCACGAGCTGGCCCGTCGGGTGATTGAGGTCCAGCGTCAGCTTGGGCTGGGCCACGCCCAGGCTGCGGATGTGGGGAAAAATGCCATAGCGCTCCATGGCACACTCGAGGCCGTAGGACGAATAAAACCCTAAAAACCTTGTCACCTTGGGTGCATTGGGCAGCAAATCGTCCGGGCTGATGTAGAAGGGATCGGCCGCCTCCTCGCACACCAGCTCACTGACGTTGATGGCCCGAGCAATGCTGCGCATGTGCTGCAAGTGGCGCTCTGTCTCCGAGGCAATCGGAGCGTCGTGCTCGGCCGCCAACCACGCCAGGGAACGAGCGCTGTGCCGCCAGGCATCCGCCCCATAGCCACCCGAGAGCAGCCACAGCAGCGGGCGCTTGCCCACGCAATCCATGACCAAGCGATCCCGAGCAAAAATGCCCTGATGGCTCACCCGCCAGTTGCCCATCTTGTCGTCGGCCGCGATGTCCACCCCGGCCACATAGATGACCAGATGCGGCTGGGCCTCGGCGATGGCGTCGGGCAGGTGCTCCCGCAAAGCGTTGAGATAAGCGATGTCACCGATACCCGGGCCCAAGGCAACGTTGAAATCACCGGGATAAGGCTGGTCGTCCCAATTCTCCGCGTGCAGCGAAAAAGTAAAGACCGTCGGATCGTCCGCAAAAATGCGCCGCGTCCCATCACCCTGATGCAGATCCAAGTCAATGATCAGAATGTTGCGAGTGTAGCCGCTGCGCCGCAAGTGGGCGATGGCGATGGCCACGTCATTGAACACACAGAATCCATAGCCGGCATCGGCATAGGCGTGGTGAAAACCGCCCCCCAAGTTGACCACCACCCGCGGCCCCAACAAAGAGATGGCTTCGCGAGCGCCCTTGATCGTGCCCCCCACCATCCACCGCTGCTGCTCGATGAAGGCCTCCGCCCCTTGCTCCGTGACGCCGTGGCCAAAGACCCTGGTGATTTGCTCCGCCTCGGTCACATTCGCCAAGTAGGAAAAGGGATGCACCTGATTGAGCTGGCCAATGGTCGCCCAGCGTGGCGTCATGACGTCGCTCTTCTTGATACAACCTTCATAAATCAGATAGTTCAAAATCTTGGCGGAGCGCCGACTATCGAAAGAGCCGTGCTCCGGCGACGCATAATTGCAATGATAGACCACACTCAGGCGAGGAAAACGCAGCCTTGAAGCCGCGCGCCGGCGCCACCGCCCCAAGGTCGCCTGTCCTTCCGCCACGAAATCCAACGCTGTCGTGAGATTGACACCCATCGCTTCTCCCCTGGGCACACCTGGCGAGCGCCAGGCTGCTCAACCATGGTAGCACACGCCTCAGCCTCATGCAGGCGGAAGCGAAGACAGGCAAACACAAATGGGCACCTCTGGCCTCAGCGGCCCGACGAAGCTATAGTGCGCCCGCCTTCGCTGGGGCCACCGCACCACGCGCCGTGGCCTTCCATCTTCCTTTTGCACCGAGGAGGTCTCGTGAACGATTTGCACCGCCGCATGGCCAGGCGAGGACTTGCCATCCTCAGCGCAGCCGCTCTGCTCTTTACCGTGGCATGCGCCACCCCAACGCCCATCGAAATCCGGCGCGTCGCCCCGCAAGAGACACCCGAAGTCACGCCAGAAGCCCCGCCCCCAGCCCCGGAGGACCTGTGCGCCCAGCTTCCCCAGGCTGAGCCCGCGGCCGATCTCCTCGCTGTGCCTCTCGTGCCGGGCGAGGCTTGGGATCCCATCGCTTTCAACCGCATCCGCGGCAACGCCGGCGCCATACCGCCGACCTATCTCGACGACGTCAACGGTCCCGACGGCACGGCTGTCCATCTCGGCAAACATCTGCCCTACCTCGTGCCCCGCCCCGAGGGCGTGGACCTCGAGGACCCCGCCCAGTGGCTCGCCATCATGTGGGGTGACCCCAGCTTGGGCTACACCCCCCATCCCAACGCGCCTCGCAGCGCCACCAACCACTACGAAGGGCACTGGTACAACTGGATCCAAATCCGCAAGGCCATCGACGGCCCCGCAGACGAAGTCACCACCCGCTTCTCCGACTGGCCCACCCAAGGGGCCAACGATGACCCCACCCTCGGCATCTATGCCAGCGCTGCTCCGCACATCATCACCGACGACGCCGGCGTCCACACCATCTATCTCGTGCGTTTGCCCGCAGATGTCGTCTCTGGTGACACCGTGCGCATCTGGGCCCACTGCCTCACCCATGGCGAATACGTAGACTTTTTGCAGGTCCCCTGAGCCACCCACGGCGCGGCGCCATCCTGTCTTCTCCCTGGCCTCACCGCCCGAAGCCGCGCAACTATTTTCTTTGGGCCACCCCGCCTGCCTTTATCGGCCCGTGCCCTTCTGTTACATTCTCAAGGGTCCAATGCGGCCAGACCAAGGGTCTGGCCTTGCGAGTGCTCCACCCTTGCGGAGCCCACCCTCTCACGATGAGGTCGGTCATGCGACGAACCCTTTGGCTCGCTCTGGTTGCCCTGCTCTTCTTCGCCCCAGGCTGCGACGACGACAAGAACAAGTCAAAGCTGCCGGACGATCTCCAGCCCCCCAACGATGGCTACAACTTCGACGACCTCGACTTCGTCGGGGATGGTGGCTACGGCAATGATGACCTCCTGAACGACCTGGATAGCACCCCCGACCTCCCACCTTTCGTGTGCGGCGACGGTAAAATTGAAGGCGACGAGGCCTGTGACGATGGCAACGACATCGCCGGCGACGGCTGCACCGATTGCCAGGTGGACGATGGCTGGGTGTGCACCGGTGCCCCGAGCGATTGTCGTCCCTGTAACGAAATCACTTTCGCATTGGCGGCCCCGACGGCCACCACCGTGTGGGTGACGGGCTCCTTCACCGACTGGGCCCCGGCCCCGAACCTCGGCGCCTTGCCGCTGGTCAAGGACAGCGATGGCCTCTGGTCCTTGGTCACCACCATCGAAGCACACGGGCGGCACACCTACCAGTTCATCGTCGACGGACGCGAGTGGATCGGCGATCCCAACAACCCCTTGGGCATCCCCGATCAGTGGGGTGACCGCAAGAGCCTCGTCGACGTCTGTGACAGCACGGCCGTCGAAGCCTGTGGCGTGGTCACCTTCCACTACGATGAAGGCGGCACCACACCGGCTCAGGTTCGCCTCGCTGGGAGCTTCACCTCCTGGGAAAACGCGCCCCTGAGCATGACCCGGGTCGATGGGCACTGGACCGTTACGGCACAGAACCTCGCCGTGGGGCGCAATCTCTACAAGTTCATCGTCGACGGCACCTGGATCACCGATGAGAGCAATCCGGAACGCGAAGACGATGGTTATGGCGGCTTCAACTCGGTCCTCAACGTCGACTGCACTCCCATCGCGTGCAACGGCCCCCCCTGCTGCGACGAACCTCCCTGCTGCGATGAGCCGCCCTGCTGTGGCAACGCACCGTGTCCCACCGGCTCTTGTGGCAACCCAGACGACTTCGACTGGCGCGATACGGTGCTCTACTTCGCCATGGTCGACCGCTTCTTCAACAGTGACAATGCCGTCAACCCTGTCCCCGGCGCCACGGGAGACAACGGCTTCGGCGCATCCGGCCAGTACGAAGGCGGCGACTTGGCGGGTGTGACCGCCAAAATGGACTACCTCGCCGACCTGGGCATCACCGCCCTGTGGCTCTCAGCCCCCTTCGAGAACCGCAACAGCTCCGGCGCCTCCATGAACCCTGCCAACGATCCCAACCACTACTCGGCCTACCACGGCTACTGGCCCTCGCCCGCCAACATCGACTACAGCGGCGCCACCCCCAACCCCACACCGGCCGTGGAACACCGTATCGGCACGGCTCAGGACCTCCACGATCTCATCGCCGCCGCCCACGGCGCCGAGTCGGCCAACGGGCACGGCATCAAGGTCCTCTTCGATTACGTCATGAACCACGTCGATATCGAGAGCGGGCTCTACCAAGCGCGCCAGAACGACGGCTGGTTCGTCAAGGTCGATAACCGCATCGTCCTCTGCGGCGGCGATAGCATCTGCGGCGGTGAGTGCTGGGAGCACCCTGAATGGGGGAAGAAATGCGCCTTCACCGACTATCTGCCAGCCTTCAATTACGACAACCAGGCGGCGCGCAAATGGTCCATCGACGACGCCCTCTGGTGGGCCAAGACCTTCAACATCGACGGCTATCGCCTGGACGCCATCAAGCACGTCCCCGACGCCTGGCTGGCGGAGTTTCGCGCCGCCTTCAACACGGCCTACCCGGAATTGGCCTGGCCCAATGCCACGGGACAGCGCTTCTACTTGGTCGGGGAGACCTACACCTGGGGCGATTACGGCATCCTCAAGTACTACGTCGATCCCGCGACCAAACTCGACGGCCAGTTCGACTTCCCCTTCAAGGCCAAGGTCTGCGGCGCCGTCTTCTACGACGACAGCCTGAGCAACCTCAAAGGCTGGATGGATTGGAACGACAACAACTACGGACCCCACGCCTTGATGTCACCCTTCCTGGGCAACCACGACATTCCCCGGGTCATCCACAACGCCACCCGCGCCGAGGGCTGTGAAGCCGGTTCCTGGCACGGCAACGCCTGGACCTCCAATTACCCACAACCCCAGGACGCCTGGCCCTACGAGAAGCTCGCCGTGGCCTTCGCCATCCTCCTCACCTCCAAGGGCGTCCCCCTCATCTATTACGGTGACGAGATCGGTCTCGCTGGTGGCGGCGATCCCGACAATCGCCGCATGATGCCCTGGTCGGGCCTGAGCGCCAACCAGATCAACCTCCGCAACAAAGTGGCCAAGCTCGCCAAGCTCCGTGGGGAATACAAAGCCATGAGCCGCGGCACCAGGACCACCCTCTCCGTGGCCCACAACACCTGGGTCTACCGCATGGGGCAATGCGGCAACCCCAACATCCCCGACGTCATCGTTGCCATCAACAAAGGCGACAGCGCCACCTCAGTCAACCTCCCCAGCGGCTCCTACACCGACCTCATGAATGACGCCACGGTCTCCGGCGGCCAACTCAACATCAACGCCAGGGATTTCCGCATTCTCCGCGTCGATTGAAGACTCAGTCGCTAGCCGCGCTCAAGGCCCGGTCGTAGTCCGGTTCCTGCGCAATCTCCGGCACGAGCTGGGTGTAGCGCACCCGATGCGCCCCATCGAGCACCACCACGGCCCGCGCCAGCAGCCCCTTCAAGGCCCCACTCTCGATGCGCACCCCATAAGCCTCACCAAAGGCGGCGCTGCGAAAGGCCGACAGGGTCTCCACCTTGTCAATGCCTTCAGCCGCGCAAGAACGCGCTTGGGCAAAGGGCAAGTCGAGACTGATGGTCAACACCCGCGTGTTCTCCAGCTTCGCCGCCGTCTCGTTGAAGCGCCGCAGAGAGGTCAAGCACACTGGCGTATCCAGACTGGGGACGATGTTGAGGATCAACCGTTGGCCAGCATAGTCGGCAAGCGTGACCTCGCTCAGGTCATTGCGGGTCAAGACGAAGTCAGGCGCTTGGGCCTCCAACGCCGGCAGATTTCCAGAGATGGCTACGGGTTGGCCTTTGAAGTGGGTCTGTGCCATGGTGCACGCTCCTCATTACGCGTGGTGAAAACCGCGGTGCCGGTCTACACGAGCGCGACCAAGCGCTCAGAGCCGTCAACACCGCGGCAGGATCTTCTCCTCATACGAACCAACAGGGCGCGCAGATCGCTACCTGAGACGCGCTTTCTCATCCCAAACAGACACAGCTCTTGACACTGCCAAAGGCTCCCGACTACGAATCAAATCAAGACGTGACTGCTCCTCCTCAGCAGCACCCCATAGGAGTCCTCATGCCGCAACACCCTCTCTCGCATCTGCTCGTGTGCCTCCTCATGACCGCCACGGTCCTGGCCTTTGCAGCCTGTGATGACTCCACTTCGGGGAGCCCGGACCTGTCCAGCGACGCCACCGAGACCGACACCCTCCCCACGGCTTGCACGCCGGGCGAGCGCTCGTGTTGGGATGGCAAGCTCGCCACTTGCATGCCCGATGGCAGCGGCTGGCTCCTGGAAGCCTGCCCCGATGAAGAACAATGTGTCGATGGCCTCTGCCAGGCCGATCTCTGCCAGCCGGGCACCTTCGCCTGTGCCCCTGACGGGGTCATCATTTGTCTCCTCAACCGCACCTGGTCCGAGCCAGAGCCTTGCGACGCGGGACAGAGCTGCGTCGCTGGAGCTTGCATCGACCAGACCTGCTCCCCGAACGATCGCTTGTGTCAAAATGATCGCGTGTTGATCTGCCAGGACGACGGCGTCACCTGGGAAGAAGAGCTGTGTGACCCGGGCTGGTTCTGCTTCCTCGGCGCCTGCGTCGAGTGTGTCCGCGATCAGGACTGCAGCGGCGGCCTCTGTGAGCTCGGCGTCTGCCGTGCCATCGCCCTGAGCGTCGCCACCGAGGCTCTCCTCGACGGGATGCTAGCCCAGCCCTACGCCGCCAGCCTCGCCGCCAAGGGTGGCACCACACCCTACACCTGGTCGATCGCCACGGGTGCTCTGCCCCCAGGCATCTCGCTCGCCGCCTCGGGCGCGATCCAGGGTACGCCCACCGCGGCAGGCGCACACCACTTCACCGTTCAAGTCACCGACGGCGCGAACGCCACGGCCGAAAAGGCCCTGGTCCTCTATGTCCACCCCGAGGGTCTCGTCATCAGCACCTCCGCCCTCCCTGCAGGCGAAGAGGGCCTCGACTACGACACCTCCCTGGCGGCCCTGGGTGGTGCTTCGCCCTACTTCTGGGGCGTCGTCGCAGGCGCTCTCCCCGATGGACTCTCCCTGACGAGCTCGGGGCGCATCTTCGGCGTGCCCAATGAAATCGGTACTTTTCCCATTACCTTCAGGGTCTTCGATGCCCTCCTGCCGCCGTCCACCGCCGAAAAAGAGCTGCCGCTGACGATCAAAATCGCACCCTTGGTCATCTACGGCGACCAAGAATACGACCTGCTCTTCACCAAAGCCATCATCCTCCCCATGCTGACCATCATCGAGGGCCTCCCCCTGCCCTACAGCACCAAGCTCACCGCCCGCGGCGGCCTCCGCCCCTACACCTGGACCGAAGTCCCCATACCCTCGGCGCTGTCCTGGCTCATCCCCAAGGCGGGCATCCCACCAGGGCTCACCCTGGCCAGCGACGGGACCCTCAGCGGCTCCGTCACCTCCACGGACCTGGTCATCACCGTGCGCATCCCCCTGACGGACATCGAGCTGACGGGCTTCTTTTTCATGGCCCGGGTCACGGACTCCCAAGCGCCGGCCGAAAGCAAGGAAGCCCTCTTCCTCATCCCTACCATCCCCATCGGCGGCTGAGTGCGGTTGTACGCTGCCGCCCCCCTCCCGGGTTGGACCCAAGAGAGCGCGCATGCCCCCCAAGGCCACCCCCATCCTGGTCACCGATCAGGCCATCGCCTTTGCACCGGCCATCCCGCGTGAGGTTCAGAGCGCCCTCGCCAAGATCCACACCCGCAGAGCGCTCCTCGCGGCACCGCTCTATCAACAATGGCAGCCCGCCATTGACGCCGTCACCGACGGCCTCTGTTACGATGGCCCCGCGACGGCTCCCCTGCCCACGCCCCAGGGCTTCATCCGCGTCGTCACCTGGAACATCCAGCGGGGTATTCACGCCGACGGCCAGATCCAACTCCTGCGTAGCCACCCGGTCCTCGCCGACGCCGACGTCATCCTCCTCAACGAAGTCGATCTCGGGATGGCGCGCTCTGGCAACCGGGACGTCGCCAAGGAGATGGCCCAAGCCCTCGGTTTCGCTTACGTCTTTGGCAACTCCTATCTCTGCCTCGACCACGGCGACGTCCGCGACGTCCGCGACGGCCACTCCGGCGAGGCCAACCAACAGGGCCTCCACGGCAACGCCATCCTGTCGCGTCTTCCCATCCGCCGCGCTCAGAACATTTCCATCGCCATCACCAAAGACAAGTTCCAGAGCCGTAACGAGAAGCGCTTGGGACACAAGAAAGCCCTGCTGGCCGAGCTCGACACCCCCTGGGGGCCGCTGTGCTGCGTCGCGGCTCACCTCGACCCCATCGGCTCGCCCCTTCAGCGTGCCCATCAACTGCGCGATATCATCGCCGCCATCGACGCCCAAGGTTGCCAGCAGGTACTCATCGGCGGCGATTTCAATACCACCACCTACGACCTCGCCTCTATGCCCCGCCTCCTCGGCAATTTGGCGCGCAAGTTCCTCCGTGGTGGCATTCCCCATGCGGTCGCTCACTACATGCAGCCCTGGACCCTTTACGAACGCCCGGTCTTCGACGTCTTGCGCGAACACGCCTTCGAGACGGGTCCTTTCAACGACCTCACCACGGGGACCATGCGCTACGAGGTCGGCGACTTCGACAGCGAGAGTAAAGTGCGTGACTTCCTCCCGGGCTTCGCCGTCTCCTTCCTCCGCTGGCGGCTCAAACCCTGGAATGGCGTCGCCCCTCTCAAGATCGACTGGTTCGCCGCCCGGGGCCTGCAAGTCGCCCCGGTGACGCCAGCCGACGACGCCACCCAACGGGCCAGCGTCGCCCCCATGGTCGTCGAGCGCGCCACCTGGCAGGGACAGCGCCTGGCCGACCACGACCCGGTCGTGGTCGACGTCGTCGGTAGCACTTTGGCCAAGACCTTCCCCTGACGACAGCCCATCGGCAGCGCCAGGCGCCACGCCCCCTGTGCCCAAACGCCGCCACCAAACCGCTCTTGACCCACGCCCAACTCGCGTGCAATGTGAAATCTCCGTCGAGGCGACACCTTGCACCGTCGTCACCAGCCCACGCCAGGAGGTCTCTCCATGCACCGAGTCAAGAGCAGCCTTTTCGCCGCGATCTGCGCCCTGTCCTTGTTCGCCCTCAGCGCCTGTGACGATGACACGGCCAAGAGCGACCCCGGCGCTGACGTCAACGACACCCAAGAGACCACTGACATCCACCAAGAGATCCCCCCCCAAGACATCCCAGAGAACGACACCACCCCACCAGAGGACCAGATCGACCTCCAGGACACGCAGGATCTTCAGCCGGAGGATCTCGGGCCAGACACGGTGGACGTCGGTGAGGACGTGGCCGACACCGAGACCCTCCAAGACACCACCCCCGACCAAGAAGAGCTCGATCTGGTCGAGGCGGAGCTCCCCCCACCCCCCTGTGGCCACAGCGACGAGATGTGCTGCCCTGACGACTGGTGCCAACCGGGGCTGAGCTGCGTTCTCGACATATGCCACGGCGAACCCACCCAGTGCCCACTGGCGGAGGAGTGCATCGTCCCACCGGCCGGCCAGCCCGACGTTCCCATCGTCATCATGCCTGGCAAGCCAGCCGGCCTCCTCGGCGGCGCCATCGAGGACCGCGTCTACACCCTCGAGCGCATCGAAGTGTACCCCGATCAAGCGTTCATCGCGGGCATGGTCACCCACCTCGAAGCCTACTCCAACGGCAACTCCTTCGGCTCCCTCGAGTTTCGCGGCGGCGCCTGGGCCTTCTCCGCCTCCATCGATCTCACCGTGGTCATCCACTCCATCGCTTCCGATCCCATCGGCCTGGCGGGCGTCCAGAACCTCTACGCCGCAGGCTGCTTCTCCGTCGACGGCAACGAGCTCCTCAGCGACATGACCCAGTGCAATGCCCAGTGGCCCGCCGGCATCACCCCACCGACCTCGGTCCTCTACCAAGTGGACACCAACGCCTTCGTCGTCGACATGCCCGACTTCCGCGACATCATGATCGCCACCATGCCCGACGACTACAAGCCCCTCGCCGAGCTCATCATGAACGGCCCGCTCTACCTATTGCTGCATTTCGAGCCTGTCGATTGAGGCCCGATGACCGTTCTTGGGATCCACCTCCGCGCGTTCGTCACGGCGTCGGGCGACGCTCTGGGTGACCTCACCCCCAGCCCACCATCACTCACCTGCGTTTGCCCATGAGCCTCACAACCCTCGCGTCACTGCCACCGGAGATGACCATCCGCGCCGCCCTCCTCCAGAGCGGCCTGGTCACCCTCGACAGCCTCGGCCCGCTCCTGCTCTCCCTTCAGCTCGACCCCATGCGGCCGCTCGCTTCCTTCCCGGCGGCTGAGCTCGCCAACATCGCCGCGGCTTGTGATCCCATACGCAAGCCGCCGAGCGCCACCTCGCCCCAGCCCAGCCCTTGGGATCCCTTCCTCGATCGCACCCGCGCCCTGGTCTACCGCTATGCCCTGCTGCATCGCCCCCTGGAGTGGGACCCCCAACACAGCGACGAGAGCCTGGCCCGCTGGCTGACGCGCTTCATCGCCAGCGAAGGGCTCGATCTCACCAGCCGCCAGCGCCTGGGCCAACTGGAGCCCCACCTCGAGACGTCGCCGCTGAGCCCCGATCCCGAGGCCATGGCCACCTACCAAGAACTGCTCTACGTCTTCTCCCTGAGCCCCGTCGAGGAAGACCTCCTCTGGCTCTACCTCGGCCCCTCCTTTGCCCCAGAGCTGCAGTGGATCTACGACGCCTTGACCCGCAGCGCCTCCTTTGGTGCCATGCCCACGCGCTTGGCCGAGGAGATCCTGCGCCTGGCCCCTGAGCGTCCCCGCGAAGAGGTCGCCGCCGCCCTCGAACCCACGGCCACCTTGCGCCGTCTCGCCCTCCTCGAGAACGCCGCCGGCCATGAATTCCTCCGCGCCGCGCCGCGCATCGTCAAAATCCTCACCACCCGCCGCATCGACGCGGCCCCGGAGCAGCTCGCCGGCCTCGCCCGCTTCGACCGGCCCCAGGCCCCCAGCGACACCGATCAGATCCTCAGCGCCTTGCACCCCGATCTCCCCGCCCGACTGCGCCGCTGGTTGCGGCAGAAGCGCAAGCGCTTCATCGTCCAAGGCCCCAAGGGAGCAGGCGCCGCCACCTTGGCCCGCATCATCGCTGGCACCCACAGCCTCGCCGTGGCGACCATCCGCCTCGACACCCTCCTGAGCGCCTCCGAGAACGAGCTGCGCGCCGTCTTGCGCGAGGTCACCCTGCAGCGCTCCCTGCTCCTGCTGACCCACGTCGACACCCTGAACCGCCCCGATCTGAGCCCCCAGGTGCAGGAGCGCACCCTCCTCGCTTTGCGCCACCTCAACGTCCCCACCCTCTTCGACGTCGGCCCCTCCCTCGCCACGGACCTCCTCTTCCTCCTCATGGACCGCCTCGACGCCGTGGCCATCCACCTTCAACTGCCAGCCCTGGCCACGCGCGATCTCATCTGGAAATGGGCCCTGCACACGGGCCAAGAAGAGAGCAAAGAGACGGCGCGGCCCCTGGACGTCCCCAAGGCCCGTCTCCCAAAACTCATCAACAAGGTCCACACCTTCCCCCTGGGCACGGATCAGAT
Source organism: uncultured Myxococcales bacterium (assembly GCA_964454015.1). Classification (GTDB taxonomy): domain Bacteria; phylum Myxococcota_A; class Bradymonadia; order UBA4248; family UBA4248; genus CAYVQF01. The sequence continues at coordinate 19,830 of CAYVQF010000017.1, forward strand.
CGTCGCCGCCGTCCGGCTCGGACAGCTCTACACCCTGCAGCTCGACGACGAACGCCAGGACATCGACCCCCAGGCCATGCTCCGCGCTTGCCAGGCCTTGCTCGGCCACCGCCTCGGTGAGGTCGCCGCCCGCGTCGAGACCCGACACCGCTGGGAGGACCTCATCCTCAGCGCCGATGTCCAGGAACAGATCGCTGAGCTCATCGCCTTTGGCCGCCTCTCCAAAAAGGTCCTCGAAGAGTGGGGCTTCGGCGCCCGCCTCTCCTATGGCAAAGGCCTGACGGCCCTCTTCAGCGGCCCCTCGGGCACGGGCAAGACCATGGTCGCCGGCCTCATCGCCCGCGAGCTCGGCATGGACCTCTACCGCATCGACCTCTCGCGGATGGTCTCCAAGTATATCGGCGAAACGGAGAAGCAGCTCGCCATGCTCTTCGATGAGGCCCGCGCCTCGGGCTGCGCCCTCCTCTTCGATGAAGCCGACTCCCTCTTCGGCAAACGCACCGAGGTCAGCTCCTCCACGGATCGCTACGCCAACCTCGAGGTCAACTTCCTCCTGCAGCAGGTCGAGGAACACCCGGGCGTGGTCTTGTTGACCTCGAACTTCCCCCAGAGCATCGATGAAGCTTTCATGCGGCGCTTGCGTTTCCGCATCGATTTCCCACGCCCCGAGGCCTCGGAACGCGCCGCCATGTGGGGGCGCATGATCGCCAAGGAGGCCCCCCAAGACGCAGATCTCAAGCTCCAAGCTCTGGCCGACCACTACGAGCTCAGCGGCGGTGAAATCCGCAACGCCGTCTTGCGAGCGGCGCTCTACGCTGCCGGCGAAGACCGGCGCATCACCGCCCAGGATCTCGAACGCTCGGCCCGGGCAGAGTACCGACAGCTCGGCCGCCTCGTGCCCATCCAACGCAAAGCCCCCCCCGGCGGTGCCTGATGTTTCGCCGCGTCGCCGCCCTCCTGGCCCCCAACATCGACGCCGCGCTCCGCAGCGTCAGCGCCTGTCGCGATCCCGACACCTTGACCCAGATTCGCGTCGGCGCCCTACTCATCCGCTATCTCCTCCGCTCGCGCCCGTGGCGGCTCATGACCCGTCACAGCAGGGCGGATCACGCGCTGCGCGCCGCCTTCTTGCGCGCCGGCCTCGAAGCGCCGCGCTCTTCGCACCAGCAAGAGCAGCTCATGGCCCAGGCTGACGCCCTCATCGGCGCCGCCTCCCTCCAGGCCCGCGCCCTTCGCCACAAACGACACACCGCCGTCGCACCGCGCCGCAGCGCGTGGACGCCCCTCGTCGATGCGGATGACGCCGCGCCTGTGACGACACCACCTCCCCTCTGGGGCGCACGGGACAGCTTCGGCCTCTACTGCCAAGATCACCTTGACCTGGATGACTTGAACGGCGCCGCCCTCGACCTGCTCCACGCCGCGGCGTTGGGCGAGCCCAACACCGTCGCCGCTTTAGCCGACTTGGGTTGCTTGCGCCCCGTCGACGCGCGCAGTGGCGCCGGCCTGGCCGCCTCCGTCCTGCGCGCCGCCCTCAGCCCGCTGGCCTCGCAGCGCCTGGAACGGCTGCAAGCCCTGGGGCTGCTCTACGCCGACACGGACAGCGCAGCCGAGCAAAGCCACGCGCTCCCGGCGCCCCTCATCCGGGCCCTCAATGGCAGCGGCCACACGGATCTGCGCCTGGCCCTCGGCCCCGGCATCAGCCGCGCCCCCCAGGTCGACACCCGCGGTCTGCGCCGCTTCGCCGCGACCTTGTGGCCCCACGTCATGGTCGAACGCGACACGGGCTACCTCCTCGCCGGCGCCTCGAGCGACGAAGCCATCACCATCACCCAATGGCTCTGGCCCAAACGACAGGTCATCTGCCTCGACGCCGAAGACCCACGCTGCCGCCAGAGCTCTGGCCCCTGGATGGAGGCCCTGGCGGCGTTCCAGCCCAGCGTTTTCCTGCTCAGCGGCCCGGGCCTCACCTTGTCGCAACAGTGGTTGCCCTGGCTCGAGTCCACCCGCCTCGCCTGGACCGTGCATTGCCCAGAATCATCCATCGACCGCATCGCCATCCACTTTCCCGCGGCCACTCAGATCGACCTGGCCCCAGGTGAGCTCGCACTCCTCGAGATGGGCATTCGCTTCGGACAGCGCCAAGAGCGCGACAGCTTGGATCTCCGCATCGCCTGGTCGCAGCTCCTGCAAGACCTCCCGACCCCCACCCGGCGTGCCCAGATGCTCGCCCGCTGGCAAGATTCCTCACCCCAGGATCGCCAAGATCTCCAAGAGACGCTGACCGAAGCCGCCGCCGCCAGGATGCAGGGCGAGAGCTTGCGCCGCTTCATTCCTCCCGCGTGCCCTCTGGTCCTGGATCCACGCACCCAAAGCGAACTCGACGACGTCAGCGACGCCCTCCGCCACTGGGCCACCGTGCGGCGTGGCGATGCACCGCGAGGGAGCCTGCCCGCCAACATCGTGGTGCTCTTCGAAGGGGAACGCAGCGTCGCCATGCGCCGCGCCCTGGGAGGCCTCGCCGAGGCCATGGGGCGCCCCTTCTTCGAAATCGACGTCACCACCGTCCTGTCGCGCTTCATCGGCGAAGCGGAGAAGAAGCTGGCCGAGATTTTCGACAAGGCCCACGAGAACGGCTGTGGTCTCTTCCTCGACGAGGCCCAAGGCCTGCTCTCCAAGCGCGTCGAGGCCAAGCGCGCCGCCGACCGCTACAGCATGATGCAGATCCACTTCGTCGCCCAGAAGCTCGACGAGTTCGAGGGCATCTTCGTCCTCGTCGCGTCCTCGGCGAGCGCCCTGGACTCCAACATCGCCCGCCGCGCCCTCTATCGGGTGCACTTTCGCCCCCTCGAGGTGCCAGAGCGCGCCGCCTTTTGGCGCGCCCTCATCCCGCCGCAGAGCCCCCTGGCGTCGGACATCGACTGGGCCATCCTCGCCGAGGATTTCCCCTTGGATCCGGATCAGCTCCAGCGAGTGACCCTCCAGGCCGCCGTCGATGCGGCGCGCCAGGAGGCCTCTCTGGGCCATGATCACCTGGTCCACGCGGCGCAACGATTCCGGGCCTGAGCTCAGAAGTGCACCACCAGGACCTCGGCGTTGCCCACGAAGCGATCCTCCCCCAAGTGCGCCGTCAAGACGCGAATGGCGCCCCCATGACTGAAAATGAGGTGACGTCCGGGGGCCAGACTGTCGATGAACGCCAACAGCCTCTCGCGCACCTTGGGAATGGTCTCGCCACCAGGTGGTGCAAAGTCCTTGAAGGTCATCAGGCCACGGGCGTGCTCTGGCGACACCCGATCCCAGGGCAGCCCCTCGAGCTCGCCGAAGTGCATCTCCCGCAAGCGTTCGTCTTGGACGGGCTCCCCAAAGGCCAGGCGCGCCGTCTCGACGGCCCGCTGCAGATCAGAAGACCACACGCCGTCGAAGGAGGCCTCGGCCAAGCGCGGCTGCAAGGCCGCCGCCTGTTCCCGCCCCTCTGGCGTCAGGGCCACGTCGAGCCACCCCGAAAACACACCCTCTGCGTTGGCCGCCGTCCGTCCGTGTCGGACCAGCCACAGCTCCTTGTTCATCGCCTATCCTATTTGAGTGGGCGCTGCACCCGCGGTCCCTTCAGTTGACCGCCGCCAAATGCCACTGCACGACATTCGCTTCGCTCTCTTCAGTTGCCACGGCCTGTGACAACTTCTCTTCGAAGCAACTACAGCAGGCAGGTAAATACTTCTCTTCCGTCCCGAGATCGATCTCCGGTCCTCTGCGGGTCGCGCGTCCATCGACGAACTTCACGTTGAAGACCGCTTTGCGATTGCAAAAAGCGCAGGTGGTCTTCACCTCCTCGATGGCGTCGGCGACCTCGAGCAGACGCTTGGCGCCCTCGAAGAGCTCCGTGCGGAAATTGGTACGCAAGCCATAACAGATCACCGGCACGTTACACGCGATGGTCACGTGGCGCAGTTGATCGATGACGCCAACGCTCAGGAACTGGCTCTCGTCGACGAGCACACAGTCGACGTCGCTAAAGACCGCGAGGTCGATCTCGGTGTCACGCTCCACGAGCAGATCGGCCTGGCGCTGCAAACCGGCGCGGGAGCGCACCGAGCTTCGGCCGAAGCGATCGTCTAGGGCGGGCTTGACGAGCAAAACGCGCTTGCCCTGCTGCTCGTAGTTATGGGCCACGGCCAAGAGGTTCATGGTCTTGGCGCTGCCAACGGTCCCATAACGAAAATAGAGTTTGGCCATCTCATCCCTCGCTGGCTGCCGTCCCCAAGGACGTCTCTGAGGACCGGAAACTAACTCATCGCCAGCGCTGCGCCAACCCCTCTTGGCCCAACGCCCGCCCCCGGCATACAGGGGCGCGCAGGGGCTAGAAGACGATGACGCCAAGGAAATCGCGCGGCGACTGGCCGAGGCGGCGTCGGCACACGAGCCAGGCGTGGTTGCACCAACCCCTCTCAGATGTTAGATTTTCACCTAGTGCACAGAAAATGTGCACCCCTCCCGTTTCCCGAGGCCACCCGATGGATCCCTCTGCGTCTCCCTTCACCGTTCTCCCCGCGGACTTGGGTGTCGAACCCTGCACGCCTTTCGTCCTCATCCTCGATGCCGACGCCAAGGTCACCTATGCCGACCCCGCCGCGCTCCATCACCTCAACGGCGGCGCCCCCCTGCCACCCGAGGGGACCTTCTTCGATCTCCTCAGTCCCGTGACGGTCCGCCTGGCCAAGGAACACACCCTGAGCAAGGCCGGCCAGGCCGTGGCCCTCGAGTTGGGCGACGCGCTCCAGCGGCCCCGCAGCCGCTGGATCAGGTGGCGCTTCTTGCCCCACCCCCACATCGAGGGCGGCCACGCCGCGCTGGCCTTGGGGCTGGCCACGGCGGCCCATCGCCACAACCTCGCTCGCATCGACAACCTGCACCGCGCCCTCGATGCCCTCAGCCGCTGCACTCAGGCGCTGTGTCAGAACGACGACGAGACGAGCCTCCTCGATCAGGTCTGCGCCGCCATGGTCGAGCAGTGCGGCTACACCATCGCCTGGATCGCCCTGAGCGATCCGGCGACAGACGCCCTCAGCGCGGCGGCCTATCGCGGCGTGACGGCCGAGCAGATGCAGACCATGCTGCGCCACTGTCGCCACACCGCCCCCTTGGAGGCCCAAGCCCAGGAGCCGCCACCCGCTTCCGCCGAGGAAGGATGTGAGCGCAACGCCGTCTGTGGCCGCTGCCTCCGCCTCGGCACCGACGCCTGCCTGGCCTTCCCCCTCATCAGTGATCAAGAGGTGATCGGCATCATGGCCGTGCACGCCCCCGAAGCGGACCACTTCGACACCAACGAGGCGAGCCTGTTGGCCGAGGTCGCCACCATTCTCGGCTACGGCATCACAGTGCTGCGCGACAGAGGCAGGTGAGACCCAGCCTCACTTGGACCCGCCAACGCCTCGCCCTTCCCGCCAGCGGCGTTCCGCGTTATGGAGGAGAGAGCTTTCCTGCGCGCTCGGCAAAAGCGCGCATGCCCAGCGAGATACCATGCCAGCCTCCCCTGCCCACCGATTCCTCTTAGCGCCTGTTTTGCTAACGCTTTTTTCCACGTTAGGCGTCTCTGCGCCTACCCTAGCCCAAGACGAGCCCAACATGCAGCTTCCATTCGAGCGCTACCAGCTCGACAACGGCCTCAGTGTCATCTTGCATCGCGATCCCAGCCTCCCCATCGTCGCGGTCAACCTCTGGTTCCGCGTCGGCGCCAAGGACGAAGTCCCTGGCCGCAGCGGCTTCGCCCATCTCTTCGAGCACCTCATGTTCATGGGCACCGACGCGGTCCCCAACTTCGACATCCTGCTGGAAGACGGCGGCGGTTGGAGCAACGCCAGCACGTCTGAGGACCGCACCAACTATTACGCCGTAGGCCCGGCGACGCTCATCGACACCCTGCTCTACCTCGACGCCGATCGCCTGGCCAACCTGGGCCGCTCCATGACGCAGGAGAAGCTCGAGCTCCAGCGCTCGGTGGTGCTCAATGAGCGCCGCCAGTCGTACGAAAACGCGCCCTATGCCAAAGCCTGGCTCGAAATCCCCCCGGGGATGTACCCGGCCGGGCACCCTTACGCCCACCCGGTCATCGGCTCGGTCGAGGATATCCAGGCCGCCACCCTGGAAGACGTGCGCGACTTCTTCGACACCTACTATGCCCCGGCCAACGCGACCCTGGTGGTCGCAGGCGATTTCGATCCCGCCGCCGTCAAGGCGCGCATCGATCAGACCTTTGGCCTGATCCCCGCTCGGCCCGCACCACCGGCCATCACCGTGGCGCCCGTCTCCCTGCCCACCCAGGCAACGGTCACCCTCTATGACCGGGTGGAGGTGCCCAAGCTCATCCTCCTGTGGCACTCCCCGAGCTTCTTGGCCCCGGGCGACGCCGAGATGGACGTCACCTCTTCGGTGCTCTCGAAGGGCAAGAGCAGTCGCCTTTACAAGCGCTTGGTCTATGAGCGCCAGATCGCTTCGTCCGTGGTGGCCATGCAGTCCTCGGGCCTGGCCTCGCTCTTCATCATCGAAGTGACCGCCGAGCGCGGCAGCGATCTTCAGGCCCTGGAAGCCGCCGTGGACGAGGTCTTGGAAGAACTCATCGCCACGGGCCCCACGACGGACGAGCTCGAGCGGGCCATCAACGGCATCGAGACCAGCTTCATTCGCCAGCTCCAAGCCGTGGCGCGGCGCGCAGACCTGCTCAACCAGTATGCCTTTTACACCGACACGCCGGACTACCTGGCCCGCGACATGGCGCGCTACGCTCAGATCGCGCCCACCCAAGTGCACCAGGTCCTGCGCCAGGTCCTCGCAGGTGGATCCCAGAAGCGCATGCGCATCGAGATCCTCCCCATGAGCGACGCCCCCGCTGCGCCCACCCCTTGAGCCACGCCGCACGGGCCCACCTGGCCCCACGACGGCCACAACCCAACGACGCGCCATGCCATCGTCTCTCCCCATTGCATTCCTGGCTTTTGCCCTCGTCGCCTGTGCCAGCGCTGGGACCGCCCCACCGTGTGCCCTCGAGTCGACCCCACCTCAGCCCATGGAAATCGTCATGCCTCTGCCTTCGCCCGCCACGCCGTCTTCCTACTTGCCACCCAAGGTCACGACCTTCGACCTCAGCAACGGCATCACCGTCTGGTACCTCCACTCAACACGGGTGCCCCTGACCACCCTGCGCCTCATCACCGATGGCGGCGCCCTCTTTGATGGACCTGACCAAGCAGGCCTCGCCTCGATGACCGCCAGGATGCTCCTGGAAGGCACCCCCTCGCACAACGCCCTGGAGATCGCCGACGCCTTCGAGCGGCTGGCGGCCTCGGTCTCGCCTTTCGCCACCCACGACACCGCCGAGGTCCACCTCCAGGTGCTGAGCCGCAACCTGGACCCGAGCCTCGCCCTGGTGGCCGACCTCGTGCGCAACGCCTCTTTTCCGCCTGAGGAGCTGGAGCGGGTCCGCAAAATCTGGCTGAGCCGGCTGCAACAACGCGGCAGTGACCCCCACGAGGTGGCGCGTTTGGTCTCGTCCCGCGCCTTCTTTGGCGACGACTACGCCTACGCCCAACCGCTGGCGGGCTTTGCCCCAACCATTGCGAGCCTCACCGCCGAAGATCTCCACGCCTTCAAGACCACCCACTACCGCCCCGAGCACACCCGGCTCGTGATCGTCTCCGACCTGGAGCAGGCGGCGCTGCTGGCGCTGCTGGAGTCACACCTCGGCGATTGGCAACCCGACGGCGCCGCAGCGCCGCGCACGGCCAAGGCGACCTCGCCCTTGCCGCAGGCGCGACGCGAGCCAGCCCTGGTCCTGGTCCACAAGGCCGAGGCGCCCCAGTCCCTCATCCGCATCCTCCTGCCGGGGCGCGCCTCGGGTGACCCCGCGCTGGCCGGACTCGACCTGATCAACACGGTCTTCGGCGGCGCCTTCACCAGCCGCCTGATGCAGAACCTGCGGGAAGACAAAGGCTACACCTACGGCGCCCGCTCCCAGTTCAACAGCGCCCGTCACGACGGCATCTTCGTTGCCTCGGCCGCCGTCGACACCGAGGCCACGGGGCCTGCGCTGAAGGAGTTCCTCTACGAGTTCGGGCGACTGGCCTCGGGCGACCTGAGCGAGGCCGAGCTTCTGCGCGCCAAGGCCAGCCGCAGCGCCGAGCTGGCCCAGACCTTCGAGAGTCAGGACGGCGCCTTGGCCACCTACGCCTCCCTGGCCTCGGCGCGCTTGCCAGCCGAGACGCTCCACGGATGGATCAGCGCCGCCGAGGCCTATGACCTCGAGCAGATCAACGCGCTGTCCCAGGAGATCACCCGCTTGGACCAAGCGGTCATCGTCGTCGTCGGCGACCTGCATGCCATCGCGCCCCAGCTCGAGGGCCTCGGGCTACCCACGCCGGAGTACCGCGACGCCGAAGGCCAGCCCTGTGCCGCTCCCAGCGCCCCTTGAGGGCTCACATCGTCGAGTAAGCACCTCTTGTCACACTTCAGCCAAGCTTCAGAAGTCCCCATCGACGTCCTCTACGAGGACGACGATCTCATCGCCCTGGTCAAGCCCACGGGCCTGCCGACCCACGCGCCCCATCCCCGCCGGCTGGGCTTCGTCGAGGTGCTGCAGCAGCGCCTCGGCCACACCCTGGGTGTCCACCAGCGCCTCGACGCCGGCACCAGCGGGGTCATCCTCTTCTCCAAGAACGCCCCAGGCGCGCTGCATCTGGCGGGCCTCTTCGAGCGCCGGGAGATCCACAAGCGCTATCGCGCCCTCAGTATCGGCGCCCTGGCAGAGACGTCGGGCAGCCTCGACACCCCGCTCGCCCCGGACAAGAGCGGGCGCATGCGCCCCAACCCCCAAGGCCAAGAAGCGCGCACGGATTATCGTCTGGTGCGGCGCGCGGGCCCTTTTCACCTCTACGAGCTCAGCCCCCACACCGGGCGTACCCACCAGCTCCGCGCGCACCTCGCCGGCCAGGGCTGTCCCATCCTCGGCGATGACCACTACGGCGGCGGCCACGGGACGGGGCGCCTGCTCTTGCACGCCGCCTCGCTCACCTTCACGGATCGCCAGGGGCAGCTCCGCCAGCTCGAGGCGCCGCCGCCGCCCTTGTTGACGGAAGCGGGGCTGACCCTCGACGCGCTCCTCGCGGAGATCTTGGCCACCTGGCCCCAGGCGGTGCACCCCGAAGCGGCCCTGCGCCTGGCCGACGCCGCCAGCAGCGGCGTCCCCGAGCTGGGGGTCGACCTCCTGGCGGGCTATGCCGTGCTGCGCCACTACCTCAACCCTGGGGGAGAGCCTTCGCGCTGGGACCCGTCAAGCCTGAACACCTTTGTCGAGGCGCTCGCGGCAGCCCGCCAGACCAAGGGCATCTATTGCAAAGCCTTCGTGCCCCACGCGGGACCGACGCCCGCGTCGGTCCTGGCGGCGGGCGTGGTGCACGGCGAGGCGGCGCCGGAGGCCTTGCCCGTGCGCGAGGGCGCGTGGCGTTTCCTGGTCGCCCTCAACGATGGGGTGGCCACGGGCCTCTACCTCGATCAAGCCGAGAACCGCCACTGGGTGCAGGAGCACGCCCACGGCGAGGTCTTGAACCTCTTCGCCTATACGTGCACCTTCTCGGTAGCGGCGGCCACGGGCGACGCCACGCGGGTCACCAGCGTCGATCTCTCGCGCCGGGCCTTGAAGTGGGGCCGGGACAACTTCCTCGCCAACGGCCTCGACCCGGGAGCGCATCGCTTCTTTGCCGAGGACGCCTTCGAGCTCCTGGCGCGCTGCCACCGCCGCCAAGAGCGCTTTGGGTCGATCATCTGCGACCCGCCGTCTTTTGCGCGCCACAAGCGCAAGACCTTCGACCTCGAGCGCGACCTGCCGCGCCTGATGGAAGCTTGTCTTGGCGCGTTGGCGCCGGGCGGCGCGCTGCTCTTCTCCATCAACCACCGTCAGATCCGCAAGGCGCGGCTGTTGGCGCTGGCCGAGCGTCAGCTCGCGGCCACAGGCCGCCGCAGCGCTGACCTCGAGGTGGAGGTCACCACGCCCGCCCATGGTCCCCTTGGCGTGGGGACGGATCTCAAGACCTTGCGCCTCATCCTGGCCTAGGAGCCGGGAGGATTCGGACATTGGCGCGTGCTTTGGCAAGCCGTGGCCGAGGACCTGCGGGATCTCCTCTCGGAGATGCGATTCGTCGCACTCCAAGGCCATGGGAGCTCTTTGGGCGAAGGTGTAGCAAAGAGTGCCCCGTAGGCCCAAAGCTTCGTGCGATGATCAATGACGAGTTGCAGGCGATCGGGCTGGTACGCCGGCCAGCACCTCGTCAGGCTACTGGACCGCAATTGGGCTGCTCTATTTTTTGATGTGCCCTAGAGCAACGGTGTTCTCAGTCTTTACTATCCAAGACCTTTTCGCTATGCTTTTTCGAGAATCATGAAGAAGGGGTTAGGACCCAGGGAGACACCACTTTCTCAACCCATCGAGGATGCATTTGACATGATAAGCCGTAGAATCAAAACACTAATTCTGTTCTGGTCGTCGTTTTTTTTGCTACTTGAAGTTGGTAGCGTGCAGGCGGCAGACCCAGCCGAGCTTGCGCTAAAGGCTCAGAACGCCCTCGCTGCGGATGATCACGTGACAGTAGTTCGTGTCATGCTCGAGTTGCTCGAGCTCGACAATAAGGAAAATTTCCTGGATAGCGAGAAACGCGATGTTTGTCGGGAATGGCTGATGCTATCTGCGGCTTCTGCTTTTTACAATGGAAAAGATTGCAGATTCCTAACTGAAATGATAGCCGAAATCGAGCCTTATCGGCCAACGGTCAAAGAAGCCAATGCCAATCCACAATTTCAACGTTGGCCGTTGGCGTTGCTTTTTCTCTCCGAGTGTCATCTCGAGCAACTACACGACGCCGAAACGGCAAGGGTCTATTATGGACGTTTTCTTGAGTTTTCCGACATTAATTGGGAAGATAAAGAGGTTTTCAAGAACTTGAAAAGAATGGCAGCAGAAAAATTTGCCCCGGATCGCGCTCGAACTGATCGCTATGCTGTCGGCACATACGTCACCAATGCCTCTGTCTTTCAACAGTGGATTGGACGTGTCGTTGAGAAAAAGAAGAACGCAGTCGTCGTTCGATTGACCTATGGAGATGGTGACTCCAAATGGTTCAATAAGGTTGGCGATAACGTGACCTTCACGCTAGACGAGATCATGCTCCTCGAAAGTCTCTCCATCAAAGCTGCCATCGCAGGATGGCGATAGAGTCGCGCGCAACCCCTGTGTGATGAGGGTCAAGGTAATTTTGTTTTCTTGACACCAGCCTCGTTCTACCGATGGCGTCTCATGCACCTATTCAGCGATGGCGTCTCCTGCACCTAATCAGCGAGGGCCTCTCAGAGCCAAACACTCAATCCAGACAAAGAACGACCGTCCGAATCAAATTCGGTGGTTCTAGGCCAGTTGTCTACTTTTCATGTGCGCTCTCATGGTTTCGCTCCCGCTTTCACAGGCCCCAAGGCGAGCAGGATTGCTGGCCCCGATCCTCGCATCTGAGAGATGGTCAATGGGAGCGAAAGAGGACCGGGAGGTGAAGCTCGTAGGCCAGCAGGCGTCTTCGCAGCCAGCCCGCCGACGGTCTATCGCCTGCGCCGTGGGGCCGACATGGTCAACCGTCGCAGATCGGCAGTATCGAGCAAAGGCAGCGACTTCAAGCAGCCATGCTCTGGCCGACGAGGGGTGCGTGCGCAGATGACCGAGACCGACATTGAACTCATCTTCGAGCGAGCGCTTCACTTCGTCCTGCCGACCAAACTCGGGAGCTTGCAACCTGTGCTCGACCCCGTCCTTGCCGAAGGGTGTGCTGCACGGATTGCCCCTGAGAGTGCACTTCGTGGCACACTTACCTTTAGCGTTCGCCCGGCTTCGACGCCCTTGGCACTGGAATTCAAGGGCGGCGAGGTGCGCGGTTTTGTTTGCCCTTCAGCCATCTCAACCCCATGAACGACTCGGTTCTCGTCTTCGGGTTTCAGGTGCGCCTCCTGCCTGCGTGGCTCCTCAGTTGAGTTGCGCTTTGGCTAATCGTACCACCTATTGCGATTGCATCGATGTACCTGAGATGCCCGTTTGACTTCAGATATCTCCGATACGAGAAACCTATTGAAGGCTTCAACTACGTTCGTGAATCTGTCTATCGCGGCCTCGCCATCCATAATCAAGGCTATCCCACCAATTGGCGTAAGATTAAGGACATAGGTCAATTCGCCTGCCTTAAAGTCACAGAAGTACACCTTTGTCTGGCTCCACTGTGTGTTGTCGATGAGCGCCGCCGCTTTCCGTAATACAGTGTCCGTTTTGGAGTTCGAGTTGAGTCGCCGCGCAGTGCTCTTGGCAAGCTCCCTGAATTCCGGGTCCTTCTCGGATAGGTACAGGGAGTACAGTTTGTCAGTATCCTTCAATTTCGTGATTTCTTTTCGGCGTGCTTGCCGTTCCTGTTCGATTCTCTTCTCTTCTTTGTCGATGGCGCTTTTGACGCGGCTGAGGTGCTCGCGATGGCACGAAACGCTGACACACCAAATCTCAAACTCGCGGAGGGTGCTCAGGTCAGCACCGTCGACGGTGAGAACCAGTGCTTCTGCGCTCTTGTTGTTTTGGCAAGGCAGCGTCCACTCTTGGCACAAAGCACGGTATTGGCGGGGATTTGATGACCAAGAAGCTTCGACGACCGCCAGAACCGAGTTCATAGCCTCACCTGCACACGAGAGCCCATCTGCGGCGCAGCGCACGAAGAAACGCTTGGCATCGGCAAGTGAGCGGACATCCGCGACGGCAATTTCGATGGCCTTCTTCTCAGCAGCGAGCGTCAACGCCCTCGGTCCGTGGCGGTAGGTCATCACAGCTCTCTCGAAATCATTTGCCATGAGCTCGCGTTGCCAGCATTTCTCGACAACAGCGGCGGGGAGTTGGAGTTCGACTCGCGAACGATCGTTGGGAACCGTGAGCTGATAAGTGGTCGCAATGGATGGTGTCGAGCGCAAAACCCAGGTCTCCGCATCACCGACTTTGCGCGCAATGAGGTTGTCGCACGGAATGGCGCACCGAAACTGAGCTGCGTTGCCCGTGCAGTCGAGCTGCAACAGCTTCAATTCGTGGCCGCTGCTATCGAGTGCAGCCGCGCTAATGCTCTTTGGGCGCGAGTCGTTGAGCTGTCCACATTCGACCACGGTGGTGGTATCATCACTCGAACTGTCCCAGTGTTCGCCGACCTTTGTCTCGAGAGTATAGACGCCACAACCGATGAGCCACCCGAACGAGCCAACCCCCATTGCAATAAGCGACCCTCCACCCCAATTACGAACCGTCGGTTCATAGTCACCGCTTGATGCAAGATATATCCCGGTACCCAAGGCTGCAGCTGCAAACACGCCGTTCCAGAAGGCCCCTCGAGTGCCGCTACCGTCGAAGCGGCCGCCTTGTCGGTGTTCGTAGTAAACCTCCGTGACCACAACCTCTCGACAATAGTGTTGGGCAACGCTATCAACGACGATGGTGTTGGATTCGAGGTCGACCCAGGGAGAGAGATTGTGCTGTACTCCGAGCAAAGCTTGGTCGATCGAACGTTTCACTCGCGCCGGTTCGGGTTGCACGTGCTGGACCGGCGTGCTTCGCACCGATGCGCAGGCTAGCGCCATAAAACACACAAGCAGCATTTGGCTTGTCTGTAGCAAAAGATCAGTGATTCGGCGCGCAAGTGTTCGAGTGAACAACTCTCTTGGCATGGCTTGGCTTACCTTTCGGTGACTGAGGTGGTGGGTCGAATTACCATCGAAACGACGTCAACTCACAGACGAGTGCCGGAGGGTAGCAGGGTGGAAGCGAGGGTCGACCGTCCATCCAACGCATAATGCCATAGATCGCTAACCCAACCGGGCCAAGCGAACGACATGATGCCGTTCGCCAGTTCGCCAACTGATTTGTCCCGTTGACCTAAACTGTGGATCCTACCCTTCCATTGGCTCAATGCGGTGGCCAAGGCGCTCCAAGAGACACCACCGAGCGACCACCAGCACCAATACCTGCGCGCCGCGCGGCGAATCCAGGCGTTTTTCCAGCTCCCCAATCGAGAACGACAGGTCGCCATTCGCACCCTCGCGGCCAAAGTCAGGCCCCTGCGCTGACGCATCACACCACCGCGGTGTCGAAGCCCGACGACCGAGGCAACCACTTTGAGGAGCCTCATTACCCCTTGCTTTGCCCTGCTGAGCACATCGCAAAGTCCATCCAAGGCGCCAAGCGAGAGGGAACGCGTTGAACAGGGCTGGAAGGTGGCCGACAAGGCCTGGTGGTCAGACACCTGACAAACCATCTAAGAAGCGAAAGAGTCAGTCGTTTGCCTTGTTAAGATAGTGGGCAAGCGCAGCTAGGCCGTTGCAGTAGCACGTCCAAATCGCTGCGTTGCTGGTCCTCGCGTACGGACGAAAGCTAGCATAGTGCGTCAGATTGGCGGTCGAAGCTCGGATCGAAGTTGCTATACTCGCTGCACCACTTGCATGGCACCAGTGGGTTATTCCGTTGCTCCTCCATACCTGAGGGTGTTGTACCCCCCCCCCGCGAACGGCATCTGGAGATGCGGCAGACCCTCATAAATACTGGGTCTCAGGGTTTCGGCCTGGGCGATTTCGACCCTTCTTCAACAGCCTGTACCTAGGTGAGGAAAAAATGAGTGCTTGTCGTTGCGCATCCAGCGTCTCAAGGCGATCAGCAGCCGTTGTTGCCGTCCCAGAAAATTGGGAGGTTTGGTGAACCATGCTTTTCTAAAGCGGCTCGGCTGCCGGCCTCGCTTTGCTCAGCTTGCTCCGCTGGCGGCCCGCCAGGCTTCCCGACCATTCACTCATCTTTGCATCTTATTGACACGGAGTTGGTGGAGGGTGCCACAGATGAGCTTGCCTCGGTTCATCGCTCTCGGAAATTGCGCCTTGCGCGTCGTCGCAACGATGAGCGTGATGCTGTCCTGCCAAGCCCAGCAAGAGGCCGAGCCGATGCCGGCCATTCCCGATAGCGTGCACGCGTCGCTCGGTGCAACTTCCGCAACTTCCGTGACTTCCGCTACTCCTGCCACGGCCTCGGCGTCGCATGAGGCGCGACCGTGCGGACACATACGCTTTCACTCGATTCGCAAATTGACGTATCTACCCATCGATTTTGCGATTGCACTCGAGCTCCAGAGCCAGGTGGTCTTGTCGAGCAATGAGCAGCGTCTGCTCGTGAGCAGCACGGCAAGGACCAGCGTCGTCGTGTTGGATGCTCAAAGTCTCGAGGTCCTTGATCACATTCCGACCGACGATGCCGTGGGCAACCTGCGCGCTGTGGACGAGCAGCGCTTTGTCGTCGGCTGGGCTGGCTTTGGACGACGTTCGAGCCGTCGGGGTGGCTACCTACCTGCCGATGAACTTTTCATTTTCGACGGCACCGATCTTCGTCTGCTCCATCGACTGACCGTTGGCGCAAACATCGGAACCGTAGCCGACCTCGGGAACGGCCTGCTGCTGGTTGCGGCGACGGGAGGCGCCGTCCTTGCGCTCGTCGACTTGCCCACCGGCGAGGTGCTGAGCCGCCATTCGACCAAAGACAGCGACTTCAGCCCTGGCCACGTGGTTCTGCGCTCGGATGGACTAATTGGCGCTGTGTCGGGGGGTATTTTTCAGCAGCGCATCTCCAGAGAAGTGACTGGGCTGGGGCGAAGCCGTGCTATCGGGACGCAGGTTTTGCTCTTCGACCCACACGCGCCCGCCAACCATTCTCGAATGACCTTTTTTCCGAAGCTGCAACACCCGCGGGGTATGCTGTTTCATCGAGATGGACGACATGTCTTCGTCGCTGACGCCGAAGCGAATGCGCTGGTCATCCTAGACTGGGTGGATCGTCGCACGAAAGAGTTGCTGCCGGTGGCGGCTTCGCCGCAGCAACTGGGCTTTTTTCCTGGACAGCAACGCATTTGGCTGCGCCACTCGGAGGCTCAGGTTCTCACGGTGGTCGATACCGAAACGGGAACGATCGATGAGTTGCGACTGCCGGACATGACGCTCACCGATCCGCTATTTAGCCCTGACGCCCAGATCTTCTACTTGGCCACCCTGCGCCCCGCGGAGATCGTCGTCGTCGACGCGGCTTCGCTTCGCATCCTAGACCGCATCGAAGTGCCGATGGTTGGCCAAGGACTCGCAGTGAGCCGTGACGGCTGCACACTTTTTGCCACCCTAGGAGTTGGAACATATGTCGTGCGCATCGATTGACAAACGCACCCCGTTGACCGTGTGCATGCGCCCATTCTCTCGAGTTGACGCGACGCTAATACTGCCCGGCTGCGCGTTCTCGAGCGTTGTATTGTTGCTCGGACTTATCTGGACTGGATGCTCGCAGGAGGCGGCCGGCCCGCAACCAGTCCCGACGGCCGAGGCGAAACCTCAGGGCCAGGCCGAGGTCGTGCTGACCGATAGTCAAGAAATCTCCGTTCCCACCACAGAGAAGCCTGAGTTGCCTCGGCCGAGTTGGAGCGTCGTTCGGCCAGATCGACCCATGCCGAGCGCTGGAGCTGAATCGTTTCCTGTCCGCTTGCTCAATGGCTCGCTTCGCGGCGAGTGCGCTGGAGATGCGAAACGAGGTGCTTCCAAGGGCATGCAGCTAGAGCTTTCGGGGCTAATCAGCAATGGTCTCACTGATATGGTTCACCGCGCCACGCTAACGGTATTGGTCTATCTCGACTTCTCGGATGAGATGGTGATCCTGCGGGCGTCTTCCGGCAACGGCTTATACAGCGAGCCCACCTCCGATCTGCCATGGAAAGCGGGCACCGAGTTGCGATTCTCGGCGTCCACGCGGGCCATCGACCCCATCTATTGCGAGTACGTACCGCGCGAGGCGCTTGCCGCGATCCACCTCTCGCTGGAGACACCGCTCGGCTTTCGCTTCGAAGGAGTGGTCTGGGCTGCACCGTTCGAATGGTCAACGATTCGTGGCACCCACGTGGACGCGTCGGCAACCGTGCTGATGGCTGGCACCGCCAAGACGAGCTTAAACCAAACGAAGCTGCCCGCAGGTGCGCCCGTTCATCTAGCTTTCGTTTATCGTGACCAAGCGCTACTCGACGATCGAGAGCGGATCCTGGGCTGGTTCGAACTTCGTGCGCTTGCGTTGGACGCACCGCAACTGCCACGTGTCGTGATGCCGCCTGCCACGTCCACCCTGATCTTCGAGCGCGCAATGACAACGCTGACGCTAAGCGATTTCGAGCGGGGTGAGCGCAGCATCACGGCTCGGGTCATGCTCGAGAATACTGGAGCCAAGCCGGCACCCTGCGAAGTGAAGAGCCTTGTCCTGCTGACCGAACTCGGGAGCTTGCAACCTGTGCTCGACCCCGTCCTTGCCGAAGGGTGTGCTGCACGGATTGCCCCTGAGAGTGCACTTCGTGGCACACTTACCTTTAGCGTCCCCCCGGCATCGACGCCCTTGGCACTGGGATTCAAAGGCGGCGAGGTGCGCGGTTTTGTTTGCCCTTCAGCCACCTCAACCCCATGAACGACTCGGTTCTCGTCTTCGGGCTTTAGGTGCGCCTCCTGCCTGCGGAGCCCCACTGCTACTTGCTTGGCTCTGCTGAGCACACCGCGAAGTCCATCCAAGGCGCCAAGCGAGAGGGAGCGCGTTGAACAGGGCTGGAAGGTGGCCGACAAGGCCTGGTGGTCAGACACCTGACACACCCTCGAAGAAGCGAAACGGTCCGCTGACGTGAACCTTTTAGCGGTTGCCAAGCACACGCATTTACGTGGCCCGAGCAGACACAAAGATGCTGTTGGCTTGAATGAGCGCGCCGAACCTTTTCGAGGATCGGCGCGCTCTCACTCTTCGTCCAGCATGGCTGGCACCGGAAACTCGGCTCTGTTCGCTCTCCTTGCACGGGATTACACTGCGTGCAGGATAATCTTCAGGCGCGGGAGTGAGCTGGCACAGCGAAAGCCGATGTTGTCGTTGCGGTTAGACGGCGTGTTGTTGTTGCGGTTCGCCGCACGAACGTTGCGCGCGTCGTTGTTCCAACTGCCGCCGCGTTTGACACGGTTGCGGCCGCTGAGGCCGAGTTCCCATTGCCACGATACAGGGGAAGTCCCAGGTGCTGCAAGCGACGCGCGGGATCACTGTGTTTTATGTTAGAGAGAAGTCGCGGCACGCCATGCTTGAAAGGAGCGACCGACGCAAACGCAGGGTCGAGGCGTGTTGCACATGACCACACAGTGAAGAGAGGCGCGACCTTGCCGCTTCTTCTCCACGATCACTACTCAACGCTGCGCGAAGCTTGCCGACAAAGCGCGTCCGCCCTTCGCGCTGCAGCCGGATGGTGGCCGGAAACACCCGCATGCCGAGCCAGGGCACACCCTCAGTGATCGGAAAAACGGCCGTCACACTCCGCCTCAACCGCAACCCATGCCTTGCGAGTAGGTCGCCGCAGGCCTCGGCAATGACCCAGAGCACCGCCTTGTCCGCGCCAAAGACGAGCACATCGTCCATGTAACGAAGATAGGGGTAGCCCGGCCACTCGGCGTTGACCATCTCATCGAGGGGGTGGAGATAGACGTTGGCAAAAAACTGGCTCGTCAGGTTGCCGATGGGAATGGCGCGACCCAGATCACCTGCCACGGTGGGAACCGCAGCCGCCCGCACGATGCGCTCGCACAACCATTGGCAACCGCTGTCGTTGCGCTGCGCCAGCAGCGCACAGAGCACGGAATGATCGATGCTGTCGAAGTACTTCTCTACGTCGAGCCGCATTGCAAATGGGAAGCGTCGACAGAGAAGCTGTGCCTGGCGCAGCGCAACGTGGGTGCCTTTCCCACGACGGCAAGCATAGCTATCGGCGATGAACGCGGGTTCCCAAACCCGCTCCAGTTCGGCGACCAAGGCGTGATGCACCACCCGACCGGCAAACGTCGCCTCGGATACCAGGCGCGCCTTTGTCTTACGCAACCAGAAAAAGCGGTAGGGCGCTGGATGCCACGACTGGGCGAGTAATGAACTCTCGAGACGCAGCAACTCCCTCTCGAGATCGCGATGGAAAAGCGGCTCTCCACCGCGCCCTCTCTTGGCACGACGCGCTCGCTCGTAAGCGCGCAACAATGCGGCAAAGCAGGCAACATGCCCAAAATCAGCATACATGAGGCGGCTCGCGCTGCTGCTGTCGAAGCCACCCGCCCATCAGCGCCCCGCTTTCGACGAGACGCCGCGCACACTCCTCGAATCGCTCATGTGAGATCAAGCGCAGGCTGTAGGCCAGCCTCATCAACACCCGAAGCTGGTTGATCCGGTCGCTCGCCGATTGCAGCAGCGGAAGCTTCTGTCGGCCCTTCCGATAGCTCGCACTGGTGAGTAGTTCCAAGGTTTCGATCGCCGCCAACTCGATGCGCGCCGTCAGGCTCTGACGGTAACGCTTCGGAAAACCGGACGTCTGCTCGAGCAGCCACTGTGTCGTGTCGAAGCTCAACTCCAGCAGGCGCAGCGTCGCGCCCTCGTTGGCGGGGGTCTTGTCCATGCAGTGTCTCCAGAATGGCTTGTCCGTGTTTCTTGACGCGCTTGGCGCTGACGCCGCGCACTTGTTCCAGCCCGGAGAGGGTCGTAGGAGCTCGACGGGCAAGCTCGAGGGCTTCTCGGTTGCCGAAAAGAACGTAGGCTGGAACGCCCTCCTCGAGGGCAGCTTGACGACGCCAGGCAAGCAACCGCGAATAGCGCTGCCGTTCGACCTCATCGAGCTCCCCGAGCATGGTAGCGAGAGCGGCACGTTTGGCGTCGGTTTCGACCTCGGGAGCAGGACGGGCTCGCGCGGGCGCCATAGTGCCTTGTGCCGCCCGCGTTTCCAGACACAGCGACCAATACGCGCGTCCCTCGCTCTCGAAGAATGCCGCGTGGCTCTGCAAAAGGACTCGAGAAGCCAAATAACCGCGCACTGCCTCGTCGTCGAAGTACCCTACGTGCACATTGAAGGGGACGGTCAATATCTTGACTTCACGCACAACACCACTCCAAAATTTCGACCAGGGGCTAAAGCCCCTGGTACCGTACTCAACGCCAGAACGCCTTCACCATCGACCACCGCGCTCCTCGCCCGTTGGGCCGGCCCGCTGCGCTGGGCTCTGCGGCCCATCCGGGCTTCGGGCACGGCTAGGTGACCGCCACACCAAACACTTCTTCATTACACGCTCCAGGGAACAGGGAATAAGGGCTCAGGGAATGAGCGATCTGGCACAGCGGAACCCGACGTAGCGGTAGCGGTACGACGGCGTGAAGCCGCTGCGGTTCGCCGCACGAACGTAGCGCGCGTCGTCGCCCCAACCGCCGCCGCGTACGACACGGTTGCGGCCGCTGCTCGGCCCAGTCGGATCCGTCACCGCACCACTGGGGTAGGAGCCATACCAATCGCCACACCACTCCCACACGTTCCCCAGCATATCGTACAAGCCCCAGGCATTCGGAAGCTTCTGCCCAACCGCTCGCGTCCGCCGACCCGCGTTGTCCCAATACCACGCCACCTCACCCAAGCGACCGTAGCGCGCTTCCTCGCTGCCGGCACGCGCCGCATATTCCCACTCCGCCTCCGTCGGCAAACGATAGCCGTCGCAGTCGAGGCTGCGCAAGGCGCGTCCGTCATGATAGCAGTCTTCCAATCCCTCCGACCGCGACAACGCCCGACAATAATCCACAGCCTGCCGCCACGACACATTCTCGACGGGACAACTCTCCCCACAGCTCCTGAAATACGAAGGGTTGTTCCCCATCAAAGACTTGTACTCGCCCTGCGTCACCTCGGTCGCCTTCAGGAAAAAACTGCGCGTCAGCGTCACCTCATGGCGACGTTCGTTGGGAAACCTGCCACGCTCGCCGCTGGGCGAACCCATCCAGAACGTCCCCGCTGGAATCAACACATAGCCCGCTGGCACTGCCACCTCGAGCTCGAGCCGCAGCTCCCGCCGCTCCCCAGGCAGCAAGCTCAGCTCCACTTCTTGCGAATGGTAACCCCTGCGACTCAAGGTCAAACGTTGCGGACCCAGGCCCAGGGCGACCTCGACCGCTGACGCCGACACCGTGCGAGCCCTCTCCTCCCCGCCGACGTTCACGTTGCCACCGTCAACATTCGAGCTCAACAGCAGCACGCCGGGAGTGGCATCGCCCGCGCATGCCCCCTGCGCTGCGTCCCAATGCTGACCCAACCAACAGCAGTGCCCATCCTGCAGCGCCTTACCTGCCTCACAACCCGGCACGCATCCCAGATCCTCGACCAGAGTCCCGTCGGGACAGAGGGGCGCTCCTACACAGGTCCCTCCCTCACCCTCGCTTTGACCCGGCCAGCAACACAACGCGCCGCTGCGAACCTGGCCACCCTCACAAAGCAGCTCGACTTCAGCGTCGTTTTCTACGGCTTCAGAGTCAAAGAACCACAAAGACACAGCAAGCCCAGCTCCCAACAACAACAACGCAGCCAAAATGAGCCCGACCAATCGCATGCGCCCAACACGCCACGGCGATACCAGCACAGCCCAATACCCGGGCCGTTCCGACAGGTGCCTTGCTTCTGAGGAGGGCACCTGAGCTGGCGCAGGAAACGCACCGACGGGTCGCTGCTCCTGCGAGTGGGCCGCCCTTTCCTGCGTCAGTTCAGGACGCGACATCGCTGCTGCCGCCGCCTGGAGGAGACGCTTGCGATGCCCCATCACCGTAATGCCAAGCTCCTTCAGATCGTCATCACTCAGCGTCGAGAGCAAGTCGACGCTGATCGCCTGGTCAATGAAAAGCTGGCTGTACTCTGCGAGACCGATCTCCTGAAGCCAGTGCGCAATGCTTGCGTTGTCCTGCATCTCCAAACACCCCAAACTCGAGATCCGCCGTTAATGCCCCGCATCACAGGCACAGCCCGTAGGTTCTCCTGGCGGCAACCACGGTCATGAAACGCCGCCAAGTCATGCCTCCGCTGCGATGCCAATCACTACGGGCGCTCGCCATCATGACACGAAGCACTGATGCCCGCGTAGCCCCAAGCGAATGGCCTCGTCGCGCTAGCGCCCACACCCGCAATAGACCACACGTCTACTCGATAGAGCGGGCCCGCAGCAGCGTTGAAGGCATCGCAGCGATCTAGAGCGTTGATCCCATCACCAACGAACGGCATGAAGGCGATGCTGCCACAGCGGCAACGAAAAAACGCTCGTCTGCAATGGCATGGCACTGGGCACCCTGAACCAGCCAGAGGCTTTCGCAACAAAGTCCACCCGAGCCTTTCCCGAGCGCGGCAGGGTCACCCGTTTTCCATTATTCCCATCAAGGTAAACAGTAATCGTTTGTCCACAGGCCGCAGAATCCAGGTCGAGGCTGTACCAGCCATTTGAGGGGAAAGCCTTCTTCGAGTTCCAACTCGTCGAGATGGTCGTCGTCTTGTTCGATTTCGAGCCATCCTCCCATGTCACCTTGCCCTCGATACCGCACGCAGCGGCATCTTGGGCAAAAAGGGCGAGGACAGCCAGAACGACAGAAACACACGCAATTTTCATGGTCATGGTCAACTCCTCCTTTCGGTACCAAAGCCACTTGTTCACTGCATTGAGCGCACATGCCATCGAGCTGGCTACCCAAGCGTGACCCCAAAGTCGAGAAAGACAGCTCCAGGTAACACACCTCAAGCATCAAGGTTCAGAGTAGATTGTCGACAGCCCGTCGCCTACGGTCTATTCAGCGCAATTTGCGCAACATCGTCGGTCATCGTCGCGGTAGTGCGGGCGCCGCAGTGACCTTTCCGGCGCCCAAAACCCTCATCCTGACCTAGCCCGCACGCCTAAGGGGAGGTGGATCCCCAAAAAGAATCAGCGCTTGAGCATCATCATCAGGTCTTCGAGCAGGCTCTGGAGGTCTTCCTCGTGCTCCACCTCGTCTTGGAGGATCTGCACGGCCATGTTCTGGGTGACCGGGTCTTTCATGCCCACGGTCTCGATGAGGTTGTGATAGACGCTGATGGCGCATTGCTCGCCGGCGATGTTTTGCTCGAGGATGACCTTGACGTAGGGGTCCAGGGGCTCTTCGTAGCCGCAATTGGCGAGGGCGAACCAGTTCTTGGGCGTGGTGATGGGGGTGCCGCCGAGCTGGATGATGCGGTTGGCCACCATGTCGGCGTGGCGCAGCTCGTCAGCGGCGTGTTGCAGCAATTCCGCGGCGATGTTGTCTTTCATGGGTCCGGCGATGAGCTTGGCACCGAGCCAGTACTGATAATAGGCCAACCACTCGTCGGCGAAAGCGCGGTTGAGAAGCTCCAAGACCTTGTCGACATCCATCCCAACGATTTCACGACCTCTGGTTCCCATTTGTGCTCCTTGGCAGAGGCGTCGGCGCGGTTTCTTGGCGAGAAAGCTTGCAGACGCTGTGTTGGTGCGAGTCTAGCCAGCAGCCATGCACTGTCAAGCCAAGCACGGCCTCCGATCGCGTTGACAACGACCGGCGTCCAACCCAAGAAATGTTCGGCGGAAGCTGCTAAAGTGGCTGCCCATCTGTGCCCCCTGGGGGGTGAAGCCACTGTTCGTGGCGTCAAGCCAGGGGGGTGAGTCCCTTTCGAGTGCCCTTCCCTGCTTCCGAGGAGATGACATGGTCCGCTTCTTTCCCCTGTTCCTAGGCGCGTCGATCCTGGCCGCCTGCGCCACGACACCGGCCACGCCAACCGATGAGGCTGCGCTTGCCATGACGACCGAAGAGACCGCGACCGCGGAGGCCGATGCGGCCCTCGAGGGCAACCCCTTCTTCCGCGAGAGCACCTTGCCCTATGCCATGCCGCCCTTTGACCAGATCAAGGATGAGCACTACCTGCCAGCTTACTTGCAAGGGATGGAGCAGCACCTCGCCGAGATCGCGGCCATCGCCAACAACTCCGAGGCGCCGACCTTTGCCAACACGGTGGTCGCCATGGAGCAGAGCGGGCGCCTGCTGGTGCGCGTGGCCCGCGTTTTCCGGAATCTGAACTCGGCCCACACCAACGAGGCCATGCAGGCCGTCGAGAAGACTGTGGCTCCCCTCTACGCGGCCCACTTCGACGCCATCTACCTCAACGACCTCCTCTTCGCGCGCCTGGACAGCCTCTATGAGCAGCGGGCGAGTCTGGGGCTGGACGCCGAGTCCCTGCGCCTCTTGGAGCGCTATCACACCGATTTCGTGCGCGCCGGCGCGCGCCTCGACGAGGCGCAGAAGACCCGGCTGCGGGCCATCAACAGCGAGCTCGCCGAGCTGTCCACGGCCTTTGGCCAGAATGTCTTGGCCGAGACCAACCAGTCGGCGGTGCTCGTCGACAGCCTCGAAGCGCTGGCGGGTCTGAGCGACAACGACATCGCCTCGGCCGCCACGGCCGCCGCCGCTGCCGGACACGAGGGCAAGTACTTGTTGGCCCTGCAGAACACCACCATCCAGCCCATCCTCAACCAGATGCAAAACCGCGCCTTGCGCGAGCGTATCCACCGCGCCTCCATCTCCCGCGGGGCCCGGGACAACGCCCAGGACAACCGCCCCCTGGTGGTCCGCATGGCGACCCTGCGGGCTGAGCGCGCCGAGCTGCTCGGTTACAGCAACGCCGCCGACTACATCCTGGAAGACCAGACCGCCAAGAATAAGGAAGCGGTCAACGAGATGCTCGCCCTGCTAGCGCCAGCGGCGCTGCTCAACGCCCAACGGGAAGCCAACGAGATTCAGGCGCTCATCCAGAGCCAAGGCGAGTCTTTTGGCCTGGAGCCCTGGGACTGGGCTTACTACGCCGAACAAGTGCGCAAGGCCCGCTACGATCTCGACGAGAACCAGCTCAAACCCTACTTCGAGTTGGAGTCGGTGCTGGTCAACGGGGTCTTCTATTCGGCCACCCAGCTCTTCGGCATCACCTTCGTCGAGCGCTTCGACCTGCCCGTCTACCACCCCGACGTGCGAGTGTGGGAGGTCTTCGACGCCGACGGCAGCCCCCTGGGCCTCTTCTTCGGCGACTTCTGGGCCCGTGAGTCCAAGCGCGGCGGCGCCTGGATGAACCAGTACGTCCTCCAGTCCAACCTCCTCGGCGAGCGCCCGGTGGTGGGCAACCACCTCAACGTCACCAAGCCGCCAGCGGGCCAGCCTACCCTGCTCACGGTGCGCGAGGTCGAGACCCTCTTCCACGAGTTCGGCCACGCCATCCACGGTTTCTTCTCCGACGTCACCTACCCCCGCTTTGGCGGCACCACGGTCCCGCGCGACTTCGTCGAGTATCCGTCCCAGGTCTACGAGATGTGGGCCTTCTGGCCCGAAGTGCTGACCCACTACGCCAAACACTACGAAGACGGCAGCCCTATCCCCCAAGAGATGATCGACAAGGTCATGGAAGGGCGGCAGTTCAACCAAGGTTACGCCACCACGGAGTACGTGGCCGCCGCCATCATCGACCAAGCCTGGCATCAGAGCCCCTCCAACGCCATCCCGGTAGACGTCGCCGCCTTTGAAGAAGAGGCGTTGCGCCAGGCTGGGCTGCTCTTCGCGCCCGTGCCGCCGCGTTACCTCAGCACTTACTTCAATCACGTCTTCTCCGGCGGCTACTCCGCCGGCTACTACGCCTACATCTGGGCCGAGGTCCTCGACGCCGACAGCGTCGAGTGGTTCAAGAGCAACGGCGGCCTCACCCGCGAGAACGGCCAGCGTCTGCGCGAGGCGGTGCTCTCCCGCGGTGGCAGCCGCGACGCCATGGAGCTCTACCGCGCCTTTGCTGGCCGCGATCCCTCCATCGAGCCGCTCTTGGCGCGGCGCGGGCTGGTCATGCCCTAAGGGCGATGACCGCTGGGTCCTCAGGGCCCACACCAGACCAAGCGCGCCAGACGCGCCGCTGGCGCGCCGCCGCCGCGCCGCCGCCGCAGCCCAGCTCAGTAGTTGTAGGCCTTCTCTTCGAAGTACTCTTTGCCGTGCAAGCACGCCGGGCACTTGGCGATGGGCTCGTTGCCGTGGTGCACGTAGCCACACTTGCGGCACTTCCAGGCGGTCTTCTCTTCTCGCTTGAGGACCGTCTCGCTCTTGACCCGCTCCAGCAGCTTGTTGAAGCGCGCCTCGTGCTCTTTCTCGGCGCGGGCGATCATATTGAAGGCCTGGGCGACCTCGGTGAAGCCCTCTTGCTTGGCCGTCTCGGCGAAGGCCGGGTAGAGCTCGGCCCACTCTTCGTGCTCGCCTTGGGCGGCGGCGAGGAGGTTCTCGGCGGTGTCGCCAATGATGCCGGCGGGATAAGCAGCGCTGATCTCGACCATGCCGCCTTCGAGGAAGCGGAAGAAGCGCTTGGCGTGCTGGCGCTCGTTGTCGGCCGTTTCGATGAAGATCTCCGCGATCTGGTGATAGCCAGCCTTGGCGGCGACCTTCGCCGCGTAGGTGTAGCGGTTGCGCGCCTGAGATTCGCCAGCGAAGGCCGCGAGGAGGTTCTTCTCGGTCTGAGTGCCTTTGATCGATGCCATGGTACATTCCTTGGGTTGAAGAAAAGAAAACGCGGCGCCAACGGCCGTGGGACTGCGGTCCCGAATGCCCGGCATCTTAGGTCCCCACCCAGAAAATGTCCACGTTCGAGCAGCCCTCCTGAGACCGCGGCACTAGGGCCGCCCTATCGGCCTGCCCCTGCCATCGTGGTGCCCCCTCCTCATCATTCAGAAGAAACCACTTGGCGCGCGAGACCTCTGAGATCTTTTCCCCCTCGACACATCCAACGGGCTTGCCACCCCCCAAGCCACCGTGTTAGGGAGCAAAGTGCAACTGAGTTGCACTTTGCTCCCTCACACGGATCGTAACATCAGGCGGCTGCCTCCCCATGATCCACGAAAAAATCGCCCAACAACGCCTGCGCAACGCCGGCCTGCGCGCCACCGCCGCCCGGCGCAAGGTCCTCACCGCCCTCATCGCGCACCAAGGTCCGCTCCGCCACGGCGACCTCCTCCAGGGCGCCGCCGCCGACCTGGACCGCGTCACAGCCTACCGCGCCTTGAGCGCTCTCTGTGAGCACGACCTGGCCCATCGCGTCCAAGGCACGGACGGCGTGTGGCGATACTGCGCCCACACCCCCGCGCTCAGCGGCTGTCCAGGCGGCCACGCCCACCTCCTCTGCGAGATCTGCGGCGAGATGTGGTGTGTCCTCACGGCCAGCCTGCCCCGCGTCGAGGTGGGCGAGTTCCGGGTCGCGGGCAAGCAGATGGTCATCTACGGCTGCTGCGCCGCCTGCTACGCCATGCTGCCCCAGCCGGGCACGCCCTCGGCCCGTGGCCCCCAGAACGATTCACCCGTCTCCACAACTTGAGTGCCCCAGGCGTCACCCTGACGCGTCGCAGGCACCCACTCACCAACAGGATCCTCCGTTCATGAAAAAACTCGTCTTCCTGATCCCCTCCCTCCTCCTCTTCGTGGCCTGCGACGAACAAGACACAGACGTCAAGGTGCCGACTGAGGCCGTCACCCTCACCGTGGCCGTGGAGGGCGTCGAGCAGGCGCTGTCCCTGGCGACCCTGACCGCGCAAGAGGGGCCCAGCGGCGTCGCCGAGGTCAATCTCTTGGCCGTGCTAAGCGCCGCCGCCCCTGACGCCAACCTGGCCGACTTCGTCTGTGATTTCGTCGCCGAAGACGGCTTCCGCACCTCGGACAAAGGCGTCGGCTGCGAGCCTCTGCCGTGCCAACAAAGCGAGAACGCTTGGGTCGAGGTCAACACGGGAGATCTGCGCTGGTTGCCCGAGCTGGGGATGCGCGGTTGTTACGGCCCCAAAGCCCTGCGTCGCGTCGAGCTCAGCCCGGCGCCGCCGCCCGTGGAAGGCATCGTCATCACCGTCGCCGTCGCCGACACCGACCATCCCGTGTCTTTGCTCGACCTCGAGCCCAGCCTCGGCCCCGACGACCTGATGGAAGTCGGCCTCGACGCGGTGCTCTTGCAGGCCGAGCCGGCGGGCGCCCTCGCGGACTACCTCTGCGATTTCGTCTCGGCCGATGGCTTCCGCACCTCCAGCAAAGGCGAGGGCTGTGAGCCCATCTCCTGCGCCCGCACGGCCAACGCCCGTCTGGACGTGGCCACGGGCGACATGCGCTGGCTCGAAGAGGAGGCCGACCTCCGCGGCTGTTATCGCCTCTCGGCGCTGCGCCGGGTGGAGCTCATCCTGCCGTGATGCTGGACCGCCTCGCCCATGCCCGCGGCCACTTGCCCTGCACGGTGGCAGCGGCCCTGCTGCTGCTCATGGCCAGCAGCGCCGCTGCCACCGCCCAAGATCTGCCCCCCTCAGAAGAAGACGGCGACGACCCCCTCTGGCTCGCCCCCATCGACGTCGAGGCCGCGCCCTCCGACGACCTCCCCCCTCCCCTGCACCGCCGCAGCGTCGCCGTCCAGCCTGGCAGCGATGGCCACACGGCCGCCCTCGCCGGCGGCGCCGGCGTCCAGCTCCGCCCCAGCGCCAAAGGCGACCTCAGCGGCACCTTCGGCGGCTTTCGCCAGCGCCAGGTCGCGTTCACCCTCGAAGGCGCGCCCCTCGCCCAACCTTACGACGGCGCCGTCAGCATCGCCGCCTTGCCCGCCGCCTGGTTCGCCGCCGTCACCCACCACACGCCCGGCGCCGACCTCGGCAACGGCGGCAGCATGGGCGGCGGCGTCGACCTCAGCCTCCGCGCCCCTGGGGGCGAGGGCCCCTTGATCGGCGGCGAGCTCAGCTATGCCTCCCCGTGGGGCGGCGAAGCCAGCCTCTGGCACCACGCCGGCTACGGGCCGCTGCGCTGGGTCCTCGTCGGTGGCCTCGCCGCCCACGACCCGTGGCGCATGGCCGCCGCCTTCACCCCCACTGCCAACGAAGACGGCCACCGCCGCGACAACAGCGACCGCCAGCAGGCCCACGCCCTCGCCCGAGTCGAAGCCGATGTGGGCCAGGGCCGCCTCGGCGCCCACTTCGGCTGGATCGAAGCCGAACGCGGCCTGCCGCCCTCTACCACAGCCAATCTCCCCCGCTACTGGCGCTTCTCCACCTGGCGCAGCGTCCTCAGCGGCGTCCACTACGACAGCGGCCCCGCAGACACGCTGCGCACGGTGCTCCGCACCTGGGTCCACCATTACCACAACGTCCTCGACGCCTACGACGACGCGACCTATCAGACGCGAGACCGCTTGGACGCCTTCACCTCGCGCTGGAACGACTGGTCCCTGGGCCTATCGGCCCACCTCAGCACCGGCCCGTGGGCCCTGCCCCTGGGCGACCTGGACCTGGCCCTGCGCGGCGAAGTCCAGCTCCACCGGCACCAGGCCGACGCCCGCGATCCCCTTCATCAGTGGCAGATCGAAGTCGCCCCGGGGGCCAACTGGGAGCTCACTCCCGCCTGGCGCCTCCTCGGCGAAGTCGGCCTCAGCGCCAACTACGTCGGCGACCCCGAAGCGTCCCCAGTCGATCCCTGGGCCAAGGCGCTCTTCGCCACCCTCGGCGCCGACTGGGAGCCCCCAGGCCGCCCCTGGCGCCTGGGGCTGCGCCTCTTGCGCAGCGTGCGCCTGCCCACCCTCAAGGAGTGGGTCAGCGACTTCGGCACGGCCTTCAGCGACACGGGCGCCCTGCGCCCCGAGTCGGCCTGGACGGCGCGCTGCGCCGCGAGCTGGCGGCCGGCCTCCTGGCTCCTCCTCAGCAGCACCCTCTCGGCCTCGACCGTCAGGGATCTCCTCGAGGCCACCTGGCGCGAGGACGGCAGCCGCACCTTGGCCAACCTGCCGGCGGCCTACCTCCTCAGCGGCGAGCTCGGCCTGCGCTTGGGCCCCTGGGCGGGGCTCGGCGTCGACCTGAGCTACCAGGCCCTCTTGGCCCGGACCTGGGACGCGCACGCCGCCTTGGCCTACCGCCCGCCGCATCACCTGGACGCCGTCGTCCGTTATCAGCCCTTGGCCGCCCTTCAGCTCTGGGTGCGCGGCGAGTGGCTGGCGCAGCAGCGCGCCGAAGATCCCTTTCAGACCCGCGACGTCTACCTCGGGGCGCGCTTCGTCCTCGACGCCGGCGCTGCCTACGACCTGGGCCCGGTGCACCTCTGGGGCAAGCTGGCCAACGCCCTCGACATGGCGTATGCAGACGCCTGGGGATATCCAGCGCCCGGGCGAGCGCTCATGGTCGGGCTGCGATTGGAGACGAGCGCGCCGCAGCCGGACGAATGAAGAAAATACCCGACGTCTTTGTCATCGTGACCCTGTTGATCATCCTGGCCTGCATCGCCACCTGGCTCATCCCGGGAGGCAGCTACAGCCGCCAGGAGGAGCTGGTCGCCGGTGAGCCGCGCCTGGTGGTGGTGCCCGGCACCTACGCCCCCGAGCCGGCCCAGCCCCAGCTCCTCGAAGCCTTCATGGCCCCCCTCAAGGGTTTCAAGCGCCTGGCCTCCATCATCGGCTTCATCTTCATCGTCGGCGGCGCCTTCCACCTCCTCAGCGCCAGCGGCGCCATCGCCGCCGGCATCGGCCAAGTGGTCAAGCGCCTGCGCCACCGGGCCTACCTCATCATCCCCTTGGTCATGGGGCTCTTCTCCCTCTTTGGCGCCCTCTTCGGCATGTGCGAAGAGGCCATGCCCTTCGTCCTCATCTTCGTCCCCCTGGCCCTGGCCCTGGGTTACGACTCCATCGTCGGCGTCTGCCTCTCCTTTCTCGCCGCGGGCGTCGGCTTCGCCGGCGCCTTCATCAACCCCTTCACCGTCCAGATCGGCCAGAGCCTAGCCGCCGTCGAGCCCCTCTCGGGCATGGGCTACCGGGTCATCGTCTGGCTCATCGCCACGGCCGTGGTCATCACCTGGGTCATGCTCTACGCCCGCCGCATCGCCCGCGATCCCACCCGCAGCCCCATGTACGCCCTCGATCAGGTCCGCCGCGCCGAGCTCGCCGCCGCCCAAGAGGCGGCCACCCACTTCACCTGGCGCCACGCCATCGTCCTCGTGGCCCTGGCCACCACCATCGTCGTCATGATCCTCGGCTCGGTGCTCTGGGACTGGTACCTCTACGAAATCGCCGGCCTCTTCCTGGGCCTCGGCCTCAGCGCCGGCCTGGCCGCCGGCCTCGACGCCAACCGCATGGCCCGCGCCTTCGTCGACGGCTGCAAAGAGATGACCGCCGCCGCCCTCATCATCGGCTTCGCCGGGGGCATCGTGGTCATCCTCGAAGACGGCCGCATCATGGACAGCCTCCTCCACGGCATGGCCAGCGTCACCTTCCAGCTCCCCCCTTACGGCGCCGCCTCCCTCCAGTACCTCCTCCAAATCGGCCTGAACTTCTTCGTCCCTTCGGGCACGACCCAGGCCGCCCTCACCATGCCCATCATGGCGCCACTGGCGGAGCTCTCGGGCCTCACCCGCCAGACGGCGGTCCTCATCTTTCAGTTCGGCGACGGCTTCACCAACATGATCATCCCCACCTCGGGCATCACCGTCGGCACCCTCGCCATGGCCCGCATCCCCTTCTCCGTGTGGTTTCGCTGGTGTTGGCCCCTCCAAGTGCTCCTCTTCGTTCTGGTCCACCTCTTCCTCATTTACCCAGTGCTCACCGGCTGGTCTTGATCTGGGATCCACGCAAGCCATGTCTCGGGCCCACTCTCCATGAGCTCCCTGTCGTCTGAACAGCGCGATCCCACCGCCGCGGGCTGCAAGCTCTGCGGCAGCCGCATCCCGGCCGGCCTGGAGACCTTCTGCTGCGCCGGCTGCGCCCATGTCTGGGAGGTCCTGACCTCGCTGCCGCCCGACGCCCACGCCGACTACGTGGCCGCGGCCCGACGCCTGGGCCTCATCCCCAACGAGGACGGTGAATTCGCCCCTGAGGACCCTGCCAGCGCTGCTGCGGCCGCGGCGCACGCCCCTGCGGAGGTGGATCACGACGCCGTGGTCGAAGGGCGCTTCGAGTGCAGCGGTTTTTACTGCCCTTCCTGTGCCTGGGTCAGCGAGCAGATGCTGCGGGCCTGCACCGGGGTGGTCGATGCCCAGGTGGATTTCTTTACCAATACGGTGACCTTGCGCTACGACCTGCGCCTGGCCTCGCTGGACGCGCTGCGGCAGCGGCTGGCGCCCCTGGGCTATAGCCTGCGGCCGCTGGCGTCGGCCACGGGGGGGCAGAGTCGGCGGGCGACCCTGGCCCTGGTCATGGCGAGCGTCATGACCATGAACATCATGTCCTTGGCGTCGGTGCGCTATTTTGCCCAGCTCGGCTGGGTCGACGACGCGCCGGCGGCCCTGGTGTGGATTGAGGCGGTGCTCCTGCTGCCCGTGCTGTGGGTGGGCTGGTGGCCCATGCTGCATCGCGCCGCGGCGGGGTTGCGAGCGCGGCGGCCGACCATGGACCTCTTGGTGGCCATGGGGGTGAGCGCCGCCTTGGCCATGAGCGTGGTCTCCCTGTTGAGCGGGCGCGACGACATTTATTTCGAGACCTGCGCCGGGCTCATCACCATCGCCTTGTTGGCGCGGATGGTCGAGGCGCGCCTGCGGGACAAGGCCGCGGCCGAGGTGGCGCGCTTGCTGCGGATGGAGGTGAGCCGGGTGCGGGTCATCGACGGCGACGCCGTCACCTATGCGGCCGTGGCCGAGGTCGCCGTGGGCACCCAGGTGCGTTTCCAGCAGGGGGAGACGGTGGTCTTCGACGGGGTGCAGGCCGCGGGTGAGGTGTGGCTCTCCGAGGCGATGTTGACGGGCGAGGCGCGGCCGCTGCGCAAGGGCGCAGGCGAGCGGGTCTTGGCGGGATCGCGGGTGGTGCGCGGCGTGGCAGAGGTCGTCACCAGCGCGGCTTATGACGCGACCCAACTGCGCCAGGTGGTGCTGGCCCTGCGGGTGGCCATGCAGAGCGCCGAGACCCGCTTGCGCTTGGCCGATCGGATCAGCGCCGCCTTCGTGCCCGTGGTGGTGGGGATCGCCGTCGCCGTGTGGTTGGCCCGGGTC
The DNA here is from genome assembly GCA_964454015.1 of uncultured Myxococcales bacterium. Classification (GTDB taxonomy): domain Bacteria; phylum Myxococcota_A; class Bradymonadia; order UBA4248; family UBA4248; genus CAYVQF01. The sequence goes on from CAYVQF010000017.1 coordinate 52,771, forward strand.
GTGGCCAGCGGCTGGGGTGTGGCCTGGAGCGTCGACACCCTCTTCCCCTCGGTGGCGGTCTTGGTGGTGGCCTGTCCCTGCGCCTTCTCGCTGGCCGGTGCCTCGGCCTACACGGCGGTCTTTGGCCGCTTGGCGCGCCGCGGGGTCTTGGTGAAGAGCCCGGGCCAGTTGGAGGCCTTGGCGCGCATCACCCAGATCGTCTTCGACAAGACGGGCACCTTGACGGCCGGGCGCATGAGCGTGGCCCGGGTTCACTGGCGCGACGCCGCCGCGGAAGAGGCCGAGTTGATCCGCGTGATGCTGGCCATCGAGCACGACGCGCCCCATCCGGCGGCGGACGCCCTGCGGGCTTATTGGGTGCAGCGCGGCTTCAGCGCGGCGGCGCCGGAGGATCTGGAGGTCGAGGAGGTCCCCAGCGGTGGTCGCATCGGCCGCTGGACCGACCCGGTGAGCGGCGCGGCGCGGGAGCTGCGGGTGGGCGGCGCGCGCCTCTTCGCCGAGCCCTTCTTGCCGGCCGCGGCCGCGGCGGAGCACACCTGCGTGTGGGCGGGCTGGGGGGAGCGCCCGGTGCTGTGTCACCTCCTGGCGGACGCCATCAAGGAGGAGGCGCCAGCGGTCTTGGAGGCTCTGCGTGCCCTCGGTATGGACGCGACCATGCTCAGCGGCGACCGCCGCGAGGTGACGGGTGCCGTCGCGGGCGCCTTGGCGATCCACCGGTGGCAGGGGGAGCAGAGCTTGGAGGAGAAGGTGACCGCGACCCGCCGCCTGCGCCTGCAGGCGCAGGCGGCGGGTCGCGGGGTGGCCTTCGTCGGCGACGGCACCAACGACGCCTTGGCCATGGCCGCCGCCGACGTCTCCGTGGCGGTGCCACGCGCCACCGACGAGGCGCTCCACGCCGGAGGTTTCGTGCTCTTGGGCGGCGATCTGCGCCAGCTCCCGTGGCTCTTCGCCGTCGGCCGCAAGCTGCGCCAGGTGGTGGTGAGCAACTATGTCTGGGCCTTCTCCTTCAACCTCCTCTTCGTGCCTCTGGCCGCCTTGGGCCACCTCACGCCCCTGGCGGCCATGGCCCTGATGGTGGCCAGCTCTACGGCTGTCTTGCTCAACGCCTTGCGCATGCGGCGCATCTAGGCGCGGCGGACTAGCCTCCCTGGGGACGCCGCTGCGTGCATCGCCGCCGCCCTTGCGCCGGTGGCCAAAGCAGCCATAGTGGCGGCCTGAAGTGGGGCGCGGGACCTGGCCCTACCTCAACCCGTCGCCTGAGGAGCCCCCATGGAGCGAGAGAAGCCCACCGGCCTGACCAACCCCATCGTCGAACGCCTGCGCCTGTGGCAGCGTTTCCACGTCCGCCTGACCATGGTCTATGCCGTCACCGTCTTGGTCGCCATTGGGACCATGGGCGTCTTGTATTACCGCCAGAGCCTCGCCACGGAGATGGAGGTCCTGCAGAACAAGCTCAACGCCAACACCTTGGCCATCGCCGAAATCTTGGCCCCCCTCCTCGAAAGTGAGCTCCAAGACCAGCAGGTGGATGCGAGCACCACCGCGCGCTTGCAGAGCCACCTGGCGGCCATCGGCAAGGCCGACCGCGACATCGCCTCCTTCTACATCTTCGTCCCCACCGAGACGCCGGGGGTGCTGCGCTTCGTCGTCGACTGGACCCGGGATGACTCGGCGGCCCAGCCAGGCGAACGCTACGACGCACGCAACTCGGGCAAAATGCTCGAGGCCTTCGCTGGACCCTTGGTGGAAGACCACCTCTACGAAGACCAGTGGGGCTGGTCTCTCTCGGGTTATGCCCCCGTCGTCGACAGCACGGGCCGCACCATCGCCCTGGTGGGCGCCGACATCCTCGCGCCGCGCATCGACAGCATCAAACGCCGGGTCTTGTGGGAGAGCGCGAGCGTCTTCGGCCTCAGCGCCCTCATCCTCATGGTCATCGCCGCCTTCGTCGGCGCCAACGTCCGCCGCCCCCTCAGCGCCATCATCGACGCCACCAACGCCATCGCCAGCGGCAACTTGCGCGCCCGCTCCCAGCTCCTCCGCAGCGACGAGTTCGGCATCATCGGTCGCCACTTCGACGCCATGGCCAAAGGCCTCGAAGAGCGCGAGATGATCCGCGACGCCCTCGGGCGCTACATCAGCCCCGACGTCGCGGCCCGCGTCCTGGCCGATCCCGAGGGGCTCGAGCTCGGCGGCGAAGAGCGCGAGGTCACCATCCTCTTCTCGGATCTGCGCGGCTACTCCACCATCAGCGAGCGCCTCAACCCCACCCAGGTCGTGCGCCTCATGAACCTCTACCTCGGCGCCATGCAGGAAGTGCTCGACGCCCACCAGGGCGTGGTCATCGAGATCCTCGGCGACGCCATCCTCGCCGTCTTCAACGCCCCCAACCGCCTGCCCGAGCACCCCACTCACGCCGTGCAATGCGCCGTCGCCATGCGCGACCGCCTGCACGCCCTCAACCGCGAGTGGGACGAGAGCGGCGAATCCAAGGTGTGGAAGGAGAGCGGCGCCAAAGATCTCGGCGCCCGCATCGGCATCCACACGGGCAGCGTGGTCGCCGGCAACCTGGGCAGCACCACCCGCATCAAGTACGCCGTCATCGGTGACGCCGTCAACGTCGCCGCGCGCGCCGAGGCCCTCAACAAGAGCCTGGATACGGAGATCCTCGTGACGGCCGACACCGTCGCCCGCCTGCCCGAGCCCCTGGCCGCCCTCGGCACGGAGCGCGGCGCCCACCCCGTCAAAGGGCGCCAACAAGCGGTCACGGTCTACGCTTTCTGAGGGGAGCCCCCCACTAGCTCTTGACCCAGCCCTTGACGATCTCCTTGGCCACCAGCCCTTCGGCCAGGGCCAGCGCCTCCGCCTCCGTTGGGGCTGGACGCACGGTGCGCTGCAGCGGCTCCTTGCGGCCGGGGCTGTAATCGGTCCAGTGCACCACGTAGGCCGGAAAGTCCCTATCCACCTCCGCTTTGTGGGTACACCACACCAAGAGCTTGCGCACGGCCAGGAGCCCGCGGCTGCTCTTGGTGTAGACCTCGCGGCGCAGCAACTCGGCAGGTGGCAACGTCTTGGCCGTGGGGGGTGCGCTCTCTTCCTCGAGGCGAGCGCCTACGGCAGGTGGATCCCAATAGGCGAGCAGGCCCTGCGGCTTCTCCTCGGCATGGTCAGCCCCCGAGGCAGCCGGCGCCCGAGCGGCACCCAAGGGTGGCCAGGGCCGCGCCCGCCCCTCCTCGCCACCCACGAAGGGCTGCACGAGCTCCATCGCGCTCAAGTGCAGCAACAGTTGGTAGCGCTCGCCGTCGACGCGCCCCTCGAGGAAGGCACACCAGGGCACCCCATCGGGGCGCAAGACCAAGGCCTCCCGCCCCTCGTCGCCAGCCCCCACCAGCACCACCTCATCGCGCGCGTCGAGCTCCTTGGCCATCGCATAGAGGAGCTCATAGCTCGTGGCATCCACGTGCGCCACTTGCAGCGTGCGGGAGAAGGCGTAGCGTCGCGCCGCCTGGCCGCGTGGCAGCCGCTGGCCCGTCCACCGCAGCGGCACATCGTCCGTGACGTTGGGGGCAATGACCTGGGGCAGCCCCCGGGCCACCTCTTCCCCCGCGGGGTCCAGCACCACCTCCACCCAGGTTGGGGCTGCATCCATTCGCGCGCCGCTGCTCGCGAGGTAGACCGTCTGGGTCGCGCCGATGAAGCGCCCCACCTGCTCCATGTCCACTTCGGGATCGCCCGCGACCAGGGCCTCGCCGTAGGGCGCGCCCAGGCGCTGCTGGAGCGCCGCGTCTTGGCCCGCTTCGGTGCAAGCCAGCCAACGCCTGAAGCGCACCGCGCCGCCGCCCCACCCGAGCGTGGGCCCGGCGGGCTTGGGCAGCGGGACACAGGCCACGCGGGCCACCTGTCCACCTGCATCTGCGAGCCGCAAGTGCTTGCCTTCCTCCATGCTTCCCTCCCTAGAACCACATCTCGAGGTCCAGGTCACTCACGTCGTCTTCTTCCGTCGCCTCGACCACGGGCCCCACGGCCCGATCCAACCACGGCGCCGGCTGCTCCGCCCCGATCACGGCGAAGGTGCCCGCGTCATTTTGGAGGAGAAAGGCGCTCTCGCGGCGAAAATCTGGCCTGAACTTGAAGTCGATCCGCAGCACGGCTCCAGCGGCGAGCCTGGCGGCCAGCTCAGGGGCGAGCTCCCGCGGTGTCAATACATAGACGGCAGAGACCCGCACATCGAAGAGCCGCCGGGCCGGGACCTCCTCCGCCTCCTGCGGCTCTCCCAGGGTAGTGGGGAGCTTCTCCATGGCCTGGCCGCTGGCATCCAGGGCCACCAACGCGTCGTTGGCGACGTAGACGCCCGCCTCGCTCACATAGCCTTGGGCGCTCATCCCGCTCTGGAGCAAGAGGCCACCGTCTAGGGTCAGCGCGGCGCGGCGACAGGGCTCACCCTCGGCATCGAGGGGCAAGCGCCGCCGCGCGCCGTAAAGCTTGGCGCGTTCGAGCTTGGCCAAATCGAAAGACGAGGCCTGCCCCGCGAAAGTCACCACCACTGCCTTGGCCATGCCCACATCCTCGCGTCGCTTTGGCAACCCTGCCCGCGACCATCCTGGTCAGCTTGGCCGAGCCCGTCAAGGACCCCGTGGGCGGGCCGAGCGCGGTCATGCATCGGCCAGGCGCGCGGGTGCCAGGGGCTAACGTCGCCTGCTCTTCTTGCTGGATGGCTTCTTCTTCTTTGACTTGGCGCTGCGCTTGACCCGCGGCTTGCACTTGGAGGGCGCCTCGGATAGCCCCAAGAGCGGCGCCGGATCGACCCGCCGCCCTTGGAGATCTTCGATGTCCAGGTGCAAATGCGGCGGCGTCGACTGGGACGCCGTCCCACCCATGAGGCCGATCTCTTCTCCAGCGCGGATCACATCACCCGGCTTGAGATCCGGGCGAATCGCCGCCAGGTGCATATAGCGCACTTGGAAGCCATCGATGTCCGTCCCTTTGGCCCGGGTGACCAGCACAGCGCCGCTGCGCCACGCGCCCAGGTTGCGGGTGAAGGGATAGACCGTGCCATAGCCGGGAACCTCCAAGCGACGCGGGTACTGCTTGCCGCCGCGGCTCACCGTGCCCGAACGCGTGTCGGGTCGGCCAAAGCTCCCGGGATCTTGTTCGGGGCGGCCCACCAAAACCACCACGGCGTCGACCATGGCCACGATAGGCTGGCCCACCCCCCCGTTCTCGCCAACGCCACCAAAGTCGATGGCTTGATGGCGACAACCGGCGCCGTCGAAGCCGCGCATGATGTTGTCCGGCGAGTAGGGCAAGACGAAGGCAGCAGCCTCGGTCTCGAGCCAACCCGCGGCGACCAGGGCGTCGCGGCCAGGCTCGCTGACATAGTACCCCGTCGTCGACAGCACCCAGACGGCGTAAGATGTCACGAAAAAGAACGGCGGCATGCAGCCTCCTTCAGCGGCCAAGGGCCAAGGTGCTCCCGATGGGGGGCGCCCACACCCGCTCCGCCACACCCTGCGCTTGCGCTAGGGCCGCCATGAGGCGCGCCCGCGGCTCATCGAGCGCCTCATCACTCAACACGAAAGTACCCCAATGCACGGCCAACATCTCCTCGGCACCACTCGCCCGAAACGCCGCCAGGGCCTGCTCGGGGTTCATGTGCTGCTTCAGCATAAACCACTCCGGGGCATAAGCGCCAATCGGCAGCACCGCCCAGTCCAACCCCGGACAGCGCTCACCTATTTCCGCGAAGTGATCCCCCTGCGCCGTGTCACCCGCGAAGTAGACCTGCCGGCCCCGCCCCTGCACCACGAAACCGCACCACCAAGTGCGGTTGCGATCCCAGAGGCCACGCTGCGACCAGTGCTGGGCCGGCACGCAGAGCACGCTGACGCCCTTGGGCCCCTCCCAGCCTTCCCACCAGCGCAGGGGTGTCACGCGCTCGGCGGCCACCCCCCATGCGCGCAGGGTCCGCTCCACCCCCAGGGGCACGAGGTAGTGGGGGGCGCCCTGGCGCTCCAGCGCCGCGATGCTCCCTCTGTCGAGGTGATCCCGGTGGTTGTGGGTGATCAGCACCACGTCGATCTTGGGCCACGCCGTGGCCGCCAGCGGCCACGGCGTCCGGCGGCGCAGCCCCGGGCCGATACGCGCGCTCAGCACGGGATCCACCAGGCACCACAGGTCCTCGGCCAAGCTCAGCAACACCGAGCCATGCCCTAGCCAGGTCAACCCAGGGCAGGTCGCTGCCGGCGCACAGGGCACCACCGGCGCCGCCTCCCCCGTCACGCGCCAGGGCCGGCGGCCCAACACCCGGTCCACCACGGCCCAGCGCAGGATGTCCCCCAAGCCCGGGTGGTGCCAGCCATCGGCATTCAGGTAACGTCGCGCCGTCATCAGCCCCCTCGCTCAGAACAAACGATAGGCAAAACGCAGGATCAAGGTCTGATCGATCTGCGTCTTGTCAATCAAGCTCGGGTCATCCTTGAGGCGCAAGGTGTAGATCAACGACGCGATGGAGCTCAAGCGCAAGGTGGCGCTGGCCCGCAAGTCGATGAAGGGCTCCGTGTAGTCGTCAAAGGGCACCAAGAAACTCGCGTCGGCCTTGAAGCTCAGCCAATGCAGCGGCACCACCTCGAGGATCACCGCCGCCTCACCGCCGTACTGCTGCACGTTATCGACCTGGCGAATCTCCGCCACCCCACTGCGCAAGCTCTCCACCACGTAGAGCTCCCGGGCAAAGACCTGCCTGAAGCCCAATCCCAAGCGCGTGGTGAACTTCAACCAGAAGCCCGCCGAGAAATCCAAGCGCCCGCCCACACCAAAATCCAACTCTATAGGAGAAAAAGGCTTGGCGATCTCCGCCTCCAGCTCGGCCTCACTCGACTCCGACACCAGCTCGCCTTGCTTGTCGTAACGGCGCACCGTGGTCGGCTGGTCGAACTCCTGATAGGCCGTCACCATGTTGGTCTCCAACGAGGTGCGCACATAGGGGCCAAACCACGGGGTCAACCGATAGGCATAGAGGAGATCCAAGTTGATCTCGTCCACCGTCGGCACGAAAGGACGGTCGGGCAAGCGGAGCCGACCGCCGATCTCGATGTTGGCCCGCCCATAACCAAAGTGATTGTCTTCAAGAAAGCCCGCCACGCTCTCGATGAAGGCCGCAATATCCACGACCTGCCCCTCGGCCTTGCCCACCACATTGTCCGCCTGGTTGAAGCCGATGGAGCCCCCCACGATGAGGTTGACGTCGAATCCCTGCAGGTTCTCCGGCGCCAGGGCCACCTCACCGGCGCCCAAAATATCACCCGTCTCGGGATCCATCACCAAGGTGTACTGCACCAACTGCCCCGGCGGCAGACGCAGGGTCACGAAGTTCTTGCGCGCTTGATAGCTCTCACCGGGCGACAGAATCATGTAGGTGCCCGGCCACAACAGCCACGTCGAGAGCTGCTCACCCTCGGAGATGGCTGCCCCCAAGCCCAAACCCACGTAGTCGCGGCTCGGCAAGCGCACCAGCTCGTAGGCACCGCGAAAGGGGGTACCGCGATCATTGACCACGTTCACCAAGAGCCCCGACCACTCGACGGGCACGAAGGTCACCAAGCCCTCGACCACGCGCACGTCGAAGACGAGCATGTTCTCGGGCACGCCTGAGCCGACCAGGACCGTGTACAGTCCCGGTAAAACGTAGACCATCGAGCCCGTGCGCGTCTCGGCCACCAGATGCTCGCCTTGAAGCACTTGGAACTGTGGCTCAGCCTGACCCGAGCTCATGGCGGGCACGAAGATGCCCCCCGTCGCCGCCGGTCGCAAGTGCGGGTCCTGCTCCACCTGGAGCGCCGGCACGGGCTGGAGCCACGACTCACTGCCCCCATGCGGGTCCCCCTGGGTGGCAGCCTCTCCCCCTTGCGCGGCCAAGCCCCCCGGCATCGCGAGCTGAACCCACGCCCCCAAGAGCACCATCAGCCCCAAACGCAGGAGCACCCCCGCACTCCACAAACAACTACGGCGGCGATAACAGCCTCTCACCCTCACTTCTCGAAACACCATCTCGCCTCCTCGGCTCACCCCAGATGCGTGATCAAGGCCGCCGGGGCCGCAGCCGCGCCCCAGGTCCCTCACTCGCATCGAAATCATCGCCTGCTGCCTCCCCCTCCTCCATGGCCGGAGCGCTGATCGTGGGCCGCACCTGCGGTCCGCCGGCTGGCGCCGGCGCCCCCGTCTCGGTCGCCAGAAAGGCGTCCAAATCGGCAAAGGCCAACTGCAAGGTCTCAGCGGCGATCTCGCTCATGGCCCGCACCACGAAAACGGGCTGCCGGTTATAGACGGGCTTGCGCGTGTCGACCTCGTACTCCCACAGGCGGCGGCCATCGTCGAAACGCGTCAAGGTCAAACGATAGGAGAGCCGAGCGAACCAGGCATCGTCCGTCGCGTTGAGCTCCTCGATGGCCAACAACTCGCAGTCCAGATCGTAATCGGGCACCCGGTCCCCAATGTCCAACACCACCTCGGTAAAGAGGCGGGTGTAGCGCAGATGAGAGACCACCACCTCGCGCATCATGTTGCGCGGCTTCACCGCCCACAGCTTGTACCAGTAATACTGGAACTCGTGTGGGTTGGTGCGGTAGACCATCTCGTTGCGGTCATAGGCCAACGCCGTGGTGAAACGCTTCACCCGCACCTGCACCGGATAGCGCGCCTGGCTGTAGTTCCAGGTGTGCTCCAAGGGATATTCCAAGGCAAAATAGGTACGATCCGGCGAAGAGCCGCCAAAACAGCCCACCACTCCCCAAGTGGCGCCGGCGCACGCCAGCATGAGCAGCACCGCAGCAAACCCGACCCCGTTCTTCTTGCAACACATTAGGGTAGCCTCCGTTCCCGTTCACTGCGCCCGCCGATCAACACCGACGGGTTGTCGACCAGAATCTGGGTGAACTCCGACATGTTCTCCGTGGTGGTCGCCAACTCTTCCAAGGCGCGACGCAAGTCGTCCCGGGTGCGCAACAAGGTCACCTCCGCCGCCCCGACCAAGCGCGACGTATCGCTCACCAGTGTATGGACCGCGGCGATGGTCGCACCCAGCTCCTCCGGGCCCATGCGTTGCTGCGTCTCGCCCAAGACGCGCTGCACCAAGGTGAGAATGCGCTCCACTTGCCGAGGATCGATGAGGGTGGAGATGAAGTCCAAGGTCTTGCGCAGCGAAGCCAGGACACCGTCGAGCTCCGCCACCGCCGCATGCACCGCCACCCCCGTCGCCCGAAGCTGCTGCACCATGGCGCGCACATCGGCGCGGTTCTCTTCCATGATCTCCCGCAGTGAACGCAGGACTTGCTCCGTTTCGGCCAACACCGCCGTCACATGGACCATGTTGTCACCCCGGGTCACCTCGACCAGGTTGTCCAAGAGGGTCTCGATCTTGGCGCTGATACTGAAAGCGCGCTCCGTCAGGAGATCGAAATCGGAACCACCCGAGGGGATCTCTGCGCCGGGCGGCAGGCGCACCGAGTCGGGACCGCCACCGCTGAGCTCAATCACCTTCAGCCCCGTGATCCCCTGGAGACTCAGCACCGCGATGGTGTCCTCCGTCACCGGCGTCCCCTGCTCCAGGCTCAGCCGAATGATGGTCTGACTCGGGTTGTCCGGCGCAATGCGCACATCCTCCACCCGCCCCACCCGGATGCCGTTGTAGCGGACCTGTGAGCCGCGCTCCAAGCCGCCCGTGCTGCCATCCAGGCGCACCACATAGGTGTCGCGCTGCTGCAGCAGCGACGAGCCCACCAGGGAGAAGATGGTCCCCACGAGCAAGACCCCGGAGACCAACAAAAATAGGGACAAACGCACCTTCTGGGCCCGCGTCGCGCTCATGACACCTCTCCTGGACTCTCGCGCAACTGTGACAGCAGGGCTGCCGACGCCGCACCCGGTGGGTTGGCCTCGCGGGCAAAGAAATGGTGGACCACCGCGTCGTCACAAGCCATGGCCGCCTCCAAAGCTCCATCGAAACGCACGCGACCGGCATCGAGCATCACCACCCGGTCGGCGATGCGCTTGATCGAGTCGAGATCATGGGTCACCACCACCAGGGTGATCCCCAGCTCCGCCCGCAGCCGCAACAACAGGACATCGAGATCGGCGGCCGTGATGGGGTCGAGCCCCGCCGACGGCTCGTCGCACAGGATCACCTCGGGATCCAAGACCATGGCCCGAGCAAAACCCGCGCGCTTGCGCATCCCGCCCGAGAGCTCACTCGGCAGCAAATGCACGGCGTGACTGAGCTGCACCTGGCCCAACTTGAAGTGGATGATTTCGTCCACCACGTCGGGCGGCAGATCCGTGTGGGCCCGCAACGGAATGGCCAAATTCTCGTACACCGAGATGGAGTTCAACAGGGCCCCGTTCTGATACATGAAGCCGAGCTTGCCCAGAAAAGCCGCCCGCGCCTCACCTTCCAATGCCTGCATGTCCTCGCCGAGCAAGCGGATGCTCCCCGCACGTGGTGGCACCAAGCCCAAGGCCGCCCGCAGCAGCGTCGACTTGCCACAGCCGCTGCCACCGACGACGCAGGTCACGCTGCCCCGCGGGATCGACGTGCTGACGCCACGCAGGATCACCTTCTCGCCGTAAGCCACCACCAGGTCGCGTGCTTCAATCACCGTCTCGATGGTCATGCTTTCACCCGTTCCGATCGCAACTCCCACCTCGCATCACATGTAAAACACGATATTGAACACGGCGTCAGCGACGATGACCCAAAAAATGCTACTCACCACGCTGGTCGTCGTCACCTTCCCCACCGAGTCAGCGCCGCCATAAGCCTGAAAACCATGGTGCGCCGCCACCAGAACGATGATCCACGCAAAGGCCACGCTCTTGATCAGCCCCGAAACCAAGTCCTTCACCACCAGCGCATCGAAGAGCTGGTGCAAGAAGGCCGAGGCCCCCAGGTCCATATACAATACGGCCACCAAGAAACCGCCAAAGATGCCCAACAAGTTGGCGAAGACCACCAGCCCAGGCATGGTCAGTGTAATGGCCTGAAACTTCGGCACCACCACGTATCGCACCGGCTCCAAGCCCATGGTGCGCAGAGCGTCCACCTCCTCGTTCACATTCATCGTCGCGATCTCTGCCGCGATGGACGCTCCGCTGCGACCGGCGATGATGATCGCCGTCATCAACGGCCCCATCTCCCGCGTCATGGAGACCCCGATCAAGTTCGCCACGAAGATGTCCGCGCCAAACTGTTGGAGCTGGTAAGCCGACTGCAGCGCCACCACGGCACCGATCAAGAAGGCGATCAGCGCAACGATCCCCAAGGCCTCGACCCCGATGCGGTTGGCCTCCAGCCACAACGCACCGCGTCGCACCCGCCGCGTCCGCGTCGCACCGGCCACGCTCCACACCAAGGTGTCCGCCGTCAGGAAGGCAAAATGCTTGAAGCCAGCCCACTGCGCCAGGGCCGCATCAGCCAAAGACACCAGCCACGAATCTCCCCCACCCGCGCGAGGCTCCCGCGCCGGCCGAACGAAGCGTCCCAGGGCACCCTCGGCACACGCGCTCCACGCCACCAACTGCAGCGCCACGCCGCGCCGCGCCGCTTCCTGCTGCAGCACCGCCAGAAGCGCCGCCCCTGCCGTGTCCATCGCCGCGATGCCACCCAGATCCACCGCCACGGAACGCACGCCGCGCTGCCGCAGGGCTGCCAGGAGCTGCGGGCGCAGGGACGCCACAGACGCCCGGGTCAAGGGGCCGCTCAGGGTCACCCTCAACTCGCCCGCTGCTGTCGACAACTCCACCGTCGCCATTGCACTCCTTTCAAACCCATGGCACGCCGCCACAATGAAGCCACCACCTTAGGCATTCGCCTCCGGGGATGCAATCGCCTCCCCTCTACGCTTTGTTCAAGCCCAAGAACGTGCCTCGCGCCCCAGCCCTGCTAAATTCGCATCCAGCCCACGATGGGTCAGCGCTCCCCAGCGCCAACCAAGGAATGGTCACATGCGCAACGCAACGCCCAGGCACCAGCCCCAGGCCCGCATCGCCGACGACACGACGCGCCAGGCCCGCTCTGCTGCTGCCTCCACCCCCACTTTCCCCTCCATCCGCCTCTGGGTGGGACAACAGCCCCGACGACGCAAAGTCCTCCTCGGCGGCATCTTTGCCCTGGCGCTCAGCGGGACCCTGCCGAGCATCATCCAGACGGCGCCACAGTCCACACCCGCCCCAGCCAGCCTGACCACAGCAGCCGCCACGCTGCCGAAGCCAGCGCCGCTCCCTGAGCCTGCCGCGGCGATACCCAAGGCCCTCGCGGCACCCGTCCCAGCGACGCAGGCCACACCCGCCCCGCCAACCCCGCCGCCTCAGCCGCGCCCCTTCGATTACCGCATCGAGCCCGGCGACTACCTGGGCAAGATCGGCCAGCGCTTCGGCTGCTCCGTGGAGGAGCTGATGCTGGCCAACGACCTCCGCAATGATCGCATCTACGCGGGCAAGAAACTCATCATCCCGGAATGTGGCAACCCTGCCGCCACAACCCAACCCAAGCCGAAGACACCTGGCACCACCAGCACCTATTCCGCCGCAATACCCAAGAGCGATTCCAAGGTCCTCCCACGCCTCCTCGCCCAGAAGGGTTTTCAACCGCCCCGACGCTTCATGGCCATGGTCGTCTCCATCTCCCTCGATGAGGAAAACAAGCGCATTCGTGCCGAGAAAGCCTATGACTGGCGTGGCACCTCCGCCACCCACGAGGGCTGGAACCCCGCCTCGACCATCAAAATCTTCGCCGCCATCGCCGCGCTGCGCACCCTCCAAGCCCACGACTTCGGCCCCGAGGCGACCCTCCAGGTCCCAGGGCGACCTACGGCAGAGCGCGTCCGCATCGACCAGCTCGTGCGCCGCGCCTTGGTCGACAGCGATAACCTGGCCCACAACCGCCTGGTCCAGCTCGCCGGCTTCGACGCCCTCAACAAAGGCCTCCTGAGTGAACGCTTTGGCATCCGGCACTCCGCCATCCTCCGCGCCTATCAGCTCAGCGATTGGCAGCGCCTCGGCGAATCTGCCTCCTTCGCCGCCACCCCAACCTTGAAACTGCGCCAAGGCTCCCGCGAGCTGACCCTTCCCGCGACCCAAGCCAACGTCCGAAGCCGCTGCCGCGCCTCGGCCTGCACCACCTTGCGCGATCTCAGTGAGGCCATGCGCCGAAGCGTGTTGCAGCCTTACCTCGCGCCCCAAGCGGGATTCGAGCTGAACCCAACCAACCACCGCCTCCTCCTCGACGCCCTCTCCCGCAAGGGACCCCGCGGCAACGAGGCCCGCGACGCCCTGGTCGCCGCCATCGGCAACGACCGCCTCCGGGTCTACTCCAAACCAGGCTTCTCTGAGGATTGGTTCAGCGACGTCATCCTCGTCCACGACCCGCTGCGCCACCACGCCTACATCGTCGCCATGGCAGCCTATCCCGGCAGACAAAGCCTGACTGAAGCAGCGCGGCTCATCGGCCAGAGCATCGCTCAGGGCGCGTTCGACGAATGAACCCATTGCCTTCGACACGGTTGTCAGCCAGGCGCCGCGGCACTAGGATCTCCTTCGTTACGGCTGGCACGCTCTCACCCGAGAGATGCCAGGTTCAAAGGTCGACATGATGCCCACTCGCTTGCAAAGCCGACTCAGCGCTCCCCTATTGCGCTGGGCCATGAGCGCCGATCCCACCGAGAAAAGACACGTCCAGGTGCGCATGGTCAACCACATGTCTCTGGGCGCCCTCCTGGCGGCCCTCGAAGCCCTCGGCGCCCACATCCGCCACACCCACGAAGCCACCATCGACGCCGACGTCAACAGCGAGGCCCTCATCGCCCTCTCCCACCACCAAGGCGTCGCCGCCGTCGTCGAAGGGCGACCTGGCCGCTGAGGCATTGCCCAACGCCCCGCCGGAGCCGTGGGCGAACCACAAGGGCCAAGGCCTTACAACTCGCGCACCATGCCCAAGACCTCCTCGAGGGCTTCAGCGTGGGCCGTGATGAGCCGCGTCCGCGGCGACGCCGGACCAAAAAAGACGCGATGCCAGAAACTCAGCGCCCCCTGGGTCAACGACGGCGTCACACAACCCGGCGCCAGATGATGGCAGTAGCACAGGCTCGCTTCCGCCAAAAACAAGGTCAACAAACTCAACCCGGCACCCGCTGCGACGGACAGCGCCTCAAAAAAGAAGGCCCCCGAGATGGCCTGGCACAGATAGGCATTGAGCACCGCTTGTAGCTCGGGTGCCTCCAACACTGCGGCGCCCGCCCGGTGATCACTCGTCGCCTCGAACTCACCCGACACGAAGCTGGGCAACAGCCCAAACGCCACCAGGACATCCCGCACCTGCCGCCCGGCGCAGCTCGGTACCCGTTGAAAAAAGTCCGGGGAAGACGTCCCCACGGCGCGATCCACCTCAGCGATGAGCATGGGCATGGCCATCACGTTGCGGGCCTGGGTCGTCTGCGTCGCCGCGGCGATCACCTGCAAACCCTCACGCCACGAACGGGCCGCAGCCTCGAGCCACGCTGCCTGAAGGCCGTCGTAGTGCGCATAGCTGCACAGGACGTTCAAGCGCAGGGGAAAGCTGCCGGGGATCCAAGGCACAGCTCGCGCCGACGCGCACACGTCCTGCCACAGCGCCTCCTTGCCGACGTGCACCAGCGCCCCCTCGCTTGCGATGGCCTCCACACTCCCCACGCACTCGGGCCGGAAACGCAACAGAGCGCCACGCGGCGTCATCACTGGCGCAAAGGGAAAAGCACGGCACGCGTGCGGCTTGTGCCCAAAGGAATATTGCAAGTGCAGGGTGCAACGGCCATCGTCGGCGAGCAGCGCACAGGCACCATTGCACTGCGCCACTTCAAATTCCCGCCGCCCCTGGCGGTGGGTCTCCCGCACCAAAGCCGCTGCCGACAGCCCCAGCCCCGCCGCCGAAGCCACCGCATTGAGGCGCTCCAAATCGTCGAGCTGCAGCACCACGGGGAAAAGCCCCCGACAACAGGCACCACATTGCATACACGTGAAGCGCAGCCCTTCCCAGCAGGAGACAGCCAGGCCAGCAGCATCCGTCGGCAGAGGGGCCACATAGAAGAGGCCGCTCGCTGCCTCCTCCTCGGCCTCTTTCCCCAGCCCGCGACGCCACAAGTGCAAGGCAAAGTCCTGCCGCAGCAACAGGTGAGCCTCCGCCAGATCGTCGATGAGGTGCGACAAGTGCTCCGCGTCCATGGCGATGCCCCAGCGGTGCGCCAGCGCCAAGATCTCCTCTTGCCGCCGCTGACCGTTGAAAAAGCGCAGCACTTGCAGGGTCTCCGGACTCAGCGGGTACATCGCCCGCAACAGCGGGTCGCGCAAGAAGCGCTCCTCACCCTGGGTATAGACCTCGAGGTCACCCCGCAGACAGGGCTGCTGACGATGCCACACTTGAACGCTTCCCATGCCTGTCACTCACCTTGAGAGTCGAATCAACGGCCCAGGTTCTGTAACTCATTGAAGCCAGGTAGAGAACTCAAGTCGGGAACCACGACGATCTCGATCCGGCGGTTGCTCGCCCGGTTCTCTGGGCTGTCATTGGCCACCGCCGGCGAACTCTCGCCGAAGGAGGCCGCGCTCACGCTATCCGCACCCATCCCGGCATCGATGAGCGTCTTGACCACCGTGATGGCCCGCGCCGCTGCCAACTCCCAATTCGACGGGTAACGCGAGGTCTTGATGGGCACGTCATCCGTGTGCCCCTCGATCTGAAAACGCTTGTCGCCAATGGTCGCCAAGACCGCGCCCACCTCGCGGATGGCCATCAGCCCCTCAGGCGACAACTCGGCTTTCCCCGAAGCAAAGAGAATGTCGGTGGCCAACTGCACCACCAGGCGCCCATCCCGGACCTTGACCTTGAGCTTGCCTTGGTCGATGAGCACCTGAAACTTGGCCACGAAGTCGCGGTATTCCGCCACGCGCGCCTCGGCCTCGGCTTTGCGCTGCTCGAGCTCCAGCAGCGCCCGCTGCATCTCCTCCACCGAGGCCTGTAAGCTCGACCGATCCTGAAGCAGCGCGGCCAACTCGGCGCTGACCCGCTCATGCGCCGCGACCAGCGCCGCATGGGCTTGCTCCAACTGCGCCAACTCTGACTCCAGCTTGTTGACCCGCTTGGTCCGGTCCACCAGGGTGTCCTGACTCAAGTGGTAACGCGCCTCCAAATCCTCGTAGGTGCTCTTCTTCACGCAGGCGGGCAACAGCACCACCAACAAAACCCAGCCCCACCACAACTTTGCCATCCTTCACCTGCTCCATCACGCTGGCCAGCCCATACACCTCAGCCAACGCTATCGCCTTTGCCGGCAAAGTTCAAAGCTTCCAAGCGCAAAAGTCCCCCCCCACCTCACCCATCACCTTTGCCATAAACCCGCAAAAAGCGCTCCTCTGCTTCGGGTGTCACAATCAAAATGAGGTGGCCCGACTCAGGCATGGGCAGTGTCGGCGAGGGATTGACCACCGTCGTGTCTTCCGACTCCAACGCCACGACGCTACAGCCACTGCGCGCCCGCACCTGGGCCTCGATCAGCGACTTGCCGCGAATCCCCGGGGGAATGGGGATCCTTTTCGCGTAGAGTCCCTCCACCATCATCAGCACGCTGCCGTGCTGCAGGTGGTTGAAAACGGCGCTCGCCCCCATCGACGCATAAGACAAAACGAAATCCGCCCCCGCCCGGTGCAAGGTCGCCACGTTGCGCTCGTGGGTCGTGCGGCAAATGATCTGCACGCTCGGCAAGAGACGGCGACAATAAATCGTCAGAAAAACATTGATGTCATCACTGTGCGTCGTGATGATCACCGTGTGCGCCTCCTCCAGACCCGCCCGCCGCAACACCTCCAGATCCGCCGCATCGCCAATCACCGTGTGCTCCGCGTCGTGACCGCGCCGCGACTCCACCCGCTCGACGATGCGATAGTTCACCTTGCGCGCCCGCAGCGCTTTGGCCGTGGCTTGCCCCACCGTCCCACCGCCGATGATCAGCACCAAACCCTCAGCGTGATCCCCATTGCTGAGATGCGCCTTGTAGCGCTTGAGCTGCTCCCCCGACAGCCCCATGACCAGCGTCGATTGCTCCGTCAGGCGCGTCTGCGGCCCAGCCAACTCGAAACGACCCCGCTCCCACACCCCAGCCACGTTGATCCCAAGGGACTCCTTGATATTGGCCTCTGCCAAGGTCTTCCCCACCCAATCCGTCCCCGTCGCCCGGGCCTCGACCATCAACACCCCGCCGAGCTGCCCCAACACATGCGGGTAAGAGCCACCGCCACGGGCACAGCGCGCCAACGCGTTCCCCATCAGCTCCGCCAAGTGCAAAACCTGCGTCGACCCCGCCAGCTCTAAAATGTCCACCGCATCCACGCTCCGCACCGTCGACACGATGGGCACGTGCTCGCACAGCTCGCGCACGGTAAAGACGATATTCGTGTTCTGCGGATCGCTGTCGGAAGTCGCCGCTACCAGCGCCGCCCGCTCCACCCGCGCGTTGCGATAGGTCTCAGGGTTGTCCAAGTCGCCCAGCATCACCCGCAGCCCCATGTCGTGGTAAGCCAAAGCGTCCTTGATGTCGGGCGTCACCAAAACATAGGAGGTCTGGTACTGCCTGAGACGGGCGATCACCGCCTGGGTGAGCGCATCATAGCTCGTCAATATGACGTGCCCCTTGGTGTCGGGCGCCAGCTCCGTCGGCGTCCGCGCCGCGTTCTGGGCCCGCATGATCGGCGAGTAGACGAACTCGATGATGATGAAGGGAAAGAGCACCAGCAAAAAGACCATGCCCGTCAATAACACCAAGACCGAAAACGCCCGCCCAAGATCCGTGCTAAAGGTGATGTCGCCAAAGCCCAAGGTCGACATCGTGGTCAGCGTCCAATAGATCCCCGTCATGAAGGTGTGCTCGCGCCCCTCCCACGCCATGAGACGGTCGAAGAGAAAAGCATAGACCAAAACCAGCCCTAAGAGCACCAAGCAAAACTTCAATAAAAACTTAATATTTCGCTTGGCGCCTTGGTTCTTGAGCAGCCACAGAACCAGGACGCTCGT
Organism: uncultured Myxococcales bacterium; assembly: GCA_964454015.1. Taxonomy (GTDB): domain Bacteria; phylum Myxococcota_A; class Bradymonadia; order UBA4248; family UBA4248; genus CAYVQF01. The sequence continues at coordinate 70,856 of CAYVQF010000017.1, forward strand.
GTTCTTCATCACCGTCGTTACCCCTGCATGACGCCAACAGGCATGCGGCACCGACCCCTCCAGGACCGCGCCCACACCGCGCCTCCTAGCATTGTACCCGCACCCAGTAAAGGCCAAGTCGCCACCACGCCGACCATTGCCCAGGTCATCCAGCGGCGCAAGCCAAGCCTAGCCCGACCCATCGTCTAACACCATCAAACGTCCCTGACCAAAGGGCCGCACATGCCCGCTGATGCGTAGGCTGAGATCCGGCAAAATGGCTTCCAAAACCCCGCTGGCCAAGGGCACCCGAGGCTCCTCCGGCCCGCCAGCCGCATCTGGCCACAGCACCACGCGCTGCCCAATCACCTCCGTCGCCGCTACATAGGCCGCATGCAGACGCACCCCACCGCCCTCGGCCCACACCGCCATCCACCGCCCCAAGCTCGCCAAAATCTCCCACAACACCGCCCCCAGACTGACCTCCCCCACCTGCGCCAGCGACCCCACCCGCGGCACGCAGCGCGAACGCGGCACCAGCGGCGCATGCGCCACATTGACGCCAATGCCGAAAAGAAGGCGACCCATCCCCTCCCCATGCACCTGCGCCGCCGTCAAGGTCCCGGCCACCTTGGCCCCATCCACCAGCACATCGTTGATCCATTTGATCCGCGCCCGCCATGCCCCCTGAGCCACCCTCTCCAGCCCTTCTTGGGTGGCCACCACGCCCAACATGGGCGCACTCGCTGCTGCCGCAGCCGCGACCTGTACCGGCGCCACCGCACACAGGTGCAAGTTACCCGGCGCCGCCTGCCAAGCGCGCCCAAAGCGCCCATGAAAGCCCCGCCCCGTGCGTGCCACCACCGCCATCGGTGCCCACGGCGCCAGAGACAACGCCGTATCCCGCAAAGCATCGAAATGCGAAGCCGGCGCTTCATCCACCACCCACAACGCCCGCCAATGGCTCGGCCCCGGCAGCGCGAAGCGCGCGCGATAGAGCGGCGCCCCGAGCGCAGCCAAACACTGCCAGAGACGGCCCGCCTCCCCCTCGCTGCCGCCAACGCGCTCCCAAGCCCTCACCTGGGTAGCCCCAGCAGCCATGAGCCCCTTCGCAAAATGGCGATCCTCGGCCCAGACCTCCACCATCTCCTGGGCCACCCATGCTTCCTTGCCCATCGCTTCCTCGACTGCTGCCGTCAACGCCCGGCGCTCGGCGGGTACCAACGCCCCGTTGCCACCGCGCGACCGTTGGATTAGCCTGCTTCCGCCACGACAACGCCGCGCCGCATCGGCGCCACCCATAGCGACCCCACCCATTGCCGTCAAGCACATCCCCCCCGCCAACCGTTCACCACAGCCCCCGCGCGCGCCGCATCCTCACCGCGCCCCTCTTCCCCTCACTGCTCCGCTTTGGCCTGCCCCTGGTCGGCGGCATGATCCTCTACGGCGCCTTCAACCTCGTCGACATGTTCATGCTCAGTCGCCTCGAGGAGGCGCCCGCTGCCCTGGCCGCCCTCGGGGTCTGTGACATGCTCTTTGCCCTCGCCGTGATCTGCGCCACGGGCGTCTCCAACGGCTCCGTCGCCATCCTCGGGCGCCGTCTCGGTGAAGGCGACCTCGAGGGCGTACAACATAGCGCCTGGCAGTCGCTGTTGGCCATGGGCACGGCCTCCATCGCCGTCGGCGTCTTCGGCCTGCTCGGGACCGAGTGGCTCATCACCTCACTCATGCAGGTGCCAGGTGAAGCGGGCCAGCTCGCCGAAACCTATCTGCGCATCATGCTCGGCGGGGCTTTTTCCATCTTCTTCCTCTTACAGATCACCGCCATCCTCCGCGCCCTCGGCCACAACCGCTCGGCCGCCCTGCTCCTGGTGGCGGGCAACGCCCTCAACGTCTTGCTCAACGCCGTCTTGATCTACGGTCCAGGACCCCACCCACCTCTCTTCGCCTGGGCCGCACCCTTGGCCCACTTCTGCGACATCCCGCGCCTGGGCATGGCCGGCGCCGCCTGGGCCACCCTCATCGGCCGCACCGTCCCCGTCATCATTGGCGCCATCTACCTCGTCTGCCTCACCGACGGCCTGCGCCTGCGCCGGCGCTTTTTCATCCCCCAGCTCCGCTTTCAGGCGCGCCTGGCCCAGCTTGGCTGGCCCTCCAGCGCCCAGTTGGTGTTGCGTGTAGCCAGCGTCCTGGTCTTCCTCGCCCTCGTCGCCCAGGCCTATACCAGCACCGATGACGTCTCCACCCTCACCGCCTACAGCATCTGCTTGCGCCTTGAAGTCATGGTGCTCTTCGTCGGCCTGGGCTGGGGTGCCGCCGCCGCCACCTACATGGGCGTCAACCTCGGCGCTGGCCAGCCAGCCCGCGCGCGCCGCGCCGGTTGGCTGGCCAGCGCGGCGAGCGCCGTCACCGTCGCTGTGGGCGTCGGCCTCTTCGTCCTCTATGCCGACGCCATCATCGCCTTCTTCGACCCCAACCCAGCCGTCGTCACCGCCGGCACCCGCTACCTGCATATTGCCGCCCTCGGCTATGCCGCCCTCGGCCTCGGGGTCGTCCTCTCCCAGAGCCTCGTCGGCGCCGGCGCCACCATGGCCACCTTCCTCCTCGACCTCCTGGTCCTGGTGCCCATCGCCATCCCAGCGGCCTACCTCGTGGCCATCACCTTTGCCCTCCCCGCCTCCGCCTTATGGGCGACCATGCTGGCGGCCAACCTCTTGAGCACCACGGTCTTCGTCATCTATTACGCCCGTGGCACTTTTCTCAACCACCGCCTTTGAACCACCGCCCCATGGCCAGCGCGCCCATCCATCGCCCCGTCATCACCCTCGCCCCACTGCGCCGGCGCTTGGTGGCCAATCTCATCGATGGCCTCCCTGTGGCCCTCTGCCTGGGACTGATGTGGCACCAAGGCTGGGGTGGGCTCGACGCCCTCCACCCCCCAGACCCGGCTTTCTGGCCCGAGTTCTACGCCGACCTCTACTGGCAGGCGCCGCGAACACTCCTCTATCCCTGGGGCTGGTGCGCGGCGCTGGCCACGGCCTGGTCCACACTCTGGCTCATGACCCTTTACCGCAGCCCTGGCCAGATGCTCACCCGGGTCTGGCTCGTGGACGCCACGAAGCAGCGCCCAAGCCGCCTCCAACTCGCCGTGCGCTGCCTGGTCTATCCCATCGCCTGGCTCAGCCTCGGCCTCGGCTGGAGCCTGGCCTTCATCCTGCCCAGCCGCCGCACCCTGCACGATCTCCTCGGCGGAACCTATCTGAGCCAGAATCCGCCTCAGGTCCAGGACAAGGGCCAGGATCCCTAGTCATCGGAGAACTTCAGGACCGCCAAGAACGCTTTCTGCGGGATCTCCACCTCACCCACCTGCATCATCCGCTTCTTGCCCGCCTTCTGCTTCTCCAGCAGCTTGCGCTTGCGGCTGATATCGCCGCCATAGCACTTGGCCGTGACGTCCTTGCGCAGCGCCGCGATGGTCTCGCGGGCGATGATCTTACCGCCAATGGCCCCCTGAATCGGCACCTTGAACTGGTAGCGGGGGATGGTCTCAGCCAGACGCTTGCAGATCGCCCGCGCCCGCTCTGCCGCCCGCTCTTCGTGGACCAGCACGCTGAGGGCGTCGACGTACTCTTTGTTCACCATGATCGAGAGCTTGACCAGACGCGTGTCGCGATACTCCAGGAACTCATAATCAAAAGAAGCGTAGCCCTTGGAGACCGTCTTGAGCTTGTCGTAGAAATCAAAGAGCACCTCCGCCAGCGGCAACTCGTAGACCAGCTCCACCCGTTTCGGGTCCAGGTAGTTCATCCCCTGCTGCACCCCACGGCGGTTCATGCACAGGTTGATCACACCGCCAATGAACTCCGACGGCAAAATGAACTGGGCCCGGATGAAGGGCTCCTCCGTCTTGGCGATGTTCGACGGATCTGGGTAGTAGACCGGGTTGTCGATGGTCAGCACCTCACCATTCTTGAGGTGCACCCGATACTGGACCGAAGGGGCCGTCAACAGGATGCTCTGCCCATGCTCGCGTTCCAGTCGTTCTTGGGTGATCTCCAAGTGGAGCAAACCTAAAAAACCACAGCGAAATCCCTGGCCCAGAATGGTCGATGAGTCTTTGGTGAAGACCAACGCCGCATCATTCAGCTTGAGCCGCTCCATGGACTCAGCCAGCTCCTCGTAGTCATCCGTAGACAGCGGGTAGATGGAGGAGAAGACCACTGGCTTCACCTCGGTGAAGCCCGGCAACGCCTCGACGCAAGGATCCTCATCGTGGGTGATGGTGTCGCCCGTCCGCGCTTCCCGGACGGTCTTGATCCCAGCGATGATGTAACCCACCTCGCCTGCTTCCAAGCGGCTGCGTGGCACCTGCTTGAGCTGCATCACCCCCACTTCTTCCACCCGGTGCACCGCACCCGTCGACCACAGGCGAATGCGATCGCCCTGCTTGAGCGTCCCCTCGACGATGCGCGTGTAGATGATGACACCCCGATAGGGATCATAGAGCGAATCGAAGATCAAGGCCTGCAACGCCTTGGACGGATCTCCCTTGGGGGCAGGCATACGCTGCGCGATGGCCTCCAACACTTCTGCGACGCCCTCGCCCGTCTTCCCAGAACACAACAGCGCCGCATCGCCATCCAGACCCAGATCGTGAAAAATCTGCTCCCGCGCTGCGGCGACGTCGGCCGCAGGCAGATCGATCTTGTTGATGACCGGCAGGATCTCCAAGTCGTGCTCCATGGCCATATAGAGATTGGCCACGGTCTGTGCCTCGACACCCTGGGACGCATCCACCAGGATCAGCGCCCCTTCGCACGAGGCCAGCGATCGCGATACTTCATAAGAAAAATCGACGTGGCCAGGTGTGTCGATGAGGTTGAAAACCATCTCCCGCCCGTCTTGGGTGCGGTAAGGTAGGCAAACGGCCTGACTCTTGATGGTGATGCCCCGTTCGCGCTCCAGGTCCATCGAGTCCAACATCTGGTTTCTAAACTCGCGTTCCGGAATACCCAAAGTCCGCTGCAGGAAGCGGTCCGCCAACGTGGACTTGCCGTGGTCGATATGCGCGATGATGCAAAAGTTGCGAATCCGTTCCAAGTTTGCTGCTCCCTATTGATCGCGAGCCATGGCGCCGTGTCTCGCTCGTGGACACGGCGTCCGCGAAAAGGCGCGCCAAGATAGCTTGTTTCACCCGCAGGGGCAACGCTTTCCGGCTCGACTCGCCACACCCTGGCGCCAGCATCTCCCGCAGGAGTGCGACGCGCTTTGTCAATATCGGGCGCTGCCATTCACCGCGCCCAGCGCCCGCCAGCGCCTAGAGATTGGCCACGGCGGCATCCATGAGCGCACCAAATTCCAGCATCTCAGGGACATTCAAATTCTTGGCGCTGCCTTCTGACATCAGCTCCATGGCCGCCTCGAGACGCTCACCAATCGCGCCAAGCACCTCTTCTTGCTCCTCCGCCGGCATCGCCTCCAGCGCCTTCACTGCCGCCTGGAAGCCAGGGTTCTCGGCCTCTATGTGGGCCCGCAGCGCCAGAGCCAGAGCGGCACCGTCGTCCTTATGGCTCTCGATGATCTGCGACGCCTTCTCGACGAAAACAATGAAAGTCTCTGCTACGCTCATAACCTCTCCCTCACGGCCCCGGCATGGGGCGTTGGCTGCTGGCCAAGCCATCGCTCCGCCAGGTCCCAATCGCCTTGCAACACCTGCAAGACCCACCACCAAAGCAGCATCGAGCGACCGGGTCAAGTCTCTGCCCGGCACAAAAAAGCCCCGCATCTGCAGGGCCAAAGATCGCCACGCCAAGTGTGGCTGGAGCGCATTGTCGACTTAGTTCATGACTTCCAGGGCCTTACCAACCTTTTCGTTGTCCATGCACTTCATCACGCCACCCATGATCTGACCCATGGCTTTCTCCAGACGTTCTTTGTACTTCTCTTCCGCTTTCTTCTGGTCCGCTTCCGATTTGTCATTCAACTTCTTGGACAACGCCTTGATCTCTTCACCATTGGCCTTGGTGAACTTCTCGAGCTCTTCGCCCATCTTGCCACAGTCGTCCTTATTCTTGTCCATGATCGAGCCCATCTCTTCCATGTAAGAGATCAGCTTCTCCTCGTCAGACTTGCAGCCGCTGAGGCCAATGACGAAAAAAGCGGCGAGAATGGCAACCAGGTACTTCACATTGCGGCTCATGATGACTGCTCCTTGCATAGCGGTGCGCCACGCACCAGTTCGTGGCCCCCAAGGCCACAGCATTGACACCTAGCCTCGATCGCTTGGCCCTGCCTCCAAGCACCATCGAGTGCCCAAGTCACTGATGGGCGCTGATTATCTGATTCAACGCCAAAATTCAACCCCTCGCCGCACGAATTTCCTCCCCCCTACCCCCACGCCCCCCCTTCACCGGCGCGCCCAGCAGCCAATCCCGGGTCATCGGAATAGGCCAACAGAGCCATTTGTCATATCCCCAAGGCGCGCTATGGGATTCCTGATGCACCCCACGCCCCCGATGCATCGCTCCAACAGACTTGCAAATGGCCAGCGATTTCCCTCACAATCGCTGGGGCTTTGACACCAACGCTTTCCTTTTCACAGGGCTACGCATGAATCACAACGAGCACCTTCAGGATTGCCAAAAGGGCCTCAACCAACAGAACCTACCCCAACATCCCATCGCGCTGTTGAACTTCACGCCATCTGATTTCACTCAGTTCCGCCAGCATATCGGGGAAAGCGCCCCCCCCATCTGGCAAGGCGTCCATCCTGCAGATTTCTTCACCGCGCTCGAGAAGGCCACCCCATTCTCCCTGCTCTGTGCCCGAACGGCCTCAAACGCCGACGCCCTCCACCTCGTCAGAATCCTCCGCAACAGCGGCCACCGCTTCCCCGTCTACATCCTCTGTGACAGCAACCTCGAGGCCGACTACTACTCGGCCCAACATATCCTCGCTCCGATCTCGGGCCTCGCCGGTCCCGTCTCACCACTGCTGGCCAAGCTCGCGCTCTCCGCTGCGCGCGCATCCGTCATGGAAACGCTGATGCCTGGAGAAGGCTGCCTCGACGAGATGGGCTTGGCCAAGCTGTTGCTCGCCCTCTACGCCCCGCGCGCCACTGGGGTGCTGCGCTTGAGCCGAGAGTCCACCAGCCGCGCCATCTTCATCGTCGACGGCTCGCCCACTTACGCCGAGTCCAATCTCCTCTCAGAGAACTTTGGTCAGTTCCTCAGAGCCCGGGGCGTCATTGGTGATGTCGAGTACAAGTGGGCCCAGAAGCTCCAAGAACGCGAGGGGATTCGCCAGGGCGAAGCCCTGGTGAAGATCGGGGTCCTCACCCAAAAGGGGCTCTTCAACCTCCTCAAGGAACAGATCCGAGCCAAAATCCTCAACGCCTTCGTTACGGGGCAAACCCACTACCGCTTCGAAGCCCTGGAAGCAGGACAGCATCCTGCAACCCGCTTCGACTTCCGCCTCTTCGAAGTCCTCGTTCAAGGCCTCCTCCGCACCTCCCCACAAGACCAGATTGACCAGGCCTGGCAAGAACTCGCACCACAGTTCTTCGTCCTCCAGCCCGTGGGTCAGACCGCATGGAGCGCCGTTGAAGCCTTCCTGCGCGGCCGCTTCCTCAACGGAGCCGTTCAAGGACGCCCGCTGGCAGAACTCTTCGATCCCGATTGCCCGCTGCGCGACCGCGTCGCGACCATCCGCGCCCTCGAACTGGCCGAGCTCGGCGTCATCGCCGACGCCATCCCCGCGAGCCTGCGCAACCTGGTCTCCTGTCCAGAAGACGAAGCCCCGGCCCTCGCTCCCTTTGGCGACGAAGAAGAACACCTCGAGCTCTTGCGCGCCAAAGCCCTCGAAATCCAAGATGGCGATCTCTTCTCCATCCTCCAAGTGCAGCGCACGGCCGATACCGACGAAATTCTCGGCTCCTATGAACGCCTGCGGGCGCGCTATGCCCCCAACCACTTCCCCAACACCCCAGCCGTTCGCGAGAAGCTCGATATCATCACCCAGCGTCTCGATGAAGCACAAGAAATCATCACCGACCCGCAGAAACGACAACAGTACGAGCGCACCCTCGACGAGGTCGGCAACAAACGCCGCAAGCGACGTGTCGCCGCCGTCGAAGCGGAAGAAGCCTACCGCAAAGGCCTCGACTTGGTGGAGTCCGAGCGCTTCAACGAAGCCACCGATGCCTTCAGGAAGGCACAAGATCAAAACCCGGAAGAACCTCTCTACCGCCTCTATGAAGGCTGGTCACTCGTCCGCGCCAACGCCGTCGGACAGCCATCCTGGTCACGAGGCAAGCAGCTCATCTCCCGCGCCCTCGGCGTCAACCCACTCATGGCCATGGGTTACTACTTCCTCGCACGCCTGTCCCTCATGGAGGAAGATCCCAACGAAGCCATCGAGAACCTCCACATGACCCTGCGCCTCAACCCCAACCATGAGCCGGCGCGCGCCCTCCTCAGCAGGCTCACCCAGGAAGAACAACCCGCCTAGGCGCTCAGGCGGCGGCACCGAAACCCGACCAGGACCGCCGCCTCGAGACCCCGAACAGCACTCAGCCCTGCGCGCGCCGACGCCCACCCAGCAGCAAACCCAGCATCGCCAGGCCCAGAAGCCACAACGACAGCGGCGCCACGGGCGACGACCTCTGCGCCATCTGCTGGCAACTCCCCGTGGCGCGCGTCGCTGGCGAGCCCGCCGCCTCATCGACACAGCGGCTGTGAGACGCACAACCAGGATCGGCACAATCCACCAAGCCATTGCCGTTGTCATCGACGCCGTTGTCGCAGATCTCGCGCCCTGCCATCTCGCACAGGTGGAAGCTGAAGCAATCGGCGTCATCACAGTCGATAAAGCCATCGCCGTCATCGTCGATGCCGTTGTCGCAGATCTCATAAGATCGGCAAGCCGGAAAGAAACGACACTGAGGGTCAGCGCAGTCCACCAGACCATCGCCGTTATCGTCTACGCCATTGTCACAGATCTCGTGCCCCGGGCCGCCACAGGCCGCGCTCGCCGCGCACTGGGGATCGTCACAGTCGACCAGGCCATTGCCACTGTCATCGACGCCGTTGTCACACACCTCGGCGGCCACCTGCTGACAAGACGGATGCCAGAGGCACTGCGGGTCGGCGCAGTCCACCAGGCCATTCCCATTGTCGTCGCGACCGTTGTCACAGATCTCGGGCTGACAACCCAAAAAGGAGGCGCACTGCGGGTCGGCGCAGTCCACCAGGCCGTCACCATTGTCGTCGCGACCGTTGTCACAGATCTCGGGTTGACAGCCCAAAAAGGAGGCGCACTGCGGGTCGGCACAGTCCACCAGACCGTCACCGTTGTCGTCGCGACCGTTGTCACAGATCTCGGGTTGACAGCCCAAAAAGGCCGCGCAATCGGGATCGGCACAGTCCACCAGGCCATCGCCGTCTTCATCGATCCCGCTATCACAGACCTCGGTGCAGCGCACCTGCAAACTGAAGAGGCCCGGATTCGCAAAGGTCTCCACCATCAGATAGTAAGTCCCCGCAGGGGCGCTAAACGTCACCACTTCCGCAATACCCGCCTCCTCTGCGCTGCCACCCACGCAAGACTGCGGATGACAATTCCCCTCCAAAATCAACAGATCCAGGTCGTTGCTCGCCCCCATCTCCAGACGCACCGTCACCTCCGAGGTCTGACTCAGATCGAGGCGATAAGCCAGCTCCGGTCCGTCTTCCGTGAAATTGGGCGTACAGCTATAGGCCGTAAAAGCCGTGAACCCTTGGCTGGTGCTGCCGTTGATCACCTCGCCACAGCGAATGACCCGTGGATCCGTACAGGCGTTCGCTTGGCAATTGGGGTGTCCAGCGCAACCGGGATCGGCACAGTCGATCAAACCGTTGCCCGTATTGTCGCGCCCGTCATCGCAGACCTCGGTGCTGACATAGGTGTTGATGAAGGACTCATAAAAATCCACCTTGGTGCTCACCCCATAGTAGCGACAGTCCTCATCACCATAAGAGGTCACACCCGCGACGTACTCGACCCCGTTGCGGAAAATGAACGCCGGCCCGCCACTGTCACCCGAACACGGACCGCCACTGCCTTGCGCATAGGAAAGCGTGCCAAAGGGGATCGAGTACGGCAAATTGCTGATCGAACAATAGGACGTACTCGAACACTGATTCTGCAAGCGCCCATCAAACTTCAGCTTGACCTGGGATGAGCCCGTCTCGGTCACACCGAAACCCACAAAGGTCATCACCTTGTTCAAATCCGAATTGGTGATCTTGAGCGCCGAAGGCAACGGAGGAATGGGGACCACATGACTCGGCGCCGCCTTGTTGAGCTTCACCAAGGCAATATCGGCATGCAAAATGTTGGGATTACCATGGACATACTGTGGATGGTGATGTAGCGCGACCGCAGTCCGGTACTCGCTGAAGGTCGAGGGGCTGTTGCCAAACCAGATGCGCATGCTCGACACACCATAGACACAGTGGGCCGCCGTCAACACCCACTGCGGCGCAATCAGGGTCCCCGTGCAACCCCCACCATCGCTCTCCAAATAGACCACCGCCTGATGCGCTGCCGACGTATCAGGCGTCCCGTTGATGATGGCCTGCTCAACCACGCCTTCTGTTGGAAGCGAGACATCTTCTACGCACGACACCGCTCCCAGAGCCAGCAGGGAGCACAACAACAGCCAGCCCATCATCCAACCACGCATCTCACCTCCTCTCCACACCGCAACGCGCGTCTGCACCAAGACCAACCGCAGACAGAAGCACAAGCACCTCTGCTTGATCTTAGGCCCCCCCGCGTCGGCTTTCAAGCCAACCGCGCCACCCCCACTCAGCAACGGCCGAGATCCGAGGGAAAGCCACCCATGCCTCAGTTGATGATCATACAAACGCTCGTCCCCTCATTGTTCTCGATGCACACGTAACCCGTCTCGGGCCGGCACATCCCATCGCAACCGTCGCCGTAGATCGTGTTGCCATCGTCGCACAGCTCGCCAAATTGCGCCTGCACCACCCCGTCGCCGCAACGCGGCGCCAAGGTGCAGTCCGGCATACACGTCCCATAGAGGCCATCGTTGATCGCGTCGTCACAGGCCTCGCCAAACTGCGCCTGCACAATCCCATCCCCACAGAAGGGACCCAAGGCCCGACAGTCGAAGGTGCAGCTCCCATAGCTGCCGTCATTCACCCCGTCGTCGCAGACCTCGCCGATGATGCTCGTCACGATCCCGTCGCCACACACCGGCCGCATACAGGCGTTGGTGCACATGTCCGTGTCCACCATGTTGCCGTCGTCACACTCCTCCACCCCGGGCCACACCTCGCGGTCGCCACACACCGCCCAACGACAGCCCGACGTGCACTCTCCCGTCGCAAAGAGCGCCGGGTCGTCGCACTCCTCCCACGGCAAATCCACCACCCCGTTGCCACAGGTCTCGAGCCGGCAGATGCTCGAGCAGCCATCGCCGTCATCCGTGTTGCCATCGTCGCACTGCTCGGGGAACTCCAAGACCCCATTGCCACAAACAGGCTTATCACAAGTGCTCGGATTGTCATCGTTGCAGTCCCAACCCGGCTCAATCAGGCACGCGGCGCTGCAACCGTCACCATCGTCGCGGTTGCCGTCATCACACTCTTCCGTACCCCGCACCAGACCATCGCCACACACGGACTCACAAAAAGTCGTCCCCGTGTTGAGGAAGCCAGCCAAGGTCAAAAAGAAATTTGAGCCTTCCGTGTGCCGCTCGGCATGGAAGAAGGCGATCTCGTAAATCCCGCCTTCCCAAATATTGAAGCGTGGATCGTAGCGCAAACCCGTCGCGGCATCGACCGTGTCTGACAACGTCACCGCGTCACTCGCCGGCGGATGCAGCCCCCCCAAGTCCACCGCCAATCGGCCGTTGATGAAGACCCACACATCATCGTCCCCCGTGAAGGACAAGGTCTCACCTCCCCGATACTCGAAATAGGCGTGAAACTCCGTCGTAAATGAGTAGTTGTGACCGTAGCCCGGCGTGTTGCCATAACCTTCACCGTCAATCGGGAAAAAGGCCGCCGAACCAAAACGATAGGTGCGACCCGCCGGGTCCGCCACCAAATCCTGATCCAGGGTCAAACGCTGCACCAGCGTCCGGTTCACCCCTGGATAATCCCGATACCACATGTCGAAATACCCAGGTCCCGTCAACTGCACACCGCAGTCAGGACGCGAACCCATTTGCGCCAAGAACACAGGCTTCCCATCAGCGCTCAGACGATCCCGCACCAAACCCAAGTTGGGATCCGCACAACCGTAGATCTCAAAGTCAGGATGACCGAAGCCATCGATGAAACCGTCGCCCGTCCCCACCTCATTGAAACCCCGGAAATCGCGAATCACGAAGGGCACCTGAATGGACGTCGGCAGGCCCACGCTGTAATCGGTACACAAATAGCCCGCCTCAATCGTACACGCCGCCGAGCACCCGTCCCCAGAGGTCAAATTCCCATCATCGCACTCCTCAAAGGGCCACAACGTAATACCGTCACCACACACGGGCTTGCACCCGCTCTCACCACACGCGTAGGCCGCCTCGATCTCGCACAAGGGACTACAACCATCCCCCGCCATCAAGTTCCCGTCATCACACTGCTCCAGGCCCTCTACCACCCCGTCGCCACACACCGTCGGCTCACAGGCCTGACCCGGAATCGGGCACTTGTAACCAGGCTCCAACTGACACGCCGCGTCGCAGCCATCGCCAGCCTCGTCATTGCCGTCATCGCACTGCTCAGCCCCTTGCACCACCGAATCGCCACAGGTCGTCGGTTCACACGGCTGGTTCGGCACCGGACAGTGCCAACCCAACTCCACCTTGCAGGCGCTGCTGCAACCATCGCCATCGTCCTGGTTCCCATCATCACAGCTCTCCTTGCCTTCCACCACACCGTTGCCACACACCGTGGGCGTACACGGCTGGTTCGGCACCGGACAAGCCCAACCCTCTTCGATCACACAAAAACGGCTACAGCCATCCCCCGACACCATGTTGCCGTCGTCACACTCCTCGCGACCCGCCAAGATCCCATCCCCACAAGACGCCGCGATACAAGACGCACCCGGCGTCAGACAATCCCAGCCCGCCTCCACGGCGGAACACGTCCCGTCACAACCATCCCCCGACGTGCGGTTGCCGTCGTCACACGCCTCACCCGGGTCCAGCACCCCATTCCCACAAAGATCCACCACGCACGCCTCACCTGGCGTCCGACATATCCAACCCGGCTCCACGGCGCACGCCGCATCACAGCCGTCACCGCTCGTGGCGTTGCCGTCGTCACACGTCTCGTGATGCGTCACCAGGCCGTCGCCACAGTGCGGCTCGCGCTGACAGTTCGGCCGACAGCCACCATATCCGCCCTTGTTCTCGCCGTCGTCACACACCTCGTGGGGCGCATCCACCACCCCGTCACCACAATGAGAAGCCAAGGTGCAGTCCGCCATGCAGCCGCCGTAACGGCCGTCGTTGTTCGCCGTGCCCTCGTCACACTCCTCACCGAAGTTCACCAGGCCGTTGCCACAGGTGTCAGGCACACAAGGACGACCCGGGATCGGACACTTCCACCCCGCCTCGATGACCGAACAATCCCCGGCGCAGCCATCGCCGTCCCGGGTGTTCCCGTCGTCACAAGCCTCCCCCTCTTCCAGCACCTTGTTGCCGCACACGTCTTTCGGCACACACGCGGCACCCGCTTCTAGACACCACCATCCTTCCTCGATGACCGAGCAGTCCCCGGCGCAGCCGTCGCCGTCCTCGCGGTTGCCGTCGTCACACGCTTCGTCTCCGTCGAGCTCACCGTTGCCACACAGCTCGATGGGCGCACACGCACCGCCACCGGGCGGGCAGCTCCACCCCGCCTCCACGGCGGAACAGTCCGCCGCGCACCCGTCGCCGTCGTCCTGGTTGCCGTCATCACACGCCTCAGCCCCTTCCACCACACCATCGCCGCACACCGCCTGAACCACCTCGACCAGGCCATCCACCTCGGCCACATCGGGCGCAGTGTCTACCTCAATCTCGGACCCATCGACCCCGTCGACGTCCAGACCTGGGCCCTGCGGCTGCCCGCTCTCGTCATCACAACCCACCAGAAGCACCGCCAAGGCCAGCCAAGCGAGCCCACTCCATCCCTTCACTGACCGACCCATGCTCCCTCCTTCGTCTGTCGCGCCCAAATCCAACGCTCTGCCATGGCTCGACGCACCACTGCCCCCACTCAGCGGCCCACCCAAGCACTCAATTGATGATCATACAAACGCTCGTCCCCTCATTGTTCTCGATGCACACGTAACCCG
>CAYVQF010000018.1:0-69367 GCA_964454015.1 uncultured Myxococcales bacterium
CTTGGAAATCCAAGAACAACGGGGTTTTTTCTTTTCTTGACCGTGGATCAGGGGCGCAATGGGCCGATCTGGTGAAAGCTAAAGCTGTGGAAGCTTGAGCATTTTGCTGGACTTCGTAGAATCGCAGGGGTTGGAAAGGCGGAAACGAGTCGTGATGGTGATGGACTAACGACGAGGGGAGAAAAGTAATGACGACGGGTGGTAGTGGCTCTGGACGTGGTGGCAAGTCTTGGGATGGGATGGAAGAGCTGAGCCCGGACGAGCTGACGACGATGGATCCCTTTGCCGTTCAGGACGGCCATGAAGAGGCGTTGGATGAGGACGCCATGGAGCTCTTCGACGATGTTGACGAGGAGGTTGAAGAAGCGTCCAGCGAAAGTGGGCGTGGTCCCGTCATGGCGGGTCGCGAGCGGGGAGTGCCCGGTGCTGCACCGGGGCGTTTTCCTATGGGGCGCGGTCCCCTTTCGGGTCGGGGCATGCCGCCAGCGCGCCCACCGCTCCCTGGGCGGATGCCGGGCGGTCCGGGGCCAGCCGTGCCAGGCCGGGAGATGTCTCGCCCGGGGATGCCAGGGGCTCGGATGCCTTCGCGAGAGGTAGGTCGCGGTCCTCTGCCCGGTTCGCGTCTGCCTTCGCGGGAGATGCCGCGCGTTGGTGACCTGGGGCGTGGTCCCGCGCGCGATGGGATGCGTCCACCCTCACGCGATCTCAAACCTGCCATGCCAGGACGTGTGTCTGGGGCCGGGGCAAGCGGCATGGAAGAGGCGGAAGCGGTGGCGGATGCCTTGGAGCAGCCCCTCCAGGAACAGGTGGGGTCCTCGGGTGTGCAGGAGGTGGTTCAGGCTGTGCCTGAGGCCGAAGTGCCTGACATGCTTGGAGATGAGCTGGATGATGCGAGTTTCTTTGCTGCCTTTGAGGGTGGTGAGGATGTGGTCGCCGATGAAGTGGCCGTCGCCGAAGTGGCCCTCGGTGAGGATGTGGATGAACTCTTTGCCGCACCGGAAGTGGAAAGCGCGGCGGAAGTGGAGCCAGCGACGGGCGACTTGCCAGCGTTGGAGGACGAGGCTCTAGGAGATGCGGGGATCGAGGCGGCTGTTGAATTGGAAGTGGCGAATGAAGATGGAGATGATGCTTTCTCTGAGTTGTTTGCGCCGCCAGAGGAGGAGAGCGGGGCGGCCTTGGATGCGCCTGTGTTGGGTGAGCTTTCTCCGCCGCTGATGGGCGACGTGGCAGCGCCCCTCGCAGAACAAGAGGCTGCTGAATCGCCTGACGCTGTGCCTGCGGTGGAGGCGTCCGGCCTGGAGGATGCCGTTGAAGCGGCGGCGCTGGCTGAGGGCGCGGAGGCGGCGGTCGCGGAGGCGGTGGTCGCGGAGGCGGTGGTCGAGGAGGCGGTGGTCGAGGAGGCGGTGGTCGAGGAGGCGGTGGTCGAAGCGGCAGAGGCGCCATCTGCGTCTTCTGAAGGGCAGGCCAGGGAGGAGGTGTTGGCAGCCGAGGCGCCAAAGCCCGTGGCTGTGCCCGTGGTGGCAGAGCGGGTGGTGGTGGCACAGCGCCATGTTCCGCAAGCTCCTCCGGCGGAGTTGGCTGGTCCCTATTTGGAGGACCACATGGTGTATCGTGCCGAGTCACGTCGTCTGGCGCGGATGCGGCAGTGGGGCGAGCTCGCGACGATGACGGCGGCGGCTCTGGACTATGCGACGTGGGCGGCTTTCCCCGAGGTGCGCTCGGCTTTGTTGTTGGAGTTGGCGCGGCTTTATGCCGAGCAGCTCGACGACGAGTCAGCGGCGGAGAAGACCTTTTTGCAGTTGGTGGGCGAGGATCCTACCAACCGGGAGGCGCTGGCCTTCTTGGGTGAGTTGTATCGAAAGGGGGGGAATTATCGGGCGCTTCATGATCTTTTCGTGGCGGCCGTCGAGGGGACTTGGGATCCCAGCGAGCGCATTTCCTACATTCGCGATGCGGTGCAGATCGCGCGTGAGGATCTGTGTCAGCCCGATTTGGTGATTCAAGATTGGGAGCACCTATGGGCCCTGGGCGAGAAGAGTGAAGAGGTGGCGGTGGCGCTGACCGGTGCTTATCGCGAGCATCGGCGCTGGGCACCGTTGGCGACGTTTTTGTTGGAGACGACAGCGAGTCGGCCCGATGGTGTGCGGCGGGTGATGTCGCGCGAGGTGGCGGAGATTTACCTGGCAGCCCTGCGGGAACCTGAGAAGGCTTTGCCGATCATCTCGACGATTCACAGTGAACGTCCGCATGATCCCATGGCGCTGTTGGGCTTGGTGCGGATTGCCTTCCAGTCGGCTGACTATGATAGGCTAGCCGAGCTGAGCCGCCTGAGTGATCTTCCCGAGCCCGTGTGCAGTGATATTCGCCGCGTGGCGGCGGATGCCTTGTGGCAGGGGGGCGAGCGCGAGCTGGCGGTCGACGTCTATGAGACGTTGTTGGAGCGCGACCCAGAGGATCGCGACGCGCTGCGGGCCAAGGAGAGCTACTTCCTAGAGTGTGGCAACTTCTCGGCGCTGTGTGCCTTTCTCGAGGCGCGTGCGGATCGGCCTGATGTCGACGGCGTGCCAACGGCGCAGGAGCGCTTGCAGCTTTTGGAGCGTGCTGCGCGCCACGCCGAAGAGCAGCTCGGCGAGGTGGAGCGGGCCATTGGGTTGTGGATGCGGATCATCGAGTTGGGCGGGGGCAGTGTCGATGCCTTCAACAAGGTCATCGCCCTGTACGAGATGACAGGCAACGTCAACGGTATTGCGAACGCTCTCGAGGGTTTGCTGGCGTTGACCTATAGGCCGCAAGCGCGTGTGGAGATACTGGCGCGCTTGGGAGCGCTCTATGCGCACGAGATCAACGACGACCATAAGGCTGAGGAGAACTGGCGGGGTGTCCTGTCTTTGGCGCCTCAGCATACGGTTGCGCAAGAAGAGTTGGCGGAGATTTATGCGCGTCGTTCTGATTTCGAGTGTCTGGACCAGACGCTGACGCGGCAGATCGCGGCGGCTGAAGGTGAGGATGTGCTGCGCTTGGCGCACGCCAAAGCGAGCAACCTTGAAGAGAATATCGACGTGGCCGATAGGGCGCTGGCCGGTTGGGAGGTGGTTCTGGACCACGCCCCGAGCGATGACACGGCGCTGCAAGCTTTGGCGCGTCGCGCTGGCGAAGTGTCGCGTGAACGTGAGCGCATTGCCGCGATGGAGGCGAGGGTTCCCAACGCCGCGCATGAGGAGCGGATCGCGTTGGGCCTGGCCATCGCCGAGGCGTGGTCATCCCTGGGTGCGGCCAATGCCATGGTCGCTTCTTACGAGCGTGTGCTGCGCTGGGATATTCGCAACAAGGTTGCGCTGCACGCGCTCAATCAAGGCTGCCGGGCTGAAGAGCACGGTGCGTTGTTCAGTGCTTTCGAGTTGGCTTCGAATCTGATGGAGGATGCGGAGCCGCGGCGTGAGATGTTGCGCGAAGCTCTGATGCATCTTCCCAGTGAAGACGTCCGCCGGCGTATTGCCATGTTGCGACGGCTCGTCGCCTTGGGAGATGAGGGTGCACTCGAGCAACTGCGTGACGAGGTGGAGAAGGACGGGCGCTTCGAGGCGTTGGCTGCCGTCTATGTGCGACTGGCTGGCGAAGCCCAGGAGGTTGCGGCCCGCAAGGCGGCGCTGATGGATCTGGCTCGGTTGTATGAGGAGAAGCTCGTCGATCCCAAGCGGGCCTATTTGGCGTTGAGCGCTTTGGGTTATCACTCGGAGCAGCATGACGAGGTCATTGATGAGCTGGCCCGTTTGGCCCGGGAAACGGAGCGCTGGGAAGACCTTTTGGTGGTCTACGACGGTCTGGCTGGGGCGCATTTTCCGCTCGTGCGGCGACGGGCGGCCTTGTTGGCTCGGATCGAGATATTGGTGAAAGAGACCAAAGACTATCGCCGGGCCATGGAAGATTTTCGGCGTTTGTTGGCCCTGGATCCAGGAGACCACGAGACGCTTAGGCGGGCAGAAGCGCTCGCCCAGGAGCATGGACTCCACTATGAGCTTTTGGCCCTCTATGGCGAGTTGTGGGATGTGGCGCCGGATGCTGAGGCGCGGGTGCTCATCGCGCGCAAACGCTTTGATCTGGTCTCAGGACCGTTGGCGCAGCCCAAGGAGGCGCTTACGGAGCTGTTGTTGCAATACCGCCTCTCGCCAGACGTGTCTGTGCGTCAGGCTTTGGAGCGCAGCGCGGGTGAGCTGGATCTGTGGGCGGTAGTATTACCGCGGGTCGAGGCGGAGATTCGCTCGGCGCAGCCACCCGAGATCAGTGATTTGCTGCATCTGGCGCAGCTTTATGAGGATAAGCTCAGCGATCTGGATCGGTCGATGGAGCTCTATGCCGAGGTCTTGGTGTTGGGCCCGGATCAAGTGGCGGTGCGCGCGAATCTGGCGCGCCTGGCCGAAGCAAGCGGGCAGCAGCGGCGTTACGTGCAGGCGCTGAGAGCGGCGGCGGCGGTCGCCGACGAGGCGACAGCGGTGGAGCTCTATCGTTTGATTGCGACGTACTACGCTGAGACATTGGAGGACGTGGGCCGGGCGGTGGACGTGCACCGTCGCTTGTTGCGGCTCGTGCCCCGGGATCGCGGCGCTCTGGATGCGCTCATCCAATGGCACCGTGGTCGCTCGGAGTGGGGTGATTTGCGCGACGTGTTGCGGCGGCGGATCGCGGCGGCAGCCCCTGAAGAGGATGTGACTGCGCTGTGGATCGATGTGGCGACCCTCTCGCGGGTCGAGCTCGACGATGCCGAGGGCGCCCTCGAGGCCTATGCTCGGATTTTGGCGACTCACCCCGAGCACCAGGAGGCGCGTGAAGGCGTCGCTGCCTTGACGGCAGACGATCTCGGGCCGGAGGTGGCCGTGCGTCGTCTGCGCTTGGAGCTTGGTCTGGCGGCGGCTGAAGAGAGGCCGCGCTTGCTGTTGGCCTTGGCGCGCTTGCAGGACCACGATCTGAAACAACCAGAGGGTGCCAAAGAGACGTTGCGTACCTTGGTTGAGGAGAACGGTCCCTGTGGTCCCGGTTTCAAGCCATTGTCCATGTTGTTGGAGCGCCTGGGTGCTTGGTCGGAGCTCATTGCCTTGTTGGAGGCTCATGCTGACGAGGTCGGTGATGAGCCCGTGGCGGCCCGACATTTTGCGCGGGCCCTGGAGATTTGTGATCAACACGTCAAGGACGTGGGCTGTGCCGAGCGCTTGACCCGCAAGCTGCGAGCGCTGCGTCCTGAGGATGCGCGTCTCTTCGACCGCTTGGCGCGGACGCTGCGTCAGAGCAGTCGTTGGGAAGAGCTGGTGACGGTGCTGGAGGAGGCGCTGCAGCAAGAGCAGAGTCCGGCCCTGGTGGGTGCTTTTTCGTTTGAATTGGCGCGAATATACGATCTGGTGTTGCAGCGCCCCGAGGAGGCCAACAAGATTCTGAAGACCTTGAGTCAGGGTCGTCAGCCTGAGCCGAATGCGGTGCTGCATATGGCGAGCCTCGCGTTGCGCCAGGCGAATCTGGATGGATACTTGGCGGCGCGTGAGCAGCACGCCAAGCTTCTTGAGCCGGTGTGGGCGGCGTTGGTACACTGTCACCTTGCCGAGGTCTGTGATGAAAAAGACCGCGGGGCCATGGTGGCCACCCACTACCGCAAGGCTCGGGCGTTGGATCCCGACAATGCCGTAGCGGGAGAAGGTTTGCGCGCCTTAGGGCGACGGCTTCGCAACTGGCGCACCATGTCGGCGCTGTTGCCCGATGACGACGAGCGCACCTTGACTTGGTCGCAACGGGCGCAGCGCTTGTGTGAGCGCGCTCGCGCCAGTGCCGACAAGCGTGCCGCCATTGACTGGTTGCGCCGCGCGTTGGCCGTGGACCCAGATCAGGTGGAAGGGTGGCGGCTGTTGGCTGCGACCCATGCCGCCTTGGGAGACACAGAGAGTCAGTACGAGGCACTGCTGGGCGCGCTGGGTGCCTTTGAGCGCAGCGTGGTCCCGGCGCCAGAGCGCTTGAACGAGCACGCGCGACTGCAGTACGAAGCGGGACTTGCGGCGAGCGCCTGTGGGAAGGACGAGCGCGCGACGACCCTGCATGGTCGGGCTTATGCGATGGCCCCCAGCTTTGCGCCGGTGGCTTTGGCCGTGGCGGACATCAAAGAGTCCCAGGGCAACGTGCAGGCGGCCTTTGATATTTACCATGGCGTCCTCGAGGAGAAGGAGAGCCAACTGGAAGGGACGGAGAGAGATCATGCGGTGTTCCGCCGGGGTGCCTTGGCGGCGCGACTTGGCGACACGGCGCAAGCCCTAGATGATCTCCGGGCGACGGTGCGCCGGGATCCCTTACACGCCGAAGCGCTCAATGCGCTGTCTCGGATCCATATCGAGCAAGGTCATCCGGCGCTGGGTTTGGCGAACCTGCAGCAGGCGCTGTTGGTGGCCCTCGAGCGCAAACAGCGCGGAGACGTGCTCTACGGGATGGGGCGTTTGTGGGAAGACGGCTTGGATGATGAGCCAGAGGCCGGCCTCTACTATGAGTTGGCGCTCGAGCATGGTGCCGATGATCCGACGCTGATGAAGCGGGCGCTAGACCACTACAAACGCGATGGTCGGCTGGACGAGGCGCTGACCATGGTCGATGAGCTGACGCAGAACTCGGATGATCCCAAGACGCTGGCGACCCTTTGGGTCACTCGCGGTGAAATCCTCGAGGAGCGGGCACCGGATGAAGCGACGGAGGCCTTTGACATGGCCTTGTCGTATGAGCCTGGTGCGGGTGCCGCCCTCGATGGCTTGGAGAGGATGTTGGCTAAGCGAGAAGAGTGGTTACAGTTGGCGGATCTGCTCGAAGGGCGCATCGATGCCAGCGAGTCCGAGAACGAGAGAGCACTTGCGCTGCGGCGCTTGGCGGATCTCTGTGATGTGCACTTGGGAGATCGCGACCGCACCAACGAGACCTTGCGGCGGTTGCTCCAACTGGAAGCTTCGCCAGAGGTGGTGGACCGTCTTCTGGCCAATCTCCAGGATGCGCCGATCGAGGAGCGCCTGGAGTTGTTGGAGTCGGCCGTCTCCTATGGTACGGCGCGCTATGAACGGGCCATCGAGCTTGCCCGCTTCCACCTGGCCGAGGGGAGGCGTCTCCAGGCCTGGGCCGTGTTGGCGCCGCTGCGGGTCGTGTTGCATTTGGAGCCGGATCTCAAGGACATTTTGAACGATCTTCGGCAGGAGTTTGACCGCGCCGAGGTGGACATGGTCAAGCATCTGCCCTCAGTGGTGCCCATTGCCGAGCGGCCACGGGAGACGCTGCTAGAGGTTCTGCAGCAGGTCCGTGATTCCATGGGGGTACTCGGTGTGTCTTCGCTGGAGGAGGTGACCAGCGGCGCCGTGGAGATCAACGAGTCAACGCCGAACGGGAAGCTCTTCCACACGATGCGCCAGGCGCTTGGCATGGAGGAGTTGCAGTTGTGGCGCTCCATCGACTTGCCGGAGCCGGTGGTCATTGTGGATGGGAGTCCGGCCATCGTCTGCATGCGCACGGAGATTTTCCAGAAGGCCTCTGGCAACGAGCTTCACTTCTGGTTGGCCATGGCTTTGTTGCTTGCTCACCCTGAGGTGCGTTCATTGGCGGCGATGCCCGAGGATTCGCGCCGAGTGTTTATGCCTGCCTTGGTTGCAGCACTGGATCTTGGCGTGGCGCCGAAAGGCAGTGAAGCGCTGGTCAAGCGCTTGCGTACGGAGCTGGATGAGGAGGAGCTGCAAGGGCTGCGGCAGAAGCTGCAGTCCTGTCCCGAGGCGATTGGTGAGGCCAAGCGCTTCTGGACGGACAGCGTCGCTGCGGCAGAACGCGCCGGGGCCTTGGTGGTGGCGGACCTGCGTTCGGCGTGGCGTGCCGTGGGCCGGATCTACGAGTCAATCCCTGAGCAGCGCAATATCAAGACCATCGAGGAGCTCAACGCGATGTTTGCCGATTCTTTGGTGATGACGCGCTTGCTGCGTTACTACGTGGGGAGCGAATTTTCGGCCTGTATGTAAGTTCGCGGCCTGTCTGCCTCTTGACGTGATGTGAGAACGGCGCTGCCAAGCATGGACGAGGCTTGGCAGCGCCGTGTTTTTTTTGGGGGGGGGCTGGCGGCGCCTCAGCGCGTGGGATCAAAGGTGCTGACCTGGCGTAAAAAGTTGTGGTTGAAGTACTCCCGGTGGATGATTTCGGCCATCTCCTCGGTGGTGGCGAAGCGATCGTAATCGACGGCGATGACCGGGATGAGTTTGGCGATGTTGTGGATGAACTCGGTGTAGTTCTCGTAGAGTTTTTCGAGGTACTCAATGGAGATGCTGTTTTCGACATGGCGGCTACGTGCGCGGATCCTCTCGAGGGAGCGCTCGGGTTTGACGTCGAGATAGACGATGCAGTTGGGTTTGCACATGAAGTTGCTCATGTGCTTGAAGAGTTGGAGATAGGTGTGGTAGTCGCGCTCCTCCATGAGGCCATTCTCAGCGAGCATTTTGGCGAAGACCGAGTCTTCGTAGATGGTGCGGTCCTGGACGGCTGATTCTCCGCGCCAGATGATTTCCTGGTGTTGTTGGAAGCGCCTGGTGAGGAGGTAAATCTGGGTGGCGAAGGAGTAGCGTGCGGTGTCGCGATAGAAATCGGCGAGGTAGGCGTTGTCCTCCACGGGCTCGTAATACACGCGGATTCCCAGGTGTTTGCCAAGGCAGGTCGCGAGGGTCGACTTGCCGGCGCCAATCATGCCTGCGATACCGATGAAGAGATTTTCGAACGCTGCCATAGCTCCTCGTGTGCCATTGATGGCGCTTCGACTTGAAGCGCTCACTTAGCATAGTGGTATGGGAGGAGAGTGGGCAATGTGTGGGCCAGGGGAAAACGAGGGGCCCTTAGGTGGTTGAATGGCTTTGCTTGTTGGGCGTCGAAGTGGCTCCCTGTGGGTTGTGCCGTGGGCCTAAGGGCTTTACAGTGCACGGCGCCACGGGGTGAGGGTTGGTTAAGCCCCTGGAAGCGCCATGCAGAGGAGCTGGTCATGAACAAACAAATTGGGTTGAGTCTCTTTCTGACGTTGACGATGGTGGGACAGGCCTTCGCCGATGACTTGTTGCAGCGACATCATTGGCTCCCGCGGATTTGGGTTCAGGCTCAGGTCGATGGCGCAGATGGGAGTGCCACGCCGTTGGCGGCAGATTCGCGCCGGTGGGTGGACGACACGGTGGATGCGATGCAACGCTACTATGATCAGTCCGTCTCGTATTCAGCGGATTTCGTACAGATTTACGAGACCTTGGATGGTATAGAGAAGCGTTCCAATGGTGTGGTTTGGTTCGCCAAGCCTGGGATGATGCGATGGGATTACGCCAAGCCCGAGGAACGCTACCTCATCTCCGATGGTCAGACCTTTTGGTCTTGGGAGCCGGTGTATAGGCAGTACTGTGAGCAACGCCTGGCTGAATCGCAGCTTCCGATGGCGCTCTCGTTTTTGGTGGGCGAGGGGAGAATCCGCAAGGACTTTTCAGTGACCTTGGTGGAGAGAAAGGAGAGCGAAGCCGTGCTCGAGCTGGTTCCCTTCGTGGCGAGCGCAGCCTATGCCAAGATTCATTTCGTCATCGCTTTGCCCAGCGCGCGGGTGGAACAGGCCAAAGTCTTTGACGGCATGGGAAATGTGAACACCCTCATTTTCAAGTCGCCCGAGCTGAACGTGGCGTTGGACGCGACGCTGTTTCGCTTTTCGCCCCCCAAAGATGCCCAGCACATTTGTAAGTGAGGCTGTCAGGGGCGGGGGCGCTGCTGCAACGCGTTGGCGGCCGTTGAGATGGCGCCGTAAATGATGGCGACTGCTTGGGCCAGCTCCTCGGCATCTTCGAACACGGAGCCGAGGGCGCGCAGGAGAAGGTCGTAGCGGCTGGTGGGCGCGTCAAGGCATTGGTAATCAATGGTAATGAGGAGTTTGTCGAGAGAGGGGAAGTAGTCCTCGGCGCGGGGGATGAAGACACCGATGATGGGGGCCTCTGGGTCAGCAAAGGGCCAATTCGTCTTGAGTCGGAAGTAGCGCTGCACGGCGCGGATGAAGGGCGGTTGATCGAGATCGGTCGCGTCCAAGGGGCGCGCCAGTTGCTCTTGGACGCCTTCGGTTAGGGTGCGGATGAGCACGAGGTCGTTGAGCACCAGGCCGTAGAGGAAGGCGTCGCGGCCACATGCTTGGATGACCAAGCGTTGCTCCAAGGGGTCGAGGAGGGCGTAGGCCGGGCAGAGATAGCGTCCACAAGTCTTCTGGTCGTAACTGCCGGCATTGCGGGCATCATGACCGTCATTGATGGCGGGATGCAGGAGGCATCCCGGAGCATTGTTGTGGAAAGGTAAGGTGCCGAGAAAGGGGCAGTTTCGCAGGATCGGGAGGTTGACGAGCCCATGCTCGCGCTGGCGAAAGTGTGCGTAGTGCCGGTTGAGCGTGTTGGGGTCGTCAATGCTGGCATCACGCAGGAAGGCTTTGGTGCGGTTGCGCAGAAGCCGGCGACACGTGCGCCGTGAGAAGCCGATGATGTTGTAGAGTCCGCAGCAGGCGCCACATGCCTTGTAGGGATCAGGTTGGCAGAGGTTGACGGACATGGCGTGCCCTGCTTCGTTGGACAGAAGGAAGACGTACCCCTGTGAGGGGGCAAAACGCAACATTAATGTTGCTGGCTGTCCCAGCCGAACTCTGTTTCATTCAACAGTTGGAATGGCTCTTTGTTCCTGAAATTTCTCAAGAAAGAGCGCCATGGGTGAATGCCATTCAATTCTTGATGCTTGCGATGCGTCAGGAGGTGTCCAGTCGGATCGATGGGAGTGGAGTGAACCTACTCCACAAGAGGGGGTGGGCTGGTGCATGTTGCGTCTCCCGGGGTGGTGGAGCGATGGGTCTGTGATGTAGAGAGGCTTAGTGCCAATGGAATTGGGAAGGAAACAAGTTTGGCGGTGTTTTGTCCCGAAATTTGCATGGGCGCGGCGCTGGCCTTCTCCTCGGTGCGCCGCGAGGTGTGAGAGGTGGAGGCTTCGCTGTTGAAAGTGGTCGACACGCCTCGATTCTTGGCCGCGAGAGAAAGGTAGGTGTCGACTGTTTGCAGCTTGCTTGCTGAGACGAGGCAGATTAGAGAGACGCGACGCGAGTTCAGGAAGGAGCTTGCGCCGGCTGTGGTGCTCTTGACTGGTAAGGAGCCAGTGCACGTGGACGAATACGGAAAATCCTATTGTCTTCTGTGCCCAGGACCGGTGAATGTCGATCCCGCGGTTGCAGCAGCGTTGACGGCTTATGCATTTTGTCATCGTGAGGAGGAGTTCAGCGCTTTGTTGCGCGCCATCAGAAGCAACGCGTTAGCAGTAGCGGGGCTTTCGGATGCCTACTCGGTGGTGGTCTTGACGGGTTCTGGCTCATCAGGGAACGAGGCAGTCCTCAGCAGTGCGGTGTCACCTGGGGAGAAGGTGTTGGCCTTGGCGAGCGGTGAGTTTGGCCAGCGTTTGGGCGAGATATCGCGCATTTATAACCCGGACACGCAGGTGCAGACCCATGGGTGGGGGGAGGCCATTGATTTAGTCCGTCTCGAGGAGACCTTGCGCAGTCAACGGATCGACTGGGTGACCATGGTACACCATGAGACGAGTACGGGCGTTCTCAACCCAGTGGCGGCGGTGGGAGCTCTTTGCAAGCGCTACGGCGCTCGCCTCTTTGTCGATGCCGTGAGCAGCTTCAGCGCCGATCCTTTGGACATGGAAGCTGCCAACATCACCTTCATGAGCACTTCTTCTGGCAAGGCGATTGGCACTTATCCGGGCTTGGCGTTGGTTTTTGGACGTCGGGAGGCGTTTTGCGCCCTGGAGCACCAGCCCGTGCGCAACTACTACCTCAGCCTGTGGCGCCACTACACCTTCATGGAAGAGAAGGCCCAGACACCGACAACACCTGCGGTCCCGTTGTTTCTGGCGCTGAACCGAGCACTGGAGTTGGTGTTGGCTGAAGGGGTGGATGCGCGTTACGGGCGGCACGCAGCGCTGGCTAGCTATGTTCGGCGCGAGCTGCGTTTGCGTGGGCTGACCCTTTTCGGTGAGTCCTTGGTGATGTCCAATGCGGTGACGAGTGTTTGTCTGCCTGAAGGCGTGGATTTTGAGGCGCTGCGGCAAATGCTGCGGCAGGATGGTTATGTCATCTACGGCGGCAAGGGGCCGCTGGCCAACAAAATCATTCAAATCTCGACGATTGGCTATTTGGATAGGGCTGTGCTCGATGGCTTTTTCGTCGCCTTCGACCGTGCCATTGGGACGTTGCTCGGTGAGCAGGAGTCCCTCTCTCGGATGCGCGCTGCAGGCTGAGCTGTGTCTGCCATCGGTGTTGCTGCTGTCAGCTCAGCGTTTGCTAGCGCCGTCTAGGAGAAATCTGCCGTCGCCTGTTGGCCTTTGACGAGGTTGACGACGCGCTGGATGGCTGATCCGATGACGATGAGACTAGATCCGGTAAAAATGATGGCGAAGGCGATGACCGGAGCGTCGAGGAAGAGCACCACCATGAGGAGAAAGGTGTAGAAGTCGCGTTTGGCGGCCCAGGAAAAGGCGACAGCGACGGTGCCAGCCCAGTGTCGTTTCTTGTTTTGGTTTTTGGGCGCCTCGAAGCCCCAACGGTAGTGATTGTGTGAGGCGATGCCGAGGCGGAGGAAATCGCGATAGAAGAGCAGCACAGTCAGGGCGACGCAGGCGGCGCCGATGCCGCCGACCCAAGGAAAGGCGGCGATTCCCGTGCGAGCACCGGCGGCGATAGAGATCCCAATGAGGAAAGCGATATTGACCACGTCATCGCAGACCGTGTCGAACCATTCTCCCAGATGGCTGGGGGTGAGACGCATGCGCGCCAGCTCGCCGTCGATGCCATCGACGATGGAAGAAATCTGCAAGGCGAGTCCGGCTACTGCGAGATAGAGTGGCGTGGCCTGTGCCGCGAAGAAGGCGGCGGAGAGGCCAATGAGCAGCCCCAGGGTGGTGATGTGGTTTGGGGTGATCGGGGTGTCGACGAGGTAGCGGCTGAGGGAGAGTGAGATGGGGCGATTGATGAAATAGGCGACGAGTCCATCGGCTTCGCGGGCCAAAGGCTTACGCAGGGAGCGGCGCAAGGCGTCTTTGGCGTGGCGGACATCTTGTTGGGTGCTGATGGCGATGGAGAGGCAGTGGGGGATGGCGAGGGTGGCACAGGGGAGCAGGGAAGCGATGGCTGAGAGCGGCTTCCCCTGGTGGGGGAGTTGCTCCAGCGCTGTCTGGTTGATGAGCAGGACGCCCGTGTCTTCGCCCTCTGCGCAGACTTGTAGAGGGTGAGAGTGTTCCCAGGCGGTTGCGGGAAAGCAATGGTTGGAGAAGAAGCGGTCGGCGGCGCAGAGCCAGAAGCGCTCAGGGAGCATATGGGCATGTTCGCGTAAGGCGCTGGTGGCCTGTGCCGTCGCCACTTGGTGGTTCAGGACCGTGATGGGCACGGTCAATTGTGCGTCGTGGTCCAAGGCGCTTTGGATGCGTGCGTCGGGGGGGGCCAAGACGTAGAGGTGAGAGGCGCCAGCGCGCAGCAACAGACGAAGCGTGCGGTTGAGAAGGCTCAGCCCGCCAACGCGGCAGAGGGCAACGAGGGGGGCATTCGGTTGCTCTTCGAGCGTCTCTGGTCCGACGAAAACGACGGCATGCACGGCTAGCTCTCCTGCTTGTCGGGGCCATTGGCACGCGACTGTGGTTGATACATGGCGATGAAACGGCGGAAGTAGACCACGGCGGTGATCCACTGCAGGAGGATACCGGCATGGATGCCAAAGAGTCCGAGGTAATGGATGGCGTCACTCATCCAGTGTTCGCTGCCAAAGGGCTGGGCGAAATCGATGGGCATGATGACGAAGCTGTAGAAGAGAAAGTTGGAGGCGAGTTTGCCCAGATAAATGGAGGGGATGCTGAAGCCCTGTTGGGCGGCGCTGGTGCGAATGGAGAGGACCGATATGTCGCGCAGTCCCCACAAGACGAGGAGATAGAGGGGCCAGACGCCTTGATCGATGGCCGTGCACAAGACAATGAAGGCGAAGAGAAGATCAGCGACGGTGTCGAGGAGCGAGCCGAGCTCGGTGACCTGGTTCCACTTGCGCGCGAAGTAGCCGTCGAAGTAGTCCGTGAGCCCAGCGGTGATCCCAAGGGCCAGCGCAATGAGTGGATAACCCAGGTAAAAAATGCCAATTCCGACGTAGATGCCGACGAGGCGATAGACGCAGAGGAGATTGGGCAGGGTTTTGATGTCGCGCCAAAAAGCGGCACCTGGGGTGACAGTAGAGGTGGTCATAAGCATCCGGGGTCGATGTGTTTGTCTAGGGCGTGCCGAAGGTTGGCACGGGTACGGTTGCATCCCATACGTCAGGGTGCGGGCCGACGCAAGGGCGGGGCCAGCGGGTCCTTTGCTGCAGAGGCCCATGGTTGGTGGAAGCTTGTTCGTGCAGGGCTGCTTCAGTGGACAAAGGATACTCCACCCATGCTAGCAGAGCCTGTGCGCGGGCCATTTGTGGAGTGATGTTTTCTCGCCGTGCTTTGGGCCGTGGCTGAGCAGGCGTGAGCTAAGTCGTGTGAAGGCGCGGACTTCGCTGGAAAAGCTTCGACGTTGCAAAGTTGGTATGCCTTGTGCTGAGTGCCGGGCCGGGACCGCCGATCTTTGGCGACGTGTGTTTTGAAGTGGCGGATCTCATTAACGGTTTTGTTGGGTCGAGGGCCAGCGAAGGGTCACCTCCCAGACATTCGATTGAAGGAATTCAGTGATGTCGGAAAAGGCAATGAAGATGGCGCCGGTTGAGGGCAAGTTGGGTGTGCTGCTGCCGGGCCTTGGGGCAGTATCGACGACCTTTATCGCGGGCGTTTTCAATGTACTGCGCGGTTTGGGCGAGCCCGTGGGCAGTCTCACTCAGATGGGAACGATTCGTCTGGGCAAGCGCACGGATGGGCGCTCTCCGCTGATCAAAGACTTCGTGCCGTTGGCTTCGCTGTCGGATCTGGTTTTTGGTGCTTGGGACTTGCACGGCGAGAATGCTTACGAGGTGGTGCGGCGCTCGGATGTGTTGAAGCCAGAGCACGTAGAGCCCATCCGCGAGGCCCTAGAGGCGATCGTGCCGATGGCGGCGGTTTTCGACAAGCAGTGGGTCAAGCGTCTGGATGGGAAAGAAGTCAAGACGGGCGCCACGAAGTACGATCTGGCGATGCAGTTGGTGGAAGACATTGCGCAGTTCAAGCAGCGCACGGGCGTAGCGCGTCTCGTATCGGTGTGGTGTGGGTCGACGGAGGTGCATACGGAGCTCACGGATGTGCATCTGGATCCCGAGCGCTTCGAGGCGGGCCTGAAGTCGAACCACCCAGCCATCAGCCCGTCCATGATCTATGCTTATGCGCACATCATTGCGGGCGTCCCTTACGCCAATGGTGCTCCCAACATGGCCCTGGATGTGCCGGCGTTGGCTCAGCTCGCGCGGGCGCGCAAGGTTGCGATTGCGGGCAAGGATTTCAAGACTGGCCAGACGCTGATGAAGACGATTTTGGCGCCGGGATTCAAGGCGCGGGTCCTCGGTCTCAACGGGTGGTACTCGACGAATATTCTTGGCAATCGGGACGGCGAGGTTTTGGACGAGCCAGGGTCTTTCAAGAGCAAAGAGGTTTCCAAGCTGTCGGTGTTGGAGACCATTCTCGATGCGGAGAAGTATCCGGCGTTGTATGGGAAGTTCCACCACAAAGTGCGTATCGACTACTATCCTCCGCGCGGTGACAACAAGGAAGGGTGGGACAACATCGACATTTTTGGGTGGTTGGGCTACCCGATGCAGATCAAGGTGAATTTCCTGTGCCGCGATAGCATTTTGGCGGCGCCGGTGGTTTTGGACCTGGCGTTGTTGCTCGATCTGGCCCAGCGGGTAGGGTTCTATGGGATCCAGGAGTGGCTCAGCTTCTACTTCAAGAGCCCGCAAGCCAAGCCAGGCCTCTACCCCGAGCACGATGTGTTCATTCAGAAGACCAAGATGAAGAACACCTTGCGCCACATCATGGGTGAGGAGCTCATTACGCATTTGGGTCTGGACTACTACTACGACATGGAAGCCTAGGTTTTGCCCTGCAAGCCTTGTGCTGCGAGCTGATGAGAGTGTTGAGATGGCAAGCTCTATCAAACAGGCGGTGATTCTGGCGGCTGGCTTTGGCAGCCGCTTGGCGCGCAATGAGAAGGATATGAAGCCCCTGCGTCAGGTGGGGGGAGGATCGCTCATTCGGCGCAATCTTCTGCTTCTGGCCTCGGCAGGGGTAGAAGAGTGCATCATCGTGGTGGGCTACAAGGGCGATGAGTTGCAGGCTGCGGTGGAGCAAGAAGCCAGTGGGCTACCCATTGCTTTGCGTTTTGTCCACAACGAGGCCTATCGCAAGAGCAATGGCTTATCGGTGCTGTGTGCCGAGCCATTCGTTGGCGGTGACTTTCTCCTGATGATGGCGGATCACATTTTCGATCGGGCGATGATCGAGCAAGCGGTTTTGCTCGAGGCGCCCGTTCAAGGTGCGCTGTTATGTGTCGATTACAAACTTGGGTGCGTCTTCGACATGGACGATGCCACCAAGGTGATGACCGACGGGGAGCGGGTACTCCAGATCAGCAAGGGGCTGGAGCGCTTCAACGCCATCGACACGGGGCTCTTCGTGTGCAGCCGGGCGCTGTTCGCGGCGTTGGAGGAGGCGCGTTCCCAGCGTGGTGACTGCTCTCTCAGCGAAGGTGTAGCGGCCTTGGTCGCGTGCGAGCGGATGTTCGTCCACGATATCGGTGAGGCCATGTGGCAGGATGTGGACGACGAGGGGATGTTGGAGCATGCCGAGGCGTTGCTGCGGGCCCACATGATCGATAGTGATCTGGGGACGACGGCGCGCAACCACTTTGGCGTGGCCGCCTAGCTAGAGCAGTTCTAGCGGTAGGGCCAGTGCCTGCTCCAGCTCTGGTGATGCCTCGACACCACTTTGGTGGTGCCGCCTAGCTAGAGCAGCTCTGGCGCTAGGGCCAGTGCCTGCTCCAGCTCTGGTGATGCCTCGACCAGGAGCTGAGCACGCAGTGCTTCTTTATTGAAGAGGAGCATGTGCCAGGCCACGAGGGCGGCGTCAAGAAGCTCAGGTGGCTGTGCTTGGTCGAGGTCGTCGGCGAAGAAAGCCCAGGTGCGGCGGGCGGCCATGACGACCAAGAGCCACAAGCCGAGCCCTGAGGCGACGGTGAAGGCGGCGAAGGCGAAGTGGCCGTCGAGGAAGCTCAGGGTGTAGTCGTCGAGGAGCGGGTCAAGGTCGCTCCCAGGCCACAGGGAGAGGCGTGCCAAGATGCGCTGGGTGTGGTCTTGCAACTCTTGCAGTCGTGTTTCGCTGTCGGGGTGAACGACGCCCAGGGTGAGGAGCAGTGCCGGCAGTACTTCGCGCATGATGGTGGCTTCTGGGGCCACGTCGGCGAAGGTGTGGGCGGCCTTTTCCTCTCCCAGGAGGGGTGCACCGTCCAGGTAGGTATCGACGACGGTGGCAAAGATGCGGCGCAAGGCGCGTTTGGGCGACGATGGTGGCGGTTGCAGCAGGTCGGCAGCGACGTGAGGCAGCAGGGCGCGCCAGCCTCTTTGGCGCACCGTGTTGGTCCAAGCTTGGCGGTGGCGGTCGTAGTGGTCATAGGGCACGGCGCGCGCCCCGACGAGGCGTGGCTGCAAAGGGAGCGCGAGGACGAAGTGCAGGTTTTGGGCACACAGTTGGCGCAAGGCGTCGATGTGGGTGGTGACGTTGGTGCCGCTGGCGATGGAGCGGTGGCGCCAGCCGCATTCGTGGCGGAACTGCAAGGTGGCGCCGCGGGGGGTGATGATGGGGAAATAGGGGAAGAGCTTGCATCCGATGGGTTTGGCGTCGAAGCCGAAGTGGGTGTGGATGCGGCAGCGTTGGTTTTCATCGAGGAAGACGCAGCGGCCTTGTGGATCGTGGCGGAGAAAGACTTTGGGTTTTTGCGCGTCATCGCCGCCGACGATGCGGGTGGTGAGGGCGTTGGTGAGTGAGATGCCGAGTGTGCCTTGGAGGTCGAGGGCGGCGAGTCGCCGTTGGTCGTCAGGGCTGAGCTGGATGCGAAAGCGTCCTGAGCAACAGCGTCCGCAGCAGAGGCAATCAAAGCGGAGATCGGGACGGACGTCGAGGTTGGCGAGGCTCTCGTGGAGTTGGCCGAGATGCACCTCGAAGGCGCCCCTGCGGGCTTGTTGGAGGGCCAGGCGTTGGCGTTGGCGTCGTTCCAATTCAGGGCGCAGGGAGGGGTCGTCGAGGAGGAGTCGTTGGTGGAGGTCTTGGATGAGGGCTAGGCCTTGCTGGGGCGGTATGGGGCTTTGGCATGCTTGGGCGACGGCGCTGAAGATTTCTTCGAGGGTGTGGACGCCATCGAGGCAGCGGGCGATGGCGGCGGCCAGGGGCGAGAGGGTGTGGACGTGGCCGCAGAGGGGGTCCTCGAGGACGACGAAGCCCTGACGCTCGGGATCAGGTGTGACGTGGAGGTCATCGCGCAGGACGGGTTTGTCGCTGAGTTTGAGCGAGGGCAAGGCTTTTCGCGCGCCTCATTTGGGTGATGGCGCACTCTTGGGCGGGTACTCGGGTTCGGTTTCGGGGCTTTCGGCGACAGACATGTCGGCGTTGGCGGCACGCTCGAGGGAGGAGAGGTCAACCTTGGAGAGGTCACAGGGTTGCCATGTTCCCCAGCGGTTCTCTTGGCTGAGTTCCCGGAATTGAACGGGTCGGTATCCGCGATGCACCAGTTGTTGGAGGAAGCGGTTGAAGAGGGTTTCGACGTCATTTTCGTCGAAGACCTTGAAGTGGATGATGGGATGGTAGACCTGACGGGTGAAAGCTTCGCCGAGGAGTTTTCGCCGTCCGCGTGGCCCTCGGACAACGGTGAGCATGAGGTTGATGCTCTCAGAGTCGGCTCCGCTGAAGTAAGGTCGTATGCACTCGACCTCGATTTCCTTGAGGTGGAGTTTAGGAAAGCTCATGCAGGCCTCACGCAGGGAATGAGGGGTTGTTTTGGGTCTTACGACCGCACGTGACAGAGATAGCAGAGTAGGAGCGCGAAGGCCACTTGCAGGGACTAGAGCTTGATGTTGCGTAGCCGCAAGCGGGGGTTGGCTTGAGAGCGTTGTTCGTCTTCTGGCTCGCGGCCTTTGAGGAAGGCTTCCAGGCGTTGTGAGATGGCAGCAGGATCGTGGACTTGGGCCTCGCTCATGGCGGAGAGGCTTTGGGTTGCTTGGCGGATCTGGGCCGCGAGGCTGCGGCCAATCTCGATTTGGAGATCGAAGGCGAAGCGGTTGTTTTGGGTACGCAGGAGATCGAAGTTGTCGCGGCAGAGCTCGAGGAGTCGGCAGGAGGAGATGGCGACGCAGGTGGCGGAACGGGTGCCGCCGTCGAGGAGTCCCACTTGTCCAAAGATGGAGCCTGCTTCCAGGAGGCCGATGGATTCTTCGCGTCCCGAGGCGATGGTTGCGCGGACGTCGACCTGTCCGCGGAGAAGGAAGAAGCAGCGATCGCCCGTACTTCGTTCGCGGCAGATAATGGCGTCGGGTGGGTAGTCGACGACCGTGACGTAGGGCATGACCTGTTGCTGCAGCGCTTGATCGTCATAAGCGGCGAGGATGGCGAAGCGTCGCAGGTCTTCGTGTTCAAGAGGCATGATCAAGCTCGGGAGGGTGCGTAGAGGCTGGCAAGCAAGCCGCTGAAGAGGTCCTTGTCGGAGCGCAAGCGGCTAGGGGATGCAGGCCCCAACGCGGCAGGCTCATTGAGGACTTCCACGAGGAGGCGGTTCATTTCGCGGAGGCGTTTGCTGGCGAGGACACAGAGCACGTAGAGTAGCTCGAGGGCGCAGCGGTCGCGTTGGTCGAGGAGCTTGTGGAGGGCGGCGTTGGGAAAGAAGACGGCGTCGACGGGGGTGCAGGTTTCGGCATCGACGACGCGAGGTCCGGCGTCGAGAAACTCGAGCTCTCCAAAGAGATCTCCTGGGTGCAACTTGGCCAGGGTGAAGCGCCGCCCGCGCTGGTTGTTGCGGCTGAGCTCGACGCTGCCGTCGATGAGGAGGTAGATACCCGTGGACGGCTCATCTTGTCGGAAGAGGATGGTTTGCGGCCGATAGTGGTGTCTCTCTCCGAGTGCGGCGAGGCTCTCTCGCTCGAGGTTGGAGAGGCGGCGAAAGATGGGATCTTGGACGAGCGTCTCGAGGATGGTTAGGTCGTGTGTAGGGATGTTCATGGCGCCCCTCAAGGTGCATCAATGCGCATCGAACGCTCATTCACAAGCTATGGAAGCAGAAGCTAGACGGGCGGTCAAGGTTGCTGCGGAGCGGAGGCGCGAGGTGTGGAGGTGAGCCGATGAGGCAGTGGCGGTTGTCAGGTGCGCGCTGGTGTTGTATTGGCGCAGGGTATGGTCGGCGGCAGCCAGGGCGCGAATGAATGGCGCGGTAGCGTGTTGGGTGAGAGGGAAGCGAGATGCGTGACGGGATGCGCGGGGTGGTGTTTGTGGTCGTTGGGCTGGTGTTCGGGTTGGGTTGCGAGGCGACACCGCCGCCCGCACCTGCGGTGAAGTCGGATGAGGCGGAAGAGGCGCGGGCCGTCTGCCAGCAGATGCATGGGCAAGCGCAGCTTTGTTGCCCTGCAGGGCAGGCGTCGCGGATGCCGCAGCCGTTGGTGGTGGACGCGCGGCGTGGGGTTGAGGTGCAGCCGTGGTGTGGAGAGGGTAGTGGTGGTCGATTTCCGTATATTCAATGGCGGGATGGGGTCATTGTGGACTGTGGTGAGGCAGGGAAGTTGGAGCGGTCACAGTGGCGGGATGAGGGGCTAAGCGGGGTAGCGTATCGCTGCGTCGGCGATGGTGGCCCGGAAGGTCCATTCGTGCGGTTTTATGAGACCGGGGAGCGTTTCCAGGTGGGTCGCTACGCGGCTGGTGTCTTGAGCGGGTCGATGACGCAGTGGTTCATCGAGGGTCCGAAGGAGGCCGAGGGGACCTATGCGGCCGATGTGCGGCATGGTTTGTGGGTGTTCTGGGACAAGGAGGGGAATAGGATTCGGGAGGATGATTGGGAGAAGGGGCAGCGCCATGGCTGGGCGCGTGCTTTTTGGAACAATGGTCTACCGCGTTTAGAGGTGGCCATGGTGGAGGGCAAGATGCACGGTCCCTACCGCGTTTGGTGGTACAACGGGCAATTGCGGGAGGAGGGGGAGAAGGTGGAGAACGCGTCGGTGGGGCTCTACCGCTACTTCTGGGAGAGTGGGGCGCCCTATGCAGAGGGGGTGCGTTCTGGCGCAGATGCTTGCGGGGCGTGGAGTTGCTGGACCCAGTCGGGAGAGGCGGCGCCGTGTTTCAGCGGGGAAGAGCGGGCGGACCATTTTGCGAAGTGCAAAGCCAATGCGAGTGGTGCGCAGTGCCCGAAGTGTCTTTGATGGCGCTGCGGATGGCGCGTGGCTGGGGGCGGGTTGAGGCGTCGGCGTGCTGCGCCATGTAAGGTCGTTGGCTCAGGGGATTCATTGGCCGAGGATGCGGTCGAGATCGCCGGAGTCGACGAGGCGTTGGAGCTCAGTGAAGCCGCCGATGAATTCGCCGTCGATGAAGATTTGCGGGAAGGTGCGGTGCCCGGTCTGGTCGATGATACGGACTTTGGTCGCTCTATCTTCGGTGAGGTCGTGGTCTTGGAAGGAGAGCTGGCGATCGTGGAGGAGCGCTTTGGCGGCGCGCGAATAGGAGCAGTATCGCGTTGAGTAGAGGATGATCTTGGCCATGCGAGACTCCGTGAGAGTGGCAGCAACGCGGCTGAAGTCGCGCAGGAGAGGTTGGGTGCCGGGTTGGCGCTTGTCAAGCGTAAGCTTGGGCAAGCGTCTGATGTAGTCTAGGGTGGTCAAGTGGTTTGCCGGGAGTTAAGATAAGCGGTTGTGCGTGAGACTTTGTGGCGTGTAGGGGTCACATGCGGTGAGGCGTGGGTGGCCGTTGGGAGAGGGCTTCGAACTTGCAGTTGATCCGACGAGATGGGGAGATAGGCCTATGGTTCGATGCGGGCTCTGCTGCGGCGTTGGCCAAGCTCGTCGACGAGGCGACGCGGGTGGGTGGGCTGATGCTGCCGCAGGTCAGCGGTGTCGCGTTGAACGAATCGGTATCGTTGGCGTTGGCGTGGGGCGGCCAGGCGCATTGGTTCAAGGGGCGGGTGGTTTTCGTGGGGCCTGCGGGGGTGGCGTTTGAGGTGCAGCGGCTGAGTGACGCTGAAGGAGGCCGTTGGCCCGAGTTTGGTGCGGGGAGGGGGGTGGCGATGCCCTCGGTGTCTGCGGCACCTGTAGCGCCTGCAGTACCTGTTGCGCCGGTTGCGCCTGTTGCGCCTGCAGTGTCCGCGGCGGGCTTGGGGCGTGCGGTGAGTGCTTCCTTTACGGGGGCGCGCCCGCAGCACACGGCAGTTTACGCTGCCGCCGTGCCTGGTGATGTGGGTGAGCTTCCAGATGGCCGGGGGGAGCATCGGCCAGTGGCGCAGCCTTTTGGCGGCCCGCCGCGGACGGTGATCAGTCCGCCACATCGGCCGACGACAGTGGCCTATGGTCAGGGGCGAGTGTCTGGTGCCTGGGATGCCTGGCGAGTTTCATCGCTTGCAGAAGCGATGGCGGTGGCGACGGGAGGGGAAGAGGAGTCGTTTGGCGATGGGCAGTGTCCGCGGATTTTGGCCTGTGCGGCGCGTCGGCGCGAGGACATGTTGATTGAAGTGCGGTCGGGGGCGGTGGCCTATCGTTTGGGTCTGCAGTCGGGGTTAGCGGCATTGGGGGAGAGTGAGCACGAGGGTCGGGTGGAGGATTTGGGGGAGTATTTGCGCAGCACGGGGCGGATCTCTTCAGGGATGTATGAGTCGACGCGGTCGAAGTCGCAAGCCGAGGGGCTGCCCTTCGAGCGGGTATTGGTGAAGTCCGGGCATTTGGCCTATGACGAGTTGCTGATGGCGGCGCGGGTGCGCATTGGCAAGGTGCTGACCCAGATGGCGGGGTTGGAGAGTGGTGTGGTGCGGGTGGTGGTGGTGGAGGAGCTCCCTTTGGTGTTGCCCGTGGCACCGATAGGGGTGGAGCGCTTTCTCTTTGGCTGGCTCGTCGACAAGATCGACAAGGGGGATCCTTCAGGGGTGACGCCCCTCTGGGACGCGATGCAAGACCTCATGCCATGTATGGACAAAGGGACATGGCCCTTGATCAACGCGTTGGGGTTGAGTGGTGGTGATCTGCGGGTGGTGGAGCTCATCCGGGACCAGAAGCTGCGGCTGCGTGATTTGCCGGCGCGGACGCGTTTGACGCGCGGACGTCTGCTGGGGATTGTGACGGGGCTGGAGCGCATGGGCATGCTGGCACTGGCGAAGCCCGAGGTGAAGGATCAGGCGAAGGTGTTGGCGGAAGCGCTGTTGGTGCGGGCGAAGCATGTGTTGACGGTGGATCATTTCGAGGCTCTGGGGGTGCACTGGTCGGCGTATCAGCAGGCGATCGAGGAGGGTTATCAGAAGCAGCGCGAGGCATTTTCGGTGGAGACTTTGCCCGTTGGGGTGCGTCAGAGCGCGGCGGGGGTGCTGGGGGAAGTGGCGAAGCGCTTGGATGAGGCCTACGGGGTGTTGCGCGATCGCATTGAACGCGCTCGCTATCGGGCGTCGATCGTGAATTCGGTACAGATAACCACGGGGGTGCGATTGTATCTGGATCAAGCGGAGTGGGCGTTGATTCGGGGGGAGGTCAAGGTGGCGACGGATGCAACGTACCGGATCGCCGAGTTGGAGCCCGGCCATCCCAAGCTGCCGGAGTTACGCAACAAATTGCGCAGATGAGGCGGGCCCCGGTGCTTGGGGCGGGCAGTGGTGAATGTCTTGGGGTTGACAGGGTGCAGCGGGCATGTCCAGGATGCGGCAGGCTGCAGATGTCGTAGTGACGAGATCGAGAGACAGCGAGAGAATCCATCAGCAATGAGGTGAAACGTGGAGAAGCAAGAGGCCGTCAACAATAGTGGTGTGGTGGTTGAAGACGACCGTACGGGGATGGATCCCACGACCTTGGAGCGGGCCGTGTGGGATCACCTTCTCTACACTTGTGCCAAGGACAAACGGACGGCAAAGAAGAGCGACCTTTTCCGGGCCATGGCTTTTGCGGTACGGGATCGGTTGATTCACCGTTGGATGCGGACGCAGCAGACCTACTACCGGGAGGATGTCAAGCGGGTCTATTATCTGTCGGCGGAGTATTTGCTTGGTCGTGCTCTTGGGAACAACTTGCTGAATTTGGGTCTCTATGACGTCGCGCAGGGCTTGCTGTCGAAGTATGGGATCGATCTCAGCGGTGTGTTGGAAGTGGAGCACGATCCGGGTTTGGGTAATGGCGGTCTGGGACGGCTGGCGGCTTGTTTTTTGGATTCGCTAGCGACCTTGGAGTTGCCAGCGATGGGCTATGGGATCCGTTATGAGTATGGGATCTTTCAGCAGGCATTCCGCGATGGTTGGCAGGTAGAGTTGGGTGATCCGTGGTTGCGTACGGGCAATCCGTGGGAGATTGCGCGTCCGGATCATTCGGCGATCGTCCAATTTTATGGTCGGGTGGAGGAGCGGATCGGGCCTGATGGTCGTCTGTATCACGCCTGGGTCGATACGCAGAACGTGCTGGGTGTTCCCTACGACATGCCTGTCGCCGGATTCGGTAATCACACGGTGAACACCCTTCGTTTGTGGTCGGCGCAGGCGACGCAGGAGTTCAACCTGGGGATTTTCAACGCCGGTGATTTTCGGCGCGCCGTCGAGGAGAAGGTCATCAGCGAGACCATCTCCAAGGTGCTGTACCCTGCGGACAACAACCCGGAGGGGCGGGAGTTACGTTTACGGCAGCAATATTTCTTCGTCTGTTGTGCGATTCACGACATCGTGCGTCGTTACAAGAAGACCCACAGCGATTTCAAGGCCTTCCCGGAGAAGGTGGCGATTCAGCTCAACGACACGCATCCGGCGGTGGCCATCGCGGAGCTGATGCGGGTCTTGGTGGATGTGGAGGGGATGGACTGGGACGAGGCCTGGTCGATCACGGAGCGCGCCTT
The DNA here is from genome assembly GCA_964454015.1 of uncultured Myxococcales bacterium. Classification (GTDB taxonomy): domain Bacteria; phylum Myxococcota_A; class Bradymonadia; order UBA4248; family UBA4248; genus CAYVQF01. Next base: position 25,108 of record CAYVQF010000018.1, read on the forward strand.
TGGTTACACCAATCACACCTTGTTGCCGGAAGCTCTGGAGCGTTGGCCGGTGGCGATGTTCCAGCGTCTGTTGCCGCGGCACCTGCAGATCATTTTTGAAATCAACCACCGCTTTTTGCGGCGGGTGCACATCGCGGCGCCGAACGATTTCGAGTTGCAACGGCGGGTATCGATCATCGATGAGAGTGGAGAGCGCTATGTGCGGATGGCCCATTTGGCGGTGATCGGTTCCCACAGTGTCAATGGCGTTGCGGCTTTGCATTCGGACTTGGTGAAGAGCGATCTTTTCCCGGATTTCGTAAAGATTTGGCCGAAGCGTTTCAACAACAAGACCAATGGGGTGACGCCGCGGCGTTGGCTTTTGTCTTGTAATCCAATGTTGTCGGCGGCGATCACCGAGCGCATTGGGCCGCAGTGGGTGACCCACCTGGAGGCGCTGCGTGAGCTGGAGGCTCATGCGGATGACGAGGCCTTTTTGCAGGAGTTGATGCAGATCAAGCGGCGTAACAAGGAGCGCTTGTTGGAAAGCTTGGGGGCGCGTTCGAGTTTGAAGTGGGATGTGGATGCCATTTTCGATGTACAGGTCAAACGCATTCACGAGTACAAGCGCCAGTTGTTGAACTGTCTGCATGTCATCACGCTTTATCAGCGGATCAAGGGGCACAGGGACGCGGAGGTGGTGCCGCGTTTGGTGCTCTTTGGCGGCAAGGCTGCTCCGGGCTATGCTGCGGCGAAGTTGTTGATCAAGCTTATCAACGACATCGCGGACATCGTGAATGCCGACCCCGACATGCAGGGACGTCTGCGGGTGGTGATGCCTGCCAACTATGGGGTTTCGATGGCGGAGCGGATCATCCCGGCGGCTGACCTGTCGGAGCAGATTTCGACGGCGGGGATGGAGGCGTCGGGCACGGGGAACATGAAGTTCACCATGAACGGTGCGCTGACCATTGGCACTTTGGATGGGGCCAACATCGAGATTCGGGAGGAGGTGGGTGCCGAGAACTTCTTCCTCTTTGGTTTGAAAGAGGAGGAGGTCAAGAGCCTGAAGCGAGCGGGTTATGATCCCACGGTGTACATCCAGCGGAGTCCGGCTCTGCAGCAGGCGCTGGAGTTGCTCGAGTCGGGTTTCTTCAGCCCAGATGATCGGAGCCGTTTTCAGCCGGTGGTGCGCTGGTTGCGCCAGCAGGATCCGTTCATGTTGTGCGCCGATTTCGATGCCTATGTGGCGTGCCAGGGCGAGGTCGAGCAGGCCTATCTCGATCCGATGCGCTGGGCCAAGATGGTGTTGTACAACATCGCCCGGGTGGGCAAGTTTTCCAGCGACCGGACCATCAGCGAGTACGCCAAGGACATCTGGTCTTTGCGTCCGGTGTCGGTGAAACTGTAAGCGCTACTTGGCGTTTGGGGAAATAGGGGCTGGCGCTGCGGGGGTTGCCTAGGTCAGGGCGCGCGCAGTCCTTGGCGCCGCGGTGGGCGTGGGGCCTTGGTGTGGCCTAGCGCGCGTCGTCTGCGCGCGTGGTGCTTGGCAATTTCCTGTTGAAATCTTAGGCTTATCGATAGTTATTGTTGGGTGCGCGCATTTTCGCGTGGTGACGCGAGCAAGGGCGGGTGCGGGCGTGCGCTGTGCGAGGGGAGCGAGGCATGAACCGTCTGGTCTATGAGCGATTGTCGCATCGGGTGTTGTGGTACCTGTTGGAGGGGGGCCACTTGCGGGCTGCTTCACCGGATCGGATGATATCCTATCAAGTCTATTGCATGCCCCCTGCGGTGCTGTTGTTTGCGCCTGATGAGGACGCCTATGTGGGTTTGCTCAATCGGGTGACACGGGCCGAGCACTGTGAGGCCTTGGCGGAAGCGCTGCTGCATTTGGTGAGCGTCGAGGAGCGAGATGACTGGGTCCTGCTCTCTCCTGGTCTGGAGATCGTGGTGCGGCATGCGGAGGACGGGCGGGCGCGGGCGATACCGGTCTATGACCTGAGTGAGGTGCGTCGAGAGCTGGAGGAGTCGGCGCGGGTAAGTGCTGCGGCGCAGGAGGGTCAGCGGCGCGCGATCGTGCGGGTGCGTTGGCAGTGGGGGGGGCGTGACCAGGAAGCGATTTTACAGCAGGGGGATGGGGTTTTGGCTTTGTTGCGGGGGCGGCGGCTTCCTCGGTTGACGCTATACGAGCGTCCAGGGGACGCCTACGAGTTAGCAGCTTTGGTGGCCCAGGGTTGGTTGGAGGTTGAGAGCGCGAGTGGCCAATCGAGCCATCAACCCTATCACCCGGTGTCGGTGACACATGATATGCGTTTCAAAGTACGGCCGCTGTGGTGGCGCTTTTGGGAGCGTAGCACTGTGGCGAGCGTCGAGTTGTTGGGGGTGGTCCGCGAGCAGCGTCGGGATATTGCGTTCGTGGGTCCTGGAGGCGAGAGCTATGTTTGGCGCCGCAACGCCGAGGCTCAGTGTGTGATTGGCGATGCGCGGGACGCGCTGTGGGTGCTCGGTGGGCTGGACGTGGTGCTGCGGGGGCTGGCTTTTGACCGCATCGAGGTGGAGAACCGGGGTGATGGTGTTTTGTCGTTGACGTGGTTGGGTGGTTACCCTCTGGAGTTGGCGACAGGGAGTAGGATTTGTATCCAGGGCCGTGATCTGCGAGGGATTGGCTATCGGGGAGGGAGGCTGGAGGTGTCGAGCTTTCGCGAGCCTGAGGTGGGGCCGCGCTTGCTCGAAGTGCACGGGGTGAGCCGTCGCCAGTTGGCCCGCAAAGGCGAGGCGTCTCTTTTTGGTTTTGAGCAGCCTGTGGCCGAGGTGTATCAGGTGGGTCTTGGGCTGGAGACATTGGGGGAGGATACGCAGCGGGTGGATGTGACCTTGTCAGGGCGCGAGCTCGGCCCGTTGTTCGTGTTGGCTCTGGATGGTTGTCCTGGGGCGAAGATTCGAGCCTTGCGCGAGGGCGTGCGGGTAGGCGGGTCGGTATTGTCCGCGGAGGGGTGGCGGGATTTGGGCCATGTGGTCCGGATCGAGACGGGTGGAGGGGCTTTCCGTTTGGAGGCGGTGGATGAGCTTCGCCTGCTCTTCGAAGAGGAGGTCAAGGTCGCAGAGTTGAGTGATGACCCGCGTGACAAGTGGAACTATCTCGGGTGGCGCTTTCGCCCGCAGGGAGGGGGCTTGGTTTTGTCCGGTGGTGGGCGTGTCCCGTTGGTGGTGGATGGTCGGGTGGTGAAGGCCGAGGCGGTGATTCCTGGGCGGCGAGAGCACCGGGTCGAGGGTGGTGGTGGGATTTTTCGCATCGTGTGTCACCGCTCGGAGTCCGGCGAGAGGGGGGAAGAGGCGTGATATTGCCGTGGCTAGAAGGGTTGGCCTGGTCAGAGCCGCAGATTCACTTGGGGGTGTTGGCGGCACTGGGGGCAGGATCTTCTTTACTGCTGTTGAGCGTGCTGTTGAGCTTTTTCAGCAGGGGTGACGGGGGCTTGCTGACGCGGCTCTGGGGCGCGATGGTGGTGTTGCTCGGTACGGTTGGGGTTCAGGCCGCGAGTGAAGTGGTCAGCCACGGTGGGGTGGACGTGGCGGCGGTGAGCTGGGGGGTGTGGTCATTGTCCTTGGTGGTGTTGGTGGTGCTGAGCACAGTGGCGTCAGCGCGGACAGGCTTCGTGGTGGTGGCGGCGCACGGGATGACCTGTTGCGGCTGGATGGTGTATTTGGCGTTGGTGCGCGCCGTGCCTGAGGCGGGCGATCCGACTTGGGAGATGGGTCGGATGGCTGATGTGGCGCTGTTCAATGGCGTGGGGGGGGCGGTTTTGTTGTGCAGCGCCTTCCTCGGGGTGTGGCGGCGCGGCTGGTGGGTGCGTGGCCTCTATCTATTGGCGGGTCTTTTTCTCTTGTTTTCCATGGCGACGGTAGCAGAGGATCACCCGCGGGCGTCGCTGACGAGTGTGGTGTTGGTGCTATTGGTGGCGTTGTTAGGGGCTGGCTGGTTGCTTCTGTACTGGCCGGCGCGGGGCAAGCGCAGCGTGGCGTTGGGGCTGTTGTTGCTGCAGCGGGCTTGGGGGCGTCTGTTGCGCAGCCGGGTCTTTGGCGGGATGCTGGTGGCGGCGCCTGTGTTTCTGGCGATGTTGGGCTGGTTGTTGGGGGGCGATGCCGACGCCCGCGATGCGGCGCGGATCACGCTATTGGGGATAGATGCCACTCCCAACTTGTGGGTGCCGTTGTTTTTTGCGTTGGCCATTGGCTACTTGCTGGGTCGGGACTTAGGGCGCTACCAGGTGTGGTGGGTGCTGGCGCTGACGCTGTTGGTGCTGGTGTTCATGTTGAGCCAGAAGGAGGTGGGCAACTCAGCGGTGTTGGTGGTCACCTTGGCGGTGGCTTTGTTGGTGGCGCGGGGCACGGTGTTGCACCTGGGGGTGGCGGGTTTGGTGGGCTTGGCAGGGGTGGCCTTGGCCTATTACTTGGCTCCGATTTTCGATGTGGTGCCCTACACTTTCTACGAACGGATCCACTTGTGGTTGGGCGGTGCAGAGTTGATGCATCGGGGTGGTTCGTTGGTGGCGTCGAGCCACATCAGCTACGACGTGGGCGGCTTCTGGGGCATTGGGATTCATCGGAGCCCAGGCTTGGATTTGCACCGCTTGATGGTGGCCTTGGACACGGATTTTCCGCTGACGGTGTTGGGGCTTTCGGGGGGCTTGCCGCTGCTGTTGGCCTTTGTGCTGTATTTGACGTCCTTGGCGCTGATGGGTTTGCAGATCGTGCGTCGGATGGGCTATGGGGGCAACAAGAGGCGGGCGCGGCGGGCGGCGCCACTGTTGGCAGCGTTGTGGGCGGTGCCGGTGGTGTCGACGTTGGTCAACCTCTTTGGTGCGGTTTTGCAGGCGATGCCCTTTACGGGTATTCCGGTGGCGTTCGTGAGCTACAGCTTGAGCTTCACCGTGGGGAATTTTTTCGTGTTGTCCGTTTTCCTGTTTTTGGGCAACGCCGATGCCGCTCGTCGACGGGTGAAGGCGACGTTGGAGAGGCGAGAGGGCCTGGCGGGCTTGAGCGCATTTGGGGCCGTTCCGGGCGCGGCGGCGCGCCGTCTACAGGAGGTGGAAGGCGAGAAGGTGGTGAGGCGGTGGCGATGGCGATGGGGTTGGCATGGGCTGAATCTGTTGCTGTGGCGTTGGCGACGTCGGGCGCGTTTCCGCAGTGTCGAGGGTGGCTTACGGGTGCTGGTGTTGTTGGTGTTGGGGGCGGCGGTGGTGGCGGGGCTGCGTTTGTGGGAGCGCTACACGGACAACGCGGTGTATTTTTCTCATCCGCGTTTGCATAGGGTGGTGCAGGTCGAGGTGCTGCAAGAGGAGGATGGGCCGTTGCGCTGGGTGGTGCGTGAGGGTCCGGGCGAGGTCTTGGGTGTTTTGGAGGAAGGGCAGCGGCTGGTGGTGGACGAATTGTTGCTGCGTTTTCGGCGAGGTGCGTTGGAGGTGTTGGGGGGGTGTTACGATGAGGCGCGTTTTGGGCAGGGCATCAGCTTGGGCTATGCGGGTATGCTCGATGCACCCGAGTTGCCGTGGGTAGGGCGCTGGGTGGAGGGAGAGCTGAGCCGCCGCTGGGGGCGGCGACTGCGCAATGACATCGTGATTCCCGAGGGGAGTATCGCGATGCACCATGCGGTGGTGCGGCGGCACGATGGTGGGCGTTTCGTGGTGGACGCGGTGCGCAGCGATTTCGACGTGACGCTTCTGGATGGGGCGGGTGAGGAGAAGTTCAGCGGGGAGCGGCTCATGGGGCAGTTGCGGACATTGGACTGGGTTGGGATTACCGAGGCGACGACGATAGGTGAGGGAGAGTCTTTCGTCATTGGTGAACCCATGCCGCTGCGTTTTTCTTTGGAGCGTTCGGCCTCTGGGGCGTTGTGTCTGGTAGGGCAGCGGCCGTTGCAGCGCTATGTGTTGTCGACCATTGGCCCGACGGTGTTGGGGGGCAGTGATGTGCGTCGTCGTCGTCTCGGTGGGGTGACGCAGGATCAGGAGTTCGTCGAGGCTTTCAAGGTGGCGGCCGAGGCAGGCCTGCTGTGGGTGGGAGAGACGGGGGGGCTGGAGACGATTCCCTTCGATGAGGGCGCGCGGCGTTCCTGGGATGCTCGGCGCCGAACGCAGTTTAGCCGGGTTTTTACGGTGATCCGCCAGCAGGGTCGTGACGGGGGCATGGTGGAGACGCTGGCATGGTCACGCCCCTTTTATCGGGACGGAACGCGGGCGTTCAGGCCCCGTCGGGAGTTGGATGCTTTCGTGGTACGTGGGCGCCGGGTCTTGGGCTTGGCAGAGCCAGAGCGTTTTTCGCGGGTGCTGCCGACGGGTCGAGCGGCCTTGGATCCCGAGCGTTATGGCTCGCTGCTGGACCGGCAAGGGCGAGGTCTGTCGCGGGTGGCGGCGGGTGTGTTGCGGGTGGACGCGCACTTGGTCGGTGGTGGCGCGCTGTTGGGCTACAATTTCGAAGGTGAGGCGACCCGGGATGGTTTGTTGCGCATTTTTTCTTCGCTGATGCGGGGCACAGAGGAGGCGGTCGATCCGCGGCGCGAGCTGGCGGAGTTATTGGTGGGAGAGTGGCGGGCGGCCTGGGGCTGGGATGTGGTGTTGACGCTGGATGCGGCGGTGCAGGGGGTGACCTATGAGGTGATGGCGGACGAGGTGCGCAAGCTGAAGCGGCGTGCGCCGCATGACGCACATCATGCGTCAGCGGTGGTGCTGGGTCCGGGCAATCGTGTGGTAGCGGTGGTACAGTTTCCCGACACGGGTGATCTGACGCGTTTGGCCGAGGTCACGGAGTGGAAGCGTCTGCAGCAGGCGATGCCCATGCGGGCGCCGGCTTTGGATGCCTTTCATCGGCGCACGACCATGGGGTCGACGGTGAAGGTGTTGTCCATGATCGCTGCCTTTCGCCATGCCGAGGGGGTGCTCTTTGAAGAGAATGGCGAGTGGTATATCGATGCGCGTGGTGACAGTGGCAATGGTTTGCGTGGTCGTTTCATGGACCGCGGCGGGACCCTTTCGACGTGGCGAGGGCGGCGCATCGTACCGATCAGCAATTTTGAGAACAAGGCATTTGGTCGGGTGATTTCCTTGCGGGAGATGATCGTGCAGTCGGTAAACACGGCGGCTTCTTACATGGGTGCCAACCTGGGTCGGGCGCGTTACGAGGAGTTGTATGCGGTGACCGGTATGAACACGGCGCAGGATTTGCTGAGCCCGGACTTGGGTCCCGATGGTGCATGGGGGCATTTTATCGAGCGTTATCCTCGGGACGCGGCGACGGGTTTGGGGGCCGCGGTGGCGGTCTTACCCGAGGGGGAGCGTTGGACCGTGTCGTATACGGCGCGCCTGCCGCTGTCAGGGAACTCCGACTTCTCGGTGTTGAATCTGGCGGCAGGGACGAGCATCGTGGCGCGGCATGGGCGCTACGTGGCGCCGCGCCTGGTGGAGGGTATGCGGCACCGCAAGACAGGTCAGTGGGTTGGCTTTGCCGAACCGGAGGTGTTGCAGGTCATCAGCGAGGAGCATGCCGCTTTGGCGACGTCGTATATGCGGGATGTGTTGCGGCGGGGAACGGCGCAGAGTTTCCGGCGTGAGGCGGCGCTGGAGATTTGGCGGGAGACGGCCGGGAAGACCGGTACGGGTGAGACCGTGGTGCCAGTGGATCCGAACGCCTCCTACGATCGATTGAACAAGCCGAAGACGCGGGACAACAAGGTATTCGTTGCTTTTTGGCCGACGTCGTCGCCAGATCCCTATGTGGTGGCGGTGCTCTTCGAGCAGAGCAGTCACTTGGATGGGCGGGTGGCGGTGCGGGCGACGCGGCGCATCATCGAGGGCTTGGCGGGCTTGGAGCTGGCCGATCCCTTTGCAGTGATTGGCAGCACGATTGGGGGCGGGGTGGCGTGGCGGGAGACGGCTGAAGGAGCGAAGCCATGATGGAGCGATTGTTGGGTTGGAAGGGACACGGACTTTGGGCACCGTTGGCGTTGGCGCTTTTTCTGCTGTGGTCTCGGGGTGCTTGGGCAGAAAGGGATCCGGACGCGGGGCTCGCCGATGAGGAGGTTGAGGAGGGGCCGGCGCCTCTGCCGTGGTGTGGGGCGCGTCCGCCGATGGAGGTGGTGGCGGGCTTTGACGATGGCAAGTTTTTCCAGGCGGTGGTGCCCATGTCCCGGGAGGCCTTCGATGAGATGTTGGCGACCTTGTGTCCTGGGGATAGGGTGCGGGTGGTGACCTTTGGGACCACGTTGCAGTGGCTTGGCGCGGCTGTGGAGATCACCGACGAGGAGTCGCTGGCGGTGTTGTCACGCCGGCTGCGGACACGGCCGGCGCTGGCGGCCCAGCACTCGATCAACGATCTGTTGGTGAAGGGTGCCTTCAGCCACTGGGACGCTTTGGATTTGGCGGAGGACACGATTCTGGCGTTGTATGTGTTTACGGACACCATCGAGAGTGACGCGCCGCCGCGCTATGAGGGTGACTTCGACTGGACGAGTCTCCCGAGTTATATGCAGAACTCATTGCTGGTGGTGGTGAGTTTGCTGGAGCGGGCTGCGCCGAGTGGCCGGCCGAGCATTTTTACGGTATCGGCGCCGCCAGGGTGGAAGGTGTCGGCGTTTCCGTCAGGTGGATTGACGCGCTATCGGACGTGGCGCAGGTGTTTACGCCGCCGGCGCCAGCGCCCGAGGTGCAAGAGACGGGTGGTGAGGTGCAGGTGGTGGTGGTGCAGACGCAGGCGGGAGGTCCAGATCCGTGGTTGTGGTTGTGGGTGGTGATTGGCTCGTTGACGGGTTTGGTGTTCGTGGCCTTTGCTGTGGGTCGGTGGACGGCGGTGCGACGGGAGCGTTTGCGGCGGGCGCGGGCGAGAGAGGGGCATGAGCTGTCGCTGACGCTGGTGCTGCGGGACAGGTTGAGTGGGGCGGTGGTGCGGGAGGAGACGCTGCAGTTGCGGGACTTGTTGCGAATTGGCGCGGGTGAAGGTGCGGACTTTTTCGTTGCGGGTCCGTACACGGTAGAGTTGATGAACGCGGCGGATGGGCCTGCGGTGCGGAGTGCGAACTTGCTGGGTATTGAAGTTCACCGCCAGGGTGGTCGTCGTTTGTCCGTGGCCGATGGGCAGGTGGTCCGGGTGCAGAGCGGGGATCGCCTGGATGTCGGTGGTGGGCAAGAGGTCGAAGTTCGCTTTCAATGAACACGTCTGGAGCGAGCCATGGGCAAGCCAAAACTATTTGTGGGCGTAGGTACAGAGGTGGTGCTTCAGGCGTTGTTGCCGGTATGTCGTGAGGTGATGCAGCGTCGCGAGGGGGCATGGCCAGAGGATGTGCACGTGCTCTGTGCCGACAGCGATCGGCGCTCTCAGCACCGGTACAAGGAGGGAGACTATCCTCAGGATGCGGTGGTTTATGTGCAGCTCTCTCTGCAGCAGGTGAGAGAGGCCGTGGAGCGGCGGCGAGAGGAGTTTTCCGACATCTGGGTGCCTGAGTTGGCGGCGTTGCTGAAGACGGCGCCAGACAATGGCGCGTGCATGGTGCCGATGTTGGGACGGCTGATGCTGCGGGCCGTCAGGCCGACGCTGATGCGGCAACTGACGACTTTGCGCCGGGACTTTTTGGCGGCCAATCAGGAGGTCCCAGATGTCTTCGTGGTGATGAACCCCCTTTCGGGGACCTCGCGTGGCAGCGTCTACGATCTTCCTGCCTATCTTCGGCACGTTTGGCCGGAGGCGATGATTACGGTGCTGCTGATTTACCCGATAGGTGTGGAGCGTATCGATGCCCACTCGGCAGCGATCTATCAGACGAACTTCGTCGAGGCGTTGCGGATCGTCGAGGCGGCCACGACGCCGCAGGCGTTCAAGGTCTTTGCCGATCCCAAACAAGGCTGGGTCAGTCATGCGGCGATGCCTCTGATCAACAACGTGTTGGTCTTTGATGCCCGATACGGAAACCGCCGTTTGACCGAGTTTGACCCGTTAGAGTTGTCTCTCCCGGGCGGTCTCCCCGAGCTATTTCGACACGTGGTGTCGTTGCTGACGGGTTTGGCCCTACGAGATCCTTTCGCGGACTGGTTGCTGGGGCGGTTGTCGGACGTGACGGTGCATCGCAGTCAGGCGGTGGTGGCGGGCATGCGGACCACTTGTCATGCGGTGCACGATTTGCGTCTCCACTTCGACAGCGAGCGATTTCAGCGTGCCTTGTTCGAGCGCGCCTTGATGCGGGTTCTGGAGCCGCTGCGCAAGGGTCGGGTGGGTGGCGGGGACGAGAGTGGCTTTTTGGCCGAGGACTGACGGTAGCGGGTAGAGGAGGCGGTGATGAAGGATCTACGCAACGCCGAGCAGGCAGGCCATTGGCTGCAAGTGCGGTTGAAGAAGCTCGAAGGCTCGACCATGGAGGCGGTGGATGTGGTGCGCCTCGTGGGGGATGGGGGGCGAGAGGTGACGGCGGATCTGGAGTCCAATCCGCTGTTGTTCATCCGCGATGCGATGGATCGGTTGCGGCGCTATGTGAATCGCTGTCGGCAGACGGCTTTTGAGGAGTTGCGGCGGCGTGGTTTTCAAGTGGAGGCGTTGGAGCGGAGCGCCGTGGGGATGGTGGCCGAGGATGCAGGGAGGGCCGTCGCGGTGCTGACGGGCCTGGTCTCGACGCTGCGGCAGCGGCTGGAGTCCCTTGGCGCTGAGGGTACACAGCGCTATGAGCAGGGTCATCAACGTTTTGAGAGTGCTCTGCGTGAGATGGGCAAGGTGGTGCAGAGTGCCCAGGTGAGTTGGGAGCGTGAAGGGGGCGGTCGGCGCCGCTTCTGGCAATTTCGCCGGCGCCCCAAGGATCCGACACAGGATCATCGGTTTTTACTCGAAGTGAATGCCGGTGTGCAGCGCTTGAGTGGTGATTTGCAGGCCGCTCTGGGAGATGTGGGTCATGGGGCGTTACAGCTCAGCATCGCGAAGTACTACAGTGACATGGTCAATCACTTGAGTTTGCTGATGAGCGCGATCCGCGAGTTGGGTGGGAAGGCGCGTTTGGCCCACTCGGCTGCGGAACGCCGGTGGCTGGACTTGACTCGGGCCAAGCGTGGAGATGAGGGCCAGCTTTCGAGCTCTCTGTTGGATGGGGGGACCCTTGATTCGGTGTTGGAGGCACTGGGGATAGATGCGGGGCACTTTCTGCAGAAGAGCCATCTGTCGTTCCTGGATTTGGCCTCTTTACCTTTGGATGAGTTGCAGGAGGTGTTGCGGGCTTGGGTGGAGCAAGAGCTGTCGCATTTGGCCAACCCGAGCTTAGCCGAGGTGCTCAGCGGCTTTGGAGACGAGACGGCGCTGCTGCGGCGCATTCTCGATTTGTTGTACCGGGCCCAGCCGTTGATGAGCTACAACGACGATTTGGCCATGCGTTTTGCCGAGGGGCAGCGGGCCCAGACCTTCGCCATTGCTTACAGCGAAGACCCGACGACGATGCAGGTTTTGGGGGAGGCGTGTGATCAACTCGGCTATCCGAGTCCGTTGGCGGAGCACCTCGATGACGAGGCGAACACGCAGACGGTGATGCGGGTGATGCTTTTTGCTGCGGGGCTGCCGTTTTTCACGCAGATTGACCGTTTGCGGGGGATGTTGGAGACCCATCAACAGGTGATGTCGGGTCAATGTGAGATGGTGACCCAGCCAGAGGTGTTGGTGGGTTTGCGTGATATGGCACAGACGCTGGAGTTGCCGGAGCTGATTCCCGAGTCCTTGTTGCCGACGGGCATGCGCGAAGCGCGGGCGAAGCAAGCGCAGGCGCAGGTTTCAGTGCCGGCGGAGGCAGGAGCGCAGGGTGAAGGGGCAGCACCCTCTGCGGTAGCTGAGGCAGAGGAAGAGGCGTCGGTCAAGCCCAAGAAGCGGAGTCCGGTAAGGAAGAGGCGGGTGGCCAAGCCTAAAGAAGTCAGTGATGAGGGCAGGGAGGGGTGATGAGGCGTCCGAAGGCGCGCTGGCTTTGCTTGTTGCTGCTGGTGGCAGGGTGTGAGGCGGTGGTGCCAAGCGCGGGAGAGACGGGTCATGTCGCGCCGGTGGTGGTGGAAGAGGCTTCGGCAGAAGGCGGAGGAGAGGCTGTAGAAGTCGTGCGGCCAGAAGTTGCGCCATGTGTGCTCCCTTTTGCCGGGGATGAGGTCGATGTGGTGTGGCAACAGGGCAGTTGCGAGGCGGGGGTGCAGCGCTTGGATGCCGGTGAATTCCTGCAGGCCGTGCTGGAGCTCGATGCGTGTGCGGAGAGCGCCGAGAGCGAAGAGGAGGGGGTCAGGGCGGCCTTTTTGGCGGCCTGGGCGACGCTGCAGGCTCGGGACAACGCTGAGGCCCAGCGCCGGATGTCGGCGCTGGTGGATGGGTATCCGCTGCTGTCGGATTACGCTGCTTTCTATGCCGCGCAGGCGGCTTACCAAGTGCGGGACGACGACGGGGTGATGGCGATGACCGGCACCTTTCCACGTGACTCGGTGTTGGGCGCGGCGGCATCTCTGCTGCGGGTGCGGGCGGCCTGGCGGCAGCGCTCCTGGGGCACGGTGCTGGCCGAAGCCAACCTGCATGAGGCCTTGTGGGGCAAGAAGGCGGAGCTGTTGTACTACCAAGCGCGGCTCTATGAGCGCTGGGGTGTGGCGAAGTTGGCGACCCGTTACGACACAGAGGTGTTGGAGCGGTGGCCGGAGAGTTGGGTAGGTCGCGCCTTGCGGCCGAAGGTGGCGCCGAGTGTGGGGCAGCAGCCCTCGTCTGCTTTTCGGGTGGGGCGTCGTTGGGTCGGTCAGCGGCAGATCGAGCGCGGCGTGCGCGAGTTTTTGCGGGTGGCGCAGCGCAATCGCCGAGGTAGTCCACTGTGGTGCGAGGGCCATCTGTGGGCGGCGCAGGCCCTGGATCGGGTCAAGCAACGCGAGCGTTCGGCGCCTTTGTACGCGGATGCCATTGCGGAGTGCGAGGGGACGAGCTGGTATGGGCCGCTCCTCTTTCACGGTGGTGAGAGTGCGTTTCAGCGGGCTGATTATGAAGCGTCCGAGGCCTTTCTCGAGGCCTTTTTGGCGTTCCAAGCGGCGCCCGGTGAGATTGCCGAGGCGCTCTACTTACTCGCGCACGTTCATGGCGCGACGGGTAATCAACGGGATCGCCTGCAGGCTTTAGAGGCGTTGGTCTTTGCGCACCCCGATTCCAAGCACTCGCCGCAGGCGGCCTTTCTCATGTTTTGGGACTCTTTTCTGGCGGGTGATTTGAGCAGGGCGTTGGCTACGGTGCGGTGGGCCATGGTGCAGGAGATCGAGACGGACATTCGCGGTCGGATGCGCTATTGGCAGGCGAGGGTGGAGGCACTCAAGGGAGATCTGGAAGCGGCGTTTGTTGGCTACCGTGCGGTGCTCGATGATTATCCACTGTCCTATTACGCCGTGTTGTCATACAGCCGCTTGGCGGAGGTGGATGAAGGGCAGGCGGCGGCTTGGTTAGCAGAGGCGGTGGCGGCTCATCATGAGCAGGTGCGTTGCGTGGGTCACGCATTGGTGGGGGACAAGGCGGCGCGAGCGGCGGCGCAGGGTGTGGAGTTGGCGCGTTTGGGGCGCTTAGAGCTTCTGGAGGCGCATTTTGAAGCGGCTTTACCCGGCGCGGAGGAGGATGCGATGTGGTTGGCGGCCTGGCTGATGCATCGCAAGGGTGCTTTCGCCGAGGCGCATCGCCTGGTGCGGCGTCGGGTCCCGGATTTCGTGGCGCTCTATCCAGAGCGGACAGGGATACGCTGGCACGTGGCCTATCCGCGACCTTTCGCGGATGAGGTGGCGGCGGCGGTGTTGGCGGCGGGTGGTGTGGATGCCGATATGGTATATGCGGTCATGCGGCAGGAGAGCGGCTATCGGGTGCGCGCGACGAGTCCGGCGGATGCCCTGGGTCTGATGCAGGTTTTACCCAGCACGGCGCAAGGTATTCTTGAAGGTGGAGAGGGTCCGTTGACGCGAGAGTCCCTTTATGAGCCCGAGCTCAACGTGCGGCTGGGCGCACGCTATTTGTCGCGGCTCGCGGAGCGATTGGAGTGTCCACTCCTGGTTGCGGCAGCTTACAACGCAGGCTCAGGGCGTTTGTGTGGCTGGTTGGAGCGCGCAGGTACGGTCGAGGCGGATGTGTTCGTCGAGTCGATTCCCTATCGCGAGACCCGCGACTATGTACGCAGCGTGGTGCGCAATTATGCGGTGTATCGCTACCTGGAGACGGGGGAGATGTTGCGGGTGTCGCTGACGGTTCCCGAGCGTTGCCCGGGGCGTCGTTGAGGGTCATTCGCCCGAACAAGTGCCGCTGACGCAGGTCTGCGGTGCGACGCAGGCTTGGCCACAGAGGCCGCAGTGTTGGTCGTCATTCAGGAGGTCGGTGGTGCAAGCGTTGGTGCCGAGGCAGTCAGCCGTCTCTGTGGGGCAGCTCAGACAGGTGCCGTTGGTGCAGGTCTGGTATTGCGTGCAGGGATCGCCGCAGGCGCCGCAGTGGTCCTTGTCGGTCAGGAGGTCACTCTCACAGCCCGTAGCGACTTGGTTATCGCAGTTGCCCGTGTTGGGTGGGCAGACCAGGTGACAGGTGCCGTTATCGCAGGTCAAGGGGGAAGGGCAGGGGCTGTTGCACTCCCCGCAATGGGTGGCGTCGGTGCGGAGATCGATTTCGCAGGCATCGGTGCCGTCGCGGTTGCAGTCGGCGAAATGGGTGGGGCAGGAGGTGCAGTTGCCGCCACTACAATAGGAGGCCGGTCCGCAGGCTTCGTCGCAGGCCCCGCAATGATCAGCGTCGGTGAGGAGCAAGGTCTCACAGCCGTTGGCGCTGTTGCCATCGCAGTCGGCGGTGTTGGCTTCGCAACCGAGGGCGCAGGTTCCGGCGACGCAGACCTCTCCATCTGCACAAGGGTTGGCGCAGGTGCCGCAGTGGCTGGGGTTGGTTTGGAGGTTGACTTCACACTGGTTGTGTCCCTGACGATCGCAATCGGCGCGCTGTGCTGGGCAGGGGACGCAGTCGCCGTTGTCGCAGTAGTGGTCAGAGGCGCAGGCGTTAGCGCAGGCCCCACAGTGGTTGGCGCTGTGCAGGAGGTTGCTTTCACAGCCGGTGTTGGGGTTGTCGTCACAGTTGGCGGTGTTGTCGCGGCAACCCTCCTGGCACTGGCCTTGGTGGCAGTATTGGAGTGGCTCACAAGCGCGCGCGCACTCTCCGCAGTGGAGATCGCTGTTGTTGAGGTCGGTTTCGCAACCGTTGGCGGGATCGAGGTCGCAGTCCTCCCAGCCATCTTGGCAGCCCTGGGTGCAGAGGCTGGCGACACAGCTTTGTCCTTGGGGGCAGGTCAAATGGCATGCACCGCAGTGATTGCGGTTGTCTGCGGTGTCGACTTCGCAGCCGTTGTCGACGCGGTCATCGCAGCTTTGTTTGGTAGAGGTGCATGATTCGTGGAAGTGGACGGTGATTTTTGCGGTGTCTTGGAGGTTGGTGGTGTCGGCGATGGTGTAGTGAAAGACGTCGGTGCCAGTGAAGGCAGCGGCTGGCGTGTAGAGCACACTTTGTTGATCCGTCTGGATCGTTGCCGTGCCGCTGCTGGGGGTGGTCAGGGACACGATGCGGAGGAGATCGCCATCGACGTCGTAGTCGTTCTTGAGGGGAAAGATCAGCACAGGACGTTGCCCGGTGACGGCGAGGTCATCGACGGCGACGGGGGGGTCGGGGATGGGTCGGACGGTGACGATGACGTCGCCGTCGGCAAACCAGCCGTTGGTGGCTTGGATGGTGTAGCGGAAGGTATCGGTGCCGAAGTAGTTGAGGTTTGGGGTATAGAGAACGCGTTGGTTGGTGGTGATTTCGGTTCTTCCGTTGGCGGGTCGGGTCACGTTGACGAGGGTCAGGGTGCCACTGTCGACGAGGTCATTGGCCATGACGTCGATGGTGACGGGCGTGTCTTCGTCGGTGTTCGCGCGGTCGGTGACGGCGACGGGGGCGACGCCCAGCTCGATGACGGAGACGCGCACGGTGGCGGTGGCGGTGGCGCCATGGACGTCTGCGACGGTATAGGTGAAGAGGTCCGTGCCGATGAAGTTTTGTCTTGGGGTATAGGTGACGCGTTGCGGGTCAAAGGTGTTGGTGCCGTGGTTCGGGCGGGAGATGGCGATGATGGTGAAGGGATCGTCTTCGGGATCGTGGTCGTTGCTGAGGACGTCGATGGTGACGGGTTGGTTGACGGAGGTTTGGGCTTCGTCGTCGCTGACCCGGGGGGGATCATTGACGGGGAGGATTTCGATGGTGACCTGGGCGTTGCGTTGGTTACCCTCGGCATCCCGGTGGGTGTAAGTGAAGGCGTCTTGACCGAAGTAGTCTGGGTGGGGGCTATAGGTGAAGACGTCATTGACGTCGAGCACTAGCTCGCCATGTTCGGGCGTGGTGAAGGCGATGACGTTGAGGCGTCGCTGCAGAATGGCGCGGTCATTGCGCAAGACATCGATGGCGACCGGGGTGTCTTCATAGGTGACGGCGTGATCGTCAAAGCTGTGAGGCCCCAGTCCTTGGTTATCGTCGCAGTGGGTGAAGAGGGCGAGGCTGGCGGCGATGAGGAGTGAGAGGCCCACATGGGTGGGTTGGACGTGCATCATGATTTGACCCTAGGCGAAGCCAGGTTGAGCAGGCGGAGGCGGGGCGATGACACTCGGAGCTAAGAGAGGGTGAAGGGCGCGGCTCAGATGCACATCATAGCGCGGCTGAGGGATCACTCGAAGAGAAAACGATAGACGACCATGGCAGTTTCAGGTGGCGGTGGTTGATAGCGCCAGGTCGCGATGAGGGCGCGGGTGCATTCGATGGCGTTTTCATCGGTGGGCGGTGTTGGTGGTAGCAAGACTTCACCAACGGTGCCATCGGGGTTGATGAACCAGGTCAGGGTGAAGTCCAAGGGGTCTTGGCTTTGGTTGTTGGCGCAGTCGAAGAGATCGGGCGAGTAGTGGTTGATTTTGGCGATGACCGTGCGTTTGTCTAGTGGCCCTTCGATGTGGGGTCGCTGGGGTTTGAAGCGGCGAGGTGGCAGGGCGGGGGGGGGGCTTTCTTGGGGCGTTGGCGCATCGGCAGGGGCTGCGGCTTCGGAGGCTGCGCTTTGGCGGCCAGCCATGGGATCGGAAGGTGTCTCCGCGGGGTCAATGGGAAGCGTGCTTTCTCGTGGGGGGGCGGCAGGGAGCGATTCAGGTCGTTCAAGGGGCGGTGGGGTGATGGGCTGGCTTTGAGGCGGGGCTTGCTCTGCTTGACAGGCCGAGCAGGCGAGAACCAGGAGGATGGTGCTGATGGGGCGAGTGACGCTCAGCATGGGAGAGTTGCGCGTTGGCCCCCGTTCCGATGGGCGTGTGACACGAATGGGAACGGGCCATTTTTAGGGTGCCCTCCCAAGAACCGATCCATACCTACGTTATAGGGGAGGCTGGGACGGGGGACAAGGGGGGCACGGACCTCGTCGGGGGCGCCGGATTCAGGTCGCCACCGGCGGGTTCTCAGGGGTTGGCGATGCGTTCGATGTCGAGAGCCCAGAGGTTGAGGGTCCCTTCGTCGAGAGCGGCTGCGTCGACGACTTTGAGCTGCCAGAGGCCAGCGGCTTCGAGGCCGTCGAAGTCTTTGGGAGTGAAGGTCCGCACCAGATCTTCAAAGACGTCGTCGTCATCCTGGTTGAAGAGGAAGATCTCAGCGCCGCTGGGGTGGATGAGAGAGACGATGAGGTCCGCGCGGAAGGGGTGCGTGATGTCGACGCCGACGCTGAGGGCCGCGATGAGTCCTTGGCCATCGACGTTGATCGTGGAGATGATGCCTTGGGGGTCCCCGTCGGGGATGGCGCTTTCGACGATTTGGGTGGCGCTGAAGGGCTCGAGGATGACGCAAGAGGCGAAGTCGGCGCAGGCGGGGTCGGCGCAGTCAATCAAGCCATTGCCATCGTTGTCGATGCCGTCATCGCAGACTTCTTCAGGGACATCGCCCGTGAGGATGAACTCTAGGCTCCAGGCTTGGAGGTTGCCCGTGTCACCCTTGCCGAGGTCGGCGATGTTCAGGGTCCAGGTGCCAGCGAGGCTCAGCCCGTTAAAAGCATCGATTTTGTAAGTTTCCTTGATGTCATCGGCGGAGCCACCGGTGCGGTCGTGGACGATGGTGCTCTGGCCGTTGGGGGCGAGGAGGGCGACCTTGAGATCCCCTTTGTAGGTGTGTCGGATGTCAACCTTGAGGAAGATGGTACCGACGGTACCGACCTGGTTGATGTCGATGGTGGCGCTGAGTCCCTTGGGGTCATTGTCGGGAATGGGTGCGGCGCCGCCGCCTTGGAAGGCGAGGCCCGAGGGTCGGCAGGCGTCGTGAGCGGCGCAGGCCGGGTCGTCGCAGTCGGTGAGTCCGTTGAAGTCGTTGTCCCTGCCGTCGTCGCAGACTTCGCGGAGATCCAGCTTGGGGACGCCAGATGAGTAGACCGTGGCGTACTCTTCGACATAACGCATGGAGAGCCAACCATAGCCTGCACCGAACTTGTTGCGGATGCCGAAGCCGCTGGTGCCCCAAGAGTTTTTGATGAGGAAGAAGCCTTTTTCGGTGACGACCTTGCCATCGTTGTCGAGGACGGGCTTGCCCGCTTCGTCGACGATGGGGACCTCGAGGTCATCGTCCCAGCCGACGATGAGGATGGAGTGACCGGCAGGCTTGGCGGCGCTGGTTTCTTTGTCTTTGGCGTTGGGGTAGAGGATGTATCCCTCGCTCAGGTAGTTCGAGTTGATGGGTAGGGGGGAGCCCCGATGGTTCCAAGACTGGTAGAAGAAGGTCATGCCAGCGATCACGGCGACCTGGTTCTCGGTCATGAAGGCTTTGATGGAGCGCGCGCGGCTGTTGACGAAGCGTCCCGGGGGGAGCTTGAAGCGCTGGGCGTCGAGGATGGTGGGGGTCGGTTCGCCGTTGGTGTAGCAGAAGGTCGGGCGTTTGTCGCCGGTGCACTCTGCGTGGTTGGAGACGTTCCAGGCGGTAGACTGATAAGGCCAGATGCTTTCTTGCACGACACCGTAGCGATTGATGGCGGTGAGGTTCTGGCTGGCGTTGGAGCCATCGGTGTCGCGGAAGGCGCCGACCTCGAACTTGACGGACCACTGGAGGAATTGTTCGGAGAAGTCGGGGTTGGGGATGGTGCCCTCTTTCAAGTAGAGGTGCTCCATCAGGGCGACGGTGGAGAAAATGGAGCAGACGCCGCGTCCGCCTTGATTGCGGACTGGGGATTGGGTGGCGGCGAGGTCGAAGTGTTTGGGGTAGACCGCGTCGAACTTGCCATCGGCAGGGATTTCATCGTTGTTGGGGACGCCATCGAAGATTGGCGCCAGCTCAGAGACGGTGGCCTCGATGGCGTAGGGATCGACGGTCTGTTGTTCCCGGGGGAGGTCATTGTCTTCGGTGCAGGCCGAGAAAGCGGTGGCGAAGAGTAAAAGTCCCAGGGCGACTCTCAGTCTTTGGGTGATGCTCATGGTTCTCCTTTGGTCGTGAAAGCAAACGGGTGCCGCAGGATTCTTCTGGCGACACTCTACATGTAGGCCCTAGGGTGCTTCATAGCAGATAGGTTAGTGAGTGCAAGGGAAAAAATCGAGAAAATGGTGCACTGCGCAAAATGTTCATTGTGCGCTGCAGCAATGACAGGGGGTGACCACGATGGGCGCCGTTGGAGAGGGTGGGCACCTGAGTCAGGCGTCTGGCGACCAGGTGCGTCGCCTGGGGGGTCTCGGTGGGGACGAGGTGTTGGCCTTGGGTCCCCGCGGCGCTAGAAGAAGGTGACGCCAAAAATGTGGACGAGGGCGTAGTAGATGCCGACGAGGATGAAGATGACCCCAGTGATCTGGCGTGCTCTTTTTTCAAACGAGGTGAGTTTGGTGAAGACGTGACCGAGATGCTTGGCGCCGATGGCGATGAGGGCGGCGAAGACGAGGACTGGGATGGCGGTTCCGATGCCGTAGACTGCGGGGATGAGGATCCCCGACTCAAAGGTCAATGCGAGGGCCAGGAGACTGCCGAAGAAGAGCGCCGCTGAGAGGGGGCAGAAGGATAGCGCAAAGATAATCCCTAGCACCAAGGCACCCAGAAGGCCCATGCGTTCCACGCGATTTTGCAGTCCTTCTGAGGCTGCTCTGCCAGAGAGTGGGAGCGTCAGCAACTCCAGCAAAAACATGCCGACCAGGATCAGAATGGGTCCGAGGGCGGTGTTCATGTATTTGGTCAAGGAAGCGGCGATTTGCGGCGCGGACATGATGCTGCCGACCAGGATGACGCCCAAGACGAGGTAAGTGATGCTCCGGCCAACGGTATAGAGGAGCCCCGCGAGAAAGACTTGTCTTGGCGAGCTGACGCGACGAGTGACGAAGGAGATGGCGGCGATGTTGGTGGCCATCGGACAGGGACTGATCGCGGTGAGCAAACCCAGCCAAAAAGCCGAGGCGATGCCAACGAGGAGCGCGCTCACGGTGCACCTGCGTTGAGGTAGGCCTGCGTCTCTTCCCGCACGTAGGCGAAAAAGGCATCCTTGTCGCGGACAAAGGACCAGGTTTTTTCGAGAAGTTTCCAGTCTTTGGCCTCTCCGTCGTGGAAGTCAACCAGGACGAGGGAGCTCGTGCTCAGCTCAAAATCTCTGACGAAGTGGGCGTTTTCGGGTAGGTCAAAGTTGACCTCACGAAACTCGAGTTGTCCGTCAGCCAAGGCTGGGGCGAAGGCGTTCTCCAGGGCTTCTTTGGCGAAGTCCTGGATGCGGACACAGGTGGGGCAGCGCATGTTGCCGTGGAAATAGTAGGCGACGACTTTGTGGCCTTCGCCGCTTTCTTTGAGTGCCGTGGCGTCTGGGTTGGGGGCGGGCTGGACTTCTTTGTAGATCAAGAAGGCGACCGCACCCACCACGAAAAGAAGGAGGAGCGCGGTGATGGCATGTTTTCCCTGCATAGCGATAACCTCTGCGGCAGAAGCCCCCAATGCGTCGAGGGCGCTAGGTTTTGAGCATTAGGTCAAGAGCTTCTTGATTTCGTCGACGCTCAGGGCCTTGCCGACGGAGAGCACTTTGCCATCGACGGCCAGGCCTGGGGTCATCATGACGCCGAAGGCCATGATTTCGTTGATATCGGTCACTTTGACCACTTCGCCGTCCAAGCCCAAGGCTCGGACGGCGGCCTCTGCGGCTTCAGCGAGTTTCTTACATTTGGGGCAGCCGGTTCCAAGGATCTGAATTTTCATGACAACTCCGTGTGGTTCTAGGGGGAGGTGGTTGTAGGCGGCGCCTCTGGCAGGTGCCGCTTTACCCGTTCAGGTGTCGAAGATCGCTCCGTAGATCAAGCCCGAGAGGGTGGCCATGAGCATCACCAGGAGGACGAAGGCGGTGGTCTTTTTGGTCCCCAAGACGCTGCGGACGACCAGCATATTGGGGAGAGAGAGGGCGGGTCCCGCGAGCAAGAGGGCCAGCGCTGGCCCTTTTCCCATGCCGTTGTCTATCAGGCCCTCCAGGATGGGGATCTCGGTGAGGGTGGCAAAGTACATGAAGGCACCAGCGACGGAGGCAAAGAGATTGGCGCCGAGGGAGTTGCCGCCCACGGCTGCGCTCACCCATTCGGAGGGGATGAGGCCTTCGTGACCGGGGCGGCCGAGCAGGGCGCCGGCCACGAGGACCCCTGCCAAGAGCAGGGGTAAGATCTGTTTGGTGAAGCCCCAGGAAGCCGAGAACCACTCGCCGGCTTCCCCCTCCTCGGTGCTGGTGGCCCAGCCCAGGCCGATGGAGGCCGCGGCGAAGGGGATGATGGGGTCGCCATGGGAGAGGAGGGCGCCCAGGCCAGTCACACCCCCAATGAGGGCGACCTTCCACAGCGGCAGGGCCAACCAGCGCACCAGAACGAAGGCGAGGAGCAGGCCCAAGGCGGCGCTGACCCACCACTTGGCAGAGAAGATGAGATGCCACCAGCCGGTGCTCTCTTTGGGCTCACCAAAGTTGGCGAAGACCAAGATGCCGACCATGATGGCAAAGAAGGTCGCCGTTTTCCACAGAGGGCGGGTGGCTTCAGGTGAGGGCAGGTGGAGGGCCAGCTCGGCCTTCTCTTCTTCTTCGCGGCGGAAGAGGAAGTGCATGCAGAGGCCGATGACGATGCTGAAGACGATGGCGCCCACGGCGCGGGCGACGCCCAGCTCGAAGCCCAGGACCCGGGCGGTGAGGATGATGGCCAGCGCGTTGATGGCCGGCCCGGCGTAGAGGAAGGCCGACGCCGGGCCCAGCCCGGCGCCCATGCGGTAGATACCGGCAAAGAGAGGCAGCACCGTGCAGGAACAAACGGCGAGGATGGTGCCTGAGACCGAGGCGACACTGTAGGCGACGACCTTGTTGGCCTTGGCGCCAAGGTAACGCATGACCGAAGCCTGGCTGACGAAGACGCCGATGGCTCCGGCGATGAAGAAGGCCGGGATGAGGCAGAGCAGGACGTGCTCCTGGGCATACCAGCGGGTGAGATAGAGGGCCTCCCAAAAAGCGGACGTGACGCGGTCGTTGTCTTGTAGCCACTCTACGGGGAGGTAGAAGCTCACCACAAAGACCGCCACGATGAGGAGCAAGACCTTATACTCGGTGCGCCACGGGGTCATTGCACCCGCTCCTGGCAGGTGCAACATTGGGTGGCGGGTTGGGCCGCACTCAAGACCAAATCGATGCACTCGAAGAAGTGCAGCACGCAGGGCACGCGCAGGCTGTAGTTCACTTTGTTGCCGTCTTTGCGGTCGAGCACCAGGCCAGCACCGCGGAGCACGCTCAAATGCTTCGAGACAGTGGAGGTGTCATCACCGACCAGGGCCGTCAGATCGCCGACGCATCTCTCTCCATTGGCCAGGGCTTCGACAATGATGAGGCGTGAGGGGTGTGCGAGGGCCTTTAGCACGCGCGCGCGGGCTTGATGGCGGTCGCGTCGTTGGCTTTGCATGGGTGCGTTCTCCCGTTCGACTCTTGTGAAATGGCGCGAGTGCTTCGTTGCAACCATTCGAGTTTGGTTAGATTACCAAGTAGCCAAGTTGTGTCAATGGGCAAAATGGGGGTGGTCTTGGTTGGGTGGGCGCGGCGGGTGCTTCGCGGGTTGAAGGTGGGGTGATGGGGACTTGGATCCGGGCCTCGGTGTGGTTGGCGGGGTGTGCAGGCTCTGGCGCGCACGTCCAAGCGGAGGTGGATCCCAGATCTTTAGAGGGGGTGGGAGAAGGCGGTGGCCGTGGCGGGGGGGATGGCGGCGTTGATTTTCGCGCGTTCGTGCCTAGATCCTGGGCGGCCAGAGGCTGGTGGCAGCGCCGTGATGGGTGGCCCAGGGAGGTCTCGTGGCTCGCATTCAACGACGCCAAGCAGTGAGGATAGGGTGATGATGGACAAGAAGGTTTGGATGGTTTTGGGGACGGTCGCGTTGGTGTTCATGGGGTTGTCGTCGGCGCAGGCAGAGGAGCCTGGCTTGTCCTTTGGCGACACTTGGCCCATGGGAGAGGTGGCGCTGAAGGACGTCTCGGGCAAGATGGTCAAGGTGGATGATGTGGCGGGCGAGAAGGGTACGCTGGTGATTTTTACCTGCAACCATTGTCCCTATGTGAAGGCGTGGGATGACCGGATTACGGCTTTGGGCAATGCCTATGTGGAGAAGGGGATAGGGGTGGTGTCCATCAACAGTAATGATCCGGGGGTCAAGGGCGAAGACAGCTTCGAGGAGATGGTGAAGCGTTCCAAGGCGCTTGGCTTGAACTTTCCGTATGTGGTTGATGAGGGTTCCAAGTTGGCGTTGGCCTTTGGTGCGAAGAAGACGCCCGAGATTTACCTCTTTGACGCGGAGCGCAGACTGGTCTACACGGGGGCCGTGGACGACAACTCGCAGGATGCGTCGAAGGTGACGAAGACGCATTTGCGGGACGCGTTGGAGGCGGTGTTGGCTGGCAAGCAGCCCGATCCACGGGCGACGAAGGCTTTGGGCTGCACCATCAAGTTTTATAAGAAGAAGTGACGGGCAGGCGCTGGTTGAGGCGCGTCGGGGCCGACTTGGCCGGCGGAGCCTCTGGGGCGGTGCTCGCGGGTGGGGAGTGTGGGAGCGCGATGGACGAGAAGGTGACAGAGGGGGCGGTGGCGGCAGGGTCTGAAGAGGGGGCGCCGATGCCCTCTGGGGCTGAGCCCCTGGAGGTGGAAGCTGGGGGGCTGATTTTTCGGGGCTGGAGCCATGGCAGCGGGGCGCCCGTGGTGGCGCTGCACGGTTGGCTGGACAACGTGGCCTCCATGGGGCCGATGTTGCCGTACCTGGCGGGCGCGAAGGTGGTGGCGTGTGATCTGGCGGGTCATGGTTGGTCGGGCCACCGTGGCGCTGGGGCGCGGCGGCATGTTTTCGATGACGTTGCGGATTTGTATGCCCTGGTGGAGGCGCTGGGGTTGAAGCGCTTTCGTTTGGTGGGTCACTCGCTGGGGGGGATCATTGGGAGCTTGTTTGCGGGTGCCTTTCCAGAGCGGGTGGAGGCGCTGTTGATGATCGATAGTTTTGGCCCCTTCGTGAGTGATGCCGAGGAGGCGCCGGGGCGCTTGGCGGGTGCGATTCGGCAGTGGTCGCGGATAGGGGGTCGCTCTCTGCGGCCTTTTGCCTCTTTTGCCGAGGGGGTTGAGAAGATTGCCGGTGATCGTCCTCTTTTGAGTCAAGAGAGCGCTCGTCTTTTGGCGGCGCGGGCTTTGGTGGCAGGCGCCGATGGTTTGTGGCGGGTGCGCCACGATCCACTGGAGCAGCTTGCGCCCATGTTGCGTTTGGGTGAAGCCCAGGTGGCGGCCTTTTTTGGGCGTATTAACTGTCCAGTAACCTTCGTGCGGGCGCAGCAGGGTTGGCCGGTGGCGGCGGAGGTGCTGTCTCAGCGTGTCTCTTACGTGGGTCGCGGGCACTATCTCGAGGTGGAGGGTGGGCACCACGTGCACATGGACCACCCTGAGCGTTTGCTTGCGGCGTGGTCGCGTTTTCTCGCGAGTTGAGCCGCGAGCGGGGGCTCATCGGGTGGCGAAGGACATTTGTCGCTGGGTGCCGCGGGGGTTCAGGCCTTGGAGGACGCCGCCGAGGGTGACGAAGATTTCGTCGGCGAGGAAGGCGTGTCCGGCGCGGTTGAGGTGGAGGGGGTCGTCGAGCAAGGCATCCAGGTTCATGGCAAGGGTGGCCGCGGCGAGGTCGATGAGGAGGAGATCGCGCTCTTGGGCCATGGTGGCTCTGATTTCGTTGAGCTTGGCGTGCATGAGGTTTTCGACGATGGGTTGATAGGGGCCCAAGTACTCGCCCCAGGCTTGGCTGGAGGCGTAGTTGGGGTAGAGGATCCAGGCGATGTCTGCCTGAGGGGCTTGGCGGCGCAGCTCGGTGATGATGGCGCGGAGGTTGGCCGTGATGAGGGCAATCTGGGCGTCGAGTTGGTCGAGCATGGCGATGGCTTCTTCAGGGCTGAGGAGCTCGATGGCCTCGGCAAAGGCCATGAGGTCGTTGCCACCGAGGGAGAAGACGATGAGCTGGGTGTGTTCGAGGTTGGGCAGGACGCGCTCGTTGAAGTAGCGGGTGTTGGGTAGCCATTGGGCAGTGGTCGAGCCGGGCACGGCGAGATTGACACTGTGGGCATCGGCCAGGGCCGAGAGGTGGTTGGCCAGAAGCTCGGGGAACCAGGGCTGGGGGCCGTAAGCGGGGATGCTGTCCCCAAAGGTGAGCACGCGGATGCTCCCATTGCGGATGGCCTGCGCGGTGTGGCGGCCATGGTTGTGGGAGGTGGCGTGGAGGCTGGTGGGGGTCTCGACGAGGAGGAAGGCGCGCTCGCTGGCATGGTCGAAGCAGAAGTCCCCCTTGGCATCGCTGAGGGCAGTGGGGCGCGCGGAGAGCTCCTTGGGGAGCAGGAGGGTGACGGGGACTTGGGTCAGGGGTGGGTGGGTGTCTTCGCTGTAGCGCTGGACGTAGTGGGATTGGGCGAGGTGTTCAGGGTCGCGTGAGAGGCGCCCGCGGATCTGGCCTTGGCAGGGGAGGATGTCGAGGTCTGGGATGACGTCTTGGAGGTCGGGGGGGAGGTCGGGGGGGAGATCGCCTGCTTGGTCCTCGAGCTCGGGTTGGGCGAGGTCCGGGGTGTCCAGTGGAGAGGTGTCGGAGGGGAGGTCGGCGTTGAGGTCGGCTTGGCTGTCTTCTTGGGTGTCGCTGTCGAGTTCGGGGGTGGGGGCGTCGGGGCTTTGGATGTCGCTGGTGTCGTTGTCGAGGTAGGGGCGCGGGTGGTGCTCGTCGCAGGCCAAGGGGAGAGTGCCGATGGCGAGGGCGCAGAGGAGGCTCAGGGCAGAGATGGCGTGGCGTCGGGATGGATGCATTGGCAGCATGGGATGGCGCTCAGGTGGTGAGGAGAGATGGGTTGGGTGGAGCCACGGCAGGGAAGGCGTGCGTGCGTGGCACCTCTGAGGCAGCTTATTCGGTTGCTCTGCCCGATTCCAGCGTAAAGGTCGCGCAGGGGCGCGTTGGGTAGAACAAAGGTGCAGGCAGTGCTATGAGTGGTGCCGCGTGTGATGATCAGGACCGCAGGGCGGTGAGGAGCTGAGATGGCGACATTTGCAGAGCAGATCAGGCAAGGGATTCCGGCGGAGTTGCCGGCGTTTTCGGCGGAGGCGTTGGCGACGGCGGCGGTGAACCGGGCGCCAGCGCGGCCCCAGGTGTTGAAGCCCGAGGAGCGCGAGTTGGCGCTGCGCAATAGTTTGCGCTATTTCCCCGAGGCATGGCACGCGGTGCTGGCGCCGGAGTTTGCGGCGGAGCTGCATGTGCAGGGCCGGATCATCATGCATCGTTTTCGGCCGAGCTATGAGATGCGGGCGCGTCCTCTGACGGACTATCCGGCCCGGACGGCGCAGGCGGCGGCGATCATGTTGATGATCCAGAACAATTTGGATCCTGCCGTGGCGCAGCACCCCTTCGATCTGGTGACCTATGGGGGCAACGGCGCGGTTTTCCAGAACTGGGCGCAGTATCTGTTGACGATGCGCTATTTATCGGAGATGAGCGCGACACAGACGCTGGTGTTGTATTCGGGGCATCCCTTGGGTCTGTTTCCGTCGTCGCCCGAGGCGCCACGGTTGGTGGTGACCAACGGGATGGTCATTCCCAACTACAGCAGCCAGGCGGATTACGAGCGGATGGCTGCGCTGGGGGTGACCTCTTACGGGCAGATGACGGCGGGCTCGTTCATGTACATCGGTCCGCAAGGGATCGTGCATGGGACGACGATCACTTTATTGAATGCGGGTCGGCTCTACTTGGGTCTCGGTGACGATGACGACCTGGCGGGGAAGCTCTTCGTGAGCTCCGGCTTGGGCGGGATGAGCGGCGCGCAGGCCAAGGCGGCGGTGATCGCCGGCGCCGTCGGGGTGGTGGCCGAGGTCAACCCGCAGGTGGTGGCGCTGCGTCATGCCCAGGGGTGGGTGATGGAGGCCGAGGCGGATCTCGACGCGCTGTTGCGGCGGGTGCGGGAGGCTTTGGCCCGTGGCGAGGCGTTGTCCATTGCCTATGTCGGGAACGTGGTGGATCTGTGGGAGCGTCTCGCTGCCGAGGAAATGCAAGTGGACTTGGGGAGTGACCAGACCTCGCTGCACAACCCGTGGCTGGGGGGCTACTACCCTGCGGGTATGACTTTGGCGGAGGCCAACGTCCTGATGCGCGACGATCCAGCGGCGTTCAAGGTGGCGGTGCAGGCTTCACTGCGGCGCCAGGTGGCGGCGATTGGGAAGCTGGCCGCGCGAGGGATGCGCTTCTGGGACTACGGCAATGCGTTCTTGGTGGAGGCGGCGCGGGCTGGGGCAGAGGGGGTGTTGCTGGCCAACGGCGATTTCGCCTATCCGTCTTATGTCGAAGATATCATGGGGCCGATGTGTTTCGACTATGGCTTTGGCCCCTTTCGCTGGGTATGCACCTCAGGGTTGGCGGAAGACCTGCGGGTGAGCGACGCCATCGCGGCGGAGGTGTTGGCGGCGCACGTGGCGCGGGACGAGCCGCAGGTGCGGCGTCAGCGCCTGGACAACCTGCGGTGGATCCGTGAGGCCGAAGGCCATGGCTTGGTCGTGGGTTCGCAGGCGCGCATTCTTTACGCTGATTTGGTGGGGCGTCGGGAGATCGCGGCGGCCTTCAACGCGGCCGTCGCCGACGGTCGTTTGCGCGGTCCCATCGTCCTGGGTCGGGATCATCACGATGTATCGGGGACGGATTCACCCTACAGGGAGACGGCGAATATTCGCGATGGCAGTCGTTTTACGGCGGACATGGCGGTGCACAACGTGATTGGTGATGCTTTTCGCGGTGCCACCTGGGTGTCGCTGCACAACGGCGGCGGCGTGGGGTGGGGTGAGGTCATCAACGGTGGCTTTGGTTTGGTCTTGGATGGCTCTGAGGCCGCCGGCCGGCGGGCGCAGGCGATGCTGGGTTGGGATGTGGCCAATGGCCTGAGCCGGCGGGCGTGGGCGCGCAACCCTGGCGCCATTCATGCGGTACGAGCGGCCATGCAGGCCGATGCGGAGCTACAGGTGACGTTGCCGCATGGGGCGAGTGACGCCGTGGTGCGGCGGTCGTTGGCGGCGGTCTATGGATCGTGACTCAGGTGATTTCGGTGGGTGTCGTAAACAAGGAGGCGAGATGCGAAAGGTAGGCAAAGTGTTGGGTTGGGCTGCCTTGGCGGCGGTGGTGGTGGTGAGTATGGGCTGCGCTGGGAGCGAGCAGCGCCGCGACGAGCTGCCCGTGACCAAGGTGGTGCTCTATCAGAACGGCGTGGGCTATTTCGAACGCTTCGGGACGGTCGAGGGGGACGAGCTGCGGCTGCGCATTCGCCCGGATCAGATCAACGACATGCTGACGTCGCTGACCATCATCGACACCTCTGGGGGCAAGGTGTCGAGTGTCTCCTTGCCGGTGGAGCGCAATGCCCAGATGGCGCTGGGCGATTTGCCGCCGCAGGTGCGTTATGCCGGGGGCTTGATGGGCGTGCTCGAAGCCTTTCGCGGGGCCAAGGTCAAGGTGAGCGCCAAGGGTTCTGGTGCTACGGGCCGGGTGATCGGCCTGGAGCAGGGCGAGAGCGGGTGGCGGGTGTCCATCCTGACGGACAGCGCTCAGGTGGTGCCCATCGATGTGGAGACGATCACCCAGGTGACCTTGCAGGACCGGACCTTGGCCGTGGGTTTGGCCAAGGCTTTGGACGTGACCTTGGGCGAAGGTGAGTGGAAGCCGATAGAGCTGACGGTGCGCTTCTCCAAGGGGGGCGACCACAAGGTGTTGATGTCCTACATATCGGCGATGCCGACGTGGAAACCGGCCTATCGCATCGTCATCGACCAAGAGAAGATGCGGCTGCAGGGCTGGGCCGTGGTGGACAACGTTTCGGGGGAGGACTGGGAGAATGTGCGCTTGTCGTTGGCGGCCGGGAGCCCCATCTCTTTCATGGTCGATTTGCATACGCCGCGGCTTCCTTACCGCGCGGACCTGACGCACCGGACCTATGCGCTGAGCGCCGAGGCGCCCCCGGAAGCGTTGGCGGCTTTTGGTGGTGGTGGCATGGCTGATTCTTCCATGCAGATGTCCAAGGTTGCGGCGGCGCCTCCGGCGCCGAGCCGGGCCAAGAAGGAGTCCAAACCGCGGACGGCTTATGCAGAACGAGAAGAGTCCTATGGCTGGGGGGGCGACGATGCCGACGCGTTCTATGATGATTGGGCGCCGAGCCCGGAGATGGACGCTGGTCTCTTCGAGGGCAGCGTGGACGTGCAGGTGAGTGGGCAGGCGGTGGGCGCGGTGTACCGCTATGACATTGGGGTTCCCGTGACGGTGCCCGATCGGTCGAGCGCGATGGTTCCCATCGTCAATGCGGCCGTCGAAGGTGAGGACGTGCTCTACTACGATCCGACGAGCGGGTCGGCGCGGGCGCAGACGACGCCCTACCGGGCGGTGCGGATGACCAACACCACGGGGATGGTGTTGGAGCAGGGTCCGTTGACGATTTACAAGGACTCGACCTTCGTGGGTTCGGGGCTTGCCCCGCAAGTGGGTGCGGACCAGACGGTGTTCATTTCGTACAGCTTGGAGCCGACGGTGCACGTCGAGGCTTTTTCCGACTACAGTCAGCAGGAGCAACGGCTGGTCAAGGTCAAGGATGGAGTGATGACGGTGGAGTCCTATCAACTGCAGACGCAGCGTTTCACCCTAACCAACAGGGGCGCTGAGGCGCAGGTGGTCTATCTTCGCAGTGACAAGGTCCCTGGTTATGAGCTGCGTGAAGGGGAAGGGATGGAGGCGATCACCCAGGGCGAGGTCTATTTCGTCAAGGCGCATGTGGCCGGAGCGGCGTCGACGGTCCAGGAGGTGGTACAGGCCAGCAAGGCGCGACGCACGCTGCGGTTGACGGACCACGAGTCGGCGGCGGTGCTGACGCTGTATGTGTCGTCGGTGGATGCCAACCCACGGGTGAAGGCCCAGGTGGAGGAAGTGCTGGCGTATCGGCGCACCTTGGGGGACATGGAGCATCGCCGCAGCGCCGTGCTGGCGCGGCAGCGGGAGCTCTATCAGCGCTCGCAGGAGCTGCGCAACAACATCAACGTTTTGGGCAAGAACAAAGCGAACGACGCCTTGCGGGCCGATTTGACGAAGAAGCTCGCTGAGGCCGAGAACGAGCTGGCGGGGATCGACCGAGAGTTGGTGGAGATCGGCGAGCGTCGTTATGCGACGGAGGTGCAGATGCGCGAGGCCTTCAACGGGATCGTGTTGGAGTAGGCGCGTATGATCAGCCTCGGCAGGAGAGAGTTGAGATGAGGTGGCTTGATTCGAAGGCGTGGGTAGTTCTAGGTGCCCTGATGGTGCTGGCGTCGAGCGGCGGAGCGGCGTGGGCCGCGTCGCTTTGTGATGACGACTGCGCCTGGGAGGGGCGTTGTGAGCGCTTGGGTGAGCAGTGTGTGGCCACGCGCGAGGAGGCGTGCCGGCTTTCAGCCCAGTGTTCGATGAGCGGTCATTGCCGCCTCGACGCGACACGCCAGCAGTGTGTTCAGGCGGCCCAGGATCCCTGCCAAGACTCGCCAGCGTGTGAGAGCGAGGGGGCTTGTTTCTTCAATGGCCAGTGTGTCGATGGGGCGATGTGGTGTCGGATGGGGGCGCGGTGTACCCATGAGGGCGCGTGCCGCTTCGATGCGGAGCGGCAGCTCTGTGTGGTGAGTCCCGAGGGTTGCCGGGAAAGTTATGCCTGCGCCGAGGCGGGCGTGTGCGACTACGACGCGGCGACGCAGCGGTGCGTGGCAGGTGCTGATGCTTGTCGCCACAGCGAGGCTTGTGCCAGTAGTGGCCGCTGTTTGCTGGTTGCTGGGAGGTGTGTTGCTGGATCGGCAGAGGACTGTGCCGCCTCAGCGGCCTGTCGTGATGGCGGCGCTTGTCATTTGCGGGGCGAGGGCTGTGTGGTGCTCGAGAGCGCTGATTGCGCCGCATCGACGCGCTGTGCCCAGTTGGGCCATTGCTTTGCCGTGGATGCCCAGGGGCAGGTGACGGCGGAAAGTGGCGCTATCCGTGGCTGTGGCCACGGTGGGCGCTGTGATGCTCTGGAGGTGTGTCGCCGTTGGGGTCGGTGTGGGGTGGTGGAGGGTCGATGTGCGCCCGTGCGTGACGAGGATTGCCAGAAGAGCGAGGCCTGTAGCCGAGACGGGGCCTGTCACCGGATCGCGGCGAGCCCTGGGGTCTTCGGGCAGGGGCCGCGCTGTGGTGCCAAGAGCGATGAGGATTGCGTGGGCAAATGCGGGGGCAAGACGCCGTGTCGCTTCGAGCTTGGCATGGGGGGGGCGGGCGGGTGCCACAGCGGCACGATGATGGAGCACGGGGTTGGCGCGATGGAGTGGGGCTGGACCTGAGTCTAGAAGTCGGGGATGAGGTCGACGAAATCGGGTCGGTCGACGAAAGGATTGCGGTTGAGCTGCACGGCTTCGATGGCGTTGTTGCGGGTGAATTCTTTGAGATCGACGGGGTCGTCGGCGTGCCACTGGCGGAGCACCTGTTCGACCGTTTCGGCGATGGGCATTTGGTAGCGGACCGACATGTAAAATTGGGCGCGGGCGACGTCGCCGCGGGTGGCCAGGCGGACGAAGAAGACCCAGTCGCCGTTGGCGTTTTTGCCGCGGTAGGAGCCGTCGGCTTGCCAGGTGCAGTTGGGCGGGGTGCAGGTGGGTACGCCGAAGGGGAAGTCGCCGCGCTGGTTGTTGGCCGTGGCCCAGGAGGGGAAGATGTGGTGGAGGTCACCGCGTCCGGTGGGATCGTGTGAGGGTACGAGCTGGCTCGAGGGCCAGGTGTGCTCGGTGTTGAAGGAGCAGTTGTCGAAGGAGCTGCCGTCAAGGAGGGTGCAGGTTCCTTTGGGGTAGGTGGTGCCATCAGGGGTGAGGGTGCGGCCGGTGTAGACGCATTCATAGAGACCGTCGTGGAGGTCGATGCCGGTGCCGCCGTTGACGCCGTAGATTTCGTCGCGGGCGAGGTCATAGCCCATGGCGAATTGTTCGTCCGTGAAGACGAGGAGGGCGGCGCGGAGCTCTGCCGGCGGGAGGGCTTGCATGTCGTCGTAGATGGCGGCGAGGACCGCATCGAGCTCGGGGGTGTAGGCGTCGCTCTGGTCACTCTGGTCGAGTTGATCGCCGAGGTCGTCGATGTGCTGATCGGGGAGGAGATCTTGGCTTTGATCGGCCGTGTCTTGGAGGTCGACGAAGATGTCTGGGGGGAGGTCTTGGAGGTCGGCTTCGATTTCAGTGAGATCGCTGGTGTCGGCGAGGGTGTCCGTGTCGATGAGGTCGGTGAGGTCGAGGTTGTCCTCGAGGGTGTCCGACGGGTCACTGAGGTCGTGGAGGTCGGGTTCGGGCGTGGTGTCTTGGCTCGCGTCGGTGTCGCTGGTTTCTTGGAGATCGGGTGCGTCCTTTGGAGCGTGGTCGTCACAAGAAAAGGTGATGAATGCAGCAAGGACGCAGCAAGCGAGGAGGTATGGGCGCATTGTTGTTCCCCAGTTGGGTGCGGCGCCGCCGTGGCGTCTTGGATTGAGGGATAGCGCGAGACTTGGGGTGAAGCAAGCGGGAAATGCGCTTTGTGAGGCGCAGTGTCGGGTCAAGAGAGGGAGGGTGGGGCGCCTTGCCCGATGGTGGGGGTGGTGTTAGTTTTCGCGCGATCGCGCAGGCAGATAGTGGCTGCCAAACGCATTTTGGAGGTGAGAGACCCATGTCAGAACCGCTTGCTGAAGCTCGTTCGTCTTTGGCGTTGCCCCCGCCCTACTATCGCTGGGCGGTGTTGGTCTTCGTGTCGCTGGCCATGTTTGGCAATTATTATGTGTACGACTCGACGGGTCCGATTTTCGACTTGTTGAAGTCTCAGCTTGGCTTCAGTGACAGTCAGCTCGGCGGTTTGTATTCGGCCTATAGCATCGCAGCGGTGTTGGTGTTGTTGGCGGGTGGCTATCTGATTGATCGCTGGGGTACGAAGAAGTCGATCATGCTCTTTGCGGTCATCTGTTTGGGCGCGGCGGCGCTGACGGCGGTGTCGTCAGAGTACGTGGTGATGGTGAGTGGTCGGTTTTTATTGGGGATGGGGGCCGAGCCGTTGATTGTCGCGGTGACCACGGCGTTGGCGAAGTGGTTCAAGGGCAAGGAGCTGAGTTTTGCCTTTGGGTTGAATTTGACCATCTCGCGTTTGGGTTCGGCATCGGCCGATTGGTCCACGGGCTGGGCGCGGCCTCTCTACGAGAATTGGCAGGACCCGCTGTGGTTGGCGACGGGGGTGGCGGGTGTGTCCTTGGCGGGTGCGTTTTTGTACTGGGTGATGGAGAGCCGCGCCGACGGACGCTACGCCCTTGGTGATGTGCAGGAGACGGAGAAGCTGGAGCGACGTGGGATGTTCTCGTTCAGCGCGTCGTACTGGTACATCGTGGCGTTGTGCGTGGTTTTTTACTCGACGGTTTTCCCCTTTCGGGCCTTTGCGATCTTCTATTTTCAGCAGGCGCACGGTCTGGAGCGGGATGCGGCGGGGATGTTGAGCTCGCTGTTGCCGATCGCGGCGATGATCGCGACGCCTTTGTTTGGGTTGTTGGTGGATCGGGTGGGCAAGCGCTCGTTTTTCATGGCCGTGGGTTCGTTGATTTTGCTGCCCCTGTTTTTGATCGTGACCTATGCGCCGGCTGGTCCGCAGTTGAGCATCGGCGGGAATGTCATTCCGTTGACGCTGCTCGTGGTGATGTTGTTGTTGGGTTTGGCATTTTCCATGATCCCCGCGGTGATGTGGCCGTCGGTGGCCTACATCGTGCCGCAGCAGCGGCTGGGGACGGGTTATGCGTTGATGACGCTGTGTCAGCAGATAGGGATGGCGTTCGTGCCGTGGTTCATTGGGTTTTTGAACGATTGGTTTTCGGCGAGTCCTGAGAATCCAGAAGGTTACGCGGCAGGGATGTGGGCGTTCACGGTGTTGGCGTCGCTGGGTCTTTTCTTCTCGTTCATGTTGTGGCGGGCGGAGCGTGGTCCTGGTGCTCACGGTCTGGAGTCCATCACCACGAAGCAGCATTGATGATGTAGCGCTGCGGGCAGTGGGTGTTCTTCATGGGTGAGCGTTCTCCTGATGCCGAGGGGCATCCTCTGGTGTTGCCGAGCCCGGAACTGGCGCCTCAGGTGACGGGCGCGGCGCAGGGCCGGCGTCTGGTCATGGAGATGGGGCGCGCTTTGCATCGTTTTGGGACGCCTGCGCATCGCCTGGAGGATGTGTTGACCCGGGTGGCGCGTCAGCTCGGTTTGGAGGCGTCATTTTTTGCGGTGCCAACGGCGCTCTTTGGTCACTTTGGCCCGCTGGGGCGTCAGCAGAGTGCCTTTGTTCGGATCGACGATGAGGACGTGCATCTGGGCAAGATCGCGGCGTTGGACGAGGTGGTCAAGCGTCTGTTGACGAATGCCGTGACGCCGGCGGCGGCGTTGGTGGAGATCCGTGAGGTTGCTGGCGCCCCCTCGCGCTATGGTCGTGGGGTGACGCTGAGCGCCTTTGCCGTGGCGTCAGCGGCGGGGGCGGTTTTTTTTGGCGGTGGCTGGGCTGAGGTCGGTGTAGGGGCTTTGTTGGGTACCATGGTTGGGTTTTTGGCCATGGTCTTGGCGACGCCGGCCAGCCGACCGATTTTCGTCCCGCTGGCGGCGACGCTGTGCGCCAGTGGTGCTGCTGGGCTGGAGTGGTTTTTGGGTGGCTTCGCGACGGAAGTGGCGACCTTGGCGGGGGTCATATATCTGTTGCCGGGTCTGACCTTGACGGTGGCCTTGACGGAGGTGTCGACGCGTAACCTGGTGGCGGGCACGGCGCGGCTGATGGTGGCGATGCTGACTCTGTTGGGCCTGGGCTTTGGGGTGATCCTTGGGCGGTGGCTGAGCGCGTTGTCTCCGAGCTCCTTGGGTGTGGAGGCGGCCGGCGTGCCGGTGTGGGTTTCGGTGGCGGCGGTGTTGGTGGCACCGTTGGCATTTGCGGTGTTGTTCCACGCCCGGGGGCGCGACATGGTGTGGATCTTGGTGGCTGGGGTGAGCACCTTTTTGGCAGCGCGAACGGGTTCCATCTGGGGTGGGTCTACGATTGGGGCTTGGTTGGGGGCGGTGATTGCCGGGGTGGTGGGTAATGTGTGGGGGCGCTTCTTGGACCGGCCGCCGATTATTGTGACGGTGCCGGCGATCATGCTGTTGGTGCCGGGATCTTTGGGCTTTCGCAGCGTGGTGTGGATGATGGCGGACGACACGATGAGCGGGGTGGATGCGGCCTTCGAGACGGGTTTGGTGGCCATGGCATTGGCCGTGGGGCTGTTGATGGCCAATGTGATTGTGCCGCCGCGGCGTCGCGTCTAGCCGGTGAATGCCCGGCATGGGGTTGGGCACGCGGGCAAATGGCGGCGATGGAGGGAGGCGAAGGCGGCGGCACTTGCGCGGGTCGTCGTGGAAAAAAAGCTTGCGAAATCGGTGGGCATGTGTACATAAGGCGCCGACCTCGACAGGGATCGAGGTCGTTGGAGGCAGCATGACGCTGCCATGGGCGCGATGGACGCGCCATTTCTTACGTGCCTCAGAGCGTTGCCGACGGTGACCTTCCTCGGCACGATCACGCTGCGGCCAAGGTCTGGCGCAGCATCTCTAAAGGCATTTCATGACGTTCGTTTCTTTTCCCCTCGATGCGGCGCTGGTGCGCGCCACGGAAACCCTTGGTTTTTCTGAGCCAACCCCCATTCAAGCTGCGGTCATGGGGCCTGCGATCGAGGGACGCGATATTTTGGCTTGTGCCATGACGGGCAGCGGGAAAACGGCGGCGTTTTCCTTGCCCATTCTCGAGTATTTGTTGCGCGAGCCCGGCAAGGGCACCCGGGCGTTGGTGCTGACGCCGACCCGGGAATTGGCGGCGCAGGTGCAGGCCCACATCGAAGCGCTGGCGCAGTACACGCGTATCAAGGTCGCTTCGGTGTTCGGTGGTGTGCGTCCGGGGCCGCAAGAGCGCGCGATCCGGGCGGGCGTGGAGATCATCGTGGCGACGCCGGGCCGCTTGCTGGATCACATGCAGCAGCCCTGGTGCCGCTTCGATGACCTGGACGTTTTGGTGCTGGATGAGGCGGACCGGATGTTGGACATGGGCTTTTTGCCCGATGTGCGGCGCATCATGGATCGGCTGCCGCGGGCCAAGCAGACCTTGTTGTTTTCAGCGACCATGCCGCAGGCCATCGTCGCGCTGAGCAGGGATCTTTTGGAAGATCCCTTGCGGATTGGGACGGAAAGGAAGGCGGCGCCGGCCACGGGTATTGCGCACACGGTGATGCCCGTGTCGGAGAAGCTGAAACCGGGTTTGCTGTTGGCCCTCTTGGCCGAGCGGCCGCAAGTGGCGACCTTGGTGTTTACCCGAACCAAGCACCGGGCGAATCGTTTGGCGGACCACTTGGAGAAGAGAGGTATCCGTTGTGATCGGATCCACGGCAACCGCAGCCAGGCCCAGCGAGAGGACGCCCTGCGGGCGTTCAAGTCGGGACGTTTGCAGGTGCTGGTGGCGACGGACATCGCCGCGCGTGGGATCGACATCGAGGCTTTGCCGCTGGTGGTGAACTTTGATGTGCCGCCAGTGCCGGAGGATTACGTCCATCGGGCAGGTCGTACGGCCAGAGCCGGTGACGTCGGTGACAGCGTGATTTTCTCGACCCCTGAGGACGCGCGGGATCTGAAGCACATCGAGCGTTTCATTGGCAAGACCTTGCCACGGCGTCGCCTGGAGGGCTTCGACTACGATGCGGCGCCGCAGGAGCGTTTCGAGGTGCCACTGGCGGAGCGGATCGCCGAGATCAGGGCGCGCAAGGCAGAAGATCGGGCGCGGGCCGCGGCGAACGCGGAGCGTCGGGCCAAGGCTCAGTCCATGCGCGCCAACAGTGCGCCGAGCGCCAAGGCGAACGAGGGCAACGCGCCGCGTCGTTCCTCGGGGCATCGGCCAGCCCAGCGACGCAACCGGAGCGCTTAGTTTTCGCGTGCGGGTGTGGTGAGAGCGGTGCGAACGGAGCCCTGGGGCTTGGGGGTGGGCACTCTCAGGGTGGCTCAGGTGCCGCGGCTCATGGGTAGATGAGGTGTGGGGCCCGGGCGGCGGCGAAGGTGGCCAGGTCATCGGCCCAAGACGCGGCGATGTCCTCAGGGGATTCGCCGTTGCGGAGGCGCTCGCGGACCTCGCTTTGGCCCCAGATGCGGGCGAAGCTGCGGGGGCTGCGCACCTCGAGTTGGTCTGGGTAGAGCCGCTCGATGGTGGAGAACAACGCCAGGGCGGTGTGGAGGGGTCGGAATGCGCGGGGATCGACGACGATGAGCTGCACGCCTGCTGCGGTCTGTCCGCCGAAGCGGTTTTTGGCGGGTCGGTAGACAATGGGGCGCAGCAGGACCCCGGGGAGGTTTTGGGCCTGGAGGGCTTGGACAAAGGCCTGCGGCTCGATGAAGGTCGCGGCGATGGTTTCAAAGGGCATGGTGTAATGGGCCCCTTCGTCGATATTGCGCGAGACCCCGGCGACCATGCCCGTGGCGATGTAGAGGTGGGCGCTGTGACTGTGGGGGATGTTGGGGGAGGTGGGGACCCAGATGAGGCCCGTGTCTTCCCAGACCATCTCGCGGCGCCATCCTTCCATGGGGATCACCTGGAGGTCGGCGCCGATGGCCAGCTCAGCGTTGAAGAAAGCGGCCAGTTCTCCGACGGTCATGCCGTGGGAGACGGGAGTGGGTCCCCAGCCGACGAAGCTCTGATAGCGCTGTTCGCGGATGGGTCCTTCAACGCGCAGGCCACCCAAGGGGTTGGGCCGATCGAGGACCATGAAGGGGATCTGCGCCTTGGCCGCGGCCTGCATGGCCAGTCCCATGGTGGAGGTGTAAGTGTAGGTGCGCGAGCCGACGTCTTGGATGTCGAAGACCAGGAGGTCCAGTTGGCTCAAGGTCGCCGCAGATGGTGCGGTGCGCTTGCCGTAGAGGCTTTCGACGGGGACGCCGGTGACGGGGTCGACTTCATCCTCGAAGCGCTGACCGGCGGGCAGGGCACCGCGCAACCCGTGTTCGGGGGCATAGATCTGGACGAGCTCGAAGCGGCCGTCGGCGGCGAAGCGATCGACCGTTGGGACGAGGTTGCCATCGACGCCAGAGGCGTTGGTGATGAGGCCCACCCGTTTGCCGGCGATGCGGTGGATTTCCCGATCCAGGAGTACGTCGACCCCGAGGCGGACGACTTCGGCACCCAGGGTTGGGGCAGCGCCGTCCAGAGGCGCTGACGCGTCTGCTGGCGAGCTCAGCGCGAGGGGCGGTTCGTCTTCTTGGGGTGGAGAGGCGGGTGGCGCGCTCGGGCAGGCATCGACGGTGGCGCACGCGGGGCAGGGTTCGCTGTGGCAAGCGCCGAGGGTGGTGGCGACGACCAGGGTGAGGGCGCAAGCGAGCCCGGTCGTGAAGTGTGGTGACCCCATGAACTAGGTGGTGGCTTGGGTGGCCAGCAGAAGTGGCAAGACTTCCATCGCCCACGCGTCCACGGCGTTCATGTCCCGAAAATCTCCTTTGGGTGCGCCGATCGCTTTGAGGATGAGGCGCTCGGGCAAGGTGAAGGCCTTGGGTTCGTTCCACCCGGGAAAGAGGCCGATGCCCACGGGTTCGAGCTGGCCGGCTTTGAGCAGGGGGGCGGTGTAGCCCAGGACCTCGTCCCGTTTTTCCGGTGAAGAGGCGATGGTCAAGCCCACGGTGAAGATGGCAAAGGGTCGGGTTTTCAGGAGGTCGACGTGTTCGGCGAGCCAGTTGCGCGCGGCGCGCAGCCAGCGTCCGGCGCGGACACCGCTGCCGAGGATGATGGCGTCA
Organism: uncultured Myxococcales bacterium; assembly: GCA_964454015.1. Classification (GTDB taxonomy): domain Bacteria; phylum Myxococcota_A; class Bradymonadia; order UBA4248; family UBA4248; genus CAYVQF01. Next base: position 64,445 of record CAYVQF010000018.1, read on the forward strand.
TAGTCCGCTGGGTTGGGGGCATCGGCGGCGGCGACGCAGGTCACGCTGGTGCCGTCCTCGAGGTGTTGGGTGAGGGTGGTGTGCATTCTCTCAGCGATGGACTTGGTGCTGCCGCTGCGGGAGGCATAAACGATGAGGATCTTGTGCATGGGTGTCCCAACGACGTGATTTGGGGGGTGAGCGTTGCCTGGCGCGAGGCTGCTGCCAGGTCATGCGTGCCATATGTATGGGCAGCGCCAGTGTGGGTCAAGATGCAGTGAGGCGGGTGCAGGGCCGCAGGACGGGGTTTTGCCGCGGGCATCACTTCACCTGGCGGTCGAGGAGGTGGCCTGGGTGGCGGGTGGGCCGCGCCCTTGGGCAAGAAGCATAGACCATCACTGGTCGTCGCTGCTTTTGGCGTCGGGAGTGGTGCACAGGTCGCGCGGCCGTTCAATGGCCAGGGCGCTCTCGATGCTCAGGGCCAGTTCGTAGCCGCGAAAGGGTTTCTGGAGAAAGGCCAGGGCACCGTTTTCCAGGAGTGATTGGGCTTCGCCGTCGATACTATAGCCCGAGAGGAGGATGACTTTGCACGTTGGCTTGATGGCCAGGAGCTCTGTCAGTACGTGTTGGGGGCTCTGGTCTGGGAGGACGACGTCCAGGAGGACGACGTCGATGGCGTCTGCGTGTTGGCGGAAGAAGTCGAGGGCGCTCCTTCCGTCTGGTTGGCAGTGGACCTGATGGCCAAAGCGTTCGAGCACGGTGCGTACAATTTTGGAGAGCATGGGCTCGTCATCGATGACGAGGATCTTGGCCGGGGTCATGGCCGCGGCGCGGGGGCCGACTTTTTTGTCGGCGGAAGGTGGCGCAGCGGTGTGGATGGGAAAATAGAGCTTGAACGACGTCCCTTGGCCGACCTCACTGTGAACGGCGATGCCACCGCGGTGATTCTTCATGGTGCCATAGACGGCGGCAAGGCCCATGCCGAAGCCGCGGCCGATGGTTTTGGTGGTGAAGAAGGGTTCGAAGGCGCGCTGCAACGTTGCCGGGGCCATGCCCATGCCGTCGTCTTTGACGCAGAGTTCCAAGTACTCACCGTGGGGTAGCGCTAGGACCATGTCAGTCTTGGAGGCGTCGTCCAGGGTGACGATGCTGCTGGAGAAGACCAGGCTGCCTCCATGGGGCATGGCGTCGCGGGCGTTGAGGGCCAAGTTCAGGAGCGCATTCTGGATTTGGGAAGGATCGCCGAGGGTCGTGGGGCGGGTGGCGTGCAGCCTGAGGTCGATGTGAATGCGTTTGTCGATGCTGTGCCGGAGGAGGCAGCGGACTTCATGGACGATGGCGTGGACGTCGACAGGGATGGTGAGGAAGTTCCCTCGGCGCGAGAAGGCTAAGACCTGCTGGGTCAAGGTGGAGGCGCGTTCGATGGTGAGGAGGATGGCGTCGACGAGCTCCAGGGCGTCTGGGCGTTCTTCGACTTCGAAGCGCAAGAGCTCGGCCAATCCGCTGATGGCTCCCAGTTGGTTGTTGAAATCGTGGGCCAGGCCGCCGGCGAGCTCACCGATGGCCTGCATTTTTTCAGCGTGGCGCAGTTGCTCTTGGAGTCGGCGGGTTTCAGTGATGTCTCTGAGGTGCTCGACGACGCAGCGCAGCCCCCCGTGGGCATCCAAGACGGGGTAGGCGCGACAGTCCAGCCAGAGATCGAGCTCGGGGAGGTGTTTCTCAAGTTGGACGCTGGTCTTCTGTTCGATGGCGGATCGCACGGCGCAGGTGGCGCATGGCTGGGTCCTCCCGATGAGTTCCCAGCAGCGTTTGCCCTTGGCCGATTCGGGGGTGGCCTGGACAAAGCGGTAGCCGGCTTCGTTGTAGCGCTGCACGCGGTGCTGCAGGTCTTGAATGCCGATGACATCGGGGATGGCGTCGAAGACGGCTTCGAGGAGTTGGGCCGTCTCGCGATGACGCAGTTCGCTGGCCTCGAGCTCAGCTTTCATGGCGTGGCGATTGCTGACATCGGAGAAGATACCGATTTTTATGTTGCTCGCATCGGTGGAGAGGTGGGCCTGGCTGATGTCGGCGTAGCGGGTGCTGCCGTCTTTGTGGCGACAGGGGAGGTCTCGCACCACGAAGGTCGAAGGTTGTTCGAGCAGGAAGTGGGTGGCGACGCGCTCCCAGTCTTCTGGGTGATGCAGCATCTGCACGGGTTGCTGGAGCAGCTCCTCGGCTCGATAGCCCAAGAAGCGGCACAGGGCAGGGTTGACGTAGCACAGGCGCATGGCGTCTACGTCGGCGATGGCGATGCCCTCACCGGTCGCTTCAGCCATGGCGCGAAAGAGATCGTCCGTTGGCATATGCATATGGCTCCTCGCCAAGCTCACAACCTTAGTGGCCAACGATAGGTGAGTGGCGCGGCTTTGACAAGGAGGGCGTCGCCGGTAGGGCGCAAGGGGCGCTTCAGTGCTGCTGGCTTTGGTGTCGGCGGCGGATGAGGTAGAGCGCCAGGAGGCCCAGCGCCAGGGCGCCAAGGGCGCGGGGCGCTGTTGGGCGCGGGGCGGCGACGCGACAGGCGCAGCTCTCTTGGTCGCGTTGCGGGGGGGGTGGGTCGGCCTGGAGATCCTCCGCCATGTCGCTGGCGTCGCTTCCCGGGTCGGGGCGGGTGTCGTCGCCCCCCAGCTCGGCCGAGTCTGGGGCTTCAACGGCCTCTGGGGCGGGCTCGACCGCTTCTTCTGGGCGTAGCTCTTCGGGTTCAGGCGGTGGCCAGGTGCCATCGTGCCACTCGAAAGCGCCGACGTCGACGGCCAAGCCCTGCGGGCGCGGTACGCCAGCGTGGTCGAGGCTCGGGGCCTCTTCGGCCGCGCCCGCGTCGATAGCGGTGGAGGTGGGGAGGAGGCGCAGGTCGAAGGCCAGTGGATCCACGAAATGGGCGGCGAGATCCGTGACGATGAGGTTATGGTCGACGGTGACACCGTCTCCCTCGACGTTGATGGCGGTGACCAGGTTGTTGCGGACGAGGCATCCCTGAGCGGGGGTGCCGTCTTTGTGGTTGGCGATGCGCACCCAGGGTGGACCGGGGCGTTCCTGGTTGAGGTCGACGACGGTGTTGTTGACGATGCGGCTGTTGCGGGCGCCCATGAGGGTGATGCCGTGCCAATGGTCGACCATGATGACGTTGTTCTCGATGACCCAGTCGACGAAGGTGCCGTCGAAGCAGCCGATGCCTTGCAAGGTGCAACGCATGGGTTGGTCTGGGTCTTCGTAGTTGATGATGGTGTTGCCCCGCAGGATGATGCCGTGGACCTCGCCGCTGCCAACGCCATCGGGGCCGACGGACCAAGACTGGAAGCCATCGTCGTGGTTATCGTTGGTTTTGTAGCAGTTCTTGACGAGGTTGCCTTCAAAGAGGCCGTGATCACCGAGGCCGCGGAGGCCGTCGCCAGAAAAATTCTCGATCGTGTTGCCGATGATTTGGGCGTTGGGTCCCGAGACGCTGATGCCGAAGTTGACGTTTTTGATGTGGTTGTTGGCGATGAAGTTGTTGGCGCCGTCGACGCGGATGCCGTTGCCCGCGAGGTTGTTCCAGTCGTCGGCGGTCCAGGGGCTGATGTCGGCCACGGAGGCGATGCGGCAGTCTTCGACGCGGATGTCATGGACGGGGCCGCGCCAGTTGTGGTTCTCGATGGCGAGCAGGGTTTTCTTCTCGTAGTCGGTGGCGTAAGCCAAGCTGATGTCGAGGTTGACGAGGTGCCAATGGCTGGACGAGCGGATCAGGGCCGAGGAGAGGCGGGCGCTGGCCCCCGGCTCGCCTTGGATGATGATGGGCGCCGCGTTGTAGTAGCTCTGGATGACGAGGGCCCCATGGTCACCGGAGCGCAGCCAGAGGCGGTCGCCAGCGCGCACGGGTGCGCCGGGGTTTTTGGGCACTAGGGTCGCGCCTTCTGCATAGGGCAAGCTGCTCCACTCCTGGCTTTCGATGAGGTTGGCTTCGATGACTTCTTGGAGGGTGCGCCAGGGGGCGTCGCGGCTGCCGTCGTTGTCCATGGCGCCGTGCACGGGGTCGACATAGAAGTCGGCGGCCCAGGCGGGCGTTGCCCACAGGCCGAGGAGGAGGAGGATGAGGGAACGTAGCGCTCTGGCGTGCATGGGTGACCTCTCGATGCGATGGCCCTCGGCTGGGCGGGCAGGCTTGCGGCGATGGGTGGGGTGCATGGGCGGCGCTGGGCGCATCATTCGTTCATGATGTCGCAGTGGCGGCCATAGAGGTGGCCGGCGATGCGGCCCGTTGGGAAGGTCGCTTCGACGCTGAAGGCGATGAAGGCCTCAGGATCACTGGGCGCAGGCTGTCCGAAACACTCGGTGCAGACCGCCCAGGCCACGGGCGTCACGACGACGGCCGACGCGTGGGTGAACTGCATGGCTGGCGCCAAGGTTCCGAGGCTGTCGAGGAGGACCGCGGCGACGCCGTCGCTTTTGGTCTGGGGCGTCAGGTCCGTGGGCAGGGTGATGCCGCTGAGGATGAGGATGCGGTCGGGTAGGGGGGAGCTGGACCTGGGGCAGCCGCTGAAGCCTCCGTGCATGGCTTCGACATAGAGTTCCCAGGGCTGCTCGGCTTGGGTGGGGGCGGTGAGTCCGAAGATCGCGCGCTCAAAGGGCTCGGTCACGGCGCCGAAGGTGGCGGTCAAGGTCTGCACCCGGCACTCGCCTGGGCAGGGGTCGGGATCCACGTCCGTGAGGTCGCTCGCGTCCAAGGGGTCTGTGTCCGGCACGGTGTCGAGGGTCTCGGCGTCGGCCAGATCCACGGCGTCGCCGTCGTCAGTCGCGTCGAGGGCATCGCGCGTTTCGATGTCGAGGAGCTCGGCGTCTTGGTGGAGGTCGGTGGCGTCGGGCGGCGGCGTGTCGAGCTCGGCGTCTTGGTGGAGGTCGGTGGCGTCGGGCGGCGGCGTGTCGAGCTCG
>CAYVQF010000018.1:69467-85009 GCA_964454015.1 uncultured Myxococcales bacterium
GGGTCGTTGGCATCGGGTTCGGGGAGGTGATTGTGGAGCTTGGCGCCCTCACCACAGGCGCTGGCGAGCCAGAGCAGGGTACACAGGCAGACAAAGACTTTGGCCAGGGCTGGCATGGGAGAGACCTTCACAGCGTTGGGTATGGCGAAAAGAGACAGGGGTGCTTTTTCGAGCGCTGCGGCTCGTGATCACTCGTTTTCGTCATCGAGGCTTCGCGGCGCGGCGACCTTGGGCGGCTCGGGGAGGATTTCGATGGGAGGGGGAGGTGGTTCCGGGAGGATCACCTCGGCGTCGGGTGTCACTGGCGCTGGCACTCGGGGTGGCTCGGGGCGCACCTCGATGGGAGGGGAGGAGGGCTCTGGTGGTGCCGCCTGGTCGTCGGGGGAGGTGGGGTTTGGCTCGTGTGGGAGCTTCAGGTTGGCGGGGATGGGGGCGATGGGCGGCTCAGGGAGCACCTCGATGGGGTGTGTTTCACCCAGGTTGGGGTCGGAGGGTGGCGTGGCGGGCGCTTCCTCGGGGGGGAGGGGTTCCACCGATGGGGGCTCGGGGCGGACTTCGATGGGCGGGGCGGTGGCTTCCGGGCTGGGGCTAGGGCAGCCGGCGACGCCCATGGCCAGGGCGGTAGCGGTGGCGGCGGCTGCGGCGAAGTCTCCAAGGTTGCTTTGCTTTTTGGGTTTGGTCGGTGTGGGGACGAAGGGCTGGGGCGGGCTGACGTGTTGGGTGATGCCGTGGAGATGGAAACAGAGCCGCCGCCCGGCGATGTGGACGCAGTCTTTGTGGAGGAGCACGACGGGTTTTTCGTCGGGGACGACGAGAGAGCGTCCGCCGCGGTGCACTTCGGTTTGCGGTGCCTGGGGGCGTTTGAAGAGCATGAAGCGCTGGTCTTGTGAGACCCACAGCTCGACGACCCTTTCGAGGTCATCGTGCCACGAGACGCGACCCGTGGGGTCGAGCCCGAGGCCTGGCTCGACGCCAACCGTGGCGGTGCATACGAGGAAGCGATGCTGTGGTTGGGCGTCGAGATCTTCGATACAGACAGCGATGGGGCGTGGCATGACTTGGATCTCCGTGGTCCGGCCTGGTGAGGAGGTCAGGGGTATCAGTGGTTGGGGTCTTTTTTGGGTGGCGGCGGCGCGGGCATGGTGGGCGGCATGGGGCGGACCTCGATGGGCGGTGGCTCCTGGATGAGCCCAGGATCGACATCGCCCTCTTCCTGGGGTCCTTCTTCTTCGTCGATGGGTGCTTCAGGCGGCGCCTCTCTCACTTCGATGGGTTCGGGCGCGGTGACTTCGACGACGTCGGGCTCGGGCTGGGGCCACTCAGGGGGCATGGGGGCGGGCGGATGGGGTCGCACCTCGACGGGTGGGGTGGGTTCGGTGGCGGCGCTGCTTTGGCAGGCGACGGCGCCCAGGGAGAGGGCGGCGGCGGTGGCGGCGGCCACGGCGTTGAGGGTTTTTTTGCTGGCGCTGGGAGGGGGTGGCGGGGCGAAGAATTGTGGCGCCGCGATGGTCTTGGCTTGCCCGTGGAGGTGCACGCGCAAGCGGCGCTGGTCGATGCGGATCTCATCGAGGTGCAAGAGCACGACGGGCTTTTCTTCGGGTACCTGGAGGGAGCGCCCGCCGCGGTGGACCTCCGTCGGGGGGCCGTCGGGTCGGCGATAGAGGATGAGTTGCTGGTCCATGGAGACCCACAGCTCGACGACCCGGTCCTGTTGGCGTTGCCAGGTGACTTCTCCCCGGGGGTCCAGTCCCAGGCCCGGGCTGTGCCCGATGAGGGCGGTGCAGACGAGGAAGCGCCGCTGCGGTGAGGCGTCGAGGTCTTCGATACAGAGGGCGATGGCTTTGGGTGTCATGGGGTGTCCCTGGTGTCGAGGTGGGCGTTGATCGGCGTGCAGGGGGCGTCGCCGAGATGGGATGAAGGTCGGGCGAGGGGGAGGTCGAGCGGCGCGGGAATGTTGCGGGCGTGGGCCTCGGCGAGGAGGTGGTGGGCGGGCCATTGGATGGCGGCGACGTTGTCTTCGAAGAGGAGCTCGGCCAGGACTTGGACGCGCCAGGTGTCACAGATGGGGCGGTTGGGGTCGGCGGTGTAGAGGAAGTTGTCGGAGCGGCAGCCGCCACCGCAGAGGGAGACCAGGGGGCAGGCCTTGCAGGTGTCGAGGGTGTAGGCTGGGTGTGGGTCGGCCATGACCCCCTGCAGGACTTGGGCGAAACCATCGCTGAGGTGGCCCACGCGCTCTTCCATTTTGAAGCAAGTGAAGAGGGCACCATCACTGCGGACGTGGATGTGGTTGCCCAAGGCGCAGGCGCAGCCATCGCGGCGCTGGGTGGTGGTGCTGGTTTTGGGAGCGGGGATGACTTCGCCGGCGGCGAAGGCGATGCGGTCGAGGGCGTCTTCGAGGGCGGGTCGGCTGGGGAAGATGTGTTGTCCGCTCTCGCGACCGCTGAGGTAGGCCAGGCCAAAGGAGATCTTGACGCCTTGCGGGAGCAATTTGCGTAGGGCGGGGAGCGCTTCACCGCATGGGTCGACGTGATCGGGAAGGAGCATGAGATCGACGCAGGGTTTGGCGCCGAGGCTGGCGAGTTGGTGGATGGCGGCGATGACTTGATCGAAGCGCGGTGCGCCAGAGACACCGTCGCAGAGGTCCGCCGTGGGGCCCGCGAGGCTGATGCGGACTTCCATGCCGCGGGCCATGGCCTGGGCGGTGCGTTGGGCGAAGGCCGCATCGAGCAAGGGCATGCCGTTGGTGAAGAGGGTGACATGGAGGCCGAGATCGAGGGCGAAGTCGGCGGCGTCGAGGGTCCAGGGTACGAGGAGGGGTTCACCGCCGAGGAGGGCCACTCTGGTGTCTGGGCCGAGGAGCTGCTTGGCCTCGCGCAGGACGTGTTGGACGTCGGCGAGGGTGAGTTCTTGGTCGCGGGGGGGGCCGGAGTTGGTGCAGCAGTAGTTGCAGTGGAGGTTGCAGGCGTTGGTCAACTGGAGTTGGACGAGGGGAGGGCTCGGTGGCAGCGCGCGGGGGGGGCCAAAGAAGCCGTGGTGGTGCAGGTTTTCGCGCAAGGCTGGGGCGAGCTGGGCGAGGGTGCCACGACCCGCGAGTAGGTCTTGGAGCGGGTCGAGCTGATCGGCCGGGACGGGACAGAAGACCGCGTGGCTGGCTGAGACGAGGAGGGCGCCTTGGGCGACGGGGAGGGTGATGGCGTCGGGAGGTAGTGGATTCATCTGGAACTCGCTTGCGGCAGCAGGGAAGAGAGCAGAGGGCCTGTGGCCCTTCTCGCACGTATAGCAATAGGGTTACGTCTTTGGTGGGGGGCTAGGCAAGGGGATTGTGCATGGGGTCACATTTTGCGTGCGCCCATGCTGGCGTGGTGGCCGTGGGGCGGGCAGGTGGTGGCCGAGGTTGTGGGGCCCATGGTGCTTGGCGGCGGGAGTAGAGGCTGCGCGAAGTGGGGCCGCGTGGGTGCTTGACGCGGAGTGGCTGCAGGGATTATGGAGCCTGGGGCCATGAGTGGTCCTTTTTGGCAGAGGGGATGCAGGTATGGAGATCTTCGAAGTAGTCGGCAAGCTCAACGATCTGAAGTCACGTCTCGATGAACTGCGGAGGTATCTTTGACGTCCCGCGTTTGGAGGAGGAGTTCGAGCGCATCGACATGGAGTCGCAGGAGCCGGGCTTTTGGGGCGATGCCGATCGTGCCCAGGGGCTGATGCGCGAGCGCGGTCGGATCAAAGACATTCTAGATGTACTGCAGGGTGAACAGACGCGGCTGGATGAGGCGGAGTTACTGATAGAGATGGGGCGCGAAGAGGGAGATCTCTCGGTGCTCGATGAGGTCTTGGGGGCGCTGCGCGAGGGGGAGAGGTCGATCGCGCGTTTGGAGATGAACCGGATGTTGGGCGGTGAGCACGACGCGGGTGCGGCCATCGTGTCGATCAACGCCGGCGCGGGTGGCACGGAGAGTCAAGATTGGGCGAACATGCTGTTGCGGATGGTGACCCGTTATTGTGAGCGCAAGGGTTTCGCCGTGAGCTTGACGGATGTGCAGCCAGGTGAGGAGGCGGGGATCAAGGGGGCGACGATGGAGGTCAGCGGCCCTTACGCCTTTGGCCTGCTCAAAGCGGAGAGTGGGGTGCATCGCTTGGTGCGGATTTCGCCGTTCGATTCCAACGCGCGGCGCCATACGTCCTTTGCGAGTATTTTTGTCTTTCCCGAGATCGATGACAGCATCTCCATCGAGATTCGCGACGCCGATCTGCGGGTCGATACCTACCGGGCCAGTGGCGCCGGTGGTCAGCACGTCAACCGGACGGACTCGGCGGTGCGCTTGACGCACTTGCCGACGGGGATCGTGGTCGCGTGCCAGAATGAGCGCTCACAACACAAGAACAAGGACACGGCGATGCGCATCTTGCGGGCACGGCTCTATGAGCGTGAGCGCCAGGAACGCGAGAAGAAGATGGACGCGGTGAATTCGACCAAGCGGGCCATCGATTTTGGTTCTCAGATTCGCTCCTACGTCTTGCACCCCTACCGTCTGGTGAAGGATCACCGGACGAGCTTGGAGGTAGGCAATGTGGATGCGGTCTTGGATGGCGACTTGGATGATCTGATTACGACCTATTTGTTGGCATCTGCGGGCGGTATCGATCCGACCAAGGTGGCAGAGGCGGCGGCAGAAGATCTATGACGCTTGGGGTAGGTCGTAGATGTGACGTCTCGATGGCCGGTGCCGGCAGGTGAGATGCGCCTTGGGCGCAGGAGAACGCGGATGAGTGAGCAGACGGAAGGGATCCTCGGCAACGACGCCTATGTGGCCGAACAGAACCAGGTGGTGCGAGGTCGGGTGGAGAAGATGCAGGCGCTGCGGGCCGAAGGTGTCGCTCCCTATGCGATGGGTTTTCGGCCCGATGCGGGGGCTGGTGCTCTGCAAGCGACGTGGAGCGGGCGCTCGGCTGAGGAGGTCGAGGCAGGGGCGGTGCGGGTGCGCGTCGCGGGTAGGATGATGGCGATTCGCGCCTTTGGGAAAGCAGCCTTCGTGGCGATCAAGGATGGGAGCGGCAGCATCCAGGCGCACATGCGCAAGGACTTGCTGGGTGAAGAAGGCTTTGGGGTGTTCAAGCGTTTGGATTTGGGTGACGTCATTGGGGTGGAGGGGGTGCTCTTCCTCACCAAGACGGGGGAGTTGACCGTACGCGCCGAGCGCTTCGTGTTGTTGACCAAGAGCCTGCGGCCGCTGCCCGAGAAGTGGCATGGTCTGACGGATCTGGAGACCCGTTTGCGTCAGCGTTATGTGGACCTGATGGTCAACGATGAGGTGCGGGCGATCTTTCGTTTGCGCTCGCAGGTGGTGAGCTACATTCGCAGCTTCTTGGATGAGCGCTCCTTCGTGGAGGTGGAGACGCCCATGATGCACACCACGCCGGGGGGTGCGAGCGCGCGTCCCTTCGTGACGCATCACAACGCCCTGGACATGGATCTCTTCCTGCGGATTGCGCCGGAGTTGTATTTGAAGCGGCTCGTGGTGGGAGGCTTCGAGCGGGTCTATGAGGTCAACCGCAACTTCCGCAACGAGGGTCTGAGTCGGCGCCACAACCCCGAGTTCACTATGCTGGAGCTCTATCAGGCGTATGCGACGTATACGGACTTGATGGAGATGACCGAGGAGCTGGTGGTGTCACTGTGCCACAAGGTGCGGCAGAGCGAGGTCGTCGAGTGGGGTGGGCATCGGATCAACATGGGGCGTCCGTGGCGTCGCTTGCGGATCCGCGAGGGGGTTGCCGCCACGTGTCAGGTCAGTGAGGAGGCGTTGGGCGAGCGGGAGGTGTTGGAGACATTGGCCCTGGCCTTGCCGGAGCCGCCGACGGTGGCGCAGATACGGCAGATGAGTGCGGGTCACTTGTTGATGGCTCTCTTTGAGCAGTTGGTGGAGGGTCAGCTCATCGAGCCAACCTTCGTGACGGAGTATCCAGCGGAAGTGTCTCCGCTGGCGCGGCGCAACGACGAGGATCCGGCTTGGGTCGATCGTTTCGAACTGTTCATTGGGGGTATCGAGGTGGCCAATGCCTTCAATGAGTTGAACGACCCCTTGGATCAGCGCCAGCGTTTTCTAGACCAGTTGGCGGCCAAAGTGGCTGGCGATGAGGAAGCGCATCCGATGGATGAAGACTATGTCCGGGCCCTGGAGTATGGTATGCCGCCGACGGCCGGCGAGGGGATCGGCATCGATCGTTTGGTCATGCTGTTGAGCGGGTCCGAATCGATTCGCGAGGTGATTCTTTTCCCCCTGCTGCGCCCAGAACGTCCCTAGGGGTTGTGGGTCAGAGGTTTTGTGATGCGCTTTGAGCATTTTGTGGGCCTGCGCTACCTGATGGCCAAGCGTCAGCGTGACGTGTTGTCGGTGATCACCCTCATCTCGATCGGGGGGGTGGCCGTTGGTGTCATGGCGTTGATCGTGGTGTTGAGTGTGATGGGGGGCTTCGAAGGAGATCTGCGGGAGAAGATCATCGGGGCCAAGGCGCACATCGTGGTGTCCCACGAGGATGGCTATTTGAGTGATTATGGCGCGGTGCTCGCGGCGCTGGGTGGGGTCAAGGAGGTGGAGGGGGCGAGTCCCTATGTCGAGGGCGAGGTGATGATCAACTCGGCGACCAACCTGCAGGGGGTGATTCTGCGCGGGATCGACCCGGTGAGGGTGCGGACGGTGAGTAACCTGGGTGAGGTCATCCAGGAGGGCAGTCTGGACTATCTGAGCGACCCCAAGGCGCTGCCCGCGCTGAGCTCGCGGCCGTGGACCCAAGCGCAGCAGCGGACGGTGGTGGTGCAGCAAGATGAGGAAGGGGGTGAGCTGAGCCAGGACCGATTGGATGCGCTGTTGGCGTCGGGGGCCAAGGCGACGCTGTCTTTCGTGGGGGCGGCGCATGGGACCTGGCTGCGCGAGCGGGATGGGTCGCAGCCGACGCCAGGGCAGGCGGAGGATGTTTTGGGCACGGAGGTGGATGCAGGGCCTGGCGCGGCGGAAGTGGATGGCGTGGCGGAGGCCGAGGTGGAGGCCGAGGTTGAGAGCGCCGAGAGTGAAGGTGATTTGTGGCACGCCCAGTTGCCGTTGCAAGAGGCGGGTGAGGGTGAGCGTGCGGTGGATGCGGTGATGGAGCCCGTGGTGAGTCGGCGCCGGGTGATGCAGCCGATTCCGGGTTTGGATGAGGGGGACGGCGGTGCCGAGCGCAAGGTGGGCGGCCTCTTGGTGGGCAAGGAGTTGCGGAGCAACTTGAACGTCTTCGTCGGGCATGAGGTGAACGTGATGAGCCCAACGGGGGACGTTGGTCCGACGGGTGGGCTGCCGAAGAGCCGACCCTTCAAGGTTGTGGGGGTCTTTTTCAGTGGCATGTATGAGTACGACACGAAGTTCGCCTATGTGACCTTGGAGGACGCGCAGCACTTGTTGAACATCGGCGATCGGGTGTCGGGGATAGAGATCAAGATCACGGATTTGCGCCAATCGGCGAAAGTGAAGGCTGCGATCGAGTCGCTGTTGTCGGCGCATCCGGGGATCAAGGTCCAGGACTGGCGGGAGCTGAATGGTTCATTGTTTTCGGCATTGTTGCTCGAGAAGATAGCCATGTTCGTGATATTGACGTCCATCATTCTGGTGGCCTCTTTCAACATCCTCTGCCTCTTGATCATGATCGTGATTGAGAAGGGTCGGGAGATCGCCATTTTCAAGTCCATGGGGGCGAGCCGAGGGAGTATCATGCGGATATTCGTGGTGCAGGGGGCGGTGATCGGCAGCCTGGGGACGGCCATTGGGTGTGGTCTAGGGCTGGCCTTGTGCTGGCTGATCGGGGGCTGGGGTATCAAGCCGCCGGGGGATGTTTATTATCTGAGCCACATTCCGGTGGAGGTGCGGCCCTTTGAGGTGCTGTTGATCTGTGGGGCGGCGATTGTGATCTCTCTTTTGGCGACGGTGCTGCCTTCGATCATGGCGGCTCGCCTTGACCCGGTCGAGGGACTTCGGTACGAATAGCGCCTTTCCAAGCCTAGGTAACGGCTTGGTGGCTTTGGGCCGCGGAGTGTGCGGATGGCGAGCGGAAAGTCGAGTAGCGTGGAGATGGAGATTCGGGTAACGGATCTGCACAAGGTATTTCTCCACGAAGGGAAGGAGTTGCACGTCCTGAATGGCATCGACGTGAGCTTCGCGCCCGCGGAGATGGTGAGCATTCGGGGCCGCTCTGGTGCGGGCAAGAGCACCTTTCTGCATGTGTTGGGGACGCTGGATAGGCCGACGCAGGGGACGGTGCATTTTGGCGGTCGCGATGTCTTTCAATTGGGCCCGACCGCTTTGGCTCGCTTCCGCAACACCCACATTGGCTTCGTCTTTCAGTTCCACCATCTGCTTTCGGAGTTCACGGCGTTGGAGAACGTCATGATGCCGGGCTTGATCCATCGTCTGCCGCGGCATGAGGCGCAAGCCAAGGCGACCCGCCTGTTGGATATGGTTGGTCTCTCTGAGCGCCTGTCCCATAAGCCGGGTGAGCTGTCTGGCGGTGAGCAGCAGCGCGTGGCGTTGGCCCGAGCTTTGGTGATGGAGCCGCGTTTGTTGTTGGCCGACGAGCCAACGGGGAACCTGGATCAAGCGACAGGCGAAGGGATTCACCAACTGTTCTGGGAGTTGAACGACGCCATGCGGCTGACGGTGGTGATCGTGACCCATGATCCGGCCTTGGCCCAGCGCATGCCGCGACGTTTGATCATGGAGCGCGGCCGTTTACTCGAGCAAGGCCCTGGCGACGCGGCAACAGGAGAGAGCATGGATGCAGCGAAGAGTGTCGACGCGGCGGTGCCGGCGGGAGAGGCGCGATGAGCATCGAGTGGTCCCATGCGCCCGCGGGAAGGGTGGTGCGTCGTTGCGTGTTGTCTGCGCTGCTGCTGGCTCTGCTGAGCGGCGCGCTGCTTTTGCCCGCTGAGGGGTGGTGCCAGCCGCGGATCAGCCCAGAGCAAGCAGGCGAGGTAATCGCGGGCATCGAGGTGCGGGGCAACCGGCGCGCCAATGCCGACGAGATACGCTACAATGTGCAGCACCCGACGGGGGCACCGCTCGATTTGGAGCGGGTCAGCCAGGACATCAAGCGCATCTTCCGCATGGGCTTCTTTGCCGACGTCCAGGTCAACGTCGAGGAACGCGCCGGTGCGCGCTTTTTGGTCTATTACGTGCGCGAGAAGCCGGCCATTGCGGGGGTGGTGTTCCGCGGCAACGACAAGTTCAACGATGACAAGCTGTTGGAGTTGATGGACCTGCGGGTGCCGAGCATTCTCGACTTGGCCAAAGTCAAGGCCAATGAGGAGAAGCTGCGGGCGCACTATGTCAAGGAAGGTTTTTACTTGGCAGAGGTAAGCTCGGAGGTGGTGCCTCGCCCCGATGGCGACGTGGAAGTGCACTACGACGTGCGTGAGTACTCCAAGGTACAGATTCGGCAGATCACGATCCTGGGCAACGAAGCCTTCCCCGATGCAGACATCAAGGGCTACATTTTCACGCGCGAGTCTTCGCTGCTGGGCTTTTTGACCGGCGCCGGGGAGTTCAAGGAGGAAGAGTTCAAGCGCGATTTGCAGCGGATTTCGGCCTTTTATGCCGACAATGGCTATCCCGACGCGCGGGTGGTGGACCCACAAGTCAAGCTCAGCGATGATCGGCGGTCGATGTTCATCTCGCTGCGGGTGGAAGAGGGCGACTTCTACACGGTCTCGTCGGTGGATGTGAGCGGCGATTTGCTGTTAGACGCCGAGGTCTTGCGGAGCAAGTTGGTGCTGACGCCGGGGGAGAAGTTTCGCCTGTCGCAGCTCTTTGGGGACGTGAAGGTCTTGCGCGATATCTACGCCGACGAGGGCTACGCCTATGTGAACATCGAGCCCAAGCGGCAGCGCAATGTCGGCGACAAGACCCTGGCCATTACCTATGACATCAACATGGGCCGCAAGGTGCGCTTTGGTCGCATCGTGATCATGGGCAACCAGAAGACGGCGGACAAAGTGATTCGGCGCGAGCTGCGGATCGATGAAGGCGAGATCTTCAGCGGGACGATGCTGGACCTGAGCGAGCGCAGCGTGATGCGGCTGGGTTTCTTCGAGAAGGTGACCATCTCGACCCAGCCAGCCGGGGACATGAACTACATCGACGTGCAGGTGGAGGTGACGGAGCGACCCACGGGGACTTTCCAAGTCGGGGCGGGCTTCAGCTCGGTAGAGAGCTTCATCGGGACCATCCAGGTCAGCCAGGAGAATTTTTTGGGCCGGGGGCAGACCCTGATGGCGCAGGCGACCTTCTCGGGTCTGCGGCAGCTCTTCAACATCCAGTTCTTCGAGCCCTACTTCTTTGACTCGCCGTGGCGCTTCAGGGCGACGGTCTTCAACTTCGAGTACATGTTCACGGACTTCACCCGGTCGAGCTGGGGTGGGACCTTGGGCTTTGGTTACCCCATCACCCGGGATTTCATTCTGGACCTGAACTACACCATCGAGATGGTCGATGTGAGCCCGGGCGGCTCCTTGGGGACGCAGAAGCGCAACGTCGGCTCCATCTTCACGGGTGGACGAACGAGCAGTATCGGGGCCACCCTGGCTTGGGACACGCGGGACAACCGCCTCTTCCCGAGCAGCGGTTTCATCCAGCAGGTGGGTGTGGAGGTCGCCGACGATTGGCTGGTGAGTGAGAACGAGTTCACCCGTTTCACCGCCCGATCCCGGTGGTATTTCCCTCTCTTCTACGACTTCGTGCTGAAGCTCAACGCCGACTTCGGGCTGATTTCCAATTGGAATGCCGATGGCAAGCCTGTTCCGATCTTCGAGCGCTTTTTCGTGGGTGGACCCAACTCGGTGCGTGGCTTTGAGCGTGCTTCTCTCGGCCCGTCGCGGCGGATTTCTGCCGACGTGAGTGATCCGGCGGGCGCCTTGACCCAGTTCCACATTGGCGGTGACAAGCAGCTCATTTTCAACGCGGAGATCGAGTTCCCCATTCTGACTTCGGTGGGGATCAAGGGGGTCATTTTTGCCGACGCGGGCAACGCCTTCGACAACGACCAAGACCTCTCCCTGCGCCTCGATCTCTTCAGCGATGCGGCGGACTACGACAGTGTGCTGCGCACGGCCGTGGGCCTGGGCTTCCGTTGGTTCAGCCCCATCGGCTTGTTGCGTTTCGAGTGGGGTTTCCCCTTGGCGCCACTGTCGAGTGAAGACTCGATGGTCTTTGAGTTCAGTATCGGCAATGCGTTCTAGTTTTAACCAGAAACCCTCGCCGGCGCCGGCGCCGACCCAGGTGCACGTGAGCGAGGTGGAGCGCGGCCCTTGGGGACGCGTGGTCAAGCGCGTGCGGGCCGTCGACGCTTGGCGGCGGGTGAGCCTGTCGGCGGCGCTCTACGGGGGCTTGTCGTGCACCATCACGCCCATGCTGGGACACAAGCGGGTGTCGCAGTGGGCGATGCGGCGTTGGTTCGTCTCCATCTGCACCGATCTCGGCATCGGGCGCGAGCTGCGCAACGGCGTTGGCTTAGAGGCGCAGCGGCCATGCGTGTTCGTGGCCAATCACCTGAGCTTGTTGGATACGGTGCTCATTGGCTCGTTCATGACGGGCGACTATCGCTGGCTGGCCAAGGAGGACGTGTTCAAGGTCCCCATCATCGGCCATCATCTGCGCTGTTCGGGCCACATCCCGGTCTACAGGGGGACGAAGCGCGGGTCGAATGTGGGTTTGCCCGAGCAGATCCACCAGGTTGTGGCCGAGGGAGCGAGCTTGCTCTTTTACCCCGAGGGGACGCGCTCGCGGGACGGCCGCCTACAGGCCTTCAAGATGGGCGCGTTCATCGCGGCAGTGGAGGAGGCCTTGCCCGTGGTCCCTCTGGTGGTCGAAGGGACAGATCAGTTGCTGCGCAAGGGGGAGTGGGCGCCTGACTTGGCGCGCAACGTCGTGTGCCGGCTGACGGTGCTGCCGCCGCAGTGGGCGCCGGCAGCGGGCGATGCGCGGGCGCGCGCCGAGGCGCTGCGCGACGCGGTGCGGGCGGCGATGCTGGCGCAATTGGGTGGCGAAGACGGGCAGGCTGCTGCGGCGCGGCACGCCATGAAGGCCGCCCCCTGAGCTTGGGACGGGGAAGCCGCTGTCACGGGCTCACGGCGACCGTGTCGCTGCTGCTGTGCCCCGAGACCTCAGGGCTGTACATCTCCACGGCCGTGGCTGGGGGCGCGACGAAGGTGCCAGGTGTGGTGGCGCGGACCAGGTAGGTGGTGCAATAGGTGCCGGGCTTCACGGTGAAAGCGAAGGCCTCGGCTTGGTGGTCGCGCAGGTTCAAGTGCTCATGCCAGGGAGGGCAATGCTCAGGCTGGTTCGGGGGCAGGACCGAGGTGCCGCCGAGACGGGCGTTGACGATCTCAAAGCCTGCCGGCAGCGGGTCGGTGAGGGCCACGTGGTAGCGGTGGGCGTGCGTGGTCAGGGTGAGGGTCACCTGAATCAGGGAGGCGCGGGTGATTTGGTAGTCGCCCTGGTCTCCTTGCGGCAGGGGTTGCGCGTCGAGGGTGGTGTAGGTGCGCGAGACGGAGAAGCCTCGGTCAACGGGGAGGGTCGTCTCGGGCTTAGAGGCGTAGGTCAAGGCCATGCGGTAGGTGAGGCGGCCAGGTCCCTCTTTGTGGAGGATGAGAGGCACAGGGTCGGTGTACTGTTGCAGGGTGGCCATGGGCACGGTGTGATGGTTCACGGCGAAGGATCGCCCATGGAAGCTCTGGGAATCGAGGTGCGCATCGGCGAGCCAGAGGTGCGCGGTGAAGTTCGGTTCCTCGCTTTCGGCCATGGCATAGGTGCGCTCGAGGGCGAGGATGGCCCAAGCGTTTTCCTGGGTGTTTCTCCAGTGACCCTCGGGTCGCTGAGCCAACAGGGTGGCGACGAGGGAGGCGATGGCCGGGTTTTGGGGATCGGCGGCGAGGAGACCCATGAGGACCACCGAGAGGGTGCGGACCCGAGAGCCGAAGATGAGGTGTTGATTGAATCCGTAGCCAGGGACGGGTGCTGCCGGGTCATTGAGGTCGTTGACTATACGGCGCAGGAGGCGGTCGCGGACCGCGGCGTGTTGGGGCGCATCGCCGATCACGGCGAGGATCCAGCCCAGAGTCTCGGTGCTGAAGTGGTCGAGGGGGTGCTCGGCGAGGAGGGCGAGGGCCTCGGGAGTGGCGTCGGCGCCGATCTCACGCCGCACGAAGCAGGCGAAGGCCCTGAGCGCGAGTTGGGTGGTGAGGTCCAGCGGGCCGCGGGTAGCCTCAAAATCGCGCAGGTGCGTGGGAAAATCGGCGAGGGTGGTCTGCAAGCGCAGGAGAAATTCGGGCGGCACGGGATGTCCTGCCGCGGCAGCGCGGTGTACGGCCAGGGTCCCGAAGAGGGTGACGAAGGGGTGGGTGTCGTCGCTCCACAGGGCGAGGCCGCCCTTGGGCGACTCGCGGCTGAGGATGCGTTCGAGGTCGTGTCGGACCAGGATGGCGATGTCATCGGGGGTAGGCAGATCGGTGCCTCCGTGTTGACTGAGCAGGGGGCGGAGGGTGAGCACACCCAGGAGGCGCGCGGCGATCTGCTCGGTGCAGTGGAAGGGGTACTCGTAGAGGAAGCGGAGGGCATCGGTGAGGTTGGCGAGGGCGGTGCTGGCGATGCTCAGGCTGAGGCCGCCGATGGTGGGGTCGGCTGCGGCAGGGGGCGCGAGGTTTTGTTGCACCGCCCCGTGGTCCAAAGTGCCGTAGGTGGCGACGACGCGCGGGCTGGCCGGGCTGAGGACAGGGAAGGTGACGTGCACGGCGTCCTGGTGCGCTTGGGCCTGGGCGATGAGGTGAACCGAGACGCCATCGAGGTTGTGGCTCTGGGCGGGCAGGAGGAGCTCGCGCCGGTCGTTGGCGGGAACTTGGAGGGTGAAGGCCATGTCGTTGGCGTCGTCGCCGTTGGCGATGCGCGCGGCGACGTGGACGTCCTGGGGCTCATCGGTCAAGTTCTGCACCAGGACAGGGATGGAGAAGCGGTCGCCGAGGTGGACGAAGCGCGGTGGGCTAGGCCGCAGGGCCAGCTCGCGCCGCACGGTGAGGCTGCCTTCGCCGGTGCCAAAGTGGCGGGTGCTGGCGGCCACGGCGATGAGGCGATAGCGGGTCAGGTTGTCTGGCGCCACGAAGGGCACGCTGACGCGGCCGTTGGCATCGGTGACGGCCTCGGGCACGAAGACGACGAGGGGCTCGAAGTCGCGTCGCCAATCGAGCTTGTCGTCGCTGGCCGATGCGCTGCTTCCTTTTCCGCCGCGACCGCGGAGGCCAAAGCCGCCGCTCCCCATGACCACGCCGCCTTCACGGCCCCAGGAGTCCTCCAGTTGCTGGAGTAAGGCGTCATCGCTGATGGCCTCGATGAGGCGACGGCTCTCGCTGTTGAGCACCTGGTCGAAGTTCCACTGGTAGAAGGCCCGGATGGGATCGCGCAGGTGGTAGCGGGCCACGGCGAGGGCGGCTTCGTCGACGGCCATGATCAGGGTTTCCACGTCCGGGAGGGCGTGCCCCGCGGCGTCGCGCACGGTCACTTCGAGGGTGCCCTGGGCGCCCGGGGGGAGCAGGGCCTCCTCGGAGTGAATGCTCACCTGGAGGCGGCGGCCTTCGGCCGAGACGGGAAGGGTGAGCGCCTCGATGCGGGGTGGGGCGGGGGGGCTTTGCTGACCCGACGTGGGTGGGATGAGGAAGTGCAAGGCCAAGTCGAGGCCGGGGACGTGGGCGTCGGTGATGGGGATGTCGATGATGACGGCGCCGTCGGTGAGGCTGTGGCGGGTGGTGCTGACGACGCCGAGGCGCTGTTGGCTCAGGAGCAGCTCGGCGCCCTTCCACGGTGCGGTGACGCGCAGGCGGGCGACCTCGCCGGGGTGGTAGAGATCTTTGTCGAGGCTGAGGGTGGGCTCCGCCTCGGGGTCGTCGTCGTCCGAGGGCGTGCGGCCGCGGTGGCCGAAGACCCAGAAAGAAGCGGCGCTGAGGCTGCGCTTTCCGTCAGGGTCGGTGGTGGTGGCCATGAGCTGATAGGCGCCATCGTGGTCGAGGCGGAAGCGGCAGCGAACCAGGCCGAGGCTGCTTTGGAGCTGGCAGGCTTGGGCGCTGGTGGGGGGCGGGGAGGCGGCGCCGTAGCTGTGGGGGAATTCACTGCGCAGGAGGCGCACCTCCAGGTCTTGCGCTGGGATGACTTCGCCGTGCACATCGGTGACGACGAGATCGACCTCGAGGGGGTCGCCGACGCGGTAGAAATGGCGCAGGGATTTGAAGGCGGCGTAGTGCTGCGCGGGGTGGATGAGGACGCGGCGACGGCTGGTCCAGCTTTGGGCATTGAGATCTTGGACTTCCGCTTCGAGGTGGAGCACGTGGGGGCTGTTGATGCTCCCGCTGTGGCTGTCGACGGTGATGCGGTGCTCGCCGTTGGCGTCGGTGTGGCCTTGGAGCAGCAGCGGTGCGGCCCCCGCAGGGCTAGGAGCGTGTAGATCAATGGACAAGCCCCAGCGATCAGCAGCGCCAGCAT
>CAYVQF010000019.1:0-20817 GCA_964454015.1 uncultured Myxococcales bacterium
CCACAATAATTCACAACGAGCAAGCCCCATGCCGGCTTTGGTCGTGGATTGTGGTACACCGGCCCCCCTTTACCCAGAACATTCAGGTTGATACAAGACCGCTCACCGCGCCGACAGCACCTCTCCATGGAGGAGCGCATCCACGTCGGCCACCACCAGTGAGATCTGCGCCGTGTCTAGCATCGTTGTCAGCCCTATCGACCCTTGCTGGGGTAGCCCTGAAGATCGCCAGCTCCATGTCGTCTTGGTACACCCTGAAATCCCCCCCAACACCGGCTCTGTCGCCAGACTCTGCGCCGCAACCGGCGCCACCCTCCACCTCGTCGAGCCACTGGGATTCGATCTCGACGACCGCCACCTCCGCAGGGCCGGTCTCGACTACTGGCCCAACGTCACCCTCGTCCGCCACCCAAGCTTCGCCGCCATCCAAAACATCTTCCCCCGAGAGCGCATCTACGTCTACTCCAGCCGCGCCCAAACACGCTACTGCGACACCCAATACCAACCGGGAGACGTCCTCGTCTTTGGTGCCGAAACCACGGGCGTACCCCAGGAAATCCGCACCGAGCTTGCCGACCAATTGCGTTGGCTCCCCATTCGGCGCACTGGCGTCCGCTCCATCAACCTCGCCAACGCCGTCGCCGCCGTCCTCTATGAGGCGCTCCGCCAGACCTCATTTCACCTCATCCAAGGCGAAAACTTTCCTGGGCCCGTCTGATCGCTACAATCAATGCTGTGACCCTGCGCGAACGCTCCCCCTGGCCCGTAGGTAGATCCCCTCGTGATGGAAGATGTGGCCCCGCAAAACCGCAAAGTCCCGCGTACACTCGGCCGTTATGAGCTCCTCGAGAGAATCGGCGCCGGTGGCATGGCTGAGGTCTACCTCGCCCGAAGCTTCGGCGCTGAAGGCCTCGAGAAACGCCTCGTCATCAAGACCATCTTGCCCACCTATGCCCAGAAACAGCGCTTCGTCACCATGTTCGTCGATGAAGCGCGCATCGCCGTCACCCTCAACCACCCCAACATCGTCCAAACCTACGACTTCGGCAGCGTCGATGGCACCTACTTCCTCGCCATGGAGTACGTCGAAGGCATGGATCTCGCCAAGATCCTAACGAAAATTCACAACCAACGCGCCTTCCCCCTCGGCGAAGCCCTCCACCTCGGCATCGAACTCTGCAAAGGCCTCGACTACGCCCACCGAAGAAAGGACCCCTTCGGCCAGCCCCTCAACCTCGTCCATTGCGACATCTCCCCGCACAACGTCCTCATCAGCAAGGAGGGCGATCTCAAAATCGTCGACTTCGGCATCGCACGCGCCCGCAGCGTCGCAAAAGAAGCGGACCACATCATCAAAGGAAAGTTCGCCTACATGAGCCCTGAGCAGGCCCTGGGTGGACCCATCGATCACCGCAGCGATATCTTCTCGACCACTGCTGTGATCTTCGAACTCCTCTATGGCCGCGCGCTCTACCCCAGCGGCAACGCCGACGAAACCCTCAACCTCGTCCGCAGCGCCATCATCCCCGACCTGAGCACCCTCGAACCACAGATGCCACCGGCCGTCGAAAAGCTCCTCAATCGCGGACTCGACCGCATCGCTGCCCGCCGTTACCAAAACGCCCGTGAGCTCCAACTCGATCTCCACCGCGCCCTCCTGGAGCTCGGCTCCATTCACGACTCACAAACCGTCGCCGATTTCCTCCTCACCGTCGACGCCACCCCCCTCGCCACCGTCCAAAGCGCCTCGGTCAAAACCATGGTCGAGGGACCAAACGATCATACCCCCTCCTTGGCCGCCTCCACCGCCATGTCCAACGTCGGAGACACGCCGAGCAGCCCCGTCACCATCGGCGACGGCGCCCACACCTCAGAGCTGCGGCGCGTCAAAAAGGATGTCATCTGCCTCGCCGCTAACATCAGCGGCTTCGCCGAGCTGCGCGCCGCCACCAACTCTGAGCGCTGCCTCGCATGCTTCGCTGAAGTCCAGCACATCATTGACGCCATCGCCTACAAGTACGACGCCGTCATCGAATCCAGCAGCGAAAATGGCTTCCTCCTCCTCCTCGGCCTGCCCGTCTCCTCCGAAAATGATGCCGAGCAAGCCATTCACCTCGCCATGGACCTCACCGAGGCCATCGCCGGCATCAACCTCAACCTAGAATCGCCCCTCCAGATCGCCATCGGCATCGCCCTCGGCAAGGCGCTCGTCACCTACCTCGGGACCAAAGGCGAGTATGAACGCCAGATCCTCGGCCGCAATAAAGAACTCGCCCAACAAATGGCCCGTGAGGCCCTCAGCAAAGAGATTCTCGTCGGCGGAAGAATCTACCAACGCACCCGACATGCCTTCGAGAGTGTCTTTCTCAAGCGCATACCCTTCTTGACCGAAGACAACGAAGGTTACCGAGATCCCAGCCTCTACCGCATCCAAAGGCCAAAGAGCCGCAAAGAACGACAAGAAGAGCTCCGGCAAAGCTACAACGCGCTCCAAGGAAGGGAGCTCTCTCTCAAAGCCCTACGCCGACGTTTTCATCAAACCCAGCTACAGCGCCTCTCCCTGGGCATCACCCTCGAGGGACCCGTCGGCCTCGGAAAAAGCGCCATCGTCGACGCCTTCCTCAAAGGCCTCGAACGCGCCAAAAACAATGAAGGCGAAAAGAGCGACGAAGGCTGGGGCGACGCCGTAAGGGTCCTGCGCGCCATGGCCACCCAGAACGCCACCGATACCCCCTACGCCGTCGTCAGAGAGCTCGTCTTCGACCTCGTCGGGTTGGAGCCCAACGACGACCTGCGCAGCACCCAGCTACGCCTCGAACGCTTCGTCAACGACCTCTTCCCGAACCTCGAGCCCCACGCAAAACCATACCTGTGCCAAGCCCTGGGCTTCTTCTTTCAGATCCGCTCCCATGACAGCGTCATCGATAACCTCAGCGGTGACCAGAAGCGCTACAGGATCTTCCTCGCCCTTCACCGGATCTTCAACCAAGCGGCCCTACACGCGCCTCTCATCGTCGTTATCGATAACCTCCAGCATTGCGACGACACGAGCCTCGCCTTCCTCTCCGAATGCCTCAGCGCTTCCCAACGACGACCCATCTTCATCGTCTGCACCGCCAGACACCTCGAAGACCATTCGCCCGCCTTGCCACTGCTGAACCATCCGAACATGCGCCGCGAGCTCATCGCACCCTTGGATCTCTTCCACGCCGATGCCATCTTGCGCGACGCCCTGGACAACACCCCCATCGACGCCAACGCCGCCGCCTATATCCTCGACCGAGCCGGCGGAGTCCCCTACTTCATCCTGGAAATCATCGACACCCTGCGCTCACGCAATGCACTCCGATTGGTTGAGGGCCGCTACGTCATGGGTGAAGCCATTCACCAAAGCTGGCTCCCGGCGAGCATCGAAGGCATCGTCGCTGCCCACATCGATCAGCTCCAACCACCCCTGCGCGAGGCACTCTGCCGCTGTGCCGTCATCGGCTTGGACTTCGAAAGACAAGACGCGGCGCTCCTCTTTGGCCAAAACGTCATTGAACAACTCGAAATCCTCGCCAATGACGACTGGCTCAAACGCACCTACCTCCGCGGTGACGCCACCCGAGCCTACCGCTTCACCCATACCCTGACTTACGAGGTCGCCCTGCGCGAAGTCCCCCCCGATGAGCGCATGGTCTACCACCGACGCCTCGCCGACCACTACATCGATCAGAGGATCAAGGGGCAGCCCATCCCCCCTTCGACCATCGCCAAACACCTCGAAGGCGCACAGAGCTTCGACGAAGCCGCCCGCTACTACCACGAGGCCGCCACAGAGGCGCGACGCGAAATGGCACCCCGGGAAGCCCTCCGCATGGCCACCTCCGCCGCCAACATCCTCGCCAAACGCAGCCCACGCGGCTTCGACCTCATCGCACCCCAGGAAGCCTTTCACTACCTCGAAATCAAAGCCTGGGCCTATCAGGAGCTCGGCGAGCAGAAGGAACGCTTCGATACGCTCCAACACCTGCACCGCATCGCCCATCAGCGACTCGGCATGAGTCACCAACTCAGCGTCACCGCCCAAATGGCGCGCTACTGGTACGACACCCGCAAACTCGACAAGGCCCTCACCGCCATCGATGACTTGCAACGATTGGCCGGCACCAGCCCAGACGGACTGCGCCCCATCGCCGAAGCCAAAAGGCTCGCCGCCATGGTGCTGCGTGACATGGGCAGCATGGAGGACGCCCTCAAAGCACTCGATGAGGCCCTCGCCGCCTACCGCTCCGTGCCGGCGACCCAGCACGGACAACCCAACAATGACATCGCCTGGGTCCTCAAAACCATCGGGGACACCTTCTGGCACATGGGGCGCTTCGGTGAGGCCATCGACGCCTACAACGACGCCGTCAAAGAAGCCACCGAGAAGGACCTCATCGAGCTCATCACCATCAACACCGGCCTCGCCCACGTCAGCTTGGGAAACTACCAGGCGGGGCTGCAACGATATCTCGACGCCATCAAAAGCTGCCAGGCCTCAGGCGGACTCCGCCGCGAGGCCGCGATCCTACCCAATCTCGGCCACCTCTACGCCCTCCTCGGCAACCTCGATGAAGCGGAAAAGGTCCTCAGACGCGGCCTAAAACTCGCCCGCCAAATCCATAACCATGTCGCCGAAGCAGACGCAGCTCTGTCACTCGCCGCGGCCTACCTCGATGCCGGACACCTGCGCGAAGCCGAACGCACCCTGCGCCGCAGCGTCAAACTCGTCCAACGCACCGAGAGCTCTTACCTGCGCATCCACCAGAATCTGGCCATGGCCCAAATCAAGCTCGCGCGCCACGACCCAAACGACGCCCTCGAAGCCCTAGACCTGGCCCTCTCCTCCATCGCAGAGGGCGAAAGCGGTGACATGGATCACGGACGCAGCCACGGCAACCACCTCGCCAGCATGGCTTATGAACAACTCGGACGCCATGAGATGGCCCGACAGCACGGACAACGGGCCATCGAGGCCATCGCGGGCAAACCCGTCGCCGGCCGCGAGAGCATTCTCTACGAACAGAGCCTCCAGATTCGCCGTATCCAACCCGACATGACACCCCTCGCTGTAGCCTTCCTCCACCGCGCCGCCGCCATCGTGCACGAGCAAGCCCAGCGCATCGATGACGCCACCCTGCGTGCGTCATTTATCAAGCGACCACTCATCAGCAGCATCATCAACGCAATCGAAGAAAGCACAACCGACCCCTGAACCTACCGCCTCAAGCCTCGCCTTCCAATGCCTGAAGTGCTGCCCGAGCGCGCTCGCCAGACAAGCCAGCCCCGGACAGATCCTGCGCCCGCTCCAAACAGCAACCCGCCGCATAGAAATCAACCGCGACCAAGTCTGCCGCGGCGGCCACCAACAACTGCGCCGCCGCCTCGGGATCCCGCAGCGCCATGGCCTCCGCCTGGTGCACCTTAGTGGCCCCCAATGGCAACGCCTGCACGCGCTGGACGATCTCATCGTGCAGCCGCGCCCGACGGCGCGGATGCTGCTCCTCATACAGCACCTCTCGCACGAAGCCCGCATCGAAACGATACTGATCATGCGGAAGCGCAACCAGAAGATGCGCCCTCTCGGCCGCCTCCAAGATGTCGATGACCTCATCCTCGTCAGACCCGCTCATCGACAACAACGCCTCGAAATCAAACCGATATCCCAACACGGAAGCGTTGGAAACCACCCGCCGCGCTCCCTCCGACAAGCGATCCATGCGCCGCGCCACCGTCTCCGCCATCGCCCGCGTCGCCGGTAAACGCCAGCGTGAAAGCAGGGCCGGGTTCGCATCAGCCGCATCGAGAACCTCGAAAATGAAGCGCGCCAAACCCTCCGTGGCATACACCATCGCCGCAATGAAGGAACGCGGCGCATCCGCCTGGCGCCGCCGCACGATGATCGCCGTGTCCTCCACGTTGAAACGACGCAGATCCATCCGCACCGCAGCCCGATCGCGATCCTCACCGTAGATCAACTCATGCAACGCGTTCTCGCGCCGCAGACCATGGTGGCACCACACAGCCAAAACGATCAGCGGCACTTGCTTCACCACCGCCAAAATCTGGCGCAGTGTGTCCAGGCTCGCCGCATCGGCATGGTGGATGTCCTCGAGCACCATCATCATCGGACGCTCACTCGCCATACGCTCCACATAACGCTGCACCGCACCCACCAGCTCCGCCTGACTCGGAGCCGGTTCGCTGTGGCTGTCCGCGTCGGGATGTTGCAAAAAAGTCTCGAGATCCGGGACCACCCGCGCCAGCAGCGCCACGTCGCTGCCCAAAGCGTCACCGAACGTCAACGCGTCGCGCCGGCGCAGGTCCATCCGCAGAATCTGCATGAACGGCTCGAAGGGTTGGGCCTGCGGCCCCAGAGAACGTCCCGTCAGCACCTGCAAACCTTGCGCTTGCGCCCGCGCCGCTGCCGTCTCAGCTAGCAACGACTTGCCAACGCCGGGCTCGCCACCAAGAAAAAATGCGCTCCCATGCCCTTGCAGACCTTCCTCGATGAACTTGTCCAACAGCGCCAGCTCCGGCAAACGCCCGACCAAGTCTGGAATCGTCAGCGCTTTCGCCACAACGCGCCCCTGGCCCTCGCCACGCAACTCGGTCCCCATGAACTCAGTCGCCGCCGCTCCAGGTACCATCTGGCTCAGCACCCGTCGCAACGCACCAGCGAAGTCCGCAGCGCTGGCAAAGCGCCGCTCTGGCTCCCGCGCCATCGCTCTGACTAACACCTCCCACAAGGGCGCAGCGATCTCCTGAGGGCGCTGCCGCGGATGCGCTGCGACCTCCGTCAGCCGATGCGTCAGCGTCACCAGTGGGTTGGCTGACGCGTGAGGTAAGGTCCCCGTCAACAACTCATAGAGCACGAGCCCAAGCGCGTAGACATCCGTGCGCGCATCCACCGCCTCGCCGAGCGCTTGCTCCGGTGCCATATAGGCCAGCGTTCCTACCAACGCCCCGTCTTGGGTCAACTTGTCCGCACTCAGCCCCGCCGCAATACCAAAATCCAACAACTTCACCCGCCCTTCTGACGTTATGCGGATGTTCTCGGGTTTGATGTCTCGGTGCACGATCCCATTGCCATGCGCATAAGACAGCGCCGCGCACACTTCGATAATGGCCTCCACCTGCGCCTGCAAAGACGACCACGGCGCGCCATTGATCGGATAGCCAGGCAAATACTCCATCACGATAAAAGGCAGATCCTCGCCATCTTCGCCCAAAGCGGCGTCTTCCTCAGCACGAGACACCCCCGCGCCTGCCCCCTTCCCGTGGGGTAAGGGCAAAGAGCAAGTCGCCGATGTCTCATAAAAGGGATCCACCCCAGGCGAGCCACCCAACATCTGCAGCAGCAAGCGACTCGGTGCAGCGCAGTCGAAATCGAAGACCGTCACGATGTTGGGGTGGTTGAGGCGAGCCACGGCCATCGCCTCATGCTTGAAACGCAAACGCAAATCGGCTCGGTCGATTCGCGGCAAAAACTTGATCGCCACATCGCGATGGAGACGATGGTCATGTGCCTTGAAAACGCAGCCCATCCCCCCTTGGCCTAGCTTGGCGTCCACACGGTAGCGCTCTTTGAGGTAGACCTCATTCCCCATCGCCTGCCTCCCAGCGCACGCCCAGAAAACCTCTCTCGCTCAAGGCTGGCTCGCTTCCTCCGCCGCCTCCCCTGCCGGCGACGCCCCAGCCCCTTCGGCGTCCCCTGTCACCGCCGAACCTGCCCCGCCCTCTTGCGGAGTCTCCTCGCTCTTGGCCTCGGTCTCCAAATAAAGCTGGTAATCAAAGGCCAAATCAAAAAGCTCCTTGAGGCTGATCGACGCCTCGACGAGCACCAGCGGCGCGTTGTCCTCAGGGTTCACCGTGAGCTCGTCACGCTCGACCAAGAAGCTCATCACCGACTCCGGTCGGATCGACCGCCGCATCCTATCGATGCCCAACATCCCCGCAATCACGATCCCAGACACCTCCAACGTCTGCCGCTTGGAGAGCTGCAAATAGGGCTGCATCAGCCGGTGACGCTCATCTGGCGTCAGCCCCTCAGCCAACAACTCCTCACCCGCCGGAATCCGAGTGATGACCCGCAGCTTCTCTTCATCCGCAGTGACGTTGGGATCCACCTCCAGCGCCGGGCGCACCCGCTCGGCGAAACTCTGCGACGCCCGCCTATAGAACGCCTCCTGGGTCAGCTCTTTGACCCGATCCCGCATCCGCTTGCGGAACTCCGGCGAGGGACGGATGGTCCGAAACACCTTGTCCACATGCGCCAGCTCCTTCTCTTGCAAAGCACTGGCTTCCTCGGCACTCAGACCAGCATACTGACCACGTAGGTTCTCGAATTGATAGTCGTAGAGTGAGGTCAAGAGGGCAAAGGCTTTGTTCTTCGTGTTGCTCACCCCGAGCTTCGTCGCTTCCAAGGCAGCCTCCTCGATCTCCACCTCCACCTCCGGAGACTGACGATACTTGCCCGCGCGCCACACTTGTTCAGCCTTCAACAAGTAGGCGTCCCCCAACTTCTCATTCAACTCCTTGCGCACCCCTGCCTGCTGGAAAGTCTCCAAGGCGCCGCTCAAATGCTTGAGCGCCTCTTCGTACTTCCCCTGCTTCAGATACACGTCAGCCATGCCCATCACCGCATCGATGCGATTGGGATCGATGCTCAGCGCTTTCTGGTAGTGCTCCAGCGACTCATCGAAAAGGCCGCGATCAAATGCCGATCGCCCCTTGCCGACCCACTCGCCCGCACTTGGCTCACAACCCAACACCAAGAATGATACCACCAGGAGACCTAATAACTTGCGCATCGTCTTTCCCTGTCGCTCGGGCACACCTCAAAGACTGCTCTTGTTTAACCGCCTTGGACGCCGGCGGTCAAGGGAGCACACTGCCGCCAACCTAGAGCAGCAGCAGCAACAACGACATCACCAGCACCACCAAAAAGACCACCCCCACCATCCACCACAACACCTTGGGCAGCATCCCCAACTGAACCCCCGGGGCCGGCCCCAGGGCCAACGGCGCCACTCCAGGGCGCAGCTCAGCACCAACGCGAATCGTCGGCGAAGCCACCTGAGAAGGGCCCACGACCAACGGCCCAGCCGCCTCAACCCCACCCCGCACCATCGCCGTCGGCGCCGACGCCCAGGCAAAGTCCTCCCGGGGCTCCGGACTCGGCACCAGGGACGGAGCCGTCAACCCGCCTCCCCCCAAATCATCGCCGACGGCCAACGCCGCCACCCCACTCACCGACGAGCGAAAGCCATCTTGGCCCCACACCAAGCGCTCCATCTCCGCCTCCCACGGCGCAATCAACAAGCGCTCGAGGTCCCGGTACATCTCATGCGCCGACCCATAACGCATCGTCCAATCCTTGGCCAAAGACCGCCGCAACACCCCCTCCAGCGGAGCCACACGCAACTGCGGCGGCAAAACCACCACCTCCTCCAACTGACGCCGAATCGTCTCCGTCGGCGTCGCCCCCATCATCAGCGATACCCCAGTCAGCAACTCCGCAAAAATCAGCCCCACCGCATAAAGATCACTGTGCGGACCTATCCCCTGACCCAATATCTGCTCCGGCGCCATGTACTGCGGCGTCCCAAAACCCACCCCGCCCGTCAAGTTCTGCGCCGTCAAATCAGCATAGGTGCCGTCAAAAGCCTTCGCGACACCAAAATCCAAAAGCTTCACCACATCGTTGCGCAAACCCAAAGGGCACAACATGATGTTCGAAGGCTTCAAATCCCGATGAACCACGCCTTGACCATGCGCCTCGGCCAGCGCGTCCAGCACCTGCAAGATCACTTGCGTCGAACGCGCCAGCGACAAACGCCCCTCGCGGCGCAGCACCTGCTCCACCTCTACTCCAGCAACATACTCCATCACCATGTACAGCATGCCATCGCCCAGGCTGCCATGATCGAAAATGCGCACCACATTCGGATGGCTCAGCTTCCGAGCCAGCGCCACCTCGCGCTCAAAACGCTGCAAATAGTCCGGCAGCAGCGGATTCTCCTGCCGGCGTGACACCTTGATCGCCACCGAGCACCCATCCTGCACCCGCTGCGCCAAATAAACGTCACCAAAGCCTCCCTCACCAACCTTGCGGACGATGCGGTAGGACTGCCCAATGATCTGACCCTCTCTCATGCCGCTCTGCCAGACTTCCTCACCACGACCCTGACCCCTTCACCCGCCAACCTCCCACACCAATCACTCCGCTGCTGCCCCCAGGTCGTACACCCGAACCCCGCGAAAGGCCACCGCAGAAGTCCAGTTGTTAAAAGCGAAATAGGCATGCTCCGGCCCACGCAAAGGCGAAGGATCATCGAAAAGCAAAAAGGGCTCGCCATCCACAAACCAACGAACCCGATGATCCGTGCGCACCACCGCCATGCGATACACCCGGTCCTGCACCACCCCACGGCTCGCCCGAGTCACCCGGTCAGGACCATGCTCGTCCAAACGCGCAAACCAATCCTCCACGTTGCGATGGGCGCCAAACACCAGAATATAGCCCGACTCGTGCCGCACACCGTCGCCAAAGATCTCCACCTTGATGTCTCCATCTGCAGTCAGCGCCCGCGCCTCAAACTCCACCCGCACCTGCTCCGGCAAGGGCACCTTCAACCACAACGGCGGCTCGTTGCGGACATTCTCCAAGCGCAACCAGCCCTCGGCCACCTTCGCCTTGGGGTGAGCCAGCCACGATTCAGAAAGCGTCGTCCCAGCAAAATCATCCGAAAAAACCAGCCGACCCCCTTCCAAACCATGGGAATCAAACAGCGCTGCCGCTACACCACGCCGCTGCTGACGCCCTGGGTCAGGCTGACAGCCCAACATCCCCAACAGCAACACCACGCCAAAGCATATCGCCTGCCACACTAGCCTTTCCCTACAACCCACGGCTCACTCCCTATCTCCGTCAAAGGCCCCATCCACCATCACCACCCGACCCGACTGCGTACAAAGCGTCCCCATCAACACCGCTACCTCAACACATCGCTCCACGCAGGACTCCACCGCCCCCCCATCATCCGCCGCCTCGACCTCGCCCGTCGTCGCCACCCCCTCCTGCTCCACCCCAACCTCTTCCTCCTCTCCCAACCCGACACAGGTCAGCGCACACAAGCTCTCCAACGCCAGGTCTACCGCCTCCTCCAGCGTCGGCGCCAATGCAAAGGCATCCCGCACCTCCCCCTCCGCCTCAGCCCGCACCTGACAACGCACCTCATCGCCCCAGGACCAACCACTCCCCAACGCCAGCCACACCAACAGCAGCATCCCGACGCGTCTCATCCCTTCACCTCCTCACCTTCGCCACCCTCGACCACAGCCGCGGCCCCCAACGGCGACCCAGCTTGCACCTCGTCTCCGTCTGCGCTCACTTCTTCTTCTTCTGATCCACACGGCGACAAGTCGTGCCCCTCCTCTTCTGCAACCATGGCCAATTTCTCTTGCGTGTCTCGCCACGCCGGACGTCCACCCTCATCCTCCGTGGCCACGGGACCGGCCGCCAAACGCTCGCGAATGCGACGCTGAATCGCCGCCTCCGCCGCGCGCTGACGCTCGGCCAACTCCGCCTCCGCCCGTGCCTCGGCCAAGGCCATCTGAGACTGCTCCGCCTGCTGGCGCATCGATTGCGTCAACTGATCCGGGTCCATCCCCATCTGGGTCAACAACTGCCGCGCCTCCGCATCCAACTCCGGCCCCTCTATCTCACGCTCCGGCACCGTCAAAAAGACCTGCATCATCTCCCGGTACCCCGCCATCTCCGCGGCCTCGCCAAGGGGAACCTCTTGCCCACGCAGCGCCACCGCCGCCAACAACGCCACCGTCGCCGTGTCCAGATAACGCGGCGCTGGCCCCTGGCTCGGCGCAAAATAATCGACCTCCCCCGTCTTGGCCCGCAGGTCCTGCTCGTAGTCCTTCACCACCTGCTCCAGAATCTGCCCCAACTCGGCATACTCGCCCCGCAGCAAACAGGCCAAGCCCAAACAGAGCTGGTCATAACGGCGCACCTTGCGTTCCGCCCCACCCGCCGGCATCCGCTGCAGGGGCGCCCGCGCCTCGGCATAGGCGTTCAAACCCAAAATCGCCTCATCATCGAAACCTCGGCCGATGGCCGCCAATACACCCGCATAAACCACCGCCCCCAAACCCGCGAGCTCGAAATGGTTCGCACACGAACCGCGCCGAAAATACGACGTCAACAAGTTCGCCTCGCGAAACACATCGTCAGGAGCCTCACGCGCCATCAACATCATCAACGGCATGCCATAGGTCGCCGATAGCTCCAGCGTCAGCAACGGCGTCCCGCTGATCAGACCCAACTCCACCGGCAACACCCGACGAGTCAAGAAAAACTCAATCGGCCGCAACTCCAGATGCAGCGTGTGCCGGTTGTGCAGACAGCGCGCCGCCATGAACAGGTCGTCCGCGACCTCACCCATCGCCTCGCCTCGGGCAAAGTTCAGGCTGGCCCGCGACAGATACCAGTCCAGGTTCCGGTAATCCAACTCGTCTACGTGCTTGAGAAAAAACGCTTCGCACTCCGCCAGACGCGCATCCAAAGCCGCACGATCCACACCGCTCAGGCGCACGGCCCCAGCCACTCCCTGCTCTTCCTGCATCTGCCCCTCCACCTCCTCAACGCACCTCCTGCCCTCGTCACTTTGCATGAGCCCAGCCACCAAGGCAAACGATATCAGCACTTCCTCCCCCACCACCACCCTACCCCTGGCCCGCAAAATCTGGCATAGCATCCCTCCAAAGGTGCTGCGCTCCCCCCAACCACGGCAGCACCACCCAAACTCACCCTCACCCAGCGAAGCACATGCGCCACAGACTCTCCCTCCGCCAGCACTCGCCCCGCTCCGCCACGGCGCGCCGCGCCTCCACCGCCTGCCTCTGCCTCATCGCCCTGTGCACCCTCGCCGCATGCAGCCGCGACAGCGCACCCCAAGCCTCGGGGAATAAACCTGCAGCCAAGGAGCTGCGGGTCCCCTGCCCCCCTGACACCGAGCCCAGGACCCAGGTCGACGACAAGTTCCGCGAAGCCTTCTGTGTCAAAAGTGGCATCGGACGACACGGCCCTTGGCATCAGTGGGACACTAAAGACCGCTTGACCGCCACCGGCACCTACCATGAAGGAAAACAACAGGGTATCTGGACCAAGTACGGCGACAACGGCCACAAAACCCTCGAAGGTGAGCTCGTCGATGGCAAACGACACGGCGCCTGGATACACTTCTACCCTGCCGGGCAACAACGCAGCCTCACCACCTACGAACAAGGCCAGCGTCAAGGACTCTTTCGCGCCTGGTATCTCAACGGCACCCTCATGAGCGAAGGACACTTCCTCCATGACCTCGAGGACGGCTGGTGGACCGTCTGGGCCGAAGATGGCAGCGTCGCCAAACGTTGCCAAATGAGTGACGGTATCGAACGCCAATGCGAAAGCCCGGGACTGGGAGAAGCCGAACAAAAATAGCCAACCCCAACCCTTAGGTCGTACCCACGACCCGCATCACCTCGTCGAAAGTCGTCTCGCCTTGGGCCAGCTTGCGAATCGCCACCTCCTTCAACGTCAGCATACCATCGGCGCGCGCCGCACGAAGCAGCTCCGTCGCATCAGACCTCTCATTGATCAAACGACGGATGTTCTCATTGACGGGCATCACCTCAAAAACCGCGCTGCGCCCATACAAACCCGTATAGCGACAGGTCGGGCAACCCACCCCAACCTTGATCGGCAACCGCCGCTTCTGCCTGCCCGTAAAACGCAACTCCAGCGCAATCATTTGATCTTCCGTCAGAAATGCGTCTTGCTTGCACGACGTACAGATCCGCCGCATCAGTCGCTGCGCCACCACCCCCACCAAGGTCGACGACAGTAAAAAGGGCTTCACCCCCAGATCGAGCAGACGAGTCACCGTGGAGGCCGTGTCGTTGGTGTGCAGCGTCGATAACACCAAGTGACCCGTCAGCGCCGCTTGCACCGCCATGTGCGCCGTCTCTTCGTCCCTGATCTCACCCACCATGACGATGTCCGGATCTTGCCGCAACACCGTCCGCAACGCCGAGTGGAAGCTGAGGCCAATCTTGTTGTGAACCTGAACCTGGTTGAAAGAGTCGTAGACCATCTCCACGGGATCCTCGATGGTCGTGATGTTCACATCGTTCGACTCCAAATAGCGCAGCGACGAGTACAATGTCGTCGTCTTGCCACTCCCCGTCGGCCCTGTCACCAACAAAATCCCCGTGCGGTGCGCCAAAAAGCCGCTGTACAAGCTCAACTCGTTGCCATCCAAGCCCAAGCCGGGCAGGTCCTGCAACAGGTTCTGCGGGTTGAAAACCCGGATGACCACCTTCTCGCCAAAAGCCACGGGCATCGTCGACACCCGCAGCTCCACCTCCTTGCCCCCATCGTCGGTCTTGATGCGACCGTCTTGCGGCCGCCGTTTCTCAGCAATGTCCATGCGCGACATCATCTTCAGCCGCGACACGAAGGGCGCGTGCACCACCCGCGGGAGCTGATAAACTTGGTGCAAAACACCATCGATCCGCAGACGAATCACACTGAACTCCCGCCGAGGCTCAATGTGAATGTCGCTGGCCCGTTGCCCAAAGGCATAGTGAAGCAGGTAGTCCACCGCGTTGACGATGTGGGCGTCCGTGGCCTCGATCTCGTCCACCCGCTTGATCGAAACATACTGCTCCAGATTCCCCAGGTTCACCTCGCTGCGATGCTCATCGGCCGCTGCCTTCACGCTCGAGCGAAACCCATAGATCTCCGTGATGATCCGCTGGATGTCCGTCTTGGAAGACAACACGAAGTCCGGAGCAAACTGCAACGTCCGTTTGATCGACTCCTGCAAAACCACGTTGAAAGGGTCCGAGATGGCCAAAATGATACGACCGCCATCTTGACCCACGGGCAGCACCGCATTGTGCCGGGCATAAGCCCGGCTGAAGGTGTCCGTCACCAAACGCGCATCCAACTTCAGGGGATCGATCTTCATGAAGGGCATCCCGACCTTCGCCGCCAAGACCTCCATGATCCGATCCTCATTCAGACGACGGCCATCGCTACCCTGCAGCTCCGCCGCCGCCACCACCTCCACCGGTGACACCTGGTAGCGCGCCCGCCCACCAGGCACCTCCTTGTCCAGCAATATCCGCTGCCGCAAGGTGCTCTCGCGAATCTTCACCAAGCGGATCTGCTCCTCCGTCAACAGACCCTGCTCTTGCAACAGATTCAGCACCCAAGCCAACACCAACTCTCTGGGACGCCCCTCGACTGGGCTCATGGCCTTCTACTCCTCAGGCGACCTGCAGGCGCCTCTGCTGCAACCTTCTCCACCGAGAACGCTAAGCCTTGAAGGAAAAGGGCGGACGAAAAACCCCCTCCTCACTGATGATCGCGCTGATCAATGACCCGGGCGTGATATCGAACGCCGGATGACGGGCTGGAAAACCGGCCGGCGCTATCGCCACGCCCGCCAACTGCGTCAGCTCAACCGAGGGGCGCTCCTCTATGGGAATCTGGCTGCCATCGTGCGTGGCTGCATCAAAAGTCGAACTCGGCGCCGCCACATAGAAAGGAATCCCGTGATGACGCGCCAGCACCGCCAACCCATAAGAGCCAATCTTGTTGGCCACATCACCATTCGCGGCGATGCGATCCGCACCGATGATCACCGCGTCCACCTCCCCGCGCCCCATGAAGTAACCCGCCATGTTGTCCGTAATCAGCGTCGCCGCGATACCCTCCCGGGCCAGCTCCCAGGCCGTCAGACGCGCCCCCTGCAGATAGGGCCGAGTCTCGTCCACCCACACGTGGATCCCCGCCGTACCCTCGCGCTGGCTGCGCGCGTGCGCCGCTCGCACCACACCCAGGGCGGTCCCGTACCCCCCCGTCGCCAACGCGCCAGCATTGCAGTGCGTCAAGAGGCGCGCCCCGGGCGCCAACAGCGCCGCCCCATGCTCACCCATCCGCTCATTCATCGCCACGTCTTCCCGCCAAATGCGCTGCGCCTCCTCCCACACCAAAGCCACCCGCCTGGCCCCATCCGCCGAAGCACTCCCCTCGACCACCGCAAAGACCCGCGCCAAAGCCCAAAAAAGGTTCACCGCCGTCGGCCGCGTCCCCGCCAACAACATCCGCTTCGCCTGCATCGCTGCCACATAATCCGGCGCCGACACGGACTCCCGCGCCGCAAAAACCATCCCCAGAGCCGCCGCAATGCCGATCGCCGGAGCACCCCGAATCACCATCGTCCGAATCGCCTCGGCCACCCCCTCCGTGCTGTCAAAGCGCAACCAACGCTCTTCCCCAGGCAACAAACGCTGATCCACCATCTCCAAATAACCGTCCGCCGCCGAAGCCACCCAACGCAAAGGCACGACCTTCAACACGACTCACCTCCAACCAACGACCCAAACAGCGACGATGCGCGTCCCCCAACACCCCCCTTCCCCACCTGACATTGCATGATGTCTGGCACCTCGACAACCCCGCCCAAATCACCGCTGGCCCTTGACGCTCGCCCTCACCCTTGCTATCGCCATTGCAACGGCGCATCAACATGAGCTCAACCCCGCTCCCAGGCTCGCCATCCCCTGCTCACCCCTCGAGAGCTCACCGCGCCGCCCCCCGCCAACTGAGGAGCCCAGCCCCATGTCGCAACACAACGCCCCAGCTCGCCTGCTGCTCGTCGCCACCACCTCGACCCTCGCCAACGACGCCATCGAAGCCCTCATCGGAGAACTCGAGGCCGCAAAACACCAGG
This sequence comes from uncultured Myxococcales bacterium, assembly GCA_964454015.1. Lineage (GTDB taxonomy): Bacteria > Myxococcota_A > Bradymonadia > UBA4248 > UBA4248 > CAYVQF01. The sequence continues at coordinate 16,830 of CAYVQF010000019.1, forward strand.
TCGAGGTCGTCTCCTACGCCGGCATCGCCGCCCAAAGCGCCCGCTCACTCGCCGAAAAAGGCCTCCGCGGCCTCAAAGCAGCCGTACGCACCGTCACCGGAAGAATCACCGGTGAAGACCCCCTCGGGCTGGCCGAGCCCTACCAAACCAGCCGCTTCGACGCCATCATCGTCACCCACCCCGACCTCTTCGCTGCCACCCGAATCTTGACCGACCACAACACCCTATGCCTCGGGCTGGTTCCCAACCTCGACCTCCACCCAGGCTGGACCCAGGCCGACGCAGACGCCATCATTCTGCCCCATCCAGCTCTGCGGGAGCACTTCGCTAACGCCCATTGGCCCGAGGAAAGCCTCTTCGATGGCGCCTCCCTCGTCGCGCCAAGCTTCAGCAAAGACTACGACAAAAACAAGAATCTCAAAGACTTCGGCATCGACCCCCAAAACGGGCCCATCCTCCTCACCATCGCGCCCAGCTTCGACGAAGTCCAACTCGAACGCCTCCTCTTTCAACTCTCTCTGCTCAAGGCGCCCGTCCAACACCTCATCTTCGCCGGCGACCAAAGCCGGACCATGCAATTGCTGCGTAAGTTCGCAGCCCAATACCAGGTCGTCGCCCGGATGTTCCCCCTCGTCGATGACCTCCCACGCATCTTCGCCCTCGCCGACCTCGCCCTCCTCCACGCCGAAGCCCCAGAACTGCACAACCTCCTCGCCCTGGGCAAAGCACTCCTCATCCTCGACGACGGCCAGATGAACCCCCTCACCAGCCTCCTCCAGCGCCTCGACGCTGCCGCTGCTGCCCCCGATCTCACCCGCTTCGGCGCCGAACTCGACCACATCCTCCACGATCCACCTTCCCTCAATCGCCTCGACCAAGGCGCAAAAAACCTCGCCAAGCATGCCGGCACGGAGCCCATCTCCAACGCCATCCACAGCGCCCTGGCAGCGCGCACGAACCTGCTCAACCGCGCCGCCCACCTGCGCCACCAGAAAGCCACCGCGCCAGCGCCAGCGGCACCGCCCGCCGGTCCCTTCGAAGTCATCGGCCAAGCCTCGACCACCCCAACCACACCCCCTAAAGAACTCACCGCTGGCAACGCTCCCACGCCCGCGCCCAGCCTCTTCGTCACCACCCACCCAAACCCCTCCCGACCCAACATCGAGCCCAAAGCCAGCATCTCGCCTGCCGCGCAAAAGGCCGTCCACGCCGAGCTCACTGAGCTCATTCTCCTGGAGCGCAACATCGAGCGCCGCCTCAACGACGCCATGGACCTCACCTCCAAGTGGGAACAGCGCCTGGAACTCGCCAAAAACGCCAACGACCACTCGCTGCTGGCCGAAGCCACGCGCTTCCTCGATGCCGCCCGCGCCGAAGAACGCGATCTCCTCCGCGAGCTCGACCAGGTGCGCCATCGCAAGAAAAGCGCCCTCGACTTCGGCCAACGCACCCCAAGCCTCTCCACCACGACAACACAAGAGAACACGGATCTCGAAGGCCGTTTCCGCGCCCTCGAAATGGAAAGGCAAATGCAACGACTCAAAGATCGCATGCGCCAAGACTTCGGCGATGATTGATCCTTAGGCGCGCCAACCACCCCACGGCCGACTTCACGCCCGCCCACATGCTCGGCACCAGTTGACCGCGCCCACGAACATCGGCTACCCACACCTGCCTGCGCACCGCGCGCAGCAATGTCGATGAATGGCCACATGGCAGCAACCAAACAACAACGCCTCCACTACTGGCTCAAACTCTCACTCAGCATTCTGCTCAGCGCCCTCTTCCTCTACCTCGCTGTGCGCAGCCTCGGCGCCTGCCCAGAGCAAAGCACCTGCGTCGACGGCCACTGTGTCGGACCAGGTATCACCTGCGATGACGACCCCGCCCTCTGCCCCTCTTGCTTCCGCTGGTCTGCCTTCCCAGAACAGTTGGCCACCATCTCCTTGCTCTCCCTGCTCATCTTCACCCTCGGCTACCTCTTGGTCCACGGCACCCGACTCCTGCGCTGGTATTACCTCCTGCGCCCCCTTGGACTCAAAAAATTCCGCCCCGCCCTCAACGCCGGCGCCATCGGACTTGCGGCCATCGTCATCGTCCCGCTGCGCCTCGGCGAGTTCGTCAGACCCTACATCATCAGCCGCGACACCCACATCCCCATGTCGGCCGCGCTCGGCACCGCTGTGGTCGAGCGCGTCATCGATGGCCTCTCGGTCACCCTCATCCTCTTCCTAACTCTCTTCACCGTTACCACCCGTGCCGATGCGCCCGCCGTTGTCTGGACCGCTGGCGTCATCTCCCTGGCCGCGTTCTCCTCGATTATGACCGTCTTGATGCTCTGCTGGTGGCAACGCCAACGGACCATCGCCATCCTCCGCACCATCGGCAACAAAGTCTCCGCCAAACTCACCCAGAAGCTCCTGGCGCTCCTCGACTCTTTCCTCGACGGCGTCGCCAGCCTGCGCACCGGCGGCGACCTCTACCGCTTCCTCTTCTACACCATCCTCTACTGGATCGGGAATGCTCTGACCCTCACCTACCTCGCTAACGCCTTCGGCATCGAGCTCGGCGTCTGGGAAGGCTTCGCCGTGATGTCCATGCTCGTCATCGGCATCATGGTACCTGGTGGACCCGGCCACATCGGCACCTTCGAGTTCTTCCTCCAGGCTGGTCTGAGCCTCTTCGTGGCCGTCTCCCTCATGCCAGAAAAAGTCCTCGCCTTTGTCGCCACCCTGCACGTCCTACAATTCCTCATTCAGGTCCTCTTCGCCATCCCCTTCTGGCTGGCTGACGGCATCAACCTGCGCCGCGCCCTCGCCGCTGCGAAAACCAACCCAGCCTCAGAAGAACAAAGCAGCTAAGCCAAGGCCAAACCCACCCTGGCGACGAAGCCTGGGCCGCGCGACATGGCTCGCTCCTCAGAACACCCGCCCTGATCCCGATTGCCTCTCCCACGGGGATGGGATACCTTTTGGGCGGCAGTGATATCCTTTTGGGGTTCGCGTTTGACAAACAGTTGAGCGACGGCTTCACCGAGCAGAGGGCAGCATGGAACGGCAGATCCGGGCGTATCTTGAGACTCTGAAGGAAGACCCGAACCACCGCGAAGCGTTCGATGCGCTTGCAGCGATACTGACCGATGGGCAACAGTGGCAAGCGTTGCTCGAACTCTGTGAACGACACCCCAAGCTGGCCAACGCCGAAGAACTCGTCGCCAACCTCGAACGAGCCGTCGAGCAGCAAGAGGATAAGGCAGAGAAGAGTAGCCTCCTGCTCCGCATCGGCCACCTCTACGAAAACAGCGTCGAGCGGCCCGATCAGGCCATGATCTACTACCAAAAGGCCTTCAAGACCTGGCCGCAAAACACCGTCGCCCTCGACGCAGCCCGAGCCATCTATGCCCGCCAGGGCAACTGGAAGATGGTCCTCACCCTCTTCAATCTCGAAACCAAAGTCGCCAAAGAAAACAGTCACCTCGCCAAAATCAACGCCGGCATTGCCCGCGTCCACCTCATCGCCCTGAAAGACGAAAAGACCGGCCTCGAGTTCCTTGAAAAGGCCCTCGATTTCGATCCCGAAAGCAAAGAAGGACTCGATCTCCTCAACCTCATCGCCGGGGAAGATGAAGCCAAAGCCGCCGCACCGGCTGAAGAGGCCCCCGCCGCTGAGGAAGCACCCGCCGCTGTAGAGGCATCCGCCGCTGTAGAGGCATCCGCCGCTGTTGAGGCATCCGCCGCTGTAGAGGCCCCCGCCGCTGGAGAGGCATCCGCCGCTGTTGAGGCATCCGCCGCTGTAGAGGCCCCCGCCGCTGAGGAAGCATCCGCCGCTGAAGAGGCATCCGCCGCTGAAGAGGCATCCGCCGCTGAAGAGGCCCCGGAGACGGCACCTCAAGGCAAACTCAAAGGGAAAAAGAAGAAAGACAAAGGCGCTCGAACCGCTAAGAACGCACTTGGGTCCGATGCGCCCGTCGCGGAAGAAACGATCGCCG
>CAYVQF010000019.1:20917-83899 GCA_964454015.1 uncultured Myxococcales bacterium
CAGAAGAAGCGCCCGTCGCAGAAGAAGCGCCCGTCGCAGAAGAAGCGCCCGTCGCAGAAGAAGCGCCCGTCGCGGAAGAAGCGCCCGTCGCAGAAGAAGCGCCCGTCGCAGAAGAAGCGCCCGTCGCGCGTTCCGCCAAGGATCTACCTCCTTGGTTGCATACCCTCCACCAGCAAGTGGCTGCAACAGCCAAGGACGGGGGCGTCACCTCAGCCGAGGTCTATCTGCGCGCAGCGGCACGAGCGTTCAAACACAGCGAAGCCGTGCCTCAAGCCCTCGCATGGGTCGAGCAGGGTGTGAGCATGGCCCCCACCGATGCCGGGGTACTATCGGCGGCCACGGAGACGCTCGGCCGCGCTGCCAACTGGGAGCAGGCGGTGACCTTCTACTTGCGCGCCGCTGACGCAACCCAGAACGACGATGACAAAGTCCTCTTTCAAGCCATCGCCGCCGAACTCTTGGAGCGGCACGTCAAAGACCTCGATCGAGCGAAGTCCATCGCAGCTCGCCTCGAAACGACCAACCCTGATCATTTCGCCACACTGCGCGCCGCCGCCATTGTCCACGCAGCAGAAGGCACTCTGGAAGCCCTCGTCAACCGCTATGAGGATCTCCTCAAGACCATGCGCCGCAAGCCCGGCGAAATCGAGATGCTGACGGGACTCGGCGAGTTGGTGTGGCGCCGTATCGGCGACCTGGACCGCGCCGAAGGCTACTTCAAACGCTTGAAATTGGCTGACTCCAAGAACCTGACCATGCTCGAGTTCTATGGGGACTACTACGCCGCCCAAAACGACTGGCAACGCCTCCTGACGGCATTGCAATCCTACAAATCCGCCGTTGAAGGAACCGAAAAAGAGCTTGAAATCGTGGTCACCATGGCTGACACCGCCGAGAACAAGCTCAACAACCCAGCCAAAGCCATCGATGTGTGGAAACAGGTCTTGCGCGCCGACCCCGGCTCGGAAACCGCGCGCGCTGCCCTGTCCGGCCTCTACGCGCGTACCAAGAAGTGGAACGCCCTCCTCGAGCTCTACAAGGAAGACATCGGCGCCATGCCCGATGAGGCCGTCGCAGAGAAAGTCGAGATCTACGAGAAAATGGTCGAGATCTACCGTGACCAACTCCGCCTCGACGTCATGGTCATCAACACCTACAACGCCATCTTGGAAATTGACCCCAACAACCAAGAGGCCGTTGACGCCCTCGCCGAACGCTTTGAACAAGCCAAACGCTGGAATGACCTCCTCGGTGTCCTCACCCGCAAGGCCGAAGCGTGCAAGGACGTCGCTGAATCAGTGACCATCTATTGGCGCATCGCCGACCTCTGGCGCAATAACTTGGGCAATGTTCCTCGGGCCATCGAAGCCTTGGAAAAGATCGTAGAGCTCGACCCCAAACACGCAGATGCCCTCAACGAACTCCACCAGATCTACGAACAGCGCAACACCTGGGATGCGCTCTTCATCGTCCTCGGCAAACAGGCGCTTCTCCTCGAGGGCAAGGAACGCACTGCCCGACTACACGAACAAGCCAGCTTGGCAGAGCAACGCCTCCGCGACAACGCCAAGGCCATCGAAGCATGGGAGAACGTCGCCACCTATGCCGATGATCCGACGGCTGCCCTCGAGAAACTTGAGGAACTCTACGCCAAAGATGAAGCCTGGGACCGCCTCGTCACCGTCTATGAACGCATCCTCGCCAGACAAAGCGATGCCGAAGACAAAATCTACACCCTGAACAAACTCGCCAAAGTGCACGCCGACGCCCGCAACGATGAAGACGAGGCCGTCGCAACCTGGCGACGAATGGCTGCCCTGCCGGGTGGACAACCAGAGGCCTTCCCACTCATCACCGAAGTCTACGTCCGCAACGAAAACTGGGAACCTCTCATTGACCTCTACGCCAAGGAGTCACTCTACGAGGACCTCTTTGAGATCCTCGACGCAGCCGCCGCAGATCTCATGGACTCCGACGACCAAATCGCCCTCTACCAGCGCTTGGCCCAGCTCGCTGAAGACCACCTGGAAGACGACGACAAGGTCGTACAAGCCCTCGAAGCCATTCTCGATATCGACGGCACCCATGTGGAAACCGCCCACGCCTTGCTGCCCTACTACCGAAAAAGCGGCAACGCCATCAAAGAGGCCGAAGCCAACCAGATCATCCTCACATGGACCTCGAATGAAGAGGAAATGCTGGCGCTAATGCGCGAAATTGGCAGCATCTACGAAGAGAAGCTTGGCCAACTCGGTCACGCCTTCGACTGGTTTGCCAAGGCCCTCCGCAAGGCGCCTCAACATGCAGACCTGCGCACCCATTTCGAGGACCTCGCTGCGCGCGCTGACGCCATCGCCAAGCTGGTCGAACACTACAAAGAAGTCGCCGTCGCTGAAGAACACCTCGACGAAAACACCCGCATCGCCCTCTGGCGCACCATTGCGCGCGCCTCCATGCAGCATCTAGATGATCCCCATCAGGCGCTCCTCTTCTGGGAAAAAATCCACGCCAAAAACGCCGAAGACGTCGAGTCCATTGACGCCCTCGAACATCTCTACCGCGTGACCGAGAAGTGGGAAGCCCTGCTGGAAACCCTAGATAAGAAAATGGCCCTCACCTCCGACGACGGCCTGAGGGTTCAACTCTCCTTCAAGCGCGCTGCACTCCTGGTCTCACACCTGGACCGCTTCGAAGAAGCCGCCAAAAGCTACAACGACGTCATCGCCGTCGACCCCAAAAATCTCGACGCCCTGCGCGGCCTCAAAGCCATCTTCGCCCGCAAAGAACAGTGGGACAAGCTCACGGAAACCCTCGAAATCGAACTCAGCGTCGTCGACGCTGAGCGTGGCCCCATTCTTGTCGAGCTCGGTGATGTCTGCCTCAAACACCTCAACCAGGCACCCCGCGCCATCGCCTATTTCTTCCAACTCCTCGACGAAGAACCTGACAACCCCGCCTCCATCGAAAGGCTCGAGGCACTCCTCCACCTCCCAGAGCACCGCCAAGACATCGCGGCCAAGCTCGAACCCGTCTACCGCAACCAAAACAACGCCGCACCCTTGGCAGAAATCCTCGAAATCCTATACGAAGCCATCGAGGATCCCGACCAACGGCGCGAACGCCTGTGGGAGATCTTTGACCTCCGCAAAGAGGCCATCGCTGACCTCGACGCCGCCTTCCAAGTCGCCGTCCGCATCTTCGCAGTCGCACCAGACGACGAACGCGCCTGGGACGAACTCGAAGAACTGGCCAACGACGTCAACACCTGGGAAGTCGTCGCCAACCTCTACGCCAAAGCCACCCCCAGCGATGAATTGGCCGACCCTTGGCGCTTTGAACTCTTGCGGCGCCTCTCCCGCCTCTACGAAAGCCACCTCGAGCGTGACGACCAAGCACGCCAATGCTGGGAACTCCTCCTGGCCACCGAAACCGACGATGAGGAAGCCATCTCCCATCTCGAATCCTTGTACAAGAAACACAACGACAGCGAGAAACTCGTCGACCTCCTCAAGCACAAGGCCACGCTCCCCAGCGTCGATGATGCTGCCAGAATTGCCCTCTTCCTCGAAGTCGCCAGCATCCTCGAAGACATCCTCGATGACCCTACGGGCGCCATCGAAGCCTACCGCAGCATCCTCAGCATCGACCCGTGCCACCAAGATGCTTATGCCGCTCTCGAACGTCTCTTCGAACGCAACGAGGCCTGGACTGAGCTGACCGACTTGCTCCGTGATGCCCTACTCATCATCGAGGACATCAACCAGCGCCATGACATCCGCTTCAAGCTCGGCACCATCCTCGACCAGCAACAGCACGACCTCGATGCCGCCATCGACGCCTTCCGCAGCATCCTCGTCGACAACCCGCACCACGAAAAATCTCGCGCCGCCACCGAGGCCATGCTCAAACGCCTGGCCGCATCACCGGCTGATGCCACCCCAGAGCAAAGAGCTGAGCTGTGCAATATCCTCGAGCCCATCTATGCCCAGGAAGAAGCGTACGCCAGCCTGGTCGAAGTGCTCCAGATTCGCCTGAAGGACACAGAAGAATCCTTTGACCAGCTCGAACTCAACGCCCGCATCGCCAGACTACTCCGGGATCGTCTCGAGGACGACGCCGGCGCTTTCCTGGCCTTCGCCGCCGCCCTGACCCATGACCTGAGCAACTTCGAGCTTCGAGAAGCCCTCGAGGCGCTGGCCAAAAAACTCGACGCTTGGCAAGAGGTCATCGAACTCTACGAGAAAGGCCTGCCAAACACCGACGATCCACTCCTCCAGCGCGAGCTACACTTCAGAGTCGCCCAACTTTACCAACACCAAATCACCGACATCGACAAAGCCATCGCCGCCTACGACCAAGTCCTCGCCCTCAACGACAGCGATCGTGAAGCGCTCGCCGCATTGCAGACCCTCCACTTGGAACGACAAGAGTGGGAACCCTTGGTCCGCGTGCTGCGCCTTGAAGCCAACACCGAGATGGGAGATGCCCGCGTCGACTTGTTGCGAAGAGTCGCCACCATCCAAGACCTCCAACTCGAAGATGCCACCAACGCCATTGATAGCTACCGAGAAATACTTGAAAACATTGACGGCGACCCCGAATCCCTGGCCGCACTAGAGCGCCTCTATACCCAAACGGAAGACTGGAACAACCTCATCCAGACCTTTGCAGACCGCTCGCGACTCACCGATGACCCCATCCAGCGGCGCAAGCTCTTCTTCCAAATGGCAGAGACCTACGAGGTCATGCTCGAAGAGCCTGACGAAGCCATCATGCTCTATCACCAGGCCCTCGATCTCGATGCCACTGACGCTGAAGCCCTCGAAGCCCTCGATCGACTCTACGCCGAACAGGAACGCCATGCAGACCTCGCTGAAATCCTGACCCGAAAGCTCGATCTCAGCACCGACGACGACACCCGCAACCTCCTCGAGTTCCGCCTCGGCCAGCTTCATCAAGTGCATCTCCTCAATGTCGATCACGCGATCGAACTCTATCGCAACATCCTCGAGCGCGATCCCCATCACCAGCCCGCCACCGAGGCACTCACGGGCCTACTCCTAGATGAATCCTATCGCTTGGCCGCCTGCCAAGTGCTCGAACCCATCTACGAAACGACCCAAGCTTGGGCCAAACTGGTTGAAGTCCTCGAACTGGAGCTCCTCGATATCCAAGATCCGCCAGGACAGGTGGAAATACTGCGCCGCGTCGCCACCCTCCACCAGACACGACTCAGCAGCGTCGAGGGGGCCTTCCAGGCCTGGGCACGGGCCATGCGCGTGGAACCCTGCCAAGAGTTCAAACGCTTCCTCGAAGACCTAACCACCATCACCGGCGACTACCAACTCCTCGTCGACGAATACAAAGAGGTCATCGCAAACATCTTCGACCCAGAACAACGCGTCGAATTGACCAACCGCATCGCGGAACTCTCACGCGACCAACTCGACAACATCAAAGAAGCGGAACACTTCTACCAAGAAAGCCTCGCGACCCTCGAAGACAATAACGAAGCACTTAAAGCCCTCGAAGACCTCTACTTCCGCAACGCGCGCTGGCAAGACCTCCTGACCATCCTCGAAAAACAGCTCGACGCCTCCTTCGACCCCGATCTGCGCCGCGTCACCCTCTTCAGAATGGCACAGATTCAGGAAGAAATGATGGAGGATCTCGACGCCGCCATCCAAACCTACCTGCGCATCCTAGAAGCCGAACCCACCGACTCCCAAGCCATTACGGCTATCAAGCGCCTCTACCGCACTGAGGAACGCTGGCTGGATCTCGTCGAACTCCTCCTGCGCGAGCAGGGCTTCACCAACACCGCAGAAGAACTCCTCCAGGTCAAGTTCGAACTCGGCCATGTCTACATGGACAAAGTCGCCGAAGATGCACAAGCTGTCGAAACCTTCCGCGAAATTCTCGAAGTGGAGCGCGACCACACCGGCGCGATCGAAGCCCTCGAGCGACTCTTCGACGAAGGTCGAGAGACCCAAGCCGTCGCCGCCGTCCTCGAGCCCCTCTATCGCGACTTCAAACTGTGGGAGAAACTCATTCGCAGCCTCGAGTCGCGCCTCGAAAGCACCGATGACCCCTATGACCGCGGCCTCCTCCTCAGCGAAATTGCGACCACCTGGGAAGAACGCCTCGGCGACTGGCGTAACGCTTTCAGCACTTACGGCCGACTCTTCCTCGAAAACCCGGGCCACACGGATCATCAACGAAACCTGGAGCGCCTCGCCCTAGCCCTCCCAGATATCGTCGCTTGGGCCAACTACCTCGCCCAAGCCCTCAAGGGGGAACTGCTCTTCGATTTCGCCGATAAAGCCCCCATCATGCAAGCCTTGGCAGGCATCCTCGCCGAACGACTAGGACAACACAAAGAAGCTCGCCTCCTCTGTGAAGACATCTTGGCTGAAGATCCCTCGGCAGACTTCGCCTTCGACTGCCTCGAGTGGTCCTACAACCAAACCAGCGACTGGGAAGCACTCGGTGAGGTCTGGAGCCGACGCGTCGAACTCAGCCCTTCCCCAGAAGAGCGCATCGCACTCCTGCTCAAGGTCGCCATCCTCCGTGAAGAATTCGCCAATGACATGGACGGCGCGATCGCTGCCTATCAGCGAATCCTCATCAACGATCCGCAGTACCAGCGCGCCGCGCAAGCCCTCGAGAGACTCTTCCGCACCACGGAACGCTTCCATGACCTCGCCGATCTCTATCGACGACAGCTCGACTTCGCCTCAGACACCGATGCCCAACTCGACCTCATGCATCGCCTGGGTCATGTCCTCGAGAAGGAGCTGGGACAAATACCCGATGCCATCGACGCCTACCGGTCGGCACTCGAAATGAACCCCAACCATCCGGCCAGCCGTCGCGCCCTCGAAGCACTCCTGCGCGAACTCGGCCTCCAGGAAGGCGACAACCGCGACTATCGCCTCCAAATCGCCACCCTCCTCGAACCACTCTATGAGCCAAACGAGTGGACCAAGCTCATCAACGTCCTCGAGGTGCAACTCGAGTACGTCGACGATCCGCTCAACCGGGTCGACATCATCACCCGCCAAGCCCGCCTCTTCGAACAAAACGATCCTCACCGTGACCGCGCCTTCCGGGCCTACGCCCGAGCCTTTGAAACCTGTCCCACCGCACCTGGCGCGCGGGAAGATCTCGAACGCTTGGCAGATGAACTCGGCATCTGGGGCGAGCTGGTGCCCATTTATCTCCAAGGCGTCGGTGCCTGTGACGATCCCATTGAGCTCGTTCGAATCCTGCTGCGCATCGCCCAAATCAACGAAGAGAATCTCGGCGATGCCGAATCGGCCATGCTCTGCTACCAACAACTCCTCGAACACGAACCCCAGCACCCCCAAGCCCTGGATGCCCTTGAACGCCTCTACCTAAACGCTCAGCGCTTCCAAGAACTGGTCCGCGTCCTCGAAGCCAAAGCAGATATCTTGCTCGACCTCTGGGAACGCAAAGACCTCTACTACCGCATCGCCGAAATCAAAGAGGAGATGCTCAACTCACCCGAAGAGGCCATCGCAACCTATCGAACCCTCCTCGATATCGACGACGAGGACCAAACCGCCCTCGATGCCCTCGAACGCCTCTATCAACAAACCCAGGCATGGACCACTTTGGTCGAGATTTACCAACGCAAGGCCGAGCTCTCCAACAGTGACGAAGAACGCAAACGTCTGCGCTTCGCCATGGCTAACCTCTTCGACCAACGCCTCGAAAACGTCAGTGAAGCCATTGAGGTCTATCGCAGTATCCAAGCCGACGAACCTCACAACGTCGCCGCCATCGAGGCACTCGATCGCCTCTTCGAACAGGCAGAAATGTGGGTTGACCTCCTCGATATCCTCGATGTCGAGCGCAACCTCGCCGCCGCAGCGAGCGACCAGGACTTCCTGGACCGCACCGAGTTCCGCATGGCACACCTACTCCAGTACCGTCTCGATGACGTGCAACGCGCCATCGGACACCATGAGGCCATACTCACCCGTAACCCCTATCACCAACCCGCGCGCGAAGCGCTTGAGCTACTCCTCGACGGCGACGACACCCGTGAAGCCGTCACCGAGGTGCTCGAACCCCTCTACGAAAAACTCGAACAATGGACTTGCCTCGTCAAACTTCAGCGCATGAAGTTAGCCAAGATCGACGATCCATTCGACCGCCGCGACATCATGCTCCGTGCCGCTCTCTTGCTCGAAACAAAACTCGATGATCTGGCGCAGGCCTTTGAACTCATCACTGAGGCTTTCAAGGAAAACCCCGGTGAAGAGAGCATCGTAGCCGACTTCGAACGCCTCGCTGATAAGGTCGATGATTGGCCAACCTTCCTCTTGGCCCATGAAAGCCTCCTCGCCGATGCCAGCGATCCCGTCATCCAACTCGACCTCGCCTTGCGCGCCGCGCGACACTACGAGGAACACGCTGCAAATATCGATGCCGCTGTCGAGAAGTACCAAATGGTCATCCAACTCGACCCCTTCCACGTCGAGGCCCTCGCCAACCTCGACCGCCTCTACCGCCACTGCCAACAATGGACCGATTTGGCGCAGATCCTCGAAAGACGCATCGAAGTGGCCACGGGCGGCCAAGATGCCATCGAGCTCCGCTTCCAACTCGCACAGCTCAAGAAGGACGTCTTTGACGAGCCAGGCGAGGCTGTCGACCTCTTCCGCCAGATCATCTGGGATGCACCAGAGCACCAAAGAACCATCGAAGCGCTCGAAAGCCTCATGGTCCACCTCGAGCATCGACTCACCATCATCGAGGTCCTGGAGCCCATCTATCTCGAGCGAGAAGATTGGACCCATCTCGCCAATTTGCTCACCCTTCAGATCGAGGTCGTCACCGATCCCATCGACCAAGGACCCCTCCTCCAGAGACTTGGCTCCATCGCCCGCGACAACCTCCAAGACCTGCCAACGGCTTTCCACGCCTTCGCTTGTGCCTTGGAAATCGATCCCCTCGATGCCAATCTCCTCAACCAACTCGAGAGCCTCGGGGAGCAGCTCCAGCGATGGGATGATTTGGCAGATGCCTATGCCAAGGCCGCTGCACGAATAGATGATCTCTTCGCCAGAAAAACGCTGCACCTCAAAGTTGCGCGCGTCCTGATGAACCAAATCGGTGACATGGCCGCGGCAGAGGCTCACTTCAAAGCTGTCATCGAGGCCGAACCCGAAAACCATGAAAGCCTCGAGTGCCTCGAGCAGATCTATCGCCAGCTCAACCAACCGCAGAACCTTCTCGCCATCTTCGAAAAACGCGCGGAACACACCTACGAGGAAGATCTACGCAAACGACTCCTCTTCCAATGCGCAGACCTGGCCCTCAACGTCTTGCACGACCAAGCTCGCGGTATCGAGTTCTTGCAGAAGATCCTCGAGCTCGATGACACCGACGCTGAAGCACTCGATGCCTTGGATGACCTCTTCGTGAGCTCCGAACGGTGGCTAGATCTGCTCGCCATCTTGCAACGCAAAGCCGACATGGCCATGGATCCCGCGCACATCACGCAGCTCCGCATCCGTATTGGTCACCTCGCCAAGAACCACCTCGATGACATCGACTTGGCCATCGACGCCTTCCGCAATGCCCTCGACTTCGAGCCCAACAACCCCGCCATTCTCAGCACTCTCGAAGAGGTCTATGTCGACGGCGAACGGTGGGAAGATCTACGCGACATCATCATGCGCCGCCTCAGCGCCAGCCAGGATAGCCACGAGCGCATCCTCCTCCACATGAAACTGGCTGCCTTGGCCCTCGAGAAGTTCGCTGACCCCAACCGGGCCATTGAAAACCTGCAACAGGTCCTCGATCTCGATGCCAGCAACGACGACGCCCTCACTGAACTCGAGCGCGTCCTCTCGGGAGAGCAGCGCTACCAGGAACTCTTCGACCTCTTGGAACGGCAAAAAGCCAGGGCCTCGACCCCCCAGGAACAGATCGCCGTCAACATCCGGATCGCCCAAGTCGCAGGCTCCTACCTCGGTGATTCCGCCAAGGCCATCGAGAGCCTGAAGGAGGTGCTCTCACTTCAGCCCACAAACCTCCAAGCCATCGCCGTGCTGGCAGGCTTGTACGAAAAACAGGGCGATTACCCCCAAGCGATGTCACTGCTCAATGAACAACTGGAACTCACACGCGAACCACAGCAAAAGGCTGCAATTCTCGTAAAAATGGGGCACATCCTCTTGTTGCCAGACGGCGATCCCGAACAGGCCGAGGCCGCCTTCATCGCGGCGCTGCAACATGACCGCCATCACGCCGAAGCCATCGACATCTTGTCCAAGACCTACGAGACCCAGAAAAACGTCTCTAAGCTGCTCGGCATCCTCGAAATCCGCGCCGACAACGAGCAAGATCCAGGCAAGCGCCGTGAGCTCCTCCTCGCTATCGCAACGAAAGCCCGCGACGAAGTTCAGGATTACCCCACAGCCGTCAGGGCCCTCGAACAGGTCTTCCGCTCTCAGCCCGAGGATCTCGAAACCGGTGAAGCCCTGCTCGATGCCTACATCAAAAGCGATGACCTCAACAAAGCACAACCCCTCTTGGCCGAAATCATCGCCAAACTTGAGGAAAGCAAACAAAGCAAGCGCTTGCCGCCCTTCCATCACATGCGCGGACAGATAGAAAAGAAGCTGGGCAACATGGACGCCGCCCTCGCGGCTTTCAAGGCCGCCTACGACATCAACGCCACCTACCTGCCCAATCTACTGGACCTCGGCCGCTACTACTTCGACCAGCAGAACTGGGACGAAGCCCTCAAGTTCTTCCAGACCATGCTCCTGCACCAAATGAACATCAAAGACAAAGCCATGAAGGTCGACATCTTTTACCATCTCGGCATGGTGCGCATGCATTCGGGAGACGCGAGAAAGGCCAAGGACATGTTCACCCGTGCCCTCTCTGTCGATCCTAACCACCAGCCATCCAAAGATGGACTCAACGCCGTCTCCTGAACCCTCGTCTGCCTCTCAAGCACAGTGAGAACGGCGGCAGCCTCGCCTAGAATCGCAAACCCCACTCACCCCGGTATTTCAGCCACTTGTAACCTAACCAACCGGTCACTCCCAGAAGCGGCACTGCCAACCAGGCGCTAATAAAAAATGCGCCTACACTCGCAGCCGCCGCGCCAAGGGTCAGCCAACCCTTGTTCCGGGCCTTCCTCACTGTCAACGCGCGTCGTGTCATCTCGCTCCTCCCATCCCGCATCATCCCTTCACCGGGCCGGCAACACTCGACGCCGTCCTGGCAACCGGCCCACGCAACCATTGCCGTCACCGCTACCTAGGCTCACACCATAGTCGGCTCATGCCCTGGCGCTATGACTCTAGCTTTACACCTTGCGTTCAACATCCTCAACACCATACAACATCGAACCCTCACCGCTAAGCCCATGAAATCTCGCAGCCTGAAGATCCTACTCGAAACCCTCCCCGACGCAGCCATCAGCAGGGCCTTCGGCCACCTCGCCGACCTCGCCCTCCCCCCCCCGCTCCAAGCACAACTCAACCGTACTTTCGCCACCCTCGCCAAAATTGACACCCAGGAGGCTGAGCTCCCGCCTGAAGCCTACCCTTCCCTCAACGCCTTCTTCACCCGTGCTCTCAAGAAAGGCTGCCGCACCCTACCCACAGACCCCAAACAAATCGCCTGTCCCGTCGACGGCGCCTTGGGAGCCTTTGGCATCATCGAAGACGGACTCCTCTTCCAAGCCAAAGGGCAGAGCTACCGCCTCCACGATCTCATCCCCTATCCAGAATGGTCCGAGCCCTTCGCCCGTGGCTTCTTCTTCAACCTCTACCTCTCGCCTCGGGATTATCACCGGATCCACGCCCCCTTGAGTGGTCACATCACGCACATGATTTACTCGCCGGGGAGACTCTTCCCCGTCAACGGGCTCGGAATCGACAACATCGAGAACCTCTTTCCCCGCAATGAGCGACTCACCTCGCTCCTCACCACCGACGATGGCCGCCGCATCGCCATCATCAAGATTGGGGCCACCTGCGTTGGCAGAATCTCCGTAGCCTATAGCCCAATGCTCACCAATCAAAAAGGGGCACACCTACCCTTCAGCCAAGCCCTCGCCTCACCCTTCCCCGTGCAAGTAGGCGATGAAATTGGTGTCTTTAACCTGGGCAGTACAGTCATTCTCCTCATCGAAGGACAAGACCTAGAGCCCCATCCCGATCGACACCGCAAGGAAGCCCTCCGCCTCGGGGTCCCCCTAGCCACACTTGCCTGACCTCCTCCTCCCTTTTCTTACCACAACCTTTCGCTTCACTTGTACCCTTGGTGAGCCTGGTCTATCATAGCGTGGCGAACGGCTTTGCCATGGACGCAATCCCTCGCCAACGTTCACGGTGTCTAGGCAATCGATTTGGTTTTCATGGCGCAAGAGCAACGCTCACCAGCAACGAACCCCTCGCCGGTCGACGTCAGCCCGTCGGCCCCTGCCGATGACCAACAACCTGCTGCGTCACCGGAAGCGACCTTTTCACCCGATGAAGCCATCCCAGAGATGGACCCGGAAGTCGCCGAGTTGATGCGGCAACTCGAACTGCCCGATGTCAGCGATGGCGGCGACACCGAAGCGCCCCCTCTCGCCGGGGTCTTGCGCAAACGACCACAGAGAAAGAGCAAGAACCTCCTCAATCCCGCATCCCTGGAGTCGGAATCCCCCGACATCATCCCGGCGGTCGTCGCCTACGAGCCTATCAAGCTAGACGTCCCCGCCTGGGGCGCTGAGAGCGCCACCCCTGAACCCGACGAGGCCGCAAACGGCGAAGCCGCAAAGAACGCATCGGCTGGCTCTACCCCCACGCGCGCCCCTGTCGCCGTCAAGTCCGCTGAGTTCTTCTTTGAAGACGCCGACGAGTTGGACGCTGAAGACCTGCAAGAAGTCTACGACAAAACCCAACCTCCTGTCGCCAAACAAAGACCCCAGACCGCCCCGACCAAACCGCCTCCCCCAAGAAAGCCCCCGCCTACGCCTCCACAACGCGTGGTCAAAGAAGGCGAAATCGTCCTAACCCAAGAGGCCATCGACGACATGCTCGCTGGGGGCAAGGCCGACGAAGCCCGCGATCTCGACGCCAACTCCATCCCCGACTCCAACTGGTTTGGGCAGGTCTTCAATGAAGACTATTTCCGCACCCTGCCCCAGAACCTGCACCAACAAACGCTTAGAGAGGTCGATTTCGTCGTTGACCGACTCGGTGTCGAACCCGGTGGACGCGTCCTCGACCTCTGCTGCGGTTTCGGCCGCCACACCATGCTCATGGCCAAACGTGGCTTCGACATGGTCGGACTAGACCTCTCCCTTACCTTGCTCCAGAAAGCACTCGCTGAGGCTCAACGCCGGGGACTGAGCATCAAGTTCGTCCACGGCGATATGCGCAAGCTCTCTTTCCAGTCGGTCTTCGACGGCATCTTCAACGTCCAGACCAGCTTCGGCTACTTTAACGATCAAACCAACTTCCGCGTGCTCCAGGGCATCCTGCGCGCCCTCAAACCTGGGGGACGTTTCCTCATCGAAACCATCAACCGTGACTTCGTCTGCGAAGACCTCCCCATGCGAATCTGGTGGGAAGGAACGGAATGCCTCATCCTCGAAGAAGTCGATTACGACTTCAAAGTCGGCGTCCTCAAGGTAAAACGTTCCTTCGTCTTTGAAGACACCTCGCGAGACCCCTGGGAACAGAACATCAGCATCCGCCTTTACGCGCCCCACGAACTCCGCCAACTCCTCACCCGCGCTGGTTTCGACTTCGTCGAACTCTCAGGAGATTACGCCCTGCCAGGTGCTTTCTTTGGCGGTACCTCGCGCCGCTCTATCATCGTCGCCGAACGACCCGTAGATTGATCCCGCGCGGGAGGCACTGCACCGCTGAGCCATGGGACTCACCGCACCATCTTCTAGCCACCCATACTTAATGACGCGCAGCGGATACTAACGTGTCGCGTGCAGACCTTCGAGCTTGATACGCGCCACCTCTTCGGGACTGTCGTAGAGTTGACCCTCCGCATCAACGGCCAGGTTCAATATCTCCTCCACCACCACCAGTCCATCGCGCGGCTGAACGAAACCCGCACCCTGCACGTCGTAGTTGCCCTTCACCACAATCTCCTGCCCTGCTTTGAAATGAGGGTGGAAGTATGGATGATAGGCCACCAACGTCAGCGCCTTTGGCGACAACGTCCCATCGGCAATGGTCACATGCACTGACTTACAAGTTCGCGGCCGTCTCTCACCTTTCTTGGGACGGTACTCCTTCATCGCTGGGTCCGTCAGAAAGGGGCAATCCGGCGAAGCGTCCCGCACGATGCCGCGTACTTGTACAGGATTCCCGAGGTACTTGTTCCGGTCCAGGATCAACCCCATCACCGTCAATGTCCCATCGGGATGTACCCGCGGCGCATTCAGCACTTGATCGAGATTCGGCTTGGCTGGCAACTCCACAGGCACCCGAGACTTCACCGCTTCGTGCTTTCTCTGCTCGTCCTCGTCTTCGACATCACAGCCAAAGACCGCTGCGCTGATCACCAGCGAAAGGAACAAAGCCCACGCGCCCCAACCTCGTATCATAAGTTGCCCCACTGCGTAGGACGTCGCACTGACGCCATCAGCCTTCGAAACCAACCACCTAGCTTGGTCTTGGATAACACATCGCAGCCCGCGCCACAACTAGCGTCCCCAAGCTTGCCAAAGCAAAGTGCCCCTAAGCGACGCAAGGCGCCTCATCCCGGCCTTTGCTCCGATCAGCCAATTACCTCGACCACTAGGGTGATGTTACGCCAACGCTGTCCGTGCATCGCCGCGACCAAGTCGGCACCATAGCCGTGCTTGACCGCCACCGTCGCCCTCTCCTCCTCGAGGGAGATCGCACCCACATCTTCTGGAAACAACCCCGCCAGCAGGGTCACCACGTCGCGCAGCGATCGGTCTCCCAACTGCTGGCGTCCCAGATTGATGCTGACTTCTTCCCATGCAGGCGAAGTCTCAGCGACAGCATCGGCAACAAGAGGCAGCACCGCCTCGGCAACGGCCTCTCCATCGACCTTCTTCGCTGGGACGCTCGCTTCAACGGAACGCCCAGGCTTCTGCCGACAGCTATCCTCAAAAAAAGTGAGCAGCCGCGCCACCACCACCGCAGCATCATCCCGGCTAAGCAAATGCTCCGCCAAACCGGAGTAGGCACCATAGCAGGTAGACGCACGATTCTCGCCGAGTTGCTGCACCAATCGGCCCAGCAACCGCTGCTCGCGCAGTGCAATGATCTCTTCCCGTGTCGGAATGCTGCGTTCCACCAACTCGAGCTTGTAGATCGTCTTGAGCTGGTAGTAAGTACCGATCTGCTGCGGCAGCAGCAGCGTCAGCGCAATCCCCTGACGACCAGCGCGCCCCGTCCGCCCCGTGCGATGCACATAAACATCGGCGCTGTCAGGCATGGTATAGTTGATGACATACGGCAAAACCGAGATATCAATGCCACGGGCCGCAACGTCCGTAGCGACCAAGAAACGCACGCGCCCATCTTTCACGGCATCGAGAGCGCGCTCACGCTCTTTCTGCGGTAGATCCCCGTTGATGATCTCGGCCTTGTGTCCCTGGCGAACCAAATTGCGGTGCACCATCACCGTGTCGTCGCGCGTGTTGCAGAAAATCAACGCACTGTCGGGCTCGTAAAGCTCAATCAGCGCTTCCAAATCTCGAAAATGCTGGCGCCCTGTTACAGCAAAGTAAATGTGCTCCACGCTCGCCGCGGCCACCCCATCACTGCTCAATGATACGTACTCAGGGCACGTCAAGAAGTGCCCAGCCAGGCGCTTGATGTCCTCACCCACGGTCGCGCTGAACAGCAAACTCTGTTTGGCTTTGGGCAAATAGTCCACAATTGCATTGAGCTCTTTCTCAAAGCCCATGGACAGCATCTCATCGGCTTCGTCGAGCACGAAGAGCTTCAACCGCTTGAAATCAAGGTGCCCCTGGCGAAGGTGATCCAACAATCGCCCAGGCGTCGCAACCACCACTTGCGCCCGGCGCATCGCCTGGATCTGTGGCTCCATGCCCACTCCGCCATAGACCGCCGTCGCCTCAACCGACTTGTACTGCGCCAAGCGCTCAAACTCGAGCGCCACCTGTTTGGCCAACTCACGCGTCGGCGTCAGGACCACACACTCGACGCCACTGCCACCGTCGAGCATCTCCGCAATGGGGATAGCAAAAGCAGCCGTCTTTCCAGTACCGGTCTGGCTCTGAACAATCAGATCAATCCCCGCCAATATCAGGGGAATACAGGCCTCTTGCACGGGCGTCGGCTCGACATAGCCAACCGTGTGCAGGGCCTGTTGCATGGCATCGCTGAGATTGAGCGACGCGAAAGACACACTTGTTTCATCTCGTTGAATCGGCACAGTCCGCCTCTGTAGTTCGCCCCATTCACCCCAAATCCGCTCGCGTGGCCGCTAGGCTACGAAGGCAGATCTTCGCCATGTTCTGCGGCAACCGCAAGAATGACCCTTCCGATGCCCCACAACCCCACGACCTCTTAGACGATCGCGCGCCAATTGGCAAGGCCGCCTGCGACCTCACCCGCGCAACGATTCAGCTTTTCTTGGCCAACCGACGTAGAACACCTCGTAAGGCCTCGTCTTCCACTGACGCAATCGCTCCCTCTAACCCACTTCCTAGCGTACGGCGCTCCCTGGCTTCCTCCACCCACTGCGACCCGGCCCCGCGTGACGCATCCTTGGCCGCCACCACGCGCACCACCAGGCTGTCCACCAGCGGCAGGTCGTAAGCGGCGCGATGCAGAGCCAGGGCCGCCAAAATGTCGCGTTGGGCCATGTGGGCCTCATGCGCCAACGCACCTGACGTCGCGCCAAGGCTGAGGCGGCCTCCATCCATACGCAAGGGCCAAGCCTCCTGGGCAAAGCGATCCGGCACGATGAGAGGCCAAAGAAGGCGCAGGCGAGCAAAGCTCGGCAGGCTCACCAGCACGCCAGATGAGCGAATGCTATCCAACATCACCTGCCGAACTTCTGCCTGCCCCGTCCCCATGGCTACTTCTTCGCGTCCTCGAACTCGGCGTCGATCACATCATCGCCTCCCTCGGCTGCACCCGGCGCACCACCGCCGACATCGCCACCCTGCTGGGCGGCGTCGCGCTTGGCCGCCTCGGCATACATGGCCTCGGCAATCTTGTGTGAAGCCTTCAGCAATACATCTTTGGCGCTCTGAATCGCCGCCAGGTCTTCCTGATCCTTGACCTTCTTCGCCTCGGCAATGGCCGCCTTCAGGCCCACCATGTCAGCTTCGCCAAGCTTGTCACCATAGTCGCTGATGCTCTTCTCCGCGCTATAAACCAAGGAATCCAGCTCGTTTCGCGCATCGGCCAACTCCCGCCGCCGCTTGTCCTCGGCTTCGTTCTCCTTGGCCTCGCGCACCATCCGCTCGATGTCCTTCTCGTTCAAGCCACTGGACACCTCGATGGTGATCCGCTGCTCCTTGCCCGTCGCCTTGTCCTTGGCCGAGACGTTCACGATGCCATTGGCGTCAATGTCAAAGCTCACCTCCACCTGCGGCACACCACGCGGCGCTGACGGAATGCCCTCCAAGTTGAACTTGGCTAGCGTGCGATTGTTCGACGCCATCTCGCGCTCACCTTGAAGAACGTGCACCGTCACCTTCGTCTGGTTGTCGTCAGCCGTCGTGAAAATTTCGCTCTTGCGCGTGGGGATCGTCGTGTTGCGCGGAATGAGCACCGTGTTCACCCCACCCAGGGTCTCAATCCCCAGGGACAAAGGTGTCACGTCCAACAACAGGATGTCTTTGACATCTCCCGAAAGCACCCCACCCTGGATGGCGGCGCCAAGGGCAACCACTTCGTCTGGGTTGACACTGTGATTGGCCCTCTTGCCAAAAAACGCCTCGACCTTCGACTGCACCATGGGTATGCGAGTCGAACCACCGACCAGAATGACCTCGTCGATATCGCTCGACTTCTTGTTGGCATCTCGCAACGCTTTCCGGCAAGGCTCGATGGTCTTCTCGATGATATCCTCGATCATCGCCTCCAGCTTGGCCCGCGATAGGCGCACATTCAAGTGCTTGGGACCACTCGCATCGGCTGTCAAAAAGGGCAGATTGATCTCCGTTTCGGGGATCGTCGACAACTCGATCTTCGCTTTCTCTGCCGCGTCCTTCAAACGCTGCAGTACCAGCTTGTCCTTGCTCAGATCAACGCCTGTGTCCTGGCGAAAAGTCTGAATCAGCCAGTCGATGAGACGCTCATCGATATTGTCACCACCCAAGTGGGTGTCACCATTGGTGGCAATGACCTCGACCACATTGTCACCCACCTCCAGGATGGAGATATCGAAGGTTCCACCGCCAAAGTCGAAAACCGCGATGGTCTCGTCTTTCTTCTTGTCCAAACCATAAGCCAACGCCGCCGCCGTGGGCTCATTGATGATCCGTCGCACATTCAAACCGGCAATGCGACCCGCGTCTTTCGTCGCCTGCCGCTGGGAATCGTTGAAATAGGCAGGCACGGTAATCACCGCTTCCGTCACCGTCTCGCCCAAGTACTTCTCTGCCGAGCGTTTGAGCTTCTGCAAAACCTTCGCACTGATCTCCGGAGGAGAATAGTGGGTCCCACGTACGTCGATAGACGCCAACCCGTTGGCACCATTGACCACCTTATATGGCATCCGGCGCGCCTCTTCAGCGCGCTCGTCAAGGCGCATGCCAATCAACCGCTTGACGCTGTAGACCGTGTTCTCCGGGTTCGTAATGGCTTGCCGCCGGGCAATCTGGCCAACCAGCACGTCGCCCTTCTCATCAAAGGCCACCACCGAAGGCGTGGTCCGTCCGCCCTCCTCATTGGTGATGATTTTCGGCTCTGCGCCTTCCATGACGGCCACGACAGAGTTGGTCGTCCCCAAGTCAATCCCAATAATCTTGCCCATGTTTCGCCTCCAGATATTTGAAAACACGAAGCCACGCTCGCCGTGCTTCGCGAAATGCATGGTCTGCTCTTGCCCAACCAGGGCCAACGCTAATCACGACCCCGCCGCCGTCAAGCCGCCTCTTGCCCCACCTTCTGGCTTTCTCGCGCCGACGTCGCAGATTCACTGCTCTTAGACGTCCCCCCGTCGGCGCTCCTCGGAGCGCCAACCTCCCGCGACCCATCGGTCGAAGATGGGCCCGAGGCCACCGGAGCAGCGCCTTGATGCCCCTTGACCCCATAGTCCGAGACGTACCACCCACCTCCCCGCAGGTGGAAGGAAGACAGCGATACCTTGCGCTGCAAAGCCATGGCACCGCAACACCCACACGCCGGCGCCGGCTCATGGCGCTGACGGTGGAAATGGTCCATCTCGTGACCACACTTCATGCAATGATACTCGTAAACTGGCATTACGCCCTCCCACCAAGGGTCAATCGCGGCGCGCAAACTAGGCACGGCCCATGCCCGGTCAAACGTTTTTTTCGCCTATCCTTGTAGGCTCTTAGCGCTCTCCCTGGCAGAACGGCGACTCGCCCGCCGATCCCGCCGGGTGCTCATCAGCGTTGGCTGGCCCAGGTCACCAGATCAACGACTTGCGCCTTGAGCCCAGAGATCACCATCTTGCGCTTCTGAATCTGCACCCGCAGATGGTGCTGTAGCTCGGCGTTCTCCCGCGTCAGCTCTTGCATGCTACGGCCAAGCTCTTCCACGCTGCGCTGAGTCGCTTTGTAGCGCTCACAGTCCAGACGTAAAGACTGACACACTTCTTGGCTCTCTTCGAGCTGAAATGCCAGCGCTGACCGCTCCCCTTCAACGTCGACCAGGGATTTCTCCAAGGCATGCAAGGTAAGCTGCAAGCGCTCCTTCTCTTCCTGCAGTGAATCTAGTACCTGCGCATCGGCACCGGCCTTGTCCAGGTCGCGTTCAAGCCACTCTCGCTCTTCCGTAAGTTGGTGATTGACCGCTTCCAAGTCAGCCGCTCTCCGCTGCTGGCTCTCGAGGGCCTGCAGCGCTACGCTCGCCTCTTCTTGCACCCGCACCACCTGGGCCTCCGCGGCCAGCAGTTGTGCTCGCAACGTCGTCATCGCTGCATGGTGCTCCTCCCGTGCGCTCTGTAGCGCCACCAGCAGCGCATCGCGCTCTCCCGTGAGGGCACGCAGCCCCAGGGCATGCTCGCGGTTGACCACACCTGCAGCCTCGAGCTCGCGCTCCAAGGTGGCCTTATTCGCCTGCGCCTGCGCGAGCGTCGCCCCCAGTGACGCCACTTCTCGACGCAACCTCTCCTCAGCCTCGCGCAAACGTTCGACATCCTGCCTCAGCGCATCGCGCTCTCCCTCTAACTGCGCGATCCTGCTCCCAGCCTCTCCCATCCAGGTCGCGCGGGCGCCATCACCCACGCGCTGCTCCAAGGCCTCGCGCGCCTCGATCAATCCGTCCCGCTCCACGACCAAAGCATTGAGGGCCGCTCGAAACTCGGAGGCGTCTGAGGCCAAGCGATGCAGCTCCACCTCCATGGCCGCTATACGCGCATCGCGCTCCTCAACCGCTCTTTGCCACTTCTGAACCTCTGCGTCCTTTGCCGCCAGCGCAAAATCCTGTTCGGATGCATCGCCATGCTCTTCTTCCCTAGAGACATGCATGACCGGTGCCCGCATAGGCTCGACTGGCGCTGCCGTAATCAGCGCTTCCGCAGGCGACAACTCGGCGACGACAGCAGGTGACGCCGCACCATTCTTGCCATCCCGCACCGCACCCACCTCACCACGAAGCTTGGCCTCTAGCTTAATCCGAGCACCTGCGACGGTGTAGCGCTGCTCATAGAGAAGCTCCTTGATCTTCAACAGCATCTCCACATCGCGCTTGCGATAGAGCCGATGCTGCGAGCGACTCTTCTGCGGCCTGATAAAGCGAAATTCGCTCTCCCAATACCGAAGA
Source organism: uncultured Myxococcales bacterium (assembly GCA_964454015.1). Taxonomy (GTDB): domain Bacteria; phylum Myxococcota_A; class Bradymonadia; order UBA4248; family UBA4248; genus CAYVQF01. Next base: position 41,890 of record CAYVQF010000019.1, read on the forward strand.
ATATAGGGCTTGACCCCTACCAGCTTCGCTACTTCACCAATCTTGAAGTACGACTTGTCAGGGATGACGACAGACAAAAGCACCTCCCAAGGCCACGGTGCTACGACGCTTACGCCCGCTCGAACCAGCCAAAACCAACCACACGACTCTGCTGGGGTTCGCCACTAACGCTGATTCAACTCTGCCTTCAACACTTGACTCGGCTTGAAGGTCAACACCCGCCGTGCAGATATGGTGATCTCATCCCCCGTCTGAGGGTTGCGACCCGTTCTTGCGTTCTTGGCACGCACGATGAAATTTCCAAAACCACTGATCTTCAGCTTCTCACCCGTTGCCAGGGTGTCCTTCATGGTCTCGAACACCGCCTCGACGATCTCAGCGGCCTCACGTTTAGAAAAGCCACCCGTTTTGTGGTACACGAGATCCACAATGTCGGCCTTGGTCATGGTCTCTCTCCTGCGCTGTGCTCAACGAGGCTCGTTTCTGCAAAAGGAAGCGCCCATCGCGCGCCTACGCCTCCGTGACTCCTCGACTCCTTCCATGAACGCGCTGCGACTCGGCCTACTCGACTCTTCGCTCGTCAGCATGACCTCGGTCGCCTCTCGCTCCCTCTGGAAACCCCCTTTTAACGCGTTCAGCCCTGCGAATCAACCGCTGGAAAATTCACATCGCCCCCCTGAGCGCCACCAATGCCCCCCACGCCATCAACGCCGCCGCCCGCCTAGCACCTTGACCAGCTCCTCGACCAATGTCTCGTGCACTTGGTTGACCTCTTCATCGGTCAAGGTCCGCCCTTCTCCTGTGCCAGAGAGCGGGTCCCGATAGCAAAAGCTCATGGCCAAACTCTGCTCATCCTCTGCCACATGCTCACCACGGTAAACGTCGAAAAGCGCCCAAGAAACCAACTCCGCAGGGCGCTTCGCCTCCACCACCTCGCGCAACCGCGCGTAGGGCACATCCGACCGCAACACCAGCGCCAGGTCGCGACTCGAATGGGGAAAGCGCGGCAATGGCGCACAACGAGGCAACACCACCTCACGTGCCATCAACCATGCCAAATCGAGGTCCGCAACGAAGACCCCGTCGCCCACCTTATAGTGCTCACTGACCCCGGGGTGTAGCTCACCCAAGCTCCCCACACACACCTCATCCACATACACCCCCACCCGCACACCGGGATGTAGGGCCAACGCCGAACCCGGTGTCGGCTCTGGCAGCGCATCCCAACGCAGAGGCCAACCCATCACCTGGCCAAGTCCTTCCACAACCCCCTTGAGATCATAAACGTCCAGGCTGCGCCCCGACGCACCCCAGTGTGCCGGACCATCTCCCCACAACAACACCGCCATGCGCTCTGATTCTCTCACATCCCGGCCGCCATCACCCTCCGCAGCGAACACCGTCCCCAGCTCGAAGAGCATCACCCGCCGAGCCTGACGTGACTGGTTGCGCAACAACGCGCGCAACAGACCAGGCAACAAAGACACCCGCAACACACTCTGCTCGTGCGCCAGGGGATTCGCCAAACGCAAACCCGGACCATTCCCAACCTCCGGCGCATAGCCTAGGGCTTCGCCGTCGCTCGGATCGATGAACGCGTAATGCACACACTCAAAAAAACCGCGGTCCACCATCAGCGCCCGCAGGCGGTGCCAACGCGCCATGTGCGCGTGGCTCACCAGCGTCGCTTCGACCGCCGGCCTCCCTGGCAACGTCGTCTCACGCCGGCGCGCTGGCGCAGCCAACATGCAAGCAGGCATGGTCGCCTCGATGCGCTCCAAACCATGGCTTCGTGCCACCTCCTCGATAAGGTCGATCTCCCGCTCCAGATCGTAGCGATAGGTCGGCACCTGCACCCGAAGCAACCCTTCTCTTTCCACCTCGACGACCAAACCGAGCCCACCCAGATAGTCCGCAACCTCGCCAGCGCTCAGCGAGGTCCCCAGCATCGCGTTGCACCGCGCCAACCGCAACGGCAAAACCACCGCCGGCACTTGCCCGGGGTAGCTATCCGTCCAACCGCTCACCCGCAACGGGCGCGTCGGCTGACACGCTTGGATCAAAGCCACCGTGCGACTCGCCGCGCGGCGCAAAGCGCCGACATCCACTCCGCGTTCGAAGCGATGGGAGGACTCCGAGTGCAGACCCAAACGTTTGGCAGTGCGCCGCACGAAGCGCGGAGAAAAACAAGCCACTTCAAGCAAAATGGCTCGCGTCGCCGAGCTCACCTCCGTCGCCGCTCCCCCCATCACCCCAGCAATCGCCACCGGCCCAGAGACATCGGCGATCACCAGATCCTCCGCATCCAGCGCGTACGTCGCATGGTCGATGGCCACCAGAGACTCTCCGACCTGCGCGCGTCGCACCATCACCTGTCGCGACCTTAGCTTGTCCAAATCGAAAGCGTGCTGGGGCTGACCAAGCTCGAAGAGCACCAGGTTGGTCACGTCCACCACATTGTTCACCGACCGACCGCCGCCCGCCTCGACGGCGCGCCGCAGCCAACCCGGTGAAGGACCCACTACCACGTCTTCCAAACACAAGGCGATGTAGCGCGGGCAACCCTCGCTGCATGCCACTTCCACCAGTGGGGGTGTCTCCGCCCCCAAAACCGAGGTGTCCCATGTCTCGCCTGCGACCGCCCCCATCCCCTGCAGTGGCCGCTGCAGCGCTGCGGCCAACTCGCGTGCCACGCCGAGATGGCTCAGCGCATCACCGCGATTGGGCGTCAGCGAAAGATCCAAGTGCGCCAAATGAAAACCTGGCACGTGCTCCGCACCCGGTCCCGCCAACACCTCTGCCAGTGTTGTCCCGGCGCGCCAGCTCGCCTCGAGGCACAGAAGACCCGAGCTGTCTTGGCCAAGCCCAAGCTCAGACTCGCTGCACAACATGCCCGACGACGCCACCCCGCGGATGGCCACCTGCCGCACCTCTTGCCCCGACGGCAGCACTGCCCCCGGGCCGGCGTAGAGCACCGTCAGGCCCGCAGCGACATTCGGCGCGCCACATACGACTTGAGTCAAGGCGCCCTCACCCACGTCCACTTGCACCACCCGCAGCTTCGCCGCGTCAGGGTGAGGACCCACCTCGACCACCCTCGCCACAACCACCCCGTGCTGTGGCCAACGACTCTGCTCAATGCCTTCCACCTCGACGCCACGTGAGGTCAACAAAGCCGACAAAGCCTCCAAGCTCTGCCCAGAAAGGTCTACGAAGCGAGCAAGCCAATCCCAACTCACCAACATGCGTCTCTCCTGCGGCGTGCGCGCCGACCGCTACGCGAACTGCGACAAAAAGCGCTGGTCGCTCTCGTAGAAAAGCCGAATATCACTGACCCCATAGAGCAACATCGCCACCCGCTCGACGCCCACCCCAAAGGCCCATCCGCCCCACTCTTCTGGATCCAGACCCACCTCGGCCAAGACATTCGGATCCACCATCCCCGCGCCACAGATCTCGAGCCACCCAGTCTGCTTGCAAATCCTACAGCCCGCACGCTTGCAGAAAATGCAGCCAATATCCACTTCGACGCTCGGCTCCGTAAATGGAAAAAAGCTCGGCCTTAAACGGATCCCGATGTCGTCGCCAAAAAACTCCGCCACGAAGTGCCCCAAGATCCCTTTCAGGTGACCCAGGTGCAGGTGACGATCGATGTGCAATCCCTCGACTTGAAAAAACATCGGACTATGCGTTATGTCGTCGTCGCGCCTAAACACCGCCCCAGGCGCAATGATCCTAATCGGCGGCGCATAAGCCAGCATCGTCCGGATCTGCACCGGGCTGGTGTGGGTGCGCAACACCCGACCGTTCTCCAACATCAAGGTGTCCTGCATGTCCCGCGCCGGGTGGTCCACAGGAAAATTCAGCGCCTCGAAATTGAAATAGTCCAACTCTGCCAGCGGACCATGCGCCAGGTCGAAGCCCATGCGGATGAAAACGTCTTCAATGCGACGCTGCACCCGCCGCAACGGATGCTCCGCACCGACCCACTGCCCGCGTCCTGGCAGCGTCAAATCTAGCCGACGCCCCGCCAGATCCCGTGCCCGCCGCGCGCCTTCGTCGGCCTCTTCCTTCGCCGTGAACGCCGACTCCAGACGAGCCTTGACCTGGTTGACCTCAGCGCCAAAACCAGGCCGCTCTGCCGCATCCAGCTCACGCATCGCCCGCAACAGCGCCGCTAGATCGCCTTTCTTGCCCAAAATATCCCGACGCAACGCCTGCAGCGCCGACGCATCGCTACATTTCTGCAAAGCAACGAGCGCGGCCGCCTCGACCGCCGCCAGCCGCTCGAGCATGGCCGATAATTCCATCGCCTCTCTTCCAAGCTAGGACGGCGCTGCCCACGCAAGCTTCGCCGCTCGTGATGCATTCGCCTTGCAAAGGCATATGGTCGCGCCTCGCGTGCGCTTAGGCTTTCACCATCGCCACGATCTTGGCAAAGCCGTCTGGATCGTGAACCGCGATATCAGCCAACACCTTGCGATCCAACACCACCCCGTGCTTGTTCAAAGCGCTGATGAAGCCGCTGTAATTCAAACCCAAGGCCCGCGTCGCCGCATTGATGCGAGCGATCCAAAGCGCCCGAAACGTGCGCTTGCGCACCCGGCGGTCGCGATAGGCGTACACCAGGGACTTGATCACCGCCTCTTTGGCCTGACGAAAACGCTGCCGACCACCGCGAAAACCCTTGGCCAACTTCAACCAGCGGTTGTGACGCCGACGCAGCTTGAACCCTCTCCGTACTCTTGGCATAACCACTCCAGCCACATCCGTGGCGGCAACACGAACTACGGGGGGCACTCACGGCCACTTCCTAACCCGAGCCCGCTCTCCACTCAAAAAAACAACCCACTCAGAGGTAGGGCAAACAACGCCGCAGACCCTTCACATCGACAGCAGCAACCTCCGTCCCCTTACGCAAACGGCGCTTCACCTTCGTCGACTTCTTGGTCAAAATGTGGCTGTGGTAGGCGCGACGACGCATCAGCTTCCCCGTGCCGCTAGCCTTGAACCGCTTGGCGGCACTCCGCTTAGTCTTCATCTTTGGCATCTTCTGACTCCACTCGCTCGCAAATGGCGCACCACGCGCAAGGACCAAAAATACAGCCCCACATCCTTTTCACAGATGCAGGGCTGCTCGCCTTGCCTGCCAGCTATTGACACGCCGGCGCACTTGAGTTGGCCCGAGCGGATTTGAACCGCTGACCCCTACCGTGTCAAGGTAGTGCTCTCCCCCTGAGCTACGAGCCACCAGAACCGCCTCTACTGAGGCAGCCCTATGACTCACCAGCGCGCTGCCGATGAGCCAAGCAGGCGTGTGTATAGCAACCGGCCGCACACAGGTCAACACTTTCATGCACCAACTTCGCTTTTTTTCCACCCTGTCCTCATCCGCCTCAGCCACTCGAACCACTTCCACCCGCTGAGCTCGCGCTGCTCACACCAGGCGGATGATTTCTCCCTTCTACCCCGTTCCATTTGGGAAAGACGCCCCACCTTGCTATGCTCGGAGGCGGCGCGAGCCTTGGTGCCACTACCATCACACCATCCAACGGCGCCCTCCTAGAGACCCAAATCGTCCACGCACACCGCGAGTGTTGACATGCTTCGTTTGCTCTCCAACTACCTGCCACTGCAACTCGCATGGCTGCTGGCGCTCTCGCTTGGCGCCTGTGGCCCTAGCGTCGAACAAGGCCAGGACGTTCGCATTCAAACCTTTCCCCGCGACACCATCTCCTTCGGTCGGGTCGCCATCGGCGGCACTCTCACTGAAAACCTGGTCATCACCAACCTCGGCGCGGACACCCTCACCATCAACAGCATCACCTGGGAAGGTGATCCCTCCATCTACCTCACCTTCCCCAGCCCACCCGAAGGACACAAGCTCACCAACAACGCGCGCTACACCCTCCAAGTCAACTTCCAACCCAGCGCCCAGGCACCGGCACCACGGGGCGATATCGTCATCCGCTCCAACGATCCCATCCAGGAGACCCTCCGCCTGCCTGTCACCACGCAACAAGTCGCGCCACGCCTCCAGGTCTCACCTGGCAATGCCGAGGCCCTTCGCTTTGGGCACGTGGAAATTGGCAACAGCACCACCCGAGACGTCACCATCTCCAATGTCGGCGACATCCCTCTGCTGCTCACCGACGTCTTCCTCAATGGCTCCGCAGAGTTCAGCCTCCAGACCTCCGCTGCACCCCTACCAGCCACCCTGGTAACCGGGAGCAACCCCTACGAAGTGGCCATCACCTACAGTCCCACCGGCATTGGTCAAGACTTCGCCGAGCTGATCATCCTCTCTAATGATCCCGCCATACCGACTTACGTCTTGCCCCTTGAAGCCGGCAGCTCTACCCCTTGCATCGCCTTTGAACCACCCACGATCAGCTTCTCTCCCGCCGTGAGCGTCGGCTTGGTCCACACCCGCAACCTGCGCGTGCGCAGTTGTGGCAGCGTACCCCTGCTCCTCTACGGCGTCACCCAAGGCCAAGGCGACGACACCCAGATCTTTCTGCGCAATATGGACTCTTTACAAAACCGCGAAGTGCCCCCCGGCCAAACCCTCGAACTAGAAATCCTCTTCGCCCCTGCCGCCGAGGGTGTCCAAGCCGCGACCTTCAACTTCTTCTCCAACGACCCTCTGCGGCCCCAAGCCGATCTCCAAATCCTCGCCGAAGCCACCACCAACCAATGCCCCACAGCGGTGGCCCGCGCCCGCGTCGCTGGCTCGGGCTTCCTCAGCCAACAAGTCGCTGCCCTGCCCCTCGACCTCCTCATCCTCGACGGCACCGCCTCTTATGACCCGGAGACCACCATCACGACCTGGAACTGGGAGGTCACCCAGCGCCCCGATGGCTCCACCGCTATCCTCCAGAACCGCGGCGACGGTCTCGCCGAGCTCTTCCTCGACCTCGCTGGAGACTACGAAATCTGCCTCACCGTCGTCGATGCCCAGAACACCCAAAGCTGCAACGTCGACTGCGTCGCGGCCCGGGCACGCCCCAGCGACAAGATTCACGTCCAGCTCATCTGGCAGACCCCGGCCGACCCGGTCATTGGCGACGACGATGGCACTGATCTCGACCTCCACTTCACCCGAATCCCTCAGGGCGCTTGGGGCGACAAAGGCGATGACGGTGCCCGCAACGGCTGGGACGTCTTCTTTCTCAACCGCACCCCCTTGTGGCGCATCGCCGGCTTGGCCACCGAAAGCCCCCGCCTCGACCGCGACGACACCGATGGTGAGGGCCCCGAAAACGTCAACCACGACGACCCAAACCCCTGTAGCTGGTACGCCGTCGGCGCTCACTACTTCAATGACAACGGTTTCGGGACCAGCTACGCCACCCTCCGGGTCTACATCAACGGGCAAAAACGCTACGAAAAACTCAACCTACGCTATGACCTCACGGGGACCTTCCGCTACATCGCCCTCATGCACTGGGACGGCAACACCGCGAGGGTCTTTGACATCGACGAGGTCTTCTCTGCCGAAACTTGGATCGGCACCAAACCGCACATCCCGGACCACGCTGCCGCCGCCATCGAACTTGCAGCGCCGCAGTGTTTTCAATAGGCTCCGCCACCATTGTGCGGTGAAGCCCCCCACTCGGCACGCCTCACCGATGCCGCTAACCTGTCCCACACTGTAAGGATTCTGCCATGAAGCCCACCCTTCTCCTCGCCTGCGTTGCCCTCTTGGCCCTCGCCGCCTGCGAAGCCAAACCGGATAAGAAGGACGAAGTCAAGTTCGAACCAGGCCCAATGAAGGTCTATGAGCTGGAAAGCCTCGGCTGCGCCATCACCGCACCTGACAACCTCGAACTCAAGCAAGGCAAGGACAAAGTCGAATTCGTCGCCCCTGGCTTCCCCACCCTCACCGTCGCCGTCGAAGCGAGTGAAAACGATGGCGTCGGCAGTAAGTCGTCACAGTCCAGCAGCACTTTTAGCGCTTCCATGTTCATTCCTGGCAAGACCTTCACCTGCAACGCCAGCGACATCGGTAAGCACGGCGACCTCATCGCTGAAATCTGCCGCACCATCGACCCCGTCGCCACACCCCATATGAAATCGGTCAAGTGCGACAATGTCGAGGGCTTCGTCCCCGCCGATGTCCTCGCCCTCTGGGAGAGCCTCCAGGATAAAACACTGGACTGCGCCCGCCTCAACGACACCCCAGAACAACCCAACCCAGGGCTCAACATCGGCTTCAACTACAACATCAGTGAAGGCTCCACCAGCCGCACCCACTGGGCCTCGCCAACCTGGAACGACGAAGGCAAAGCCTGCTTCGCCGCCGTCTGGGAAGAGGTCAAACTCGAACTCCCCGAAGGCGTCACCGACGGCAAAGCAGAGTGCAGCGCCACCTACTCCCGCTACTAACAGCGACCGGGGCTATTCGCTAGCCTTCTCGATGATCAAGTTCACCGACTCGATCCCTGCCTCTTTGATCAAGTCCAAAGCCTCGATCACCGCCCCATGGGACGCACGCTTGTCTGCTTTGAGGTTGACTGTGCTCTGCCGCCCTGCGGCGACCTCATCGAGGAGCGTCTGCTTGAGCTGATTGGGGGCCAAAGGCGTCTCGCTGTCCACATAGAGCAGCCCCTTGTCGTCCAGAAAGACCGTCAGCATCTGCGTCTCTGCCGCATCGTCGCCCGAGGCTGACCGCGCAAGCTGTACATCGATGATCGCCTCCTGGATTGGCGCCGCGTCCTGGCTCGGTGTGGGCTTGGTGAAAGACGTCGTCAACAGAAAGAACACCAGCAGCAGAAAGACCACGTCGATCAACGGCGTCATCTCCAACGCCGCATCTATACGTCTTTTTTTGCGCGCGCTGTGAAAATTCATGGCGAAGTCGGCTCGGCTCCCACCTGGCCCTCTCCCTTCTTATCAGCACTGCCGTGCTCTTTACTCCGCCCCTTGCGACCCACCTTCACCTCTCCGCCATCAACAGCAGCTAACCCAGGCGGAGCCAATAGATCCAACACTTCTGTTGCCTGACCTTCGAGCTCCACCACGTAACGATCAATCCGCGCCGTCAAGTACCGAAAAAGTAAAAATATCGGAATCGCCACGGTCAGACCCGCCGCCGTCGTGATCAAAGCCTCCCAAATCCCGTTGGCCAATAAGCCAGGGTTGAGCTCCCCTCCCTTGTCGAACTCAGCAGCGACCCGACCAAAAACCTTGATCATACCCGTCACCGTGCCCAGCAAACCCAACAGCGGAGCCACGCTCGCCAAGGCCCCCAAAGCCCCCACATAGTGCTCCAGAAAAGAGGCCTCGCGACGCCCAGATTCCTGCAGCGCATTGCGAACCACCTCACGCTCCTGACCCACATAGTTCAAAGCGCTGCGCACTACCTTGGCGATGACTGAGTCATTGCTGTCACACAGAGAAATCGCCCGCTCCCACCGCCTCTCACGCAACGCGGCCATGAGCAGTGACAGAAAATGCGCGGGCAACACCCGCTGCCGCTGCAGCGACCATTGCCGCTCCAAAAAAATGGTCAGCCCGATCACCGAACACAGAGCAATGGGAATCATTACAATCCCGCCCTTGCTCAGAAACTCATACGCTTCTTTCATGCTGCCTTCATTACCAAAGCATGCCTAATGGCACGTCACGACCGTCGCCGCGGGAAAACACCCCCCCCCCAAAAAATATAAAACCTAGCGCCGACGCTCTCGCTGCGCCCGCGCCCACGGCCCATCGATGAGACTCAAAAAAAAGTCCGGACGCGGCTCAAAGGTGCGCGCACGCTCCAACGCCTCAGCCAGGCTCATCTTCTGCATCCCCAGGAAATGATCAAGGTCACGCGCCAATGGGCGCCCCAGCAGGCCCACCACCGTCCGCAACACGAACAGCCCCAACAACACTAAGCCAATTGCCCCCAGCAGCGCCCACAACGTCCAACCCTGTGCCCACAGCATCAGCGCCACCGCCCCAAACCAGCCCAACAACACCCACAACGTCACCCGCCCATAGTTCCGTTGATGTGACCAGTTCAACCGCTCCACCAACGCCCGCAGCGCCTGCTCCACAGCCTCAGCCTCCCCATCCACGGCGCCTGCCGTTGGCACGCGATCTACCCCAGCTCCTCCCCCCTCCAAACGCCCACCCACCTCCGACTGGTTCTGCCCTTCCCGATCATCCATCACCTTCCCCCTGTACACGGGGCGAGACTCGCCCCCACCTGCCACGGCAACGGCACGTAGCCCAACGCCACCGCCTCATGTGCCTGGAAATGCACCAGAGCATCCAGGTCACACCCCGCAACCAAGGTCACATCGCCTCCACCCGCGCCGCTGCTCTTGCTCACCAACCCAGCACGCCGAGCCGCGGCCCGCAGCGCCAAGCCCTGCTCCGTCACCACCGGACGCCCCATGGCGCGACCCAAGGCCTCCAGACCCACATCCAACGCCGCCAACGCCGCGACTATTTCCCCTGCCTCACCCTCACCCTCGAGGCAGGCCATGATCGCCGCCGCCCCCTCCCCCAGGCAGCCCACCAGACCCCTGGCCCGGCGCGGTTGCGCTGCAGCAAAGCTACGCCACGCTGCGACATAATCACGGCTGTCCGCCGGCCGCCGACTCCACAAAGCCCGCCACGGTGGCAATGACGCTCGCGATAAACGTCGCAGCACTTGACTCCCAGTTGCGTCCACTGTCACCCCCAACAACCCACCACACCACGCCGCAGCCACGTCGGCACCACTGCCCCCGCCCCCACGCCACACGGCGTGCACCGCCTGCGCCCGAGCCAACAACCACGACGAACGCCGCTCATCATCCAACGCCTGACCAAGACCCGTGTGGGCGGCCAAGGCCCGCACCCACAGCGCCACCGCCGCAGCGCTGCTCCCTATCCCGATCTTCTCCCCATCGGCGCTCACAAACGCCCCATCCTCACAGTGCCCCACAAAGCCCGGCGGAACCACGTCATCCCACGCCGGTCCCAACACCCGCCACAACGCGGCACACAAATCAGGCGTCACCCCATCAACCTCGGCAACCCTTGGCCATTGCCACGCCGCCACCGCCTCTTCCGACCGCCGCCACACCCGCCACGCACCTGGCGGGCCGCTCGCCAAACGCAGCGTCATCTCCGCGTCCAACCCCATCACCACGGCAGGCCAGCCCTCCAGAAGCGCATACTCGCCACACAAAAACAACTTGCCCGCTGCACGAGCCTCCGTCACCCCCTGTGCCGAATGCGCTCCCACCTCAGCGCTTCTGTTGGCGATGCACTTGTCGCTGGAAATACTCGATCACCTGCTTGCGGCGCTCGATCTCACCCAGCAAATTCTCTTTCGCAAACTCCTTCATCGCCTCTTCACTCAACGCGATGGGCGCCAAGGCCTCTTCGAAGAAGTTACGTAAACTCGGCGTTCGCCAATGACCATCGTCTTCCTGGACCATCAAAAAGGTCTGCCCTCCTCGGGTCACGATGGTCGCGATCGTCGGATCGCTCTCGTCGTAGGTCAGCTTGTCCACACTGGCACCCACCTCGTGGTCACGGTCATAGGCGATCGCTTCGATGTCGAACAAAAATCGGTACAAAGCCTCTGGCGAAGTGATCTGCTCCTGCTGTAGCAAATACGCCCCGGTCCGACGACGCATATAGCGATGCTCTGATGGATCGAAATAGGTCTCGATGATCCTGTCGATGCGAACCAAAGCCACATACTGCTCGTAAAAAAGCTCCTTCGTCGTCACATCCAAGTACTGCCAAAGCCCATCTTCATCGCGCTCGGCGATCGCCTCCTGGAAGAGCCTGAACGCCCCTTCGGGATCCGTCGGCTCTGGGCGCTCCTCTTTGCAGCCCGACACCCCCAGCCAAAGCCCGAGAACAAGCAGCACCAAAGCCCTAAACTCTCTAACTCGCATAGGATTCATCGCCCCTCACGACGCTCGCTCCCGTGCTCCAACACACCGGAGCCGTATCCTAGCCCCCCCCACCGCGCACTGTCAACAACGGCGCCACCCATTGACCACTCGCCCCCTCCGACCCTACATGGTTGCGTCATCACAACGCCGCTGCGGCCTCGACCCAGCGCCTTCACCCCTACGAATGCCATGAACATCAACCCACCTCTGTACCTCGCCCTGGCCGCTCCCCTGCTGCTCCTGGCCTGCCATACACCCTCTCAGGTCAACACGGCCCCCGCCCAACGCCCGTCCCCCAGCACCACCATCGAGCACATCGCCAACGCAAGGGTCGATCACCACAGCGCTGTCCACCCCCAACACGGCCTAATCTGGGTCGTCTGGCAAGAAAACCCAGCCAACGAACCCGATGATCTCTGGTGCGAAGGCTACCAACCGGGCTGGACCGACTGCCACTTCATCGCCACCTCCAGCTCACCAGCGCACCACTTCTGCAACCAGGAGCTCGCGCAACTCTGGCCGCGCCTGCAGACGCTACTCGCCGTACGCCTCGCTTGGGCCCAAGAGGAGCCCTGGCTCGCCCCGGAATGCACAGAGAACACCTGCACCTTCCTCCCACCCGGCGAGTACGGCGCCTTTGTGCAGCTTGATTTCGACCACAGCGGCTACCTGCGCGCCGTGCTGCTCTACACCAACGACGCCACCATCGATGACCACCACCGCGAGATCTTTCGCCAACAAGCCTTCGCCTTCCGCGATGGCCTCAGCAACGAGACCTGCCCCTGAACTACTCAGCGAACACTCACCTCGATCACCTGGCGACTCTCCAACTCACCCCGAAAGTAGCCCTCCAGCGTGAGCTGCGTCTGCCCCCTCGACACCGCCTCGAACACCAAAGTCACATCCGCCTCGTCAGCCCCACTCATGCCCTCGGCCATCTTCTCGGGATGCTTCCAAGCCACCTCACGCCTATCCAAGCGCAACACCTCCTCGTCACCAATCGTCCACGCCCCCGTATACCCCACCGAGCCGTGTTCCATGTGCGTGGACAGCAAACGCTCCCCCACCGCCATCACCACGCTCCCGTCCACCCCCGACGCGATCCGATGCTCTCTCACCGCTGCCTCCTCTCCACCCATTCCCCGCTCACCTGCCACCACGCCCTCTGCCCCAGCCACCTGCGCCTTGGCCTCAACCTGCGGCGCCTCCCGCCCGGGGCTCGTACAAGCCAGCACGAAACAACCCACCACCACCACCATGAACGCCAAAGAGCTCCAGCCTATCATTGCCTTCCCTCCCCATCTCTGCCTCAGCCCGACGCCCCCCCCAAACTGCCACCATTCTTGATCCGCGGAGGCGTCGGCTGAAACAACACCTTCGTATCAGCCTCCACCGAGTGCGTCAGCCACACCGATCCTCCCACCACCGAACGCGCACCCACCACTGTATCGCCACCGAGGATGGTCGCACCAGCGTAAATCGTTACGTCGTCCTCGATGGTCGGATGTCGCTTCTGCATCCGCGCCCCCGGCAGATCGGGCTCCGGCACCGAGAGCGCACCCAACGTCACCCCTTGATAGATCTTGACCCGATCCCCAATGAGCGTCGTCTCGCCGATGACCACCCCCGTCCCATGGTCGATGAAAAAAGACTCGCCGATCATCGCCCCCGGGTGAATATCAATCCCCGTGCGCCGGTGAACCAACTCGGACATCATCCGCGGGATCAGCGGAATACCCTCCAGGTAAAGAAAATGCGCCACCCGGTGGATGGCAATGGCGTGCATCCCTGGGTAACTCAAAATCACCTCGGCGTGACTCTTGGCCGCCGGGTCGCCAGCCAAGGCCGCTTGCGCGTCCTTCGCCAGCAACTCCCGAATCCGCGGCAAAGCCTCGAAGAGACGCGTCACCACACACTGGGCCCGATCCTCGACGCTGCCTTCCATCTCCGGCTTGTCACGGCAAAGCGGCTCACGCAGAGCGTAGTTCAGGCTCTTGCCCACCTCCTGCACCAGCGCATCGAAGGTATCCACGGCGCGCTTGCCTATCGCGTAACGCAAATTCAGGGCGTCCACCCGCTCCATCGCCACATAGCCCGGAAAAAGAAGGCTCTCCACCCCAAGGGTGATCTCAGCGATCACCTGCCGCGATGGCAGATTCGGCCCATCGATGTGATTCAATCCCCCGTGCCGATCATACGAATCGACCAGGTTGTTGATGATCGCCTCCAAAGCTTTCGGCGAGATTCGGCACGGTTTCATTGGCCACCTCAATAAGTGTAACCGCATGAATGCGGGCGCTTTGCGCTTTCCAGATGGCACTATACGCGACACGACTTCAGAAAAAAATGATCGCCCAACGCAAGTGTCACCTCTTCCCTAACCTCGAAGCCTGCCTCGCGCAAGACCCGCCGCCAAATCCCAGCTTCCGGGCAATAGCCGCGATCCACCCGCGGCGCCCGCCCCGCTACGAATCGACTCTCCCAGCGCTGCCCCACCAGGCCCTGACGCACCACCAACACCCGCTCGCCATCCCCCACGTCGCAATAAGTCGGCGCCGGCCCAGCCACCCCTGGCAAGACCAAACCCAGCACCCCACCTGGCGCACTCATCGCCGCTAGGGCACCCGCAAAGACCTCCAACTCCTCAGCCCCGCCCAACCACCGCCAGGCCCCGGCGCCGCAGAAAACCCGCGAAAATAGCGGCGCACCGGCCATCAACCAGCGCGGGTGCTGCTGAAGCCATGTCAGCTCCCCCAGCAACAGCCGAGGGCACCGCGGCACATAGGCCGCAGACCCCACCGCATGAGTCCACACCTCCGCCCCCACCTCAGCCAGCGCCGCGCTCGCCGCAGCCATCGGCCCAATGACCAGCGTCCGCTGACCGGCGCAGTCCATCGAAGCCAAGCACCCCGGAACCAAAGCACTCAGATCGGGAAAGTGCCCCTCCCAGTCCCCCCAATGGATCTCCCGCCAGCTCGCCCCTACCCCCATGCCGCTGCTCTCACCACTCTACGTCCACGTAGCCCGAAAGCACACCCGTGCTCTCGTAGAGATCCTCGTAGGTAAAGCGACCCACCGTGCTAAAGGTACGCGTCTGGCTGCCACCGGGCAGGATATCACCCGTGTCGAGGTGGGAGTTGGCACCATCGAACTTGAAATTGTGCGTCTCCGAGTGCTGGTTGACGAAGGTCACCGTGCCACCGCGCTTGATCGTCGGCCTGGAGTTGAGCAACGTCTTCTGCGCCGTCACGGTAATCGTCGCCGAGTCCACTGGCACCACCGTGTCCCCCGTCGCGTCGCCCACCGCGTCTGGGTTGTCGTCGCCCTCGATCTCACAGCCCATCAACAGCGCCGTCGCCAACACCATGAAAAGAATGGTCGCCCAGGAAATGTTCCGCATCTAATCCTTCTCCGTACTGTGCAGGGCCCCCACTCACTTCGCATGGTCATCGTCCGCAGGGGGCCACGTCCAAAAATGCCCAACGGGCCCATCATAGCGACTGGCCGAGCCGGGTCAATCGCCCCGGCGCAACCATGCCACGGCCATGGCGTGGTAGGTATGCGGCAGCGTATCCACCACGGCGATCCGTTGCAAGGCATAACCATAGCGCCGCAGCGCCGCAACATCCCCCGCCAGCGCATAGACACCAGGCGCCACCACCAGCACCACCCGCGCCCCTAGCGCCCCCGCAAGCCCACACACCCCATCCCCATAGGGACGCCGCATCCCGTGCAATACCAACAACTCCGCCCGGCAACCCTCGGCCACGATCCGCCGCAGCGCGCGCTGGTCATGCCCCACGCGGAAACGCACCACCTCCGCCGCCACACCCGCCCGCGCCGCATTCTCCTCGGCCGACGCAATCGCCGCCCGCGATGCATCGATCCCCACCAGCCACCCCACCGCCTCAGCCACTGCAAAACTGTGCGTCCCGACCCCGCACCCCACCTCCACCGCGCCCACCAGCCGCCCGCCACCCTGTGCCTCAGCCAACATCTCCAGCAAGACCCCGCGCACCACCTCCGCATTCGCCCAACTCACTGGCGTCCAAGCCTGGTCCTGCGCTGTCAACAACAACCCACCCGCTTCCCGCCCCAACACCAAACGCCCATCCCCCAACACCCGCTCCCAACGCAGCGTCCGCGCCCGCTCGCTGCCCGCCACTGCCACCTCCACCGACACCCCATCCACCCGACTCGCCAATGCCTCAGCCACATCGACCAAAGCCGGCGGCCACACCTGCCCGCGTTCCAGAACGAACCCCACCCGCGCCCCCGCCGCACCCACCGCCACCCGACCCGCCAAGCGCCCCGGAGCATCTGGCCACCCACCCAACACCTCACTCACCGCCGCCAACAACGCCCGCGATCCCTTGCACTGCGCCGGGCAACGCCGCAGGTCCACACCCGACGCCCCCAAAGTCGGCATCCAATCCCCCCCGACCTTCACCCACTGCACCGACGCCCGCTGGCGATAACCCTCAGACAACGCCCCCGCCACGACCTCCCCCACGCGCTCCGGCCCTATCCCCGCAAGCCGCCACAGCGCCGCGCGCCACTGCTCTCGTTTCCACGTCCGCTGGGCGCCCTCGCGCATGGCGCGTAGCTGACAACCCGGACAGACCAGATCCTGCGCACACCCCGAAGCGCACCGCTCTCCCGACGCCTTCACCACCTCGACCAAAACAGCCCAGCCCGGCGCCTCCCCCGGACGCGCCACCACCTCCTCCCCAGGCAGCACCTTCCCAATCCGCCAACGCCGACCCGCCTCCCCCGATGCCGCCGCCTCGACCCCCCAGCCAACACCTCGAAAACTCAGCCTTTCGACCCGCAAACGCCAAGAAGCATCGCCCCCCTCTACCATCATCCACCCACTGCCTGCGCCCGCCGGTACGCATCCTGAGCCAGCTCCAACACCCGATGGTCCACCTCGATCTGATGCTGCTCTGCATCATCCAACAACAGGCGCCAGTTCTCCCACGCATCGATGGGATCCAGCTCGTTCACTTTGACGTTGACATGAACCTCCACGCATGAAGCCAACAGGCGCCGCAACAACGTCGCCGCCCCCACCCCCAGCCGCTCCTGGGCAATGCGCTGCAACTGCGGCGACAGTCGAATGCCAAAACGCAAGGCCGCATCAATCACTCGGCCCTCAATCTCCTCGAAAACACTAACGCTAAACGACTGATTGTAGAGTAAATAGCGCAGGTTCGGTGGCTGCAGCCAGTAGCCCATGATCCCCGCCGCCAGCCACGCACCACCAGCACTATCGATGTGCTTGAAGGCATCCACCGAGAAGGGGTGGCGCATCGTCCCAACCCGCGGATAGGCCGGCGCCAAGTAACGCGCCACGGCGCTGCGCCAACTCAACTGCGGCTCCCGCGACAGTCGCGCCGTCGCCAAACTCAATATCCGCACCACGTTCTCCGCCAACGGACCTGCGAAACGCGCCGCGTCCTTCAACTCACCGCCCGCATCGAAGAGCCCCACGGTCAACACGAAGTGGCGCGTCAACTGCTCCAAAAAACTGCGGTGGCGCCCATCGGCCACATCGAAGACATAGCTCAGGGTGTCCACCACCGCCAGCTCGTCATCCACCGCCGCCAACAGAAGCACCACCAGCGGGTAAGTCTCCTGATTGTGGAGTTGGACCAGCAACCGCCACCGACTCCCCCACCAGCGCCCAAGACGCTCCCCATCGACGCGCCACACCACGGTCGACGCCCCCTGCTGATGGGACACCTCACCGACACCAGCCGCCTCCCCCAAGCCCACCGCAACCGCTGCCGCCGCAGCGATCGGCTCCACTGGCAACAGCTCCCGACCATGGCGGCCTTCCAAGCGCTCCACCTCCCCCAAGCCCAGCCGCAAGTCATCCACCTGCGACACCCCAGGCTGCCGCGGCACATCGAACTCCTCCACCCGCACAATCGGCTTAGTCCCTACTGCCGCCTCACCTGCATCACGCGTCACATAGGCTTCCAACGCCGCCTCACCCACCTGCACGTCGAAGTTCAACACATAGGCCGGCAGGTCGACCTCGTCCTCGAGGAGGGCCCGCAAAAAATCAGCCCCTTCTTCCAAGAGGCGCCCCCCGCGACTCTCACTCAGCCACAACACCATCGCCTGGCGCGAGGGCCAATGTAACGCCAGCGGTAAATCCAACACCACCTCCGTGCCGTCGTGGGGAGCCACCACCCGGCGCAGCTTCCCCTTCAACAACGGACCCAACAAGTAAGCATCGGCATCCATATCGATGCTCTCGTAGACCCGCGCCGAGAAGCTTCGCCCCTGCGAGTCTTGAACCGTCAACACCCGCTCACTGGTCCGCCCCAGCCGACCCAGGAAACGCTCCCCCTCCACCCGAGGCCATGCCTCGCCGCGCATCGCCCGCAACAACTCTGCCACCCCAACCACACACTCGAACGCAGCCAAATAGGCGGGATAGGGCCCAAGCCGTGCCAAGCGCTCCAGCAAGCCGATCCGCTCCAAAATCGCCCGATGCGCCAAAACCTCTGGCACGAACAAAAGCGCCCGCTTGCCCCGCGGCCAAGTCAACAGCACCGGCACCGCCAGAACCACATCTCGCAACCCATGGACGTTCAACACCCCCGCCAACAAACGCTCCACTAAACCTGGGTCGCTCTCGGCATCGATGGCCGTACAGATCTCCTGCCAGCGACCTCCCCCCTCATCACCTACCCACACCGAGCGATGACAGGTCTCGCCCCAGCGCCCCTCCCCGCCACTCAGCCGTCGCCAATGCCACATGCCCAATCCCTCTCGCCACTGCCCCGCGCCCGCCTCACACCCGCTACTCTACCCCACCATCTCCCGCTCCGGCATCGCGCTCCACTGCCGCAACATCATCCACGATCTCCCAGGTCAAGGTCCCCAAGCTCGTCCCCCGGATCACATCGACCTGTAGCCGCGGCGCCTCACGCAGCGCCGTCCACACCGCGAAGAGGTCGTCGGGCTGCACGATACGTACCCCATTGACCGCCGTTACGATATCGCCGGCAACGATGTCCACCACGGCAAAGCGCTTGTCCCGCGGAAAAAAGGACTGAACCTTGAAACCAATCAGCTCTCCTCCCTGCATGGCTGGCTCCACACCCACGTTCTGCAACAAAAACGCTGGACCCTGGTCCAAGTATGCCAACAGCTCCGAACGCAGCAGGGTCCCACCCCGGCGCTTGATCACCTCCGGCTCGCGCGCCCGGCTCTGGGCCCGCCAAAAAGCATCGTCCACCGTCTCCATCTCCGCTGGCTGCATCCCGCCGCAGCCTACCGGCAGCGACAGCACCAGAACCAACACGACAACCGCCTTCGTCCTAACTCCTGCGCCTGATCCCTGCCCTCTCATCACCAACCTCCTCGCGTTCCATAGCTGCCCACACTCTGCCTCATCAGCCACAGGAGGCAAAGTGCTGGGTTGGTGGCGACACCCCAACCCAGCATCGCCATGGTCCCCGCTGGTGAACCAACTCAGCGCGATCCCAAACGCCGAGCCCCAACCCACAACACCGTCAGGGCCGACCCCAAGGACAACACCGCCGCGCCCAGCCACAGCGGCCCTGCCTCGAGGACGAAGCGCGGCGGGAGGGCGCTGCCAAAGATATCGGCCCGCAACAAATGGTAGGTCGGGTACGCATCCAGGACGATCACCCCGACGGTCAGCGCAATGGCAGAAAACATGTAGAGCACACCGCCCAAGCCCGTGGCGATGCGCGCCGCGCTGTCCACATGGAAGCGCGGGAACATTGCCCCCATCCCCACCCCCAGGCCGGCAATGCTGAACGCCAACAGCGCCATCAGCACCGCGCTCTTCCACACCAACCAGGACGGCAAGCCGATCATCCAACTCGACAACACCACCACCACCTGCGCCAGCACCAGAACCTGCAGCGTGTGCCCAAGCCACTTGGCCAACAAATAGCGCCCCAGGGTCAACGGCGCCCGGTGAATCAGCCAAAAGGCGCGCCCCTCCAAGCTGACTGCCGGAAAGACCAATCTCACCCCCATGGCCGCCACCATGAAACCACACAACGCCAAGTTCAACACATAGAGCCCCATGGGCCCCAAAATCCCACCCTGCTTGCCTATCACACCGATGTACTGAAAATTTATCAGGTAAATAAACACCAGCCCGCCCAACAACATCAACTGCGACCACTGCACCGTGTCGCGCACGAAGACCCGGATGTCCTTCCACGCAATCGCCCCGATGGGACCCAAGACACCGCCCCGCCGCTGCCAGCGGGCCACCCACGCCGAGGCGCGCCGCCTCCGCCGCACCTGAGCCTGCTGCACCGCCGGACCACCACCGTCATGACGACCGAGCTGGGCCCGGCTGTAGGCCAACGGATGCAGCCAGCGAAACAACCACCCTCCGGTGAAAAAGGCCCCAGCCGCGCTAAAATAAAGGCAGCCCAGATGCAGGCCTTGGGCAAAACGCCCCCCCACCAACTGCGGATAAAGCACCTCCACCACCCACGATGACGGCATCCAGTAGCGACCCGGCGCCTGCAAGGTCGAGAAAAACTCCATCGTCGTCGCAAACCCCCGCGGGTTGAGCAAACGCTCCGGCTCCAGGGAACGCAACGCTGCAAACAACCCCACGAAAGCCACCACCGCCAACACCACCATGATCTCCCGGCTCCGCTGCGCCGGTAGCAACACCGCCAACAGCAGCACCACCATCACCCCAACCGCCCCCACCAACACCACCATGGGCACCAGCAGCAACAACAGCCACAGGTAGTAAGTCAGCGGCGCCCCATAGTTCACCCCAGTCGCAATGAAAACCGGCGCCGCAAAGACCAAAACCATCCACGACGAATCCAAACACGTCTCGATGAAACGCGCCGTGTAGAGCCGCGTCGCCGCGATCGGCCGCACCAACACGAAACGCAACTCCTCTGAGAGCAAAAAAGTCGAAAACGCGCTGATCACATGGCTAAACAGCAACACCCCCAACAACACCAAAAAGGTCAAGCTCAGCAGCTTGCGCACCAAAATGTCCCCAAAGGGTTCCAGCAACATCGTCTTGCCCACGAACCAGTGCGTCGCGGCATAGATCCCCACCCATACGCTCACCCCCATCAGCACGAACGCACCCATCCGCAGCCACCCCCCGTCGGCGCTGCTCTGCGGCAAATTCATCAAGGCGCGCCAACGGGCAAAAAGCACCGCCCTCACCGTGACCTCAGACCTCACGCCCGTCTCCTCCTTCTGCAACCACCTCCGGCGCCGCAGCGCCCTCTCCTTGCCGCGTCAACTCAAAGAACACCTCCTCCAGACGACCGCCGCTCGAACCAGCGCGCTGCCGCAACGCCTCCATGTCTCCCATGGCGACCATCTCACCTTTGTCCAAAATCGCGATCCGGTGGCACACCTCCTCGGCCACATCCAATGAGTGGGTCGACAGAAAGACCGTCAAACCCTCATCCCGACACAAATCTACGAAAATTCGCTTCACCAAACGCATCCCACGGGGATCCAAACCCACCATGGGCTCATCCACGATCAGCACCTTGGGCCGCGGCAACAGCGCCGCCGCAAAGACCAAACGCTGCTTCATACCGTGGGAATAACTCTCCACCAGCGTCTCTCCCCAATCGCTCAACTCGAACTGACCCAACAACTCGGGAATACGGCTCGCCGCCTCTCTCCGCGCCAATCCGTACAAACCCGCCACGAAGCGCAACAACTCCACCCCCGTCAGCTTGTCGTACAAATAGGGCCGATCCGGAATGAAACCCAACAAACCCTTGGCCGCCACCGGCTCCTGACGAATATCGTAGCCCCCCAACACGATACGACCCCGAGTCGGCAACAGCAGCCCCGTCATCATTCGCAACGTCGTCGTCTTGCCCGCCCCGTTCGGACCGAGAAAACCAAAAACCTCCCCAGGGGGCACCTCCAAACTCAAGCCCGACACCGCCGTAAACGTACCAAAGCGTTTCGTCACCCCTTCGAGGACAATCATGGCTCTCTGCATCGCCCTAGCTCCTCAACGTAGACCTCGCCATCGCCTGGATCCCACACCTCAATCACCTCAAAGCGAGCACCCAGGAGCGCCTCCCATGCCAAAATCCGCTCCATCACCCCACCCACGGCCAAACGCAGGTGGCTCCCGTCTGCCGGGCATTGACCCAACAACGGATCCAGCGCCACCCACACCCCCCCGACCTTGGCCTCGACCCACAAATGCGGCTGCGCCTCCTCCCCAACCAGCAGTGCCCCATAGACCAACCGCGCCGGCACCTCCACACTGCGCAACAACCCCACCAGCACCTGCGCTTTGGCCACATGACCACCGCGCCCCTCCCGCAACGCCACCGTGCCGCTCTCGTCCTCACTGCCAACGTCGAGTTGGATTTGCTCATGCACCCACTGGGTCGCCCAACACAAACGCTCCCAATCCCCAACCGCACGCGCGCGACGCCACACCATCGCCCAACCACCGGCGCTCAGGTCCACTCCGGCGCTGTTGCCACGCCACATGGCATCGCGCGAATCCACCACCGCCTCTGTCCCAGACGACGCCTCGACAAGTGCCGCCGCTTCCACGCACGCCGCTATCTGCGCCGCATCTACCGCCGCAATCCAAATCTCTTGGGAGCTCACGCCACCCTGGCTCCACTGCCGTGGACCGAGCACCCAAGCTCCCGCAAAGCGCAGGCCCTCGACCTTGACGTAGGCACCGGGCCACGCCGCACGCCCCGTCGCCTGGGCCAAGCGCCACGACTGACTCACCGCGTCACCCCCGCGCAAACCATAGAGCGCTTCCGCCTCGGGCTCTCGCACCGCCAAAAAACCCAGCGGCAGCTCCTCCATCAGCACCTCGCCCAGCGCATTGACCCACAGGTACGCCTCATAGCCCAACGCGTTCTGGCGGAAATGGTAGCCCTCCACCAAGCGCCCCATCACCTCGATCTCTTCCTGACCCAGGTAGGTGTAGTCCGTCTGGATCTCAGACCGGCTCAACGGATCGTAGTAAGTGAACGTCACCCTGTCCCCACGGGCGAGGTTACGCCGCATCAACAACGGACGCAGGCTCGGCAGAATGAAGGGCGCTTCAGGCATCGCGATCCGTTCCGCGTCGACACCCAGGCCGGACACCACCATCGCCCCGTCGGCATAGCGACCTTCCACCTGCAACGCGAGCGGTCCACCGCGACTCTCCAGGCTGAAGGCCTGCAAACGAAACTCGCCATCCAGCTCCGCCTCGACTCGGTTCCGCACCCGGCGCTCCTGGCCACCCAGACCCAACACCAGATCCATCACCGTCACCATGCGATAGCCAGAACCCATGCGGCTCTTCTCCGTGCGCAGCGTCCCCACCTTTTGGCTGCCAAGGTACAGCGCGTGGACCTCATAGCCCTCGCGAAAGCCTGCTTCCAAGTCCGCTTGGCTCAGCGTCACGTCCAACTCACCGAAGCCCGTCGCATATCGCCCATAGAGGGACCACCAAAAGACGAGCATCCCCACCACCGCCAACAAACCGAGCCCATCGAAGAGGCGCAACTTCCTCACCGAAACACCTCCCCGCCAGCAGCGACCGCGCACCCCCAGCCCAAGCGGCCATTGACCACAAACGCTGACCGTGCTACCCCAAGAAGGAGACGCGCCATGCGCCCTGACAACGCGCTCTTGGCGACGGACGACCCACGCGGCACACGACCTGGGCGCGTCACGGCCTGACGATGAGGCGAAGC
Organism: uncultured Myxococcales bacterium; assembly: GCA_964454015.1. Classification (GTDB taxonomy): domain Bacteria; phylum Myxococcota_A; class Bradymonadia; order UBA4248; family UBA4248; genus CAYVQF01. The sequence continues at coordinate 65,507 of CAYVQF010000019.1, forward strand.
ATGTCCGACGGCAACTACACCCGTTTTCGCTTGAATCTGCAATTCTTTACCATTGAGCTGGCCGGCGAGAAAACCTTCGTCGAGGAACTCTACCGTAAAGTCTACCGCGATCTCCTGCCCCTGCTTAACACCCCCAAACCCACTGAAGCTGCCATCGATCCCAAACCCGAGGAAAGCCCTAGCAAAGCCCGACTCGAGTACACCTGGATCTATAGTTGCACCCCCCACTACAACAAGGTCTACGTCGTCGAAAATGCCATCATGACCCATAGCATCTTCGGCCGAGTCCTCAACCCAAAAAGCATCCGCCGCATCTACATCGAACGCAACCCCGAGTCAGCCCACCTCTTCCGCGAAGTCTCCGCGGGGAATCGCACCTTGTGGGCCGAAATCACCCCGGAAGGACGCCGGATGATCGAAGAAGCCGCCAACGTCCCCACCACCTCGACCCAAGAATGACGCCACGCGCCTGCGACGGCGCCCACCCAAGCACCCTCCGCGGCGCCAGCCTCAGGCACTCTCGCCCTCCTCCTCACGCCTTTCAGGCACCATGACCGTGAGGTCCTGAAAAAACGCCTGGTCAAGACTGTAGAGTGGCACGTCGTGCCGCGCGACCCCAATCCCATTCTCCAGCAGCACCTTCGCCGCCTGCTTGGCACCAATCACCGTCAGCACGCAGCCCGGAGCCTCGCTGTCGACGAGCACCTCGTTGGTGACCTCACCGTTGACCAAAATGATCCCCCGTTCGACCTGGCTGGTTCGCACCTGAGCCAACATGGCAGAGATGTGCCCTGGCAAAAAGCGGGGCGCATATAGCACCTGCGCAATGGCGCCCACCGGCGGCCACGCGTGCTGCAGTTCCACTCGGAAGAGCTGGTGCTCCTCTGTCGCCGGCCCGACGGCCAACACCGAATAGCCCAGATGTTTCAGCAGCAGCGTCCCGAGCTTCAGCCAGGCCTGCGGCTGCAGCTCTTGCAAACGCGCGCTCAAAGCATGCGTGGTATGCAGGCGCAACTGGCGCGCAGCGTCATAGACCCGACCTTCGAGCTTTGTCGTCAACTTCGACAGCCCGCGCTCGGTGAGCTGCCAACTCCCATCGGCCTGCTCGTCGAAGAGCGCGCGCTTGCCCCGCGCTTGCCGGCTGGCGCAGTCCGCCCGCAGCACCACGACCAGGGCCTGCTCCGAGACATCGACGCGGTGCTTGCTCGCCAGAAGATGGGCAAGGGCCGCCGCGCTACAGGGCCCCTCACACCCCCGCAGCTCTTTGAGCGCCGCCGCGGCCAAATTGAAATGCTCCCGCTCCCGCCCTGGCTCAGACGCCTTCGGCCCCGGCCCGAAAACGGCCACTGGCGGCGCGACCGCCGCTGGCACCGTCGCCTCGGCCATCACCTCCTCGACCCCATCCTCGCCATCGAGCTCCTCGTCCTGTCCATCCAAGACCTGCTCATCGAGGTCGCCGTCCTCTCTGCGACGACGGCGGCGGCGCCGCCGCCGTCGGCCGCTCCCGTCGTCATCGCTGCTCGCCTCACTGGGAAAAACGTCAGCCAACGCATCCAGATAGAGCTCGGCACTCGATATGGGCGAACGCTCGACCTCGCGTAACGCCACCTCTGGAGCCGGAAGCGCCGCCACCGCCGGCGTGGCCACCATCGGCGCCGCCACCTCAGCGCTGTCATCGGGATACAGCATCGACGCTGGCCAATCCCGCAGGCCATAGACACCCGGGCGCGTGCGCACAATCACTGTCCTATCACTCATCCGCTGGATCTCTTGCACCAGGCGCGTCCCCATCGTGATCTCTGGGGTCTTACCTACATGGCTCAAGAGATTGCGCTTGATGGCCAACTCAGTAATCTTTTTGTAATGGAGGGGGCGCTGCGCGAGCTGCAGCACTTCGATCGCTGCTTCGTAGAAGGTCATCTTTTCTCTCCCTCACGCAGAGGCGTGGGGGGACCAAAGCGCGCTGGATCGGCGCAGCACCTGCAGCAGCCAGAAAACCAAAAGACGGCACCTCGTCCCGCGGGCAATAACCCACCTCATAGCCCAAGGTGCGACGACGACCCGACGCGACACAGCGCATAGGCAAATGCCCCTGAGAGAGGCCCAAAGACGCGCCCATCCTGCCGCATGATCGTCGCAAAGTGTACCTACTTCTTGTTCTTTTGCTCTACTGATCTCTCTGCAAGTACACCACCATGAAGAAGACGTCTCAACGACGACCCATCGCGCCTTTGCCCACCACTTTCTGCAAAAAAAGTGATGCCGCCAAAGGGCTCCTGACTGTGCCTCTGTGCCCAGCCAGCAGCGCGTACTCGGACGCACCAAGCGTCATGGATACCCTGCAGCCCGGACCAGCGCGTATGCCGCTGATCGACGGACTCAAAACCTACCGACGCAAAACTAACAAAGAAGTCACACCCTCGCAAGGGGCACACCGCCACCGATACGACTTGACCTGCCCCGCAAGAACCACCGCGCCCCAACACCCACCACAATGGCCACACCTTGGCCCAGACCAAAGCGCTCGCGCCCCATCCACCACCTTTCTTCTTGCCAAAGCGCCTGCCATGACGGTAGATTGCCCGACGGAGGCGTGGCTGAGTGGTCGAAAGCGGCGGACTTGAAATCCGTTGTACCCTCTGGGTACCGGGGGTTCGAATCCCTCCGCCTCCGTTGTAAATGACCGTCACATGCACCGAAACCAGTCACTGAGACCCAGCCGAACTTCTGGCCACCAACCCCTGCCAGACCTTCGCTGCTCCGTTCACGACTGCAGACATGCACCCCAGCGACTGCGCCCATCCCACCCTCGTTTCAAGGACTCACACCCCATGAGACCACTCGCCACGTTGCTCCTGCTCTTGCTCGCAACCTCCACGGCGCTCAACGCCTGCGACAACGACAGCAGCAACGAACCCAGCCAGGATATCGTCGGCCACGACACCACACCGAGCCCCATCTGCAACCCAGGCGCCCGCCGCTGTGACCTCGACGAGGTCCAGCAATGCAGCCCCGATGGACTGCGCTGGGAATACTATCGCGACTGCGACGACGGCTGTGTCGACGGGCGCTGCCTCGCCCCCGAGAGCTGCGTCCCCGCCTGTCACAACAAGAACTGCGGCTCCGATGGCTGTGGTGGCCGCTGCGGTACCTGTCCCGCGGGCCACATCTGTGATGCCGGACAGTGCCAGACCTCCTGCCTACCAGCGTGCAGCGGCAAAAATTGCGGCCCTGACGGCTGCGGCGGCACCTGTGGCACCTGCGCCTTCAACGAATCCTGCGCACAGGGGCTCTGCACCGCCGACACCACCTGCACCCCCAACTGCGCGGGACGAAACTGCGGCACCGACGGCTGCGGCGGCTCCTGCGGCACCTGCGCCGCCAACCAGAGCTGCCACCTCGGCCTCTGCAAAGACGACCAGAGCTGCACCCCAGACTGCCAGGGCAAAAACTGTGGCTCTGACGGCTGCGGGGGGAGCTGCGGCACCTGCACCACTGGCTGGCGCTGCGTCAACAGCCTCTGCACCCAAGAAAACACCACATGCACCCCGCAGTGCAGCGGAAAGAACTGTGGCCCCGATAGCTGCGGCGGCGTCTGCGGCACCTGCGCCACTACCCAGGTGTGCAACGCCAGCGGCCTCTGTCAGAGCACCGCCACCGGAAGCATCAGCGGCAGCCTCCACTATGAGTTCCTCTTCCCCACTTGGAACACCAGCGGCCAGCTCGTCCTCGATCAGACCGTCGTCTGGGCCGCTACCCACACCTACGTCGTCGCCTATGATGCCCAAGGCAACAACCTCGGCGACGCCCGGATCGACGCCGACGGGCGCTTCGCCGTCGCCCTCACCCGCCCCGCCCGAAGCGACGATTTCGTCGTCTTCTACGCCGCCTGGGCCCCGTCAGGTGCCAATCATCTCATCCTCACCATCCTCAACCCAGCCCGCGGTGGCGACTTGGAAAACGTTCCCTTCGAGCTCTGGTCCTGGTCGGCTTCCGTGGACGCCACAGGAAGCACGGGTGAACTCACCGCTTCCATCGCCAACGGCTCAGGGGCCCTCCACCTCCTCAACCTCACCGCCTCCGCCATGGAAACCGTCGCCAGCGACCTCCTGGCGGGACAGAGCCACCATTTGCTTTCCCTCGCCCTACTGTGGAGAACGGGCATCCCCTGGGATTGCGGGGCCTGTTACGCCACCTGGCCCACCTACGACACGACAGGCGTCCAATGGTCCGAAACCACCATCTGGCTCGGCGCCGGCCCGGGCTCGGACTCTGCCTGGGGCTACCCCACGGTGCTCCACGAGTTCGGCCACTATGTCGCCGCTGCCTATTCACGCGACGACTCGCCCGGCGGCGCCCACTACATCGGCGAGCCCGTCTCCCCTCCTTTTGCGTGGAGCGAGGGCTTCGCCTCCTTCTTCGCCACCTCCACCTTCAGCCGCTGGATGGGCGAGCCCTGGTCACTCTTCTGGAGCATCCAATCTTACTCCTCCTTCTGGATCGACCACGCCGTCGGAGAAAGCGACCTCACCATCCAACCTCCCTACCCGTGGGGTGGCATCTACCAAGACCTCGACGAGAACTGGGTCGCCCACATGCTCTGGGAACTCTGGGACGGCAATGACATCGCCGATCCCGGACCCGTCAATGACGGCATCGCTTTGGGGACGGCCGTCGTCATGGACGCCATCCAACGCCCCCGCTTCCTCTACGGCGACCGCGGCGCCTGGGGCGTGGACTTCGTCGACTTCATCGACACCATCCACTGCCTCTATCCCCAACTGCAAACGACCCTCAACACGGTCCTCCAGAACCACCTCCGCTTCCCCTACGACGCCAGCCCCACCTGCAACTGGTAGGCGCCCCAACAACCACACTCACCAAAGAGGTCTCGCGCATGCCACGCCTTTCCTACGCCATTGCCGCCTTCGCCCTGACCTGCTGCACCGTCGCCGCGGGATGCGCCCGTGACGCCAACCCACGCCCCTTGCCCCCGGAAGCAAATGAGCCCGGCGCGCACGCCCCGACACCCGTGGAAACATCCACCAAAGCAACGGGTCCCCACATTCAATCCCACCGTGCCCAGGCCCCCCTCGACCTCAGTGTCGCCGCCAAAGAGGATGGGGAGCGGCTCACTCTGGAACTCACCCTGCACGCCCGCGGGCGACTCGCCGCCTCCCCTACCCTCGAGCTGACCCTCGGACCGGGCACCGAGCTCATCCACGGTGATCTCCAGGAAGCGCTACCGCCGCTGAGCCCAGGCGCCGAAGTGCGCCGCACCTTCGTCGTCAGCGGCACCCAACCACAGCTCACCTTTGTGGCCCACGCCATCGGACCGCACAGCGGTGCCACGGCGCGCGCCGAGTGGCCACCCCCAGCCAACCCCAAGGCTGACATCCCCCAACCTCAGCTCCAGCCGCTGCCCGCACCCGTGCACCTTGAAGGCCACCGCATCGAACAGGCCATACCGCTGAACTAACCGGCATCATCGGGATAGAACTTCACCATGCACGTCGGGCACAGGGTGTGGCTGAACTCCGCCTCTGGGTGCCGAATCAGGAGCTGCTCCAGCGGCTGCCACACCCCGGCGCCATTGCGCAACGCCTTGCACCCCGAGCAAATGGGCACCACCCCGCGCAGCGCCTGCAGCTCCTCCAGGTAGGCCGAAATACGCTCGTTGCGCTCACCCAGGCGGTGGTTCGCTTCCAGCAACTCCAAGTGAGAACCGATCAACTCGGCCAGCTTCTCCATCAACTCGGCCACCACCGGCGAAAACGCCGTCGCCTTGCGGTCCAAAACACACAGCGTACCAAAGGGACGACCATCGGCGAAGAGCAGGGGAAAGCCCAAATAGGCGATCATCCCGAAACGCACGTCGGGGTTCTTCTCCCAGGCAGGGTCCGCCAAAGCGTCGTTCACCTGTAGCGGCGCCCGCGTGCTCAACACGCGCTCGCAGTACAAGCCCGACCCCCACAGACTCTCCTTGTCTCCCCGACGATAGGGGTGCCCTCCCTCCTTACTGGCCACCAGCACCGCGATCTCATCGGCTTCCAGCCTCATGATCAACGCCACGGGCACCTGCGCCAGGGTACACAGTAAATCCACGATGTCTTGCCACTTCGCCAGCCACTCAGGGCCAATCTCGATGGCTTGCTCCTCCTTAATCATCGTCGCATCCTCACCAGCTTGCCCCTCGCCCCCCCCCTCAGGCCCACCACCGCTCCGCTGGGCTCAGAAGGGAACCAAACGCGCCATCCGAAACCCGAGAAAGCCCGCCCGAACGGTTGGTTCGTCGCCTATCCGCGCCGCGTGACGGCTGTACTCCGATTCGTGCGCCCAAGAACCGCCCCGCCGCATCCTGTACTCCCCCGTACCAGGACCCGCAGGATCCACCACCATGATCCCCGGATAGGGAGCATACCAATCGTTGACCCACTCGAACACGTTGCCACTCATATCGTAGAGCCCCCACGGGTTGGCCGCCTTGCCCCCGCCCGGCTGCGGTCCGGCGCTGTTGCCGCAATACCACCCCACACCGTTGAGGACGGGATCCACCGGGCTGCAACCCAGGTGCAACAAATCACCCGCATGAAAGGCCGTCACCGTCCCCGCCCGGGCCGCATACTCCCACTCCGCTTCAGTCGGCAAGCGATAACCCAAGCACGTGTAGGGGTTGAGCGCCACCTCACAGGTCAACCGCCCCGCCACCGCCTCACAGGTGTAGCAAGCCGGCAAGCCCTCACTCACGGAACGAACGTTGGCATACGCAGCGGCCTCGTGCCAGTTCACCGTCTCCACTGGACAGCTCGAACCGCAAGAAGCGTGCGCCGACGGGTTGAAGCCCATGGCCGACAAGAACTCCACCTGGCTCACCTCCTTGGCCTGGATGCAGTAGTCCCGCGTAAGACGCACGGCAAAGGCCGCCTCATCCACGTCACGCCCTGGCTCGTTCTCCTCGGAACCCATGACGAAGTCTCCGGCGCCAACCCGCACGAAACCCAACGGACAGGCAAAGGGTAGACAGCGCCCTCCACCGCAGCTCTCGCCCGCACCACAGGGCGAATCGCACGCACCGCAGTGGGCCACCTCGTCGCGCGTATCGACACACACATCGCCGCAATTCTCCAGCCCCCCCGGACACAAGCAGCGGCCCAAAACGCAGCTCATCTCCTCCGTACACACCACACCGCAGTCACCGCAGTTGTCATCATCCCACAACACCTCGATGCAGGCCCCCTCACACCACGCCTCACCTTCTACACAACCCGTATCCACCTCGACGTCCGTCACCGCGTCGCTCTCTGGCACATCCTCCGGTGCCGTCTCATCCCCGACATCCCCCGCATCCAGAGGACCATCGCTGGTCTCCTCTGGCGGTGCCACGTCCGCTGCCAACTCACACACCCCGCCCACTCCACACACCCACCCCGCACCACACTGCGCATCACCCGTGCAGGAAAAGCTCCCGTCGTCGATGCCCAGACGCTCCTCACAGCCCAAAGACAGCAGTGGCAACCACAGCGCCATCACGACCCACGCCACCCCCCATCGCCAATAATCGCCACCGCGCATCTTCTCCTCCGCCCTCGTGCCGACCTCGCGCATCAGCCCCCCAATCTTAACGCCCCACGCCATCGGCCGCCAAGGTCCATTTTGCCCAGCGACCATGGCGTCGCCTCCGCCCAGCGTGTCCCGCTGCGGACACCTCGCCCACTCACCCCGCCGTGAGCTCCGTCAAGCGCGCCCTGATCTCCGCCTTCTTCTCCTCTTCTGACGCCTCCATCAGCTCCAAGGCCGCCTCCAAGCTCTTGCGCTCCTCGTCCGGACGTTTCTTCAGCCTCTGCGCCTGAGCGATCCCAAGGTGCATCATCGCCGCCGCCTCGCCCCGGGTCACCGAGAGCATCGCGTGGAACAAATCAATGGCCCGCTCCAGCTTGCGCTCCTTGGCCAAATAGATCTGCGCCGCTCCCAACGCGCTCGCCGGATCGAAGACCAACTCATGGGTCTCCGGGTCTATCTGCCACCGCAGCTTCAACACCATCTCGAAATAGCGCAGCGCCGCCTCGAGATTCCCCTTGGCCTGATTCAAGGCACCGGCCATGCGCAACAAACCGATGTCGTTGGGCGCATCCTCCAACATCAGCTCCACCGCCTCGATCCCTGGATCCACGTCCCCACTGCGCAACGCGTGCTCCCCAATGGCCCTGAACACCCTCCGATCTTCCTCGTCCAGATCATGCGCCGCCTGCAGCACCGCCTCGGCCGTAGCAAAATCTTCCAGCGCCCACAACACCTCCACCCGGTGCAGCTTGATGTAAATCACATCGTCCGCCAGCGTATCGGCACGGGCCATCGCCTCGGCGGCCTCACTCAACTTGTCCGCTGCAAACAACGCGCGCCCATACTCGCACGCCACATAGCCATCATCCGCATGGGTCTTGGCCGCCGCTTCCAGGTGCGCCAAGGCCTCAGTCACTTCCCCAGCGTGCAGCGCCATCCAACCCAAGCGAAAAGCCTCCCCCAAAGACTCGTAGTGGGCCGCCTGCTCTTCTTCCAGGGCGCCCAACAATATCAGCCACTCGTCATAGCCCGGCGGTAGCTCTGCGTCATCCAGCAGCGGCGCCACCCCCATCTCCTCGACCTCATCCAAGGCCCGAGCCTGCTTCTTCAGCGCCTCCACCTCGCTCAGCGCCTCCTCCCCCACGGCATGGCGCTCGGCCAATGCGATGGCCTGCCGCGCCACCTCTCCTTTGCCTGCCGCCAACAACGTGGCTGCTTTCTCACGCGCCTCGCCGAAGAGCACCCCCTGGGCCTTCGCAATCGCTGCCTCCACCTGCGCTCGGGCCTCATCGTCCTTGACCCGCTGCAACGCGCTGCGGTACTCCTGCAACGCCAGACCCCACTCACCCTCAGTGGCCCAGCCTTCCCCCTTGGCGAAATAGGTCCGCCAATCTCGCCCTAACACCTTGTCCAACAAACCCATTTCTACCTCCACGCCCGCTTCAGGCGCCTGTCTCAGTGCAAGGCGAGGCTTCTACCACCGCCATGCCTGCCTCTAACACTTTTTCCGCCAACCTGGAAAGGCCCAAGCACGACCACTCTGTCCGCCCCAACCATTGCCAACCACCGTAGCCCGGCGCCGCCACCCGAGACCCGCCCACGACGCGCCCATCCACCCGCAACACCCAAGGCCACACCCGCATCCGCAGGTGGGTAAACTCGTGCCGCACCGGACCCAGACCCGCAGCCAACCGACACCTCCGCGCCAGGCCCACAACGCTGCTCTGGATCCACGCCTCCATGGACGCACGCGCTTGCTCCGCCTCCACCTGCATCTGGCGCGGCGTCTCCGCGCCGCGCCCCACCACCTCAGAGCGCGACAACTCCACCATGGGTGGTTCCCACAGAGCACCTAGCAGCGCCCCGGAACGGCGCTCACCGAGCAGCACCCGCCCCGCGCCATCCACCACCACCAACGCCGCCACCACTACCAAACGCCGCTTGACCTTGGCCTTGCCCAGAGGAAAGGACTCGGCATCGCCCGACGCCGCGGCCATGCAGCTCGGCAACAACGGGCAAGCCCCGCAGCGAGGTCCGCGTGGGGTGCACACACCAGACCCGAGATCCATCAAGCCCTGGTTCAGCTCACCCGCTGGCCCCGGCGCCACCAAGGCACTGGCCACCTGCCACAGCGTCCGCAAGCCACAGCCCCGATCCACGGCACAGCCCAAGGCACACCACCGGCTCAACACCCGTGCCACGTTGCCGTCGACCGCCGCCACATCGCGCCCAAAGGCTATCGACGCGATCGCCCCCGCCGTGTAAGGACCCACCCCAGGCAGCGTCTGCAGGAGCCCCGGCTCACTCGGCAGCTCGCCCCCGAATCGCGCCACCACCTGCCGCGCCCCTGACCACAACGCCCGCGCCCGCCGGTAATAGCCCAGACCCGACCACAGGGCCAACACCTCAGCCTCCTCTGCCTGCGCCACGTCGGCCAATGTCGGGAATCGCGCCAGCCAGCGCGCGTAGTAGTCACATACGGTCGCCACCTGGGTCTGCTGAAGCATCAACTCCGAAACCCACACATGGTAAGGCGTGGGCTGCTCGCGCCATGGCAGCACGCGCCGATGCACACCATACCACGCCAAAAGCGCCTCCCGCCCCATCGCCAAACGCGCCGCATCCCTGTGGCAAGACCTCGCCACCTCGGCGCAAGCCACACACCCCGACCTTGCATTGCCACCCCTCTCCTCTTTCACACTCGACCTCCCTCGCCCTGGCCACCGCCACAGCCTCTACCAGAACAGCCTCGACCATGCCCCCTTTTCGGCAGCCACACATCCCAACCCACCATCACAACCGAGTTCCCCCAGAGAAGCCCAGCGTGTCAGACATCCACCGTGGAGGTGTACACTTGGAACACAAAAAACCACCCCTTACCTTGACACTCCCCGCCACCTCCCTGACCTTGGCCGCGACCGCGGCGGCCCAGACCGCGCGCCCCCCTACTATGGAGAAAGCCCCATGCACCTAACCAGCATCGGACCTGTCGAAGGAGGACCCAACGCTTTGCTCGCCAAAGTGCGCGAGGCCCTCACTACCCTGGAGGGGAGCGAACGCCAAGAGGTGCGCCTCGCCATCCTCTACCTCCCCTTTGCCGCCGATCACAACGCCTACCTGCGTGGCCTGCGCATGCTCCTCACCTGCCCGATCATGGGTGCCACCACTGGCGGCGCGGCCTTCACCGAGAGAGGTGTCTCCTCCAAGGGGGCGGTCCTCGGACTCATCACCGGTGCCGTTGAGATCACCTGCACCGTCGCCAGAGACATCAGCCCTGACGACATGCAACCCCTCGAGGCTGCCCTCCAGAGTCTCCCGCGACACCTCGGTAAACACCAGACCGTGCTGACCTTGGCCGACCCCTTCGCCGTCGACGGCGAGGTCTTGGCACGCACCTTGCGCCGCTCCACCCAGTCGAGCTGCCAACACCTCGGCGGCACGGCAGGCGACAACTGGAGCTTCGTCCAGCCCCTGGTCTTCTTCAACACCGAGGTCCTCAGCCGCGCCGCCGTCGTCGCCTCTTTTGGCACCGACGCACCCATGGTCGGCGGCTTTCGCCACGGCTGGTGCCCGGCCCTCGATCACGCCAACACCGTCACCAAAGCCAGCGGCTCTACCCTCTTCGAGTTGGATCACCGCCCGGCCCTCGCCGTGTATATCGAGGCCCTGCAAAAAGCCGGCATCGTCAATGACCAAAGCCCCTACGAGCACATCGTCCATACCACCAACATCGAAGAAATCATTGGCAAACTCGCCATTCACTCCCTCGGCATGCGCTCCATCTTCAGCGATGAGATGCGCGTGCGCACCCCCATGAGCATCGACATCACCAGCGGCAGCATCCAACTGGCCGGCGCCATCCCGGAAGGTGCGACCGTCACCGTCTTGACCGCCGAACCCGACACCCTCATCGCTGCCGCCACCGAGGTCGCTCAGAGCGTCTATGGGGCGCTGCAGCGCGAAAATCGGCAGCCCAAGGGCGCCTTGGTGGTCAACTGCGCTGGCCGTAACGGACTGCTCAAAGAGCGATTCGTCGAGGAGGTCTTCGCCCTCGACAACGGCACTCAAGTGCCCATGATCGGCTTCACCAGCTATGGCGAAGTCGCCCGACTCCAAGGCAAGATCGAAGGCTTCCACAACACCACCGTCGTCTTGGCCGCCTGGTAGACCCCACCCAACATCGCCAACGCACCCCTTGCACCAAGCCACGCCACTTGGCTAAGTGGGAAGCAAGCAGCGCCGACGCGACGGGGCCCACCCGCCGCGTCGCGCACCCCTGCGCGCCCCACCGGCGAGAGGTCGTCATGCCCTGGCTGCGGATGCTCAAAGACGAGAAGAACAAGGTTTATGTCGAGGTAGGTCCCGATGGCACATGCCCCCCCGAAGACGCACCTTGCCCCTACCGCTACCGCTTAGAAGACACCCGCGAGTACACCGCCCGGCCCTTCAGCCTCTCCCCCATCCCGGGCGAGACCCCTCTCGACATCCCTGTCCCCCCTTCGCCGAAGAAGAGAAAGGCCGCCCCCAACGCGCCCCAACCCGACGCCAGCGAGACCGCCATCCCCACTGCCACCCACCTGAACGGGCGCATCATCGAGGCCTACACCGATGGCGGCTGCGACCCCAACCCTGGCCCGGCCGGCCTCGGCGTCGTGCTCTTGGCCGGGCCCCACCGCCTCGATATCTGGGAGTACCTCGGCCAGGCTACCAACAACATCGCCGAGCTGACCGCCATCCTCAGGGCCCTCGAGGCGGTCAAGAAACCCGATCTGCCACTGCGCATCTACACCGACTCAGCCTATGCCATTGGCGTCCTCAACGGGCACATGAAGGCCAAGGCCAATCAAGAACTCATCGGCCACATCCGCAACAAGATGGCAGGCTTTCCCCACCTCGAGCTTGTCAAAGTCAAAGCCCACGCTGGCATCCTATACAACGAAGCGGCCGACCAGCTCGCCACCCGTGCCCTCACGACCCAAAGCAGCGGCCAACGACGCCACCCACCTTCGCCCAAGAAAGAAGCGCCAGCCATCCCCTGACGCCAACCCTTCCCGGCGCCCTCTTCTCCGCGACCACATCAAGGGAATGCACGTCGGGTCGCGCTACTTCTTGGGGTAGAGCACCAGCCGCGTACCTGTGCGGATGGTGCCGTTCTTGTCGAGGTTGTTCCACTCGATGATCTGCTTCACCGTCACACCGTGGCGCTTGGCGATGCTGCTCACAGTGTCACCGCGCTTGACCGAATAGCCCACCCCGCGCGGGCTCGAAGCCCGAGTCGACGCCGACAGCGCTTCGTGCGCCTCCGAACCAATCGCGATGGCCTTGACCTCGTCCTCGGTCATCAACATCGTGCCGCTGACGTCGAAACCCGCAGGCAAGAAGAGCTGCAGCCCCATCCCGCTCCGCAGCTTCGCCGCCAAATCCAAGTCGTTCCACAGCGCGATCTGGTTGGGGCGCAGGTCGAAGGCCTGGGCGATCTCCTCCACCTTGTCACCAGCGTTGACATGGTAGAGATAGCGGACCCGATCCGTAAACTGAAAATCTTGATTCGGCACCAGAACATAGCCTTTCTGAACCGCCGCTTTGGCCGACTTGTCCGAGCCCAAGGCTTTGCTTGGTACGATGATCTCCGCACCATAGGGCGCGCGCTCGTTGCGGCTGTAGCCGTTGACCTGACGCAGCAACCGCGCCGGCACCTCGAGCTCCGCCGCCAGCATCTCGATGGTCTGACCGAACTTCAGCCGAACCCTCTGGTGATCCTTGCCATAGAGCTCGCTCACCCTGTCGAAGCGCTCCACGAACTCTGCCGCGCTCCCTGCCGGGAGACGCAAGGTGTAAGCGCTCACCCCAGGCGGGGTCTCGCCCTTGAGCAGCTCGGGGTTGTACTCCTCCAGGGTCGCCAGGTCAGTCCCCGCCGCATCGGCCAGCAGCGCCAAGCGCAGGCCCCCAGGCACATCGACCTCGTCAAAGGTCCACGCTGGCTCCATGACCAAACCATCGAAGCCAAAAACCCGGGGATTCTTGGCGATCATCGCCGCCGCCAGGATCTTCGGTACATAGCGGCGCGTCTCGTCATACATGGCTCCATAGGCCACCAGCTTGAAATAATCGTTGGTGTTATAGAGGCCAATGGCTTTGGAAACCGTCCCCGAGCCACCGTTGTAAGCCGCCATCGCCAGCGGCCATGAACCAAAGCGATCCTTTTGTCGCTTCAGATAGCGCGCTGCCGTCCGCGTCGCTTTGAAGGGATCCAAGCGCTCATCGACATAGGCGTCGATCTTCAACCCCATGTCCACCGCCGTACCGGGAATGAACTGCCACATCCCCGCCGCATTCGCAGGGCTCTTGACCTTGGTCCGGTAGCCGCTCTCGATCATGGCCAGGTAAAAGAGGTCACTCGGCACCCCCTCCTCCTCCAGGATCCGGGTCAGCGCAGGCCGCCATTTGCCCGAACGCTGCAGCCACACCTTGAGCGTGCGCGAACCCGGCGCCGTATAAAGAGCCAAATACTCCTGCACCGCTGGCTCGCTCGCACAATCCAAGCCCAAGGGAAGCAGAAGATCCTTCGACTGACTTCCCGCCGCATAGGGTGCAAGATCCCGTCGCACTTGATCCAGCGCCCCCTCCAAGCTGGGGTTGACGTGAAGCTGCAGGCCCTGATTCGCCTTGGGCGCCGCTGCTCCCTCGCGCTCTCGCGTCAGCAAACGCACCGCCGGCTCACCCGACAAGGCCAAACGGTCGTGGGCCGGCACCCCAAAGCCCATCTCCAGTAACTCCACCCGCGCCTCTGAACTCGAAATCAACTCCCGCTCCAGGACCCGCATGTTGTCCAGCTCGTCGTAGTCGCGAACGCTGTCTTCTGCCACCAAATGTCGCGACTGCGCCGCGGCAATCTCGGCCTCGCTCTCCTCGAGCAAAGCCTCGATGGCAGCCTGCAACTCGTCGGGCGCCAGCGACGCCTCGTCTTCGCCATGGGCAGTGCTCACCAGGGCGAAACTCAGGGGCACCAACAACGCGAACCACAGCCCGCGTTGGCACGAATGGGGGGGCTTGGGGCACTCCATGGCCATCCTCGCTTTCTCCTGCTTGCCTGCCTTGACGTTGCGCTCACCCAAAGGTGAGTGAGCTCGGCGCCACCTGCCGTGGGACACCGCGCAGCGCCGTGAAACGACGCCGCTCGCCCGCAATGTAGCAGATCCGCGCCGCAACGCAAAATCCAGCCCCCTTTCTCACTGGTCCCCAAATAACGGCGCGACCCTGCCATCATTCCAGCTTCGTGCACACCACCCGGATCGAGTCCAGTACCGCGCCAGAGCGCCCTTCGATTCCAGTCATAACAAAGCCCGCTGGACACAAGAGCGTAAAAATCTTCCCCCCAGAACCACCGGCAAAATCCGACTTGTGCGGCGTCCCGCTCAGCACCGCACCACCGCCGCCACCACCGCCGCCGCCGCCATGCAAATCCTTGTTGCGCGCGTGCTGGTTGAACTGATCCACCAAGGAAGCTGGCGCAAAATCATTGGGCCCAAAGCCACCCAGCGTCGCCGCATCACCAGCGCGCTCGGCATACTCCACGTTCGCCGACAACAACGACGGGCCCGCCACCCGCACCTGATCCGAGACCACCTTCGCCCGGATGGGCTGCCGCACCAGCTCCGTCCCGTTCAGCTCCACCCCCAAATACACCGTCTCATCGGCTGCCCGCTTGGGCAAGCTCTCCTGGCGCCCCAAAATGATGATGTAGTTGCCATCCACCACCGACACGAAGTGGCTCTCCGACCACATCGCCTTCTTGCCCTTCTCTTCAGGATATATCTTGAACAGCAACGGAAAAACTCCCGCCACCGGCGCCGCGTCTTGGTCGATGAACTCGCCGGCATAGACCAACTCGTAGCGGGCGCCCCCGCCGCTGCTCTCCTCACCCTGAACGCGGCTCGAAGCCAACCCCAAGGTCAGCAACTGCGACAACACCAATGCAACCACGACTCTCTTCATACCAACCACGCTCAGCTCATGCGCCTCATCGACGCGTCTGGTCGCAAAAACGACAGCAACGCAGCGCACGAGCGCCACGGCCTGACAATTTGGCGCACTTGCTTCGCCAGAGCAAGGGGATCGTCGCCGCTCCCTCATAACTCCTGCGCACGGTCCTTTATTCTCGCCACAGGCCCTCAGCGAGGACGACCCCAAAACTCACGCCCGACCAGCGATGATGCCGCCATGGCTTGCCCCTCAGACCACCGGCTCTCGTCCAGCCCCAATAGCCTCGCTGCCACCCCTTTCCCCTCCGCTGCGGCGCCGCTAACATTCGCCATAGTCCCTTCTCCGCGCCAAGCACTTGGTGCGCAACTTCGACCTCCTGGAGACCACATGTCCAGCCACCACCGACGCATGAGCCTCTTCCTCGTCTTCGCTATCACCGGCTTCACACTCGGCTGCGATGACAGCGCCAAGAACCAGCCCACCCTGCCCGACAGCGACGCCTCGGATCAACAGGAGCTCAGCACAACCGACACCGACACCGACACGGTCCCTCCGCAAGACCTCACCGAAATACCCCCCCAAGACCTCACCGAAATACCCCCCCAAGACCTCACCGACGACGCGCCCGAACCCTGGCAGGATCCACCCACGACCACCCTGACATTCAACCCCAGCGACGAGGTCTTTCTCAACCCCGAACGCGGCTTCTACCGCTACGCCAACCTGCACACCACCCGAGATTTCCGCTACGTCCGCGCCGCAGGCAGCACCCTCGCCCACGCTTATGTGCGCCTCGATGCCTACCGCAGCAGCGATATCCCCCAAGGCTTCCTCGACGACATCAGCGCCGGGCTCGCCGCAGCACGCCACGACGGCATCAAGATCATCCTCCGCTTTGCCTACAACTTCGGCCCTTACCCCAACAGTGAACCCGACACCAGCCTCGACTGGGTCTTGACCCACATCGCCCAACTCACCCCACTGCTCCAGGACAACGCTGACGTCATCGCTGTGGTCCAGGCCGGCTTCATCGGTGCGTGGGGAGAGTGGCACACCTCTACCAGCGGGCTCCTCGATGCGCCGAACACCAAGTACACCATCCTCGAGACCCTCCTCCAGGCCCTGCCCACCGACCGCATGGTCCAGCTTCGCTACCCCAAGCACAAAAAAGACCGCTACGGAGATCCCCTCACACCGGCGCAAGCATTCACCGCTACCGCTGCCGCGCGCATCGGCCACCACAACGACTGCTTCCTCTCAGGAGACCTCGACGTCGGCACCTACCCCTGGGGACAGGATCCAGAACCTTGGAAAGACTATCTCGCCCAAGACACCCGCTTCGTACCCATGGGCGGCGAAACCTGCGAACCCTACCCGCCGCGGTCCGAGTGCCCATCGGCCCTTGCCGAAATGGCCCGCCTCAACTTCTCCTACATCAACCACGACTATCACCCCGACATCGTCGCCACCTGGCAAGCACAAGGCTGCTACGACGCCATCGCTCGCCACATCGGCTATCGCTTCGCCATCCAATCTCTGCGCTACCCCCCACACGCCCCCCCAGGAGGCCACATCCCCCTCGCCATCAACCTCCACAACCTGGGCTGGGCCAGCCCCTTCAACCCCCGCCCGGTCTACCTGGTCATCACCGCCCCGAGCAGCCAGCACTACGCCCTCCTCGTACCCCAATCTCCCACCACCGATCCGCGGCGATGGCTGCCAGGACAAGAGATCGACCTCGACCTCCGCATCGCCGTGCCCCAGCAAGCCGCTCCAGGGGACTATCAAATCGCCCTCTGGCTCCCCGACACCGCCCACAGCCTAAGCGACGACCCGCGCTACGCCATCCGCCTGGCCAACCCCGACATCTGGCAGGCCGAGTCCGGCCTCAACCACCTGGCAACTATCCACCTCGATCCCAGCGCCCCAGGTTCGGTGGACCCTAACCGCACGGAATTCGCCCTGGTGGTGGACTAAAGTCGCCATAGACCTTCGCCAGCACCCACTACAGTGTCCAACGGACTTCGTGGGTGGCCCGGCCGCGAAGCCTCGGCCGTCTAGGCAACCAGCTCCCTGGCGACTCAGATGCCCCACAGCCCGCCGCACGCACTTCGCCACACCCAGCCGAACGCATCCATGGCTCACTGTGCCACAGAAAGGTCCACCTTGGTGATGGGGTGAGCAGCAATGTAGCGCTGAACTCGACCCAAGGCGAGATGGTGGCAAATGATGCGATCGTGGTAATTGCGGTGCCACAAACGCCGCAGAGGATGCGGCCAAAGATGTTGCCTGACATCGCGCAGGTAAGCGTTGGTCGTCATCGTTTTGAACCAATGTATCACCTGCGGCAGAGAGACCCCCGAAGACGCATCCCGCAGGATCACTATCCCATGCATGTGGTCCGGCATGATTACATAGGTGCCCAACGCGACCGAGGGGAACTTTCGCACCAACTCCAACCACCATCGCTCAACCATACGCCCCCGAGCGTTGATTTTCACAACACCCTCGGCCACATCCCCCAGCCAAGGCCTGCCTTCCTGCGTACATATCGTGACGAAGTAAACACCCGGACCACAGTAATCGTGGCCCTTTTTCCGAACTGAACGCCGCGATCGTCTTTGGCTATCAAGCATCTCGCCCTTCCCTACATGTGTTTCCGCCCAAATCTCACGCCATACGCATCCAACGCCAAATCAAGCCCAAGAAAGCTCCCATGCCAAACCAAGAACACCCATACCATTCCTCAAAATCAATCCGTAACATGGTGCTGTACGAGCCCATGCCAAACCAAGAACACCCATACCATTCCTCAAAATCAATCCGTACCGGCCGACCTATGTGTCGGCC
>CAYVQF010000020.1:0-83492 GCA_964454015.1 uncultured Myxococcales bacterium
TCTTGGAAACCCAAGAACAACGGGGTTTTTTATTTTCTTGACCGTGGATCAGGGCCTCGGCTCTCGCAGCCAGGAGCAGCACTGCCCGAGCGGCGGCGACGCCATCGAGGCGGTCGCGGGCCAGCTACCGAGCATGGCGCCAGGGCGCCAGAGCGCCCATGGGACGTGGCAAACAGCAGCGCCAAAGGCACGTTCAGGCAGCGACTTCGGGCGGCGTGTCCGCGTCGGGTCCCGCGCCCGACTGTAGCTGATGATGTAAGGACACCCTCTCGAGGGCGCGCCACAGGGCCTCGTTGATGGGGTAGGCCGGGGTGGTCAACGACGGCTCGTAGGCCAGCAATGCCGCCGAGGCCGCGGCGAAGGTCACCACCTCCAGACCATCCTTCACCTGGTCGTGCGCCCGCTGCGCCAGCTCCGGCGCCAGGTCCTTGAGGAAACGGCACACCCCAAGCATGGCGTGGCCGTGCTTGTCGCGCACCGCCGCGTAACCAAAGAGCCGGCACAAGAGGGGGCGCCACGGGTAGGCCTGGCAGCGGCCCGTACCAAAACAGAGCTGATCCGGCGTGTAAAAAACACAGCGGGTCGGGTCCAATTGCGCCCGCTCATACCACAGAGCGGCCTCGCCCCGCGCCCACAGCTCCTGCGCCAGGGGCAGCATCTCCAGCACCGTCGCCTCGACCTGCCGCGATTGACAGCAGCGCCCACACCCAGGTGGACAGTGCAGCCCCGTCGCTTTCTGCACGGCCGCCGTTTGCCCGTCAATCCAGGCATAATGGGCCATCACCCAAGCACACTTGTCCTCTTCCATCGGCACTCCACTTGCGCGCGACATATGGGTGCGCCCCGCGCCAAGCGCGCGTTGCGCCTCGTGGGTCATTGGACGACACGAAGTGGCGACACGATCGGGCCAATCGCCCATGGCGTCAAGCGCCAATGAAGGAAAAAATGACCACCCACGCGGGTGCTCACCGGCGCCCACCTACAGGGTGCGACCCATATCGCCCAGGGCGTTGTCCGCCCCCGAGAGCCCACCCTCACCGATGGCATCGGCAGGCGTCACTGACGCCAGATCCTGCAGGAACAGGCCCCAACCACCGCTGCGCTCGATGCGCACCGCCTCGAGAGCGACGCTCCCCGAGACCCACAGCGCCGCCGCGTGCTCCGTGTAATAGGCATCACGGCCTGCATCCAGGATATCCACGTGCTTCAGGACGTTCTCGGGGTTCTGAGTCCCGATGTTCACGCCATACCATTTGGCCACCGTGGGATCCGTGGCTTGCAGCACCACGCGCTCGTCCTCACGGCCGTCGATCTTCAGATAGCCCTTCTCGACGATCAAGGCGGCGCTCTCGTCGAAGTTGAGCACGGCGCCAGCCTGCACGGTGAGCCCGTTGCGCACCGTCACCGGGTAGGCAAAGCGAACGGGCACGTCCAGATTCGCCCACACCGCCTTGTTCTCCACGTCCCCACCCGAGACGAAGACCGGGAGCAGGAACTCCTCGGCGTCGCCGGGCACCACGTAGTGGCTCTCGCTATCGAGGAAGCGCACTTGGTCGGCTGCCAAATAGACAGGGCCCAGCTTATTGGTATGGAAAACGTTGTGAGAGAAGCCGTTGACCTTGACCGCCGGGCTCAGCGCCAAGCCGTAGCCACCACTTCCCTCGATCTGGACGTGGCGCAAGGTGATCTGAGCCTCGTCCGCCACGAAGAGCCCCGCCGCCACGTCGCTGTAGTACTCGCTCTGGCCACCGCGCGCGATCCGGCAGTGCTCCAGGACATTGACCGGGTTGTTGGTGCGCACGAAGACCCCGCGCCACAGCGAGGCCTCACCCGGGAGACCGTCCAGCGACACGGGCTGCTCTGCGCTGCCCTTGATCTCCAGGGCACCGCGCTCGTTGACGTCGAGGTGCGTGTCGGGGTGGAAATGGCAGCGGACGCCCGGGCCGATGCTGAGGCGCGCCTTCACATCGATCCCCTCCTTGATGGCGTAAGGCGCGTTGAGGGCATGCCAGTGCCCATTCTCCGTGACGCGGCCACCGCTCACCTCGACGAAGACCGCGTCGGCAGCGCCTCCTCCGAGGAAGTCCGAGGCGGCGTCGAGGTGTCGGACCTGCTCAGCCCCCACGAGCACCGGGGCCATCTTGTTGTCAGCGAAGCGATTCTGGGTAAAGGCGCCCAGCTTGACCTCACCGCCGAGCACCAAGCCATAGCCGCCGCTGCGCCGCATCTGCACATGCTCGATCTTGATCTGGGCGGATCCTTCTGCGGCCAAGTTCGCCGGATAGGAGGACAGATAGGTCGTTGAACCGCCGCCGTCGATCACCGCGTGTTGGAGGTGATTCAGAGGATGATTGCTCGAGACCACGATCCCACCCCAGTAACCCGCACTGTCGACCACGCCCTTGAAGGTCACCAGCTCATCGGCCCGCCCCTGTACGGCGAGGGCCGCGGCGTCGCCCACGAAAAGACCGGCCCCACTCTCGAAGAGGAAGGTCGCCCCGGCCTCGATGCGCAGAACCCCCTGGGGGCTCATCCAGGATGAAACCAGCACACACGCCTTGGCGGGCACCGTGAGATCCTCCTGCAGGTGCTCCCCTGTCAGCGCCGTCGCGCTCTTCTTGTCGCACTGATTCACCGCTGCGAAGGGCGCCCCTGTCTGGACTTCACCTTCGGCGCCGCCCTCACCGCTCGCACCGGCCGTCCCGCGCGCGCCCTCTTGCGCCCCCTGCTCCTCACCCCCGCCTTCTCCTTGGAGCGGCTTGACGGGATCCTTCTTGGCCTCATCGACCTGCGGTGATTCCTTGGGTTGGCAAGCCAAGCCACAGCCCAATGCAGCGACCAAACACACGAAAACCATCGCGACCCATGCTCGCATAGCAACTCCTCATTCACGTCGTTGACACGCAGGTCTCCGGGCACCGTCATTCAGATGCCGAGCCAAGCTTCAGCGTCGCTCGCTCGCCTGCATGCGGCGAGTGGATAGAGAGATCCGCGACACCTGTCAAGCGCCTCGAAAATCGGGGGGCGCTACGGACGCAGCGGCCCCGTGCTGGGGCGCAGTTCAACCGTCTGGAGCGCGCGCGCCAGCGCCGCCTGCACCTCGGGGTGACGCTCCGCCAAGACGAGCTGTTGCAGGGTATCCTCCACGGCCGTCACCTGCAGCCGGTCGCGCACCAGCGCCATCCCGACCACGGCGTCACGGCGAATGAAGGCGTCCTCGTGGGTCGCCAGCGGGAGAAGCTGTGACACCGCCTCGGGGCGTTGGGGCAGCACGACCTCGTTGAAGAGGAGGATGGCGCGCCCGAGCAAGGTCAGGTCAGCCTGTACCCCAGGCTCATTCAGCAGGAGGCTCGCAAAGTCCAGCACCCGTGGATCCTGAGCAAAGAGCCCCAGGGCCCCCATCGCTCGACCGCGAGGGAAGCGGTCCAGCGCCGGATGCGTGCTGATGGTCATCAGTTCTTGCACCACATCGATTTCGTCTTGCAGGGCGATGATCTCATCCTCGATGGGGGAACCATGGCTGAGCAATAGGACGAGCAGGTGGGCCTTGGGAGAGCCATCGAGGGAGGTGTAGGTCGTCACCGGCAGCGGATCCGCCATGGCCCCAACGCTCGTCAGGGTCATCGCCCCGAGCACCATACACACCAGAGTCACGCTTCGTATCGACTGGGTCAGCACTGCTTATCTCCCGCGCGGGTTGAGGCGCATGATCTGCCCCTGGGTTGACGAAAAGGACTGGACCACACCCGTGCCGGTCAGCACCACGGGGAACATCACGTTGCTCATGCAATCGTGGTAGGTGTGGTAGCTGAACTCACCCACTGGCGTGGGGCAGTTGGGCGTGTCGGCGATGACGTCGTTGACCTGCTGATTGTTGGCGTTCCGCGAGATCTCCGTCACGTGGTAGAAGCCAAAGTAGTGGCCCAGCTCGTGGACCATGATATCCGTCGTCATGGCCGTCGAGCTCTGGGCTTGCACCACCACCCCAGAGCCGCCCGTACCGTTGACGCCCACCGGCCCGGGAATGCCACCGGCCACGCCCGCGGCACCACTCAAATCACCGCGCAGATCCCGGACGAAGAAGACGTTGATCGCTCCGTTGACCCCGACGGTGCTGCGGTTGGCGAACATCTCGTACATCTCGTCAGCGTTGTCCAACACGGCATAGGTGTTCGGGAGATCGTAATACCGCACCTGGCCCAAGACGACATTGCGCGGGCCAAAGTAGTTCTGTCGCGCCCCATTGAGCACCGTCTGCATGTAGGTGTTCGAGGGCGCCGTCGTGGCGCTCAAGCCACTGACGGCCCCCTGGGCGATGAAGATGTTCACGTCGAAGCTCGCGCCAGCCACGCTACCCGTCCCGCGCTTGAGGAAGACCCGCACCCTGTCGATATTGCTCGCGTAACGCCCCACATCGAAGCTCCACTCGCCGGACATGAGCTGGAGGGCGGGATCGGCGTTCTGGGGAAAGACCAGCGAACCGTGGCCCGAGTTGATGGTGGAGCGGAAGGGAGCCGTGAAGCCCGTCCCGTACAAGTCGAGGCTCCCCGCCGCCAAGGTGCCATTGGGACGGCGCAGATTCTCGATCCACAGGTAGCCATCGCGCGTCGAGGCCTCGGCCACGATCATGAAGCTCACCACATCGCTGCCCACATTGAAGCGACGCGGGTTGCCACCCGTGATGGTCAACTCTGTCGCCGTGAAAGTGCCCCCTGGACCACACACCTGCATGGGCGTGTCGCTGTCGACCGGCAGCAGAGGTCTGCAGGTCCAATCGGCGAGGGTGCACGGGCAAGGCCCAGCACAAACCCCACCGTCTTCCGGCCGCAAACACACGCCGCTGATGCACTGCCGCGAGTACTGGCAGGTCGCGCCCGTACCCAAGTTCGGCGGCGGATAAGCGCACACCCCATCGATGCATTGTTTGCCGTCGGCACAATCGAAGAGGTTGCGACAGGCGATATTGCAGGCACCGTCTATACAGGAGTAACCCGAGCGGCACTCGTCTTTGCTCCCACAGGCCTGGAGGCAGAACGGAAAGCCGTTGACCTCGCGACACACCGATCCGCTGGGGCAGCCCTGCAGGTCGCAGCCTTGCGTACAATAGCCGCCGGGCAGGATGGTCGCACACAGCCCCGAGGTGCATTGCCCCGGCTCGGTACACGCGGCCCCGATTACCCCTTGCATCACCACGACATCAGGGACTTCGATCACCTCCTCGGTGGTCTCGGGGAGCACATCGGGGGATACCCCATCGGGCGACACCACATCGGGGGGTAGATCCAGCAGGTCGTCGTGCACCTCCCCGTCTCCCGCCTCGACGTCGGCAGCGTCCACCTCGATGAGGCCATCTTCTTCGACCACCTTCGAGCCCGGGCTCGAAGAGCAGGCCGCAGCCCACAACGCAATCATCGCCAAGCCAATCGCCGCCCCGAGCAGCCTCCACTTCATTGGCACAGATGGTTCGATGCTCGTCACCACGCTCGCTCCTTCACGCTTTTTCACGGTAAGGGCCACCTTGCAAGGCGTCACCCGCCGCGCAGGTGCAAACGACGTCGCCGTCTCTCACAAGCTAACCCTAGGTCCCCGCTGCTGCAAGCCCATTTCCAAAAGTCCCAGCATTTGCAGCCCCTCGCGACGATGAGGCTTGCGCTCGCTCAGCACCTGTGCTACAGGCAGCGGCGCCTTCGGGCAATTACACACGTCGCGCCTACTGGGCCAGGGTGCTCCCCCGTTGGAGTGGGCCCAGAGTGACAGGGCGGCGGAGGCTCAACCCAAGACACTGGAGAAGAACATGCCCCACATCCCAATGCGTCGCCTCCTCGAAGCTGGCGTTCACTTTGGCCACCAGACCCGCCGCTGGAATCCCAAGATGCGTCCCTACATCTTCGGATCCCGCAACGGCATTCACATCGTCGATCTCGGCAAAACCGTCAAAGCTTTCGACCGCGCTTACGACTTCGTGACCAACGTCGTCGCCAAGGGTGGTTCGGTCCTCTTCGTCGGCACCAAGAGACAAGCCCAAGACGTCGTCGCAGAAGAAGCCCAACGCGCCGGCCAGTACTACATCACCCAGCGTTGGCTCGGTGGCACCCTCACCAACTGGCGCACCATCAAGAGCTCCATCGATCGTCTCAAGATGCTCGATCGCATGGCCGTCGATGGCACCTACGCCAAGCTCTCCAAGAAAGAAGTGCGCCGGATGGAGCGCGAGCGCGAGAAACTCGAGCGCTCCCTGGGCGGTATCAAAGCCCTCAACGGTGTCCCTGGGGCCCTCTTCGTCATCGACCCCAACAAAGAAGATATCGCCGTCAAGGAAGCCAAAATCTTGGGGATCCCCATCATCGCCGTGGTCGACACCAACTGCGACCCCGATCCTGTCGACTTCGTCATCCCGGGCAACGACGACGCCATCCGCGCCATCCGCCTCTTCTCCAGCGCCATCGCCGATGCCTGTGTCGAAGGCGCCAAGCGCCGCTCGGCTGAGCCCGTCCTCCACGAAAGCGCGGGTGAGGCCCACTACAACGCGGCCGACGGCGACCACGCCGCTGAAGTGCAGCGCCGAGGCCGCCCCGTCGCCCGGACCGAAGCCACCGAAGAAAACTAGAGCCCGGGTGTGACCTGGGGCATCCTTCCGGGGCCCCGCCCCGGCGACCGAGGTCACACGCGGTGCACCACTGATCGCCGAACGTGGCACTTGGTGCCAGACAAAGGAGTATTCCCAT
Source organism: uncultured Myxococcales bacterium (assembly GCA_964454015.1). Lineage (GTDB taxonomy): Bacteria > Myxococcota_A > Bradymonadia > UBA4248 > UBA4248 > CAYVQF01. The sequence continues at coordinate 6,726 of CAYVQF010000020.1, forward strand.
GGCAGATATTTCCGCTGCAGCCGTGAAAGAGCTGCGCGAGCGCACCAGCGCTGGCATGATGGATTGCAAAAAGGCCCTCGTCGAGTCCAATGGTGACATGGACAAGGCCATCGAGTACCTGCAGGTCAAAGGCTTGGCCGCCGCCGCCAAACGCGCCGGTCGCGTCGCCAGCGAAGGATTCGTCGGCTCCTACATCCATCACGACGGCAAAACGGGCGTCATGGTCGAGATCAACTGCGAGACCGATTTCGTCGCCCGAAACGACAAGTTCCGCGAGTTCTCCAAGCAGATCGCCATGCACATCGCCGCCGCCAAACCCGAGGTCGTCTCCTCTGACGAAATCTCCGAAGAATACCTCGCCAAGCAACGGCGGATCTTCGAAGGGCAAGCCGCGGAATCGGGCAAGCCCGCCAATATCGCCGCCAAAATGGCTGAAGGGCGCCTCTCCAAGTGGCTCAAAGAGGTCTCTCTCCTCGACCAGCCCTTCGTCATGAACCCAGACCAGACCATCGAGCAGTTCCGCGCCGAAACCTCTGGCGCCATCGGCGAGAACATCGTTATCCGCCGCTTCGCCCGCTTCACCATCGGCGAAAAGAGCGAAGACTGACATCGACACCTGCAGAGGGGGTCATGACGCCGCACTTCCAACGTATCCTCGTCAAACTCAGCGGCGAAGCCCTCGCTGGCGACAGCGGCGGCGGCGTCGACCCCCAAATGCTCCTGCATTTCGCCCAAGAAGTGGCCGCCGTCCATCACGACGGTGTCCAGACCGGCGTCGTCATCGGCGGCGGTAACTTCTTCCGCGGCGCCGCGGGGGCCGCCGCCGGCATGGACCGGGCCCACGCCGATCAGATCGGCATGCTGGCCACCATCATGAACGGCCTCTTCCTCCGCCAGGCCCTCGAGGACCAACACATCCCCGCCCGCGTCCTCGCGGCGCTCCCGGTGCAGGGCATCGCTGAGCCCTACAGCGTCGACCTCGCCCGAGCCCACCTCGACCGCGGGCGCGTCGTCATCCTCGTCGGCGGGACCGGCAACCCCTACTTCTCCACTGACACCGCCGCCTCCCTCCGCGCCCTGGAAATCGGCGCCCAGCTCCTGCTCAAGGGCACCAAAGTCGATGGCGTCTACGACGCCGACCCCAAGAAAGATCCCACGGCCAAAAAATTCACCACCATCTCTTATCGAGAAGTCCTGCAGCGCCGACTCGCGGTCATGGACCTCTGCGCCATCACCCTCTGTGAAGAGAACCGGCTGCCCCTGGTGGTTTTCGACATTTTCCGCGCCGGCGACCTGCGCCGCCTGGTCTGTGGACAGCGGCTGGGAACCTTGGTCACCGCCGACTGAAGCGTGCCAGCCTGAGCACCCGCGGCCAGCGCACTCCGCCCACCGCCGCGCGACCCACCTCCACGCCCCTTGCGGAGCCTGCACCGCGCGGCTATCTTTGCGCCCGGCCCTTTTTACGCGTGGCACTTTGCTGCCAACGGCCTAACCTTACCTCGGAGGACCCCCGATGCTGGCAGAACTGATGGATGACTTGATGGCGGGCTTTGAATCCACCCTCTCTTCCCTGCGCCGTGACTTGTCCAAAGTGCGCACCGGTCGCGCCAACCCCGCCATGCTGGACGGCATCAAAGTCGACTATTATGGCACCCCCACGCCGCTCAACCAGATCGGGGCCGTCAAGGTCCCCGACGCGCGGCTCATCACCATCCAACCTTGGGAAAAGAACATGATCGGCGCCGTCGAGAAAGCCATCCTCGGCTCCGATCTCGGCCTCAACCCCTCCAACGACGGCACCCTCATCCGCATCCCCATCCCGGCCCTCACGGGTGAGCGCCGCAAAGAGCTCACCAAGGCCGTCCGGGACACCGGTGAAAAGGCCAAAATCGCCGCCCGCAACCAACGCCGCGACGCCAACGACATGGTCAAGGGCCTGCAAAAAGACGGCGAGGTCAGCGAGGACGAGTCGCACCGTACCCTGACCAAGATCCAGGACGTCACCAACGACTACGTCAAGAAAATCGACGAAGTCGTCGCTGAGAAAGAAAAAGAAATCATGGAGATCTAGCAACGTCGGAGCGAAGCCCCCCCCGGACGCGTGCGACGCCGCGCCCCAGCCATCCTTTGCCCTTTCGCTCGCCCCCCAGCTTGGCTAACCTCAACGGCAGACCTGCGTGCATCCGAACCACGCTTCACCGGAGTCCACCATGCGCACCTCGTTCTTGACCCTTGCCCTCTGCGCTCTCGCCTGCCTCGGCGGCCTCAGCGCCTGTGATGACAACTTCCAAGAGGCCGAGAAGGGACAGCTCTCAGTGATGATCAACAACGAGGTCACCGGTAACCCTGGCCTGATCGCTTTCCGCTTCGTCCCCGTCGGCGCCTCACCAGATGTCCAGATTTTCAGTCTCAAGAATATCTCCGAGAAGGCCTCCATCAAGGTCAACGAGATCGTCCTCGAGACCAACAGCCCTGCCGTCATCCTCTACCACAAGAATCAACCGGCCCTCTGTCAACAAGGACGCTGTCCCTTGGCGCCCTTCGATCTCGGGCCCCTCGCGGCCGAACAGTTCGACGTCCACTTCAAACCGGAGAGCACCGATCTCCAGTGCGGCGCCCCCCCCCCTGGCGCCCCTGCTGGCTGGTGCGGCACCATCACCATCATCACCAACGAGCCAGGCAACCCCCGCTTCTCCATCTACCTCACCGTCCCCGAGCAGGGGGGTGAGCTGAGGGTCTGCCTCGAGCCCGATGCCTGTACCACGGGAGTCACCCTCGCCTACTCGGCCGCCACCATCCACGACGCCCCGCAGACCCGCGTCTTCTACCTCCGCAACACTGGCGCCAACCAGCTCACCATCAAGAGCATCCAGAACAGCCTCACACCGCCGGCCGAGTTCACCCTCACCGGCCCCTCGGTACCCCTCGTCCTCCAACCCAACGGCATGGAGATGTACTCCCTCATCTTCACCCGATTGAGCGACGACGCCGAGCCACGCCAGGGAACGCTCATCTTCGCCAGTGACGCCAACGACACCGCCTCCGTCGGCATCGAAATCGGCTCCCCCCATGCGGCCCATATCGATGTCTTCCCCACTTCCCTCGCCTTCATCAACGTGCCCGTGGGGCAGAGCCGCACCCAGACCCTCTCCATCTCCAATGTCGGGGGGGCCACCGCCGCCGCCCTCATGGTCAGCGTCGCCCTGGATCCCAACGACACCACCACCTTCACCGTCTTCGATGCCAACGGGCTCATTCGCGCCGGCTTGCCCTGCGCTGGCGGCAGCCCTCCCGCCACCTGCCGCGAACAGATCACCATCGTCCGCGGTGACGCCCACGAAATCGCCGTCACCTACAACGCTCAGTCCAACAGCGACGGCGACGCCATCCTCCGCCTCACCTCCAATGACCCAGACGAAGCGGACCGCGTCATCGACGTGCCCCTGCGGGTGAGCGGCGAGGTGGCCTTCCTCGATCTCGAACCCGCCGTGCTGACCTGGGCCCACCCCGCCCTCGGGAACCCCGAGACCAAGACCGTCACCTTGACCAACCAAGGCACCCTCCCCCTGAACTGCTCGGGCATCGCCAAAAGCAATTTCTCGCCCACCAGCGGCGAGGCCCTCTTCGTCGCCGAGCTCGTCGACGTCGACTTCCCCCTGACCCTGGCGCCCGGCGCCGACAAGACCTTGGAGATCACCTTCACCCGCCCCGCTGACGAGAGCGTCGACCAGGCTTACAAGGGCGACCTCGTCATCGCCCACGACGGCCAAGGCGGCGAGAGCATCCTCAGCGTCTCCGTCGCCTACCCATAAAGACCAGCGCCGTCGCCCTGCGCCGCGGCCCGCTGGCCCCCTTCCCCCACTCTCCGCTCACACGAGGCACCCGCCCCATGACGGCCAACACGCACGTCTCTGAGCAGCCCTCGGTCCCAGTCTTGCCCTCACGCGCCGAACGGGTCGCCCAGTTGCGCCAGATCATGGGGCACAGCGACGCCCGCTATCAACCCCTGCCCCGCGCCATCCGCCGCCTGGTCAACCGCCACTACGACCGCTACGTGGTGCCCCTCATCCAGGCCTGCTGGCCCGAGCTCCCCTCCCAACCTTTCGCCCGCAAGGCGCGCTTTCTCGCCGCAGACCTCTACGCCTCTGCCCCCTATACGGCCCTCTTCTGTGCCGCCAATAGACCCTGGCTCATCCGGATCATCACCAGGCTCGCCCATGCCTTGCCTTGGTCACCACGCCTGCTGGGTTGGAGCGCGCGCATCGCTCTGGCGCTGCTCGGACGCTTCGCCTACGCCCGCGCCCACCGCCGCATCATCCTCGTCGCCGCCTTCATCGCCATCATCGACTACACCTTCGACCATGCCATGACCCAAGCCCCAGAAGAGCGGGGCCGCATCCTCACGGGACTCCTCGATGGCACCGTCGCCCCCCAAAGCGGTCCTCTGCGCCTCACCCGGGCCCTGCAGCTCGCCATGTCCCATGGCCTCAGCCCGGCGGAGGCCCGCCCCTTCCACGCGGCCATGGACCAAGTCAAAGCCTGGATCGCCGCGGAGGTCGCCGCCATGCGCGGCGACCAAGATGCGTGCGGCCTGGCGCATCGCATGGCCGGCGTCGAGGGCACCATCGACGGCCTGCTCTTCCCCATCCACCCCTATGCCGGCGATGCGGCCCGCCGCTGGATGGTCGACTGTTCGCTCTACATCCAAATGATGGACGACTGGATCGACGCCGATCTCGACGCCGCCTCCCAACGCAGCACCCCCGTGCTCACGGGCCACTGGACCCCCGCCACCCTCACCACGCTCTGGCAACAGACCCTACAAGGCATCGAGGACTTGGCCCGCAGCGGACACCTACACCGGCCCCACTACCTCGCCTTCGTGCGCGAGGCCTACGTCTTGATGCTCCACGAGGTCATGGAGGCCATGATCAACGGCGTCGCCGACTGAGCTTCCCCGCGAAACAGGGGGGGTTAAGTCGTTGACAGAGGCGCGTGGGTGGACTAGTGTTCCGCCGCCATTACCGGTGCATGAGGCCAGGACGCGCCTCAGCGAAATTCCCGCCCATGAAGGCCACCCCGCCGCTGACTGGCCATGAGAGAGTAGTTGACGCATGGATAAAGCAAACGCAGATCTCCTTCACGTTCTCTTCGTCACCCCCGAGATCGCCCCGTACTCCAAGGCCGGTCACTTGGCTGAGATCAGCCGGCGCCTCCCGGCCGAGCTCAAGATGCGCGGTGTGGACGTCACCATCCTCACTCCCCACTACGGGACCTTCACCCAGGAACAATACCCCCTGGCTGAGCGGCTCACCGTGCTCGACGTCCCCGCCGGCCACGGCAAACGCTTCGAGGTCAAGATCTTTGAAGGGAAAACCGTCGAAAACGTCCGGGTCTTTTTCCTGGCCAATGAGATCTTTCGGCGCGAGCCCATCTACGGCAACCACCGCGACAACGATCTCCGCTTCGGCCTCTTCTCTCGCGCCGTCTGTGAGTTCGTCGACAGGATGCCCGTACCCGTAGACATCATCCACTGCAACGACTGGTCAACCTCCTTGGTCCCGGTCTTCCTCGAAGAGTGCTACCCGCGCTCCAAGAAACTCGCCGATGTCCTGGTCCTCACCTCCATCCACGACCTCTCCTTCCAAGGGCACTTCGAGCCCAACGCCCTGGCCCGGCTGGGCCTGCCCAATGACCTCAACCACCCGGAGAACCTCGAGTTCTACGGCAAGATCAACTTCCTCAAAGGGGGCATCCTCTACGCCGACATGATCGCCCTCCCCAGCAACTGGGATGTGGCCACGGCGGTCAAACCCGAGCACGCCTTCGGTCTCGACGGCGTGCTGCGCATCCGCAAGGAAGACCTCATCGGCGTCGTCAACGGCATCGACAACCGCGCCTGGGATCCCGCCCTCGATCAACGCATCCACCAGACCTATGACGCCGAGCACCTCAACGGCAAGCGCCAGTGTAAGGCCGCCCTCCAACGCGAGCTCAACCTGGCCATCCGCCCCACCAAGGCCCTACTCGGCTTCGTCGGGCCCTTCACCGAGCCGCGCGGCCTCGACATGATCTCCGACATCCTCGATGACCTCATGGATCGCGGCGCCCAGCTCGTCTTCGTCGGCACGGGCGACGCCGTCTACGAAGAGGCCATCCGCGGCTGGGCCGCAGAGTTCCCCGACAGCATCGCCTTCCGCTTTGGCCAAGACGAAGCCCTGCTGCACCGCTTCTTCTCCGGCATCGACGCCTTCTTGGCGCCCACCCGCTACGAGCCCGGCGCCTACCAGCACCTCATCGCCATGCGCTACGGGGCCCCACCCATCTGCCGCGCCGTCACCGCCATGGCCGACACCATCGCCCCCTGGGCCCCGGGACAGAGCGCCAAAGCCAACGGCTTCACCTTCGACGACTACGATCCCGACCACTTCTTCAACGCCGTCATGGACGCCCTCGACCTCTTCGATCTCCAACAAGAATGGCGCATGCTCCAGCAGAACGGCATGGCCTACGAGAAGTCCTGGCGCCAAACGGCCGAAGCCTTCATCGCCGCCTACCGCGAGCTCCTCGGCTAAGCCTCCGCCCCGGCGCCAGCCGCGCGGCCTAGTAGCCAAGCACCCACACGCGCTCACTCTCCTGCGTCAACGACGGCACCTCCGCCATGAAGTGCCGCAACACCTCGAGTTGGGTGCGGGTGTGCGCCGTCGGCGTCACCGTACGCACCCGCCCGGCGCCCGCCAGCGCCAGGGGCAGCACCAACTGATCCGCCAGGTAAGGCCCCACGGGCACCTCCGCCCCCAAAAAGTCCCGCACCCGATCGATGAGCCCACGGGTGATGGCCTCGGGGCGCAAACGCGCCTGACCAAAGGCCGTGAAGACCTCGCATTGGTCGCTGTGATCCACCTCCACCAGCATGACGTTGCCCTGGCCTGCGGCCGGGCAAGTGACGATCTCGACCTGGGCGTTCGCCAGCGCGTCCTCCAAGAGGCGCTTCTCCCGTTGGGCGATCTTCTCGGGCAGACCCGCCAAGAGGATACGCCCCTTGATGGCGCGCAGCGGGCCGCGCCGCTCCTCCACCAAGGGTTGCAAACGCGACACGGGCGCGATGTGCGCCTCCACCTCACCGCCACCCGCGGGGAAGAAGCCCACCCGGCGCAGCGTCGCCTCAACCCGTGCTCCCATCCGAGCGAGCCGCGGAAAGAAGGCCGCCGTCAGCATCTCGAAAGGGGGCGCCGCCGGGTTGTGGGTCCCGCCGCGCAACATCACCCGCGAGGGCGCGGCGGCCAAAATCAGCGGCGGCAGGATGGTCTGCAACACCAGCGCCGTGCTGCCCGCCGTGCCGATGTCGAAGCTGTAGTCACCGGCCTGTACCGGCCCAGGGGTGAAGCGCAGCGCCGTCGCGCCCAGGGACGCTCCCTCCACCTGGCCACCGCAGATGGCCGCCGCTGCCTGCACCGCCGTCAGGTGCTGCGCCGCGAGCCCCGGCTTGGGCCGACGCGCCCGAATGCCAGAGATCTCCAACCGCTGCCCCGTCACGACCGCCAAGGACACGGACGTGCGCAAGACCTGGCCGCCGCCCTCTCCCATGGCACCATCGATGGTCACTGTCTGCATCGTTTCACCTCACCACGCAGTGGACGCGAAAAATCACGGCGCGCAATGTAGACGAGGGTGGTTACAAAAGCGAGCCCCTGACGCCAAGTGAGCATTTCCATTGCGCCTCTTAGCTGTTAGCCTAGGGCCCTAGCGCACCGATGCGCCCCTGCCCCGAGGACGGCCATGCGCCCCCAACTGCTACACTGCGCCGCCGCGACTGGGATCGCCCTCCTCGTCGCTTGCGGACCAACCAACGATCACAACGACGCGCCCGACCTCGACGATCCCGACTTCGACGCCTTCGTCGCCGCCTACGGGGAGCTGGTCACCGTGGCCGGGCGCGGCGCCATCAGCGCCAAAGACGTCAACGGCTGGCAGACGCGCTTCGAGGGGGGCCCAGCGACGCAGGCCGAGCTGTCCCGGCCCCACATCGCCATGGCCGATGCCCAGGGGCGCATCTTCATCGCCGACAAAGACGCCCACGCCGTGCGCCGGGTCGACCCCGATGGCCGCATCTACACCGTGGCTGGCACCAACCAAGCGGGCAACGACGGCGATGGCCCCGCACCGGCCCACACCCAACGTCTGAACTACCCCAATGGCCTGTGGGTCCAGCCCGATGGCCGCCTCTTCATCCTCGACCGCGACAACGACCGGGTGTGCCGGGTCGACCCCGATGGCACCATGCGCACCCTCTTTGCCATCCCCCAGAGCCTGAGCACGGGACGCGGCCTCTGGGTCAGCGCCAGTGAAGACCTGGCCTACGTCGCCGCCGGGACCAGCGTCTTGGTCTGGCAGGCCGGACTGGGGGTGCGCACCTTCGCCTCGGGCTTCGTCGACCTGGGCAACCTGGTGGTCTTGGCCAACGGGGCCGTGATCCTCACCGACCGCGGCGCCAACCGCGTCTATCGCCTCGATTTTCAGGGTCGCCCTGAGCCCATCGCCGGCAACGGCCTCGACTGGGGCGGCGGCAGCGGCAAAGTAGCCCTCGGCACGGCCCTGGTGGGCGTGCGCGGTGTCTGGCCCCTGCCCAGTGGCGCCCTCCTCTTGGCCACCCACGAGGGCTCCCAGGTGTGGTACCTCGACCCCAGCGGCCTCATCTATCTCCTCATCGACGGCGAAGGCGGTGCCCACGCTGGCGACGGCCAGAGCCTCGCCAGCCCCGGCAAAAAAGTCAGCGAGGTCCGGGCCATCACCGTCGCGCCCCAGGGCGACCTCATCATCACCGAACACGACGCCGGCTACATCAGGGTGGTGCGCCGCCGTTGAGGCTACAAGCCGCGGTGCAGCCAGCGCACCCGTAGCAAATCGCGGAACATCTGCAGGGAGTGTTTGACCGGATCGATGGTCGAGGCGTCGCAGTGATGCCACGAGACGGGCACCTCGGCCACGGCAAAGCCCAGCTTGCCGGCGATGTGCAGGATCTCCACGTCGAAAGCGAAGCCGTCGATCTTGCGCAGGGCGAAGCAGCGCTTGGCCGCCTCACCGCGAAAGAGCTTGAAGCCACACTGGGTGTCGCCATAGCCCTGCACCGCCACCGCCTTGACGATGGTGCTGAAGGTGCGCCCCATGGCGCGCCGATACAGCGGCTGGGAGCGCTCGCGACCCTGGTTGGACTTCGCCCGCGAACCAATGGCGATGTCGGCGCCCTCCAGGGCACGCGCCAGCACGAAGTACTCCTCGATGGGCGTCGACAGATCGGCATCGCAGAACAAAATCTGCCGCCCCCGGGCGTTGGCGATACCCCAACCCACTGCGTAGCCTTTGCCCCGGTTCTGCCCGTAGGACAACAAAGACAACGCTGGCGCATCCTCGGCCCGCCGGCGCACCAGCGCCGCCGTCCCGTCCGTCGAACCATCGTCCACCACCAGGATCTCCCCCGACAGCCCCTCCTCTTCAAGCCACGCCAACAGCCGATCCAAGGTCGGCGCGATCCGGTGAGCCTCGTTGTAAGCCGGCACCACGATGCTCAACTCCAAGTCCCCCTCCCCTGCTGCCTTGGCTACCACCATCTCTCACTCACCCCTGTCTGCGTCGCGCCTGCACGACAACCCAAAACACCCCTGCCCGTGGGGCCCGCTGGCGTCCCCCACAGGCTGATATCTCCCTAGCTTTTGCCATTATTCGAATGACCTTGCAACAGCCAAGATGCACGCGCCCACGCACCCCCACGAAGGCCCATCGCCTTTGCCAAAAGGCGCCTGATCAGGTAGCCAAGGAGAGTGCCTCGCGCCCGCGCGCCGCACGTCTTCACTCACTCTCGCGCCCTCAGGAGGTCTCCATGTCCTGTACCCTCAGCATCGGTATCCGCCGCGAAGACAAAAACGTCTGGGAGCGCCGCGTCCCCCTGGCCCCGGAACAAGTCGCCGAGCTGATCCAGCGCTGTGGATACCGCTTCTCGGTCCAACCTTCCCCGACCCGCGCCTTCCCCGACACGGCCTACGCCGAAGCGGGCGCCACCCTCACGGACGACCTCTCGACCTGCGACCTGGTCCTGGCGGTCAAAGAGATTCCCCAGCGCCTCTTCCGCCAACACGGCGCCTACCTCTACTTCTCCCACACCATCAAGGGCCAAGCCTACAACATGGCCATGCTCCAGCGCCTCATCGACCTCGAGGCCACCCTCCTCGATTACGAATGCATCACCAACGACCAAGGACGCCGCACGGTCTTCTTCGGCAACTACGCCGGCCTCGCCGGCATGATCGATACCTTGTGGACCCTGGGCCAGCGCCTCGCCGGTGAAGGTCACCCCACCCCACTGGCCCGCATCCAGCCGGCCCACGCCTACCCCAGCCTGGAAGCCGCCAAGGCCGCCATCGCCCAAGTGGGACAGGACCTCGCCCACGCCCCCTTGCCCGCCAGCCTCGGCCCCTGCGTCGTCGCCTTCCTCGGCTACGGCAACGTCTCCCGCGGCGCCCAAGAGATCTTCGACCTCCTGCCCCATCGCTGCGTCGACCCCAGCGCCCTAGCCAGCCTCTTCGCTTCCCCAGAAGCCGAAAGCCAGCTCATCAAGGTGGTCTACAAGGAGCGCGATCTGGTCACCCCCATCGCCGCCGACGCGCCCTTCGAGCTGCAAGAGTACTTCGAGCACCCCCAGCGCTACCAATCGCGCTTCGCCGAGGATCTGCCCTACCTCTCGGTCATCGTCAACGGCGTCTTCTGGAACCCCTCCTATCCGCGCTTCGTCACCTTGGCCGATCTCGACAAGGCCCACGCTGCGGGCGTCCTCCGCCTCAAGGTCGTCGGCGACATCACCTGCGACATCGGCGGCTCCATCGAGTGTACCCACAAGTGCACCACCCCTGAAGAACCGGTCTTCACCTACCGACCGGCCACGGGCGACGCCCAAGACGGCATCTTGCCCAGCGGCATCAACGTCATGGCCGTCGATAACCTGCCCTGCGAGCTCCCCGTCGAGGCCTCGCGCACCTTTGGCGCCATGCTCATGCCTTACTTGGAGAGTCTCCAGAGCCACTGCCAGCCAGGCCAAGTGGACACCGCCGGCCTCCACCCCGATCTAGCGCGCGCCCTCATCGTCGATGGCGGCAAGCTCACCCCCGGCTTCGCCTACCTCCAGCAACACCTCGACGCCCATGGCGCAGCGCGCTGATCCACCCGCAGGTGGATCCCCACCGGCCAAGGCTTAGGCCTCGTTTTCGCCTCAGTGACCCACCAGGCGTAAAAGCAGAGGGGCGCCACCGGTGGGCGCTACAACCCGCGCCGCCCCTCGCGACGGCCACCTCAGGAGTACAACCCATGAAGAAGCTCGCCCTCTGTCTGCTCATCGCCTTTGCCGCCGCCGCCTTCGCCGCCTGCGACGACAACGGCTCCGATGAAAAAGATGTCGTCACCGACAGCCAGCCCGGCGATCCCCTCCAGAACGCCATCGACACCTACACCACCAAGCTCAACGGCATGTACACCGGCTTCTGCGTCTGCGCCGCCGACGCCGACAGCGCCTTCTGCCAGGAGGAGCCCGACAAGTGCTATGAAGACAGCGCCACCTGCCAGGCCGCCATCGCCGAGAGCTACACCCTCAGCGCCGAGCAGATGGCCTGCGCCAAAGGCGTGGCCCAACGCGATCCCGCCCTCGGCCAGGCCTTCTTCGAGTGCCTGAGCCAGGCCGCCGATGACTACGTCACCTGCGTCGCCGCCGTCAGCGAGTGCGGCAAAGAGGGGCTCTACGCCTGTGGCGACGCCAACGAGCACGCCGACTGCACCCTCCCCGAAGCGTGGAAGGCCGACTGGGACGCCTGCTTCGCCCCCAGCGAAGACTAACCTCAGCGCACCACCACCCGCGGGATCTTCTCAGGTAGCCGCGCCAACAACTGATAGTTGAGCTGGTTGCTCATCTCGCAAAACGAGGCCACCGTGATGGCCTGCCCCTTCTGTTTGCCGATGAGCACCACCTCGTCCCCCACGGCCACGCCGGGAACGTCCGTCACCCCAACGGTGATGGTGTTCATGGTGACGTTGCCCAAGACCGAGACCCGCTTGCCGCGGATCAACACGTGCCCGTTGTTGCTCAAAGAGCGGCTGAAACCGTTGGCGTAGCCCACGGGCACGATGGCCAACTTCATGGGCCGGTTGCTGAGAAAAGTGTTGCCATAGCCGATGAACTCACCCGAGCCCACCTCCTTCACCGCCATCACCCGCGACTTCCACGAGATCAGGCGCTTGAGATCCCGCCCGCGCTGCAAATCGTCCTGATAACGAAAAATGAAGGTCTCCTGGCTCGGCCAGAAACCATACTGGGCGATGCCCACCCGCACCATCTCCATCCGCGTCTCGGGGTAGGTCAAAGCCGCCGCCGAGCAGGCCGTGTGACGCGTCAGCCCCCCCACCCCGGCGCCAGCCAAAGTCTGCACCGCCCCGTAGAAGCGACCGATCTGCTGGTTCACTCGCAGGTGATTCGCCACGCTCTCGGCCCCGGCGTAGTGGGTACACACCCCCTCCACCCGCACCACATCACCATGGGCCACCAGCAGCCCCGCCACCCGCTCCAGCTCGGATAACACCAACCCCGTGCGATTGAAGCCCGTCTCGATCTCCAGGTGCACCTTGGCCACCTGCCCCAGGCGGCGCGCCAAAGCGATGGTCTTCTCCAAGCGCTCGACTTCAAACACGAAAAACGACACCCCTTGGGAAATCATCCACGCCAGCTCGTCGTCATCGTTGATGTGCCCCATCACCATGATCTCCGAGCCCTGACGCGCCACCTGCACCGCCGCATAAGCCTCGTCTGCCGAAAACACCGAGAAGTGATCGATCCCTTGCTGCTCCGCCAAGGGGATGATGTTCCCCACCCCGTGGCCATAGGCGTCGCCCTTGATCACCGACGAAATCCGCACCCCGCTGCCGAACAAGTCGCGCAAGTACTTGATGTTGTTCTTGTAAGCCGACCGACTGATCTCGATCACCGAAGTCGCTTTGATTGCCATGGCGCACTCACCCATTCACCGCACCCACGACCGCATCGTGAAAACGCAGCCCAATGCCCAACAAATCATCAGGAAAATCATAACCTTCGTCGTGCAAGGGCGCCTGCCCCTCACCCGCGCCCAGGCCCACCAAGGCGCCCCGATAGCGCTGTGTCAGGTGGCCAAAATCCTCGGACCAGGCCATGGGCCGGCCCAAGGCCTCCCAAGCGAAGGACCCATCGGCTACCACCCTCTGCAGCACGGCGTAGGCCTCAGGCGCGGTGACCACCGCCGGAAAAGCCTCTCGCGTCGAGAACGTGAGCCCTAGACCAGCCTCGGCACAGTGGGCCTCGGCTTGGGCCCGCACCGCCCCCAACAGCCGCGCCAGGGCCGCGTCATCCCCTGCCCGCAAGGTCGCCATCAGCACCGCCTGCCCTGGCGTCGTGCCAAAAGCCACCTCGCCCAGGCGCGCATGGATCAAGGTCAACTGGCAGCTCACCCCCTCCGGCGCCAGCGCCGCTGGCAGCGCCTCCAGCGCCAACATCAGCGACGCCAGCGCCCGTGCTGGGCTCCGCCCAAGGGCCGGCGTCGCCGCATGCGACGTCGCCCCATGCAGCGCCATCACCACGCCCGTGGACGCCGAAGCAAAGGACCCGGGAGCCAACACCAAGCGCCCCAGCGCATAGCCCGGCAGGTTGTGCAACGCGAAGACGTAGTCCGGCGCGATCTGCTCCCAGCGCGCGTCCGCCAACGCCGCCGCTGCACCCGCGCCGGTCTCTTCGGCCGGCTGAAAGAAGAGCACCACCCGCCCCCGCTGCGGTGGCCGCCGCGCCAACAGCGGCGCCATCCCCGCCAACATCGCCATGTGGCCGTCGTGACCACACTTGTGCGCCGCCCCCGCCCGCAGCGAGGCGTGGGGCAGCATGGATCCCACCTCCGGGATGGGCAGCGCGTCCATGTCGGCCCGCAGCATCAGCGTCGGCCCCGACGCCGCGCCATCCCACCACAAGGCCAAGCCATGCCCACCCAAAGCCAGGATCTGCCCGGCGGGAGCGAAGGGAGCCATGAAAGCCACGAGCCGCTCCGCCGTCTCCACCTCGCCCCCCGACAGCTCCGGGTAGCGGTGCAGCTCGCGCCGCAGCGCGACCAGATCCGGCACCAGCGCCTGCAGCACAGTCTCACTGAGTCGCAAGCTCATCGCCTCACCTCCTCACCACCACCCCCGCGCCGAACCGGCGCGAGCAACGACACCGCGACGAAGACCACCAACGCCGCGCTCAGGCCCATGAGGTTGCCGTCCAGGCCCAGCGGCAGCGGGAGACCACTCACGGCCAGCCCTAGCGTCGTCCCGCCACCCACGACCATCGCCGCCAGCGCCGCCGTCGGGGTCCCGCGTTTGCTGTAAAGCGCTCCCAGCAGGGGCACCAATAGCCCTGAAACCATGAAGGCGTAGGAATAGAGCATCAAGCTCAGCACCTCCGTCATCTGCGAGGCCAACAACACCGCCACCACGCCCACCACGGCGGTCACCACCTGAGAGCGACGCAAGAAGCGCTTGGACGCTGCACCCGCGGCCGCGTCCCCCCCCTTGACCCGCGCCACATCGGTCATCAGGTTCCCCGACGCCGCCATCAAACACGAATCGGCCGTCGATAAAATGGCCGAGAAGTAGGCCGACATCATCACCCCCATCAGCCCCACGGGCAGCACCGTGCGCAACAACATGGGCAGACCCGTCTCGGGGTCCATGGCCGCCACCTCACCAGCGCCGAGATAACCAAAGAGCCCCTGCTCTGCCGCGACCCGCGCCAAGAGCCCCAGGCTCACCCCCATGAAGGCCATCACGGGCCACTCCAAGAATCCCGCGATGTACCAAGCCCGCTTGGCGCTCTTCTCGTCGGCGCACGCATAGATGCGCTGGTAGAGGGTCATGCCGACAAACCAAATCGGCAGAATCGTCACCCCCCAGTTCACCACCTGCTGCCAGCGGATATGGTCCAAACGCAGCATCTCTGGTGCCAAGGTCGCCTCGATGCTCGCCCAGCCCCCCACGGCAAAATAGGAAACGGGAATGCCCACCAGCGACAGCCCAAGAATGAGAATGATCCACTGCACCGTGTCCGTGAGGATCACCGCCTTGAGGCCGCCCAACACCGTGTAGACCACCGCCACCGCGCCCATCACCCACAGCGCGACTTGGTGGTCCAGCCCCACGAAGGTCCCCGAAGCCAGCTTGGCACCGGCCAGTATCTGGGAGCTCGTAAAGCCCAAATACCCCACCGCCGAGATGATCCCCGCCACCAACGCGACCTTGGGCCCATAGACCTTGCCAAAGACCTGAGGGAAGGTCTGCAGGTTGGCAAAGAGCGCCTGCCCCTTCACCTTGGGAATGAGAAAGACCGCGCTCAGCCACGCCCCCAACAAACCCGTGAAGAGCATCCACGACCCCGACAGCCCCATGATGAAACCCAAGCCCCCAAGGCCAATGGAGAAACCGCCCCCCACGTCCGTGGCCACCACCGACAGCCCCACGTGCACGCTCCCCATGCGCCGTCCCCCCACGAAATAGTCATCGGCGCTCTGGTTCTTGCGGTAAAAATAAACGCCCACCCCGACCATGACGGCCATGTAGACGACGAATATCGACAAATCAATGAAGTGCACGGCTCACGCCTCTGTGGCACACCACACCAGCGCGCGGCGGCCCTCACCCCAGCGGCGGTCACTTCCATGTAGAGTCCCGTCCATCACCCACGCGGCACCCGCGCGGCGCTCTGGCGCGCAACCGCGCCCACACCTCGGACAAGCCCTTCAGAAGCCCAAAACACGCACCGCTAAGGCACTGTTTCCCTCAACATCTCCAACTCGATCTCGCGTCCTGTTGCCACCTCCACTTGGGCGCGCGCGGCCGCACCATGCGGCCGAGTCTCTACCGACCGCCATTGTACACGAAAAGCCCACCCTCGCCAGGGCCGCACCCTTGCCGCTGCCCACCCCCACGGCTTAATCTCCTCCCGACGCCGCGTCGCCCTCCACCCCCCACCCAGAGGCGCCCATGACCCTCCACGCCGCCCCCCTCGCCCCAACCCTCGACCGACTCGCCACAGGCGAGCTGAACCTCCACGACCTCATCGACCAGGCCTGCGACCGCCTCGAACGCGAGGAAGCTCGCGTCCAGGCCTTCGTCCCCGAAGCCGACCGCCGCGCCCGCCTCCACGCCGAGGCCACGGCCCTCACCGCACGCTTTCCCGATCCACCCGCGCGGCCGCCCCTCTTCGGGGCCCTCGTTGGCGTCAAAGACATCTTCATCACCGCTGACCTCCCCACCCGCGCCGGCTCGGCCTTCGATCCAGCGCTCTTTCAGGGGCCTGACGCCGCCTGCGTCGCCCGCCTCCGCCAAGCAGGCGCCCTGGTCCTCGGCAAAACGGTCACCACCGAGTTCGCCTACTTCGAGCCCGGCCCCACCACCAACCCCCACCGCGCCACTCACACCCCCGGCGGCTCCAGCAGCGGCTCCGCCGCCGCCGTCGCCGCCGGCTTGTGCCACCTCGCCCTGGGCACCCAGACCATCGGCTCCGTGGTCCGCCCAGCCGCCTTCTGCGGCATCTACGGCTACAAGCCCAGCTTCGGGCGCATCCCCACGGAAGGCCTCATCCACTTCTCTCGCGCCGCCGATCACGTGGGCTGCTTCACCCAAGACCTCGACGGCATCCTCGTCGCCGCCCGCGTCCTGGTCTCAGAGTGGCGCGAGCAGGACGCCCCAACCACCCTGGTCCTGGGCATCCCCGAAGGCCCCTACCTCGACCAAGCCGCGACAGAAGCTCGCGCCTCTTTCGAAGACACCGTGGCGCGCCTCCAAGCGCGCGGCCTCGAGGTGCGGCGCGTGCCCCTCATGGCCGACATCGCGGACATCGCCAGCCGCCACCACCAGCTCATCGCCGCCGAGATGGCCGCTGAGCACCAACAGTGGTTCGAGGCGCAGCGGACCCAGTACCGGCCGCGCACCCTCGCCCTCATCGAAGAGGGGCGCGCCATCGCCCCCGAGATCGTGGCCAACGCCCGCCAAGGCCAAGGGCGGCTGCGCCAGGAGATCCACGCCGCCATGGCCGCACACGCCATCGATCTGTGGCTCACCCCAGCCGCCCTCGGCCCTGCTCCCGAAGGCCTCGCCAGCACGGGCAACCCCGCCATGAGCCTCCCCTGGACCCACGCTGGGCTCCCCTCCTTGGCCATCCCCAGCGCTTGGGCCGAGAACGGCCTCCCCTTGGCGATTCAAGTCGTCGCCGCTTTCGGCGCCGATGAGCGCCTCTTGACCAGCGCCAAAGCCCACCTCGCCGAGCTGCTCCCGCGCTGAAGCCTACGGCTCACGCGCCTGCGACCCGACAACGGCGCCGCCAAGAGGCCCAGCGCCGCGCGCCAACCCAGAGGTCTCGAGCGACTCAGGCGCCTTTGCTCAATGCGGCGATCCGCTGCAGCGCATCCAAGACCCGCTCGTCGCCGCCCGCCGGCGGCGACCAGTCCACCTGCACCACGGCGTAATCCGTCGCCTCGAGGGCTTCTTTGAACGAAACCAAGCCGATGTTCACCACCTGCAGCTCTTCGTTGAATAGTTCGTTGATGGCCATTGACTTATCTCCCTGCCAAGCACTTGACGATGTACATACTGAGGGTGGCCGCCGCCGCATTGGAGGGCAGCACCATGGCGCCTGCTCCTTCCAACTCGGCCTTGACCTTGTCGCGCTGCTGCGGATCACCTTCCGTGCCGGTGATCGCCGCCAAGATCGCCAGCGTCCGCCCCGCGGCCTGAGCCACCTCGTGGGCCCGCCGGATGGCCGGCGCCAGCTCCTCCCCAGGCTGCATGTTGGAGCCGTAGCCCAAGACCACGTCGAGGAGGATCACCGCCACCTCGGGATCGGCCGCCTCCTGGACCAGGCGTTTGGTGCGCAGGGAGAAATCGATCATCGGGTGCGGCCGCCCCACGGTGAACTCGTCTTCCCCCAGATCCACCACGGTGTTTTCCTTGCTCGCCCAGATATCTTCTAGCTTGAAGGCGGGATCGATGGGCGCCGGGCTGTAGACCGCGCCGAGCTCCTGCTGGAAGATGAGCTGGGTCTCGTCGCACAGGGTGCCGCCGCTGTAGAGGCCGCGCAGATAGCGCTGCCCCGCGCTCATGCGCGCCGCCAGCTCCTCGGCCTGCCCGCGCAAGGCCTCGCGCCGCGCGCTGAGCTGCGCCGTGGCCGCCTTGGGGTCCTCGCCCCGGGCCAGGGCCACCGCCACGTAGCCCGCCTCTTCCAGACCCTCGGCCGTGTGGGCACCCGCCGCCCGCAACACCTCGGGGTCGCCGCCGATGAGGATGGCCACCACGGGCTTCGCGATCCCCCGCACCCGGGCCGCCACCGCCTGCTGCACCGCCAGCGCCGGCGGCTTGGACACCAGGACGATGACCTCTGTCGCCGCGTCGCGAGCCAGCGCTTCGAGGCCGGCTAGGAACATCACGCCCCCGATCTCGGCCTTGACATCCCGGCCGCCCGTCCCGAGGGCTTGGGAGATGCCGCCGCCCAAGTTGGCGATGGTGGCGCTCACCTCTTGCAAGCCCGTCCCCGAGGCGGCGACGATGCCGATCTTGCCGCGGGGCACCACATTGGCAAAGCCCAGAGGCGCCCCATTGATGATGGCCGTCCCGCAGTCCGGCCCCATGAGCAACAAGCCCTTCTCCTGCGCCAAGGCCTTGAGCCGCTTCTCGTCGGCCACGCTGACGTTGTCCGAGAAGAGCATCACGTGGCGCCCGCGCTCCAGGGCCTCCTCGGTCAAGCGCGCCGCATAGCGACCGGCGACGGAGATGATCACCATGTTGGCGCCGGGCAACTTCTGCAGCGCCCCTTCGAGGCTGCGGGGCAGGTGATCGCCACCCTCGGACTTGCGGTGCTTGCTCTCTTGGAGCAAGACCTCGGCCTGCGCCAAGGCCGCGTCCACCGCCTCCTCGCGCGCCGCGCGGGCGACGATGAGCAGGTCGTTGCCCGTGGCGTCGGCAAAGGTCTCCGGGAAGAGCCCGCCAGCGCGCAGGATATCCAGGTTCGATGGGGTCCCCATGACCACCGAGGCGTCGTCCACGCCGTCGGCCTCGGTGAGCTTCCGCGCTACCAACATCAGGGTCACCGAGTCATAATACTCGCCACTTCTTCGCACACCTTTGACGATCATGATCACCTTCTCCACAGCAGGCGTTCAGTGTCTTCCCAGCACGACCGGCCTGCGACTATAGCCCCCAAGGCCCCGCGGGGGCAACCGCGACCAGCAGCACCAGCATGCCACAGGCACAAGTGACCACGCGGCTGTAGGCGCAGCTTCTTCCTTTGGGATGCACAGCCAGTGTGAACACCTCGGCGAAAGACACATCCAACGTGAGCTTCACAACAGAAGCTTCTGGCACGCATCAACCGAGGGCCGCACAAAGCCATCAGGCATCGCGCATGCTCCTGTGCCCCCTCTACCTCGGCGTGCACCCTAGCTGCCAGCCCCCTCCCCAATTACAAGGAGCAAGTCTAAAAGGCCTCAGGCGCTCCAGCGATGGCTCACCAAGCAACAGACTCGCGCGGGAAGTCACCTGAAGCGTCATTCAAGCCCTTCTCCACCTTTGTCCCCGCTGGGACGATGGGTGGGGTAGACGTTGGATTTCTGTTGACATAAAGCAGTCGGTAGCCGCGCCTCGCTGGGTCGTAGGTTGCCAAAACGTAAGCCCCATCTTCAGCATCAGGCGGAATCAGCTCTAGCCCCCCCCCCCTGCGTTTGACTACCTCATAGTCGGCAAACTCCTTGGCAAAAAAAGCCTCGATTTCCGACTCATGGACCGGAACAAAGACCACCTGCTCATCCCCCGCGCCAACGACGATCTGGTGTAGCTCTGGCACAGGTGAACCAAAGACAGGCAAGTCGGCGCTGCGGATGACACCATCATCACCGTAGCGGCTCGGCTGTGTTGACGTGGGGGGCTTGCTGACCTCGACGTCTGCCGCAGAAGATGCTGCAGCAACATCGGCCACCTCCTCTTTGGGCGCGCATCCTGTCAACATCAGCCAGCAGCCGAGGAAGCCAGTCCCAAACATCGCCCATTTCGCCCAACACATTCGTTTCACCTCGCCTTTCAACACCCTGCTACCGCTCAATTGAACACCACCCCCCAAGACAACACACGCATGGAGGAACGCGGCGGCGGCAAATCGACGCGCAAAACCTCCTGCTGCAGATTGGCATGTGATGCCATCTCTGTATGGCCCGAACCCACTGCCGAGTCGAAGGGTGGAGCACCGGTCTGAATGAGAAGCTGAGGCTTGGCTTGCGACTGCCTTGGCAATCCCCCGCCTACTCCTGAAGGAGAGATGGCACAGGCCGGCCGGGGAGCGATTTCCAAGCCATAGACGACCGTTCCATCAGCAAGGTCAAAGAAGAAGTTACTATGGGCGCCGATATTGAGAGATGAGATTTCTACCCCCCCTTTGAGCTCGCTGACGTCGGAAGCCCAGATGCGACCGTTCCCCCATCGACAGTCATCATCGCCAGGAACAAAAGTGGGGAAAAAGACGGTGTTGTTGTACACGACAGGGGCGCCAGTCAATTTCTCACCTTTCGGATGCACACCGTAGAGCGGATCATTGAAGCGGACGAACCAATTGCTCGTCGTCAACGGCAAACCTTGTCCCACGGCCCAGTTCAGCGACGTGACGAAGTAGCCGTCGTGGTCGACACCACCCAGGTTGTCCGTGTTGCCGTTGCCATACACGACACTGAGGCTACCATCGAGCATCCGAACCACCGCCGGCGCTACGTACACCCCATCGATCGTCCCAGCTCCACCCATTTGCGGCTCGCTGCGCGGGTCGAAAAAGAGCTCGACGCGCCAGTCACTAGGGTTAGGAGTGGCGAAGTGCAGGCGATAGAGGCGCCCCCCAGCATCACCGATGAAAGCATGGGTGATCTGGGAAGAAGCAACGCTGCTGTCAACGCCCGGTGAACTGGTCAACGCATCTGGAAAATCACCACCAGCGTGGGTTGTGATCGCCTTGAGGAGCTTACCATCATGCAAACGAACCACATAGATGGCCTTGCCCGCATCAGGGTCAGATTCCACGTCTTCATAGCCCCTGACGACGCCACCAGGGAAGATCGCGACGCCGACCTCCTCGACATCATCGCCGTCGCCGACCAGAACCGTCCCCAGAGCTGGGGTGGCATAGGTATAGGCCAAGGCATCAAAACCCGAGCTCACCTTCGCTTCGATCTCCCACAACAGTTTCGGCTTCAATGGCTCAGTGATATTCAACGCAAAGTAACTCCGGCCACCGCCGCGCAATCCGCCGGCCAACACCGTGCCCCACTCCTCGCTGACCGTGCCTTCTGCGACCTTGCGATAGAGGCGAATGTCTTTGATCGTCGGTGTGGCATCGACGTAGGACTTCGAGCCACTCCCCTGGGTCAGGTTGCCCAGGTTCTTAATGACGGCCCGAGGAACGAAGGCCCACACCTCATCCCCATCCTTCGCTTCATACGTGGAGCCAAAGTCGGGATCCAATTTCACGTCATCGTTCTGTTTACCAAGCAAGAACGCATGCAACATGCCGTCGTTACCACCCATGTACAGCATGGTATGGCGTTTCCAGTGCTCACGGCTAAAACTCTTATAGCCCGGAAAGGGCAAATCCAACTCAGGGCCTACCTGGATCACCGGATTGGAGTGGTGAATGGGACCAAGTACCTGCATCTTCACTGGCTCCACAGGCGATGAGCACTGAACCGCCGGGCCGGTCCGAACCCCTTTCTTGCACGAACCAGCATGACAGACCCGACCATCAGAACAATCGCTATGCTTGAAGCAGTGGTTCCCTGGCGGTATCTCGTGGCAGGTGCCCAGATGGCAGACTTTCATACAGGCAGTGACCGTGGTCCCATTGAAGTCCCACTCTTTCATGTGCCCTGTGTTGATCGTGCCATTGGGATTGAGGCACGTGCAAGACGGGTCTGCAGCCGAACACTGGTTGTGAGCCTTCGTACACTTACCGCGATCACACACTTTATTGCCGTGACAATCTCCATCGGTCTGGCAGTCGTACTTGTGCAAAGCATAGTTCTCATCTTTGATGCGGAAGATGTTGAAGGTCGTACCATTTATCGTGACCTCCACCAGCTCGAGGGCATCATCATCACAAAGATCATCTCCAACAAGCTCCGGCGGAGAAAGAACGTCGCCATCAACGGCAACGGAAACCAACTTGGTGCCATCACTCGCTAAAACCGTTCGGTTCGCACCACAGCCATTGAAACCGTCCTGCACATATTCGTAGTCGCCCTCATAGTCATCGGGTATCTCGTCAACGAGCGTGCCACTTGGAAGGAGCCGAATTTTACACGCCAAGCGTCTTGCAAGCTGGTCCCCCATGTCGAGATATCCCGTAGGCACTAGGCGCGGTGGCTCGGTATCGTCCGGAGCCTCGCAAGTGTAGGTGACACGCTCCAGAATACCACGCCAACTGGCGCCACCGGGGACGACTTCAAAGCCCGAAAAGACTTCGTAGACCCCCACCTTTTCTCCATAGCTCGCTCCCCCCAGACGACTGATACGGCTCGTCGACACCGGGTGTGTGCGGGTCGTTTTCCCGGCCAAAATGTCCGAAATGACCGCGCTCATGGCCAGACGCAACCCGCCGGGGGTGGCAGCATTGTAATAGCAACCACCACCATTGCCGCCCAAGGCGATCAGTTGGCTATCAAGGGTCGCATCCGTAACGCTCACACCGTCCATCGCCCGACATGTCCCCCCAAAATAGGCCGTCTTCTTCATCGCCAGGTCGATGTCCGTCGGCATGGCCTCATACGCAAATGAGACCACATAAAGACTCACGCCGTCTTCATGCATTCGCGCGGCATCCAACCAGATCCGTTGACACTGTCCCGCCAAATTGGCATCCGGCAAGGGGGGCACGCATGCGTAGAAGCCACCCGATGTCCCCTCACCCCACCCCGCCGACGGCGCACCGTCAGTGACCAAAATGACCGCTTTAGGCCGGCAATCCCTTTTGTAGTCCTCGCGCAGGGTGCCGCCGATGGTACGCTTATAAGTCTCATCATTATAGACGAGGACGTGATGGAGGTCCGCAATCGCTGGCCCCAAAGGCGTCCCAGAGGTGGCCTGGTAATTCCGCACTGTATTGATGACCAGGTTGTTGCCCGCGATGATCTCGTCACGATCGTCAGAGATGATCGGGTACACCAACGGCGCTGGCGCTGCGGCACTGGTGTTGAATATGCCGTGATATTTCCGGCTATTGTCAAAGCCAACGTAGCGATACGGGCCGTAATCCGTACCGCTCGCAGGGTACTTGGTTCGCATGCCCGCAAATCCAAACTTCACGTTCTCCCGGTAACGATGAAGGACACCATCTTCGCGCTGCGGTGCCAACGCGCCCGAGCTGTTCACCAGCCAGCGATAATTCAACCCGCTCCCATCGCCGTCCACGATGCGGCAACAACGCGCTGCATTGTAATAGCTTCCCGTCAGCACCTCTTTGGCCATCATCAGACGCGTTCGATGGGGGAAGTTGGTCTGCGCTGGATTGGAGCACTGGTTGCTCCCACTGCCGCAATTCAACGCTTCATAATCATTGGTCATCCAGTTCATCGAGCGAGAAGTGTCCAAGATCACCATGACCGCTGGCGGTATCGCCGCGCGCCTCTCGGCCGCCTGCCCCCAGGCCGTGCCCGCCACCAGCAGCAGCCCCACGAAGACCGCCCCCGCTACCGAACCCTTCCAATATCTCGCATCCATCGTTGCCTCCTCGCTTGGCTCTCAGGCGCGCTGACGCGCCGCGCACCGCCACTCTGGTCACCCGGCGCCGCAAAAGCAAATCCCACGCCACCCGTGCCCAAGCCGCCCAAAACCACCCAAAACCACCCGCTGCACCGCCCGCCAGCCGAGCCTCTGCCCCGCCCCCAACCACCCCCTACCCTGCACAATTTTCGTAGTGGAGAATTTATAGCAAGGCCAGCCTCGCGGCGCCCCGTGACCTCACGCCACCACCCACCCCGCGGTCGCCACCTCACCGGCTGACAAGGCCCCCGCAAAGTGCTAGCCTCCCCAGCGGTCTTGACATCGTGGCCTCAACAAGGAGTCGCAACCCCATGCGCATCGACATCGAACAAGCCAACGCCAAAGCCCTCGCCACCCTCCTCGAAGCCCGCCCCTTCTGGGTCGACATCCGCACCGCCCAGGACGTCATCCCGGGCATGCACAAGAAGCTCATCCTCCACTCCGGCCCGCCCGTGACCTGGGAACGGATGTGCGGCCCCCAGCGCGGCGCCGTCATGGGCGCCCTCATCTACGAGGGCTTGGCCCACACCCCCGAAGAGGCCGAAGCCCTCGCCGCCTCCGGCGAAATCACCTTCGACCCCTGCCACCACCACCAGACCGTCGGACCCATGGCCGGCGTCGTCAGCGCCTCCATGCCCGTGATCTGCACCCACAATGAAGCCCACGGCAACATGGCCTTCAACACCCTCAACGAGGGCATCGGCAAGGTCCTGCGCATGGGCGCCTACTCCCCCGAGGTCATCGAGCGCCTCAAGTGGATGGAGAAGGTCCTCGGACCCGTGCTCCAGCGCGCCATCCGCAAGGCCGGCAAGATCGACCTCAAGGCCATCATGGCCCAAGGCCTCCACATGGGCGACGAGGTCCACAACCGCTCCCGCGCCTGCTCCTACATCCTCTTCGCCCAGATCGCCCCCTACATCATCGAAACCATGGATCACGCCAAGGCCGATGACACTGTCGCCGTCCTCAACTTCCTCGAAGCCAACATCCACACCTTCCTCGGCTTCGGTATGTCCAGCGCCAAGGCCAGCCTCGACGCCTGCCGCAACATCGAAGGCAGCACCATGGTCACCGTCATGGCCCGCAACGGCACGGACTTCGGCATCCAGGTCTCGGGACTGGGCGACCAGTGGTTCACCGCGCCCGCCGCCGTCCCCGACGTCCTCCTCTTCCCCGGCTTCACCAAAGAAGACGTCAACCCCGACATCGGCGACAGCGCCATCATGGAAGCCTACGGTATCGGCGGCTTCGCCATCGCCGCCGCCCCGGCCATCATCCAGTTCGTCGGCGGCACCGTCAAAATGGCCATGACCCGTACCCTCAACATGTACGAGATCAGCCTCGGCGAGAACAACATGTACCAGATCCCCGCCCTCGACTTCAGGGGATCCCCCACGGGCATCGACATCCGCAAGGTCGTCGAGAAGAACCTCCCCCCCTTCATCGACACCGGCGTCGCCCACCGCTTGCCCGGCATCGGCCAAGTCGGCGCCGGCCTGGTCGACGCCCCCATGGAGGTCTTCACCAAGGCCATCCTCGCCTTTGCCGACAAATACGCCCCCAAATGACGCCCGGGCCTGCCCCCGCGGCAGGCGCGGGGCCACCCATCCGCTGCGAACCAGACCCCTTCCCACCACCAAGGAGCCGACCCCGCAATGAGCACCCAACCCACGACCAACGAAGCCTTCCTCGACCTCATGCAACGGGCCCAGCTCGTCGATCTCACCCAGCCCGTGAGCATCTTTACCCCTCCCTGGCCCCATGACAAAGCCCTGGAGGTCCACTTCTTCAAGCGCGTCACCGGCGCCTTCGGTGGCGGCCAAGGCGCCAACGGCCAGATCCTCAACTGGTCCAACACCACGGGCACCCACCTCGTCGGCGAGTGCGCCTACAACTCCGCCGGCCGCGCCATCGCCGACATCCCCCTAGAGGATCTCTCGGGCAGCGCCGTGGTCGTCGACATCTCCGCCCACGTCTCCGATTATGGCATCTTCACCGAAGACACCATCATCGACAACGCCCCCTGCCCCCTCAACACGGGCGACATCCTCATCATCCACACGGGCTACCACGCCCACTCCTGGGAGAAAGGCGCCGACGAGTTCGGCTTCCTCGTGCGCCACCCCGGGCCCTCCATGTCCTTCTTCCGCTGGGCCATGCAGATGAAGTTCAAGTGGATTGGCATCGACTGTGGCTGCATCGAGCACCCCATGGCCACGCCCATCCGCAACTGGCACCCCATGGACTTCGAAAAAGCCCAAGCCAAGATCACCGCTGACACCGGCAAAAGCTACGACGAACACTTCCCCCCTGGCGAATACTACGAGCTGCTCCACTTGGCCTGCCCCAAAGCCGGCATGGTCTACGTCGAGAGCCTGGGCGGCGACATCGCCAAGGTCAAAGGCCAGCGCCTGTGGGTCACCTGCGGCGCCATCCCCTTCATGGAGGTCGAGAACGCCTGGGCCCGAGTCATCGGCTACCTCCCCCCCGACGGGATGCCCCTCGATGACTTCCTCGCCACCATGGCCCAGATGCGCCAGGTCGACTTGACCGCCCCCTTCTCCGTGCGCACCCCTCAGTGGCTCAACTACAAGCCCCTGCGCGTCGAGTACCACAAGCGGGTCGGCGGCCAGCACTTCGGCATGGGTCGCAACGCCTCCACCTGCGAGGCCAGCATCCACCTGGCCACCCACATGGACGGCGAGAAGCACTTCTACCCCGCCGGCCGCACCATCGGCGAGGTCCCCATCGACGAGTGGTGTGGCCCCGGCGTCATCGCCGACATCTCCGACAAGGTCTCCAACTCCAGCGTCTACACCCCCCAGATGATCCACGACGCCGTCGACATCCGCCAAGGCGACATCCTGGTCATCAAGACCGGCTGGAACCGCTTCGCCTGGAACGCCCCCGAGTCGGACGAGTTCCGCTACATGGTCAAGCACCCCGGCCCCTCGCCGGACTTCGCCCAGTGGGCCCTGGACATGAAAATCCGCTGGATCGGCGTCGACGCCGTCAGCGCCGACCACCCCATGAACACCATCATGCGCCTCTGGCACCCCAAGACCTTCGCAGAGGCCAACCAAAAACTCATCGAGCAGCTCGGCGGCGACTGGGACGCCCTCTACCCCCTGGACGAGTTCTACCAGGTCATGCACCTCAAGCTCTTCCCCAAACAGCTCGTCCACGCCGAGAACCTGGCCGGCGCCATCCACACCCTCCCCTCGGGCCGCTACTACATCGGCTGCTTCCTGGCCCGCGCCATGGAGGCCGAGTCCATGTGGGGCCGCTTCGTCGCCTGGTCCCTCTAGCACCCAACGGGCGCGCCCTGCGGGCGTAGCCCTCCCCCGTTGCGCGCCCTAGGCTGCTGGGATCCACCTGCACCGGGCGCCCGCCCCTTCGCTTCTGCACTTTTCTTCGGAGGTCTCCCATGGCCCTGGCAAACGATTTCACCTACGTCAAGGCGGCCGATCTCGACGCCGCCTTGGCCCTCAAAGCCCAGCACGGCGACCAGGCCCGCTTCCTCGCCGGAGGCACGGACCTGGTCAACAACATGAACGCCGAGCTGCTCTCCCCGGAGGTCGTCATCGATCTCAAAGGCATCGCCGAGCTGCGCACCCTGCGCCATAACAGCCACGGCCTCTACCTCGGCGCCCTGGTCACTTTCTCCCAGCTCCTCGACAGCCCCATCATCGCCAGCCACTACCCGCTCCTCTGGGAAGCCGCCTCGGAGGTGGCCTCCATCCCCATCCGCAACCGCGCCACCATGGTGGGCAACCTCTGCTCCTGCGTCCCCTGCATGGACAGCGCCCCGGCCCTGGTGGTCTACGAGGCCGTGGCGGTGCTGCGCGGCGCCACGGGCGAGCGCCGGGTCCCCATCATCGACTTCGCCACCGGCCCGCGCCGCACCCAGCTCGGACCCGACGAAATCTTCCTCGGCATCGAGGTGCCGCTGCCACCCGACCCCTGCGGCGTCAGCTACGTCAAACTCAAGCGCTATCAAGGGGAAGATCTCTCCCAGGCCGGCGTCGCCGTCATGGTCAGCGACGGCCCCACTTACCGCGTGGCCTTTGGCTCTGTGGGTCCACGTCCCATCCGGGCGCACGCCATCGAGGCCCACTTGGCCGGCAAAGCCCTGACGCCTGAAGTGCTCACCGAGGCCAAGGCGCTGGTCGCAGGGGCGATTCAGCCCATCAGCGACATCCGCGCCTCCAAGGCCTACCGGCAGCACATGTGTGAGATCATGCTCGGACGCGCGCTGGAAGCCGCGGCCGCGCGCTACGCCGGCGAGGGCCCGCCACTAGGGACGCGCTTGGCGTGAGGGTGCCCGTGGGTTGCGCCGCAGGGCACGCCCAAGGCAGGTGGATCCCAAAGAACCAGAGAGGCGTTGGCGATGCGAATCGGAGCGCCAGTCACAGAAGGTGAGATAGCATGAAAAAGATTACCATCACGCTGCGGCTCAACGGCGAGCTGCGCGAGGTCGACGTGGAAGGGAGCGACCTTCTGCTCGACGTGTTGCGGGACAAGCTCGGGGCGAAGGGGCCCAAGTACGGTTGCGGCAGCGGTGACTGCGGGACCTGCACGGTCTTGGTCGAGGGTCAGAGCGTGCGCGCTTGTATCGTGTTGGCCGCCGAGGTGGATGGCCAAGAGGTGGTGACCGTCGAGGGCTTGGCCCGCGAGGGGATCCCGGCCTTGCAGGCTTCCTTCGTGGCGCGGAGTGCTTTTCAGTGCGGTTACTGCGCGCCGGGGGTGATGATCACGGCGACGGAGTTGCTGCGGCGCACCCCCAACCCCTGTCGCGAGGAGGTGCAGGAGGCCATTGCTGGGAATCTGTGCCGGTGCACGGGTTATGACCCGATTATCGAAGCCATCATGGCCGTCGCGCGGCCCAACGAAGAGGTGTAAGATGGACCCATTGCAAGTAGTCGGCGCCTCACCGCCGCGCATCGACGAGCTGGAGAAGGTCACTGGCGCCGCGCAATACGTGGACGACATCGAGTTCGGTCCCAACCTGCTGCACGTCGAGGTGGTCGAGAGCCCCCATGCCCACGCCCTGATCAAGCGCATCGACACCAGCGCCGCCGAGGCGCTGCCTGGGGTGGTGGCCGTGGCCACGGGCAAGGATTTCCCGTACAAGTTCGGTCTTTATATGAAGGACCGCTACATTTTTGCCCAGGACCGGGTGCGCTTCATCGGCGAGCAGGTGGCGGCCGTGGCGGCGCGCTGCCCCAAGGTGGCCCGGCGCGCGGCCAAGCTCATCGTGGTGGAATACGAGCCGCTGCCGGCCATCCTCGACCAGATGCAGGCCTTCGCCGAGCCCGACGAGCTGATCCACCCCGATCTGGGGGCCTACAGCCACGTGCCCTGGTTCTATCCGCAGGCCGAGACCAACATCGCCCACTGGCGCAAGATCCGCAAAGGCGAGCTCGACAAGGGTTTCGCTGAGGCCGACGTGGTGCTGGAAGACACCTACCGCGTCTCGCGGGTCTCCCACTGCTGTATGGAGCCCCACATCGCCGTGGCCCAAGTGGACCACGCCGGGCGCATGACCGTGTGGGCCTCGAGCCAGTCGCCGTTTACGCAGCGCAACATTTTTGCCGAGGCCTTTGCGCCCCTGGGCTTCAGCCACAAGAACGTGCGCTGCGTCACCCCCTACATCGGCGGCGGCTTCGGTGGCAAAGCGGGCGTGACCATGGAGATCATCGCCGCGGCCATGGCCATCAAAGCCCCGGGCTTCCCCGTCAAGGTGCGCTGGCGCCGTGACCAGGAGTTCTACAACACCTATCAGCGCCAGGCCGTGGTGACCAAGCTCAAGATCGGCGTCAAGAAAGACGGCGCCATCACCGCCTTCGAGATGGCCAACTACTGGGACGCCGGCCCTTACGTCGAGTACGGCGCCAACGTGGTGAACTCGTCGGGCCTCTCGGCGACGGGCCCCTACTCCATCCCCAACATCAAGATCGACTCCTACTGCATCTACACCAACTTGCCCGCCGCCGGGCCTTACCGCGGCTTTGGCTACTCGGAGATGCTCTTCGGCGTCGAGTCTCACTTGGAGCGCCTGGCCAAGATGATCGGCATGGATTCGGCCGCGCTGCGCATGAAGAACGGCATCAAGACCGGTCAGCCCCTGAGCTATGGCGCCGGGATGAACGAGAGCGACATCCAGCAGTGCATCGACAGGGTGGCCAAGGCCATCGACTTTGGCACCAAAGAAGTGAGCCCCGACCCCAACAAGGTCATCGGCAAGGGCATCGCCTCCTGCTGGAAGGGGCCGGCCATGCCGCCCAACGCCTCATCCAGCGCCTTCTTGAAGTTCAACGAGGACGGCTCCCTGAACCTCCTCATCTCGGGCATGGACATGGGCCAAGGCCTGCTCACGGTCATGGCCCAGGTGGCCTCTGAGGTCTTGACCGTGCCCGTGGATCAGATCCGGGTCGAGATGCCTGACACGGACCGCAACCCCTACGAGTGGCAGACCGTGGCCTCCCACGTGACCTGGGGCTGCGGCAACGCCGTCCTCAAGGCCGCCACCGACGCCAAGGAGCAGATCTACACCCTGATGGAGCGCGCCTTCGGCCACCGGCGGGAAGATCTCTATCTGGAGAATCAGACCGTCAAGAACCGGACGCTGCCGGACTTCGCCCTGCCCTTCGCGGACTTCGTCATCACCGGGGTCATCCTCGAGGACGGCACCTTCCGCGGCGGTCCCATCCAGGCCTCGGGGATGTTCATGCCCGAGTTCATGTCCACCAAGTGCGATCCCGAGACCAGCCAGGGCGGCCACCCCAACCCCCACTACACCGTGGGCGCTGGCGGCGTGGTCATCGAGATCGACAAGGAGACGGGGAAGATTCGCGTCCTCAAGGTCGCCGAGGGCTTCGACTGCGGCAAGGCCATCAACCCCGAGCTGGTGCGGCACCAGATCATCGGTGGCTTCCTCCAGGGTCTGGCCACGGCCATCTACGAAGACATGCGCTTCGACGACCAAGGGCGCCAGCTCAACCCCAACTTCACAGACTACAAGATCCCGACCTCCCTGGACATCCCCGACGAGATCATCCCGATCATCGTCGAGACCGCCCAGAGTGACGGGCCCTTCGGCGCCCGCGGGGTGGGGGAACACACCATGATCCCCGTAGCCCCGGCCATCGCCAACGCCGTCGAAGATGCCCTGGGGATCCGCTTCAAGTCCATCCCCATCACGGCCGAAAAGATCGCCATGGCCTTGAAGAACGGGCTGACGGAAGTGGAATAGCGGCCGCCCGGCCCCCGCCGCAGGGGGCCCTCACCGCGCTATCATTTATATGATGTGAGCGTGGCGGCGGCCCGCCTTCGCCAAGTGTCACCAGATCGGCACGGGGTAGGTCACGCCGACCAAGAGCAGCCCCTGGTACTCCCAGCTCGTCCCCAGGGTATAGGGGTTGAGGGCCGTGACGCGCCCGTCGAAGGTCTCGTCATAGCCCAGGGCGAAGCGGGCGCGAAAGTCGATGGGGATCTTGACGTAGACCGCGTCGATCTCCAGGCCCAGGCTCACCCCGAGATAGGTCGTGATCTCGCGCTCGGCGGCTTTGATGTCGCCCAAGCGGCGAGCGTCATAATCGGCCTCGGCCGAGAGGGGGACCACGAAATCGACGCCGATGCCGAAAAGCACTTGGACCAAGCCCGGCGTCGCCACCCGCAGATGGAGCGGGATGATGAGATCCGAAGTGTTCAGGGTCACCTCCTGGCCATTGATTTTCCCCGAAGCCGAGGCGCTCTCCCAGGTCAGGCCCAGCTCCAAGCCGACGAGCTTCATCAGGCGCGGCTCGACGTAGAGGCCCAAGCCACCGCCAACCCCGAAAAAACCCGGGTAGGGGAGGTCCGCCGGGAAGCCCTTGTAGGTGGCCTTGCTCTCCTCGGTGATGCCGTTGAAGTTGGGGCCACCCTTGAGGGAGACCATCACGTCAAAGGCTGGCTGCGCCTGCGCCAGCGCCCCCCCGTGACCAAGAACGAGCACAATGACCAGGCAACCAAATACCGAAACTTTCCGCATGACACGCCTTCTTCCATACCCAGCGCGCGCGACGGCGCTCCGAGTCATCAGGGTTCGTGAGCCACGACCGGGTAGCCCTGCGCGATCCAATGTTCCAAACCGCCTTCCAGCACCAGCGTCTGCACTGGCGCCGCCCCCGTCGTCATGAGCTCATAGGCCACCTCGCTGCGCACCCCACGGCGGCAGTAAATGATCAACACCTTGTCCAGGGGCACCTCGGCCCGCCGCTCGCTCAGCACGTCCCAAGGAATCACCAAGGAACCCTCCAAGTGGCCCATGGACCAAAAAGCAGCATCCGAGACATTGAGCAGGGTGAAAGCGCCCCGGGGCGCGCGCTGCATCATCTCGTGGACGATGGCAGCGCTCACGTACTTGCCCGCGGGCCACCCCACTGCAGGCAGGTCCTCTGCGCCATCGTCCGCCGTGGTTTCCCACGCTTCGCCGCCACTGGCATCGTTCACCTCCGCTGGCGGAGCGTCCTCGGCTGGGTCCTCCGCCAAGTCGTCCGCTGGCCCAGGGCCGACTTCATCACCGAAGACCTCCGCCGTGTCTATCCTGCTCCCAGGCGCATCGGCCTCACCGCCATCGGCCATGGACTCACAGCCGTGAAGCAGCAGGGGCAACACCAGGATGAGCGAAAGCAGCCAGCGCATCTTTGACCTCCTCTGTCAGGACCGCCGCCATCCTCTGCGGTGGGTCCCTCTCGACGTCATGCTAACGCGGCCGCTGTTTGGCGTCGATATGGCAGCGCGCGGACGGACAAATTGCCATATTTGCAGAACTCTGAACCTTTACTGCATTTCCCTGGCAGGGTGGCAAATTTTCGCCACGGGCCAAAGAAATCACTCGACTATGGCGAAGTTTGCGGCTATGTTCCGGCACATGGAACTTTGCCAAGGCGAAGGGCTATGGTCACTGGAGCTGCAATCGGCCATGCGGCACGGTTGCGTATGGGCGGCGAGAGAGTCGAGCCGCTGTGGATGTGTGTTAGGGGACTGGAAACGATGGCGAAGAAACTCTTTGTAGGTGGGCTTGCTTGGGCAACGACAGACGACACGCTGCGGGATGCGTTCTCTGAGTTCGGTGAAGTAACGGAAGCCAAGGTGGTCTCGGATCGGGAAACCGGCCGCAGCCGCGGTTTTGGCTTCGTGACCTTCGCGAGCGACGAGTCAGCAGAGCGTGCGCGCAACGAAATGAATGATCAGACCCTCGACGGTCGGACCATTCGCGTTGACAGTGCAGAAGACAAGGAACGCAGACCCCGTGACGATGGTTACGGCGGCGGCGGCGGCGGCGGTCGGCGTAACAGCTACGGCGGCGGCGGCGGTGGCGGCGGCGGCCGTGGTGGACGCGGCGGCGGCGGCGGCGGTCGTGGCGGCGGGCGCGGTGGACGTGACGACTACTAAGACGTTCTAGTCCCGATTGAGTTGAGACGCGAGGTGGCTGTGCTTCCTCGCGTTTTTCTTTTGCTGCCACCGCCGCTTCGTTCTGCCGTGCGTCCTGAATCTCAGGGCGTTGGCGGCATCAAGGTGGCGAACTCCTCTGACGCCTTGATGAGCTCCAGGCTATCATCGAGATCGATCCACCCATCCAAGATCCACACGCGCCAATGGTTCTCGCGCCACTCCGTCTTGCCGCGCAGACTCTGCATATCCTTGGGCGGGCGGCGACCAAGGAGGTCCGACGCCTTGAGGAGGGCTTCCATCTTGGTGCGACTAGGCTTCATACGCTGACCCTCCGCATGGAGTAAAAGTTAAAATTTTTTCCAAAGCTACAGCGCCAAGCGCTGCGCCTTGACTTAACCTGCCCAGGGCGGCGGCACAAGTCAAGCCTCGGTCGTTTCCCAGGTCTGCCCATGCGCACGGGCCTCACCCTTGCCAAGGCAGCCGCGCAGGTCCATGCTGCCCGCCAAGAAGGGCCGCTCTGGCGCTCAGGTCGGCCGCTACACGCCCCCACTCCAATTCCTACCCCGTGGAGCCCTCATGTCCGAGCAGCGAAAGAATATCGCCCCATTGGTCTTCCTTGGCTTGGTGGCCGCCCTGGGCCTTGGCTACTGGTTCGGCCAAATGACGGCCCCCAAGATCCCGACCCCAGCGCCCCGCATCGAGTCCCCGGCGAGCCCCCCTAGCCCGGAGAGCGGGACAGCAGAGGCGAGCGACCTGACACCGCCAGAGACACCGCTGTTGGCCGAAGAGAGCGTCACCGGACAGGCATGTCAGCGCTACGCCGATGGCGTCTGTGCTGCCGCCGGCCCCAACTCCGAGCCTTGTACCCAAGTGCGCAGCGCCGTGGCCCTCTTGCCGCCAGCCGCTTGCGACGCCGCCCTCGCCGGAATGGACCACACCCTCGGCCAAATCGAAGAGCTGCGCCGGGCCTGCCGTGATCTCGAAGCGCGCCTCTGCGCCGACATCGGCCCCGAGACGGAGGCTTGCAAGCTCGTCCGCGAGCAGACCCCCAACTTCCCCCCCGAGCAGTGCCAAGGCATGCTCGAGCACTATGCCGACGTCCTGGCGAGTCTGCGCCGCATGGAAGCCCAGAACAAACCCGTGCCAGCAGACCTCTTTGCCCGGCTCGCCGCCCCCGATGCACCTTCTTTCGGGCCGGCCGAGGCCGCGGTGGTCGTGGTCGAGTTCTCAGATTTCCTGTGCCCCTTCTGCCACTTTGCCGCCAAGAGCATCGAGACCCTCAAACCCCGCTATGAGCATCAGGTCCGCTTCGTCTTCCGCAACTACCCCCTCCCCATGCACGGGCAGGCGGCGGAGCTCGCGGCTCAAGCAGCCCTGGCAGCGCACGCCCAAGGGAAGTTCTGGGTCATGCACGATGCCCTCTTCTCCAACTACACCCGCTTGAACGAGGGGCGTCAGGTCATTGACGCCCTCGCCGCTGAAGTCGGCTTGGACATGGAAGCCTACACTGCCGCCATGGACGCCGGTACCTACGCCGAGGCGGTCAGAGCCGACGTCGCCCTAGCCGATGAGACCGTCGTGGCCGGCACACCCGCCTTGATCCTCAACGGCGAGCGCCTCGACATCAATCCCCGAGATCCAGCCGCCTTGGCCCAAGCCCTCGACGCGGCTCTGACCCACTTGGGTCAGACCCCACCCGAGCCCTGAACGCGTTCATTGGCACCGGCTCTTGCGCCACACACGCGGCGCTGGCCGCTGAGCTTTGGCACCGCGCCCCGTTGCAGGCGCTGAAAATCAATGCTTGACCCAAGCCCCAAATCTAAGATCCTGGTGGGGCGCCTCTGGCGCCGCGCGGTTGCGCTTGCTCGACCGTGACCTCTCTGTCCCACGTGACGCTGGGCCCATTGCGGACCGCGAGCGCCACCCACACAACGGAATTTTTCTCATGGGTTCCACTTTTCGCGCGCTCTGTATCGCCGCCTGTCTCATCGCCCTCAGTGCTTGTGATGACGATGGCCCCACCCCCTCGACCTGTGCCGAGACCCACTGCCCGACCCACGCCACCTGCGTTGATGACAGTGGCGGTGCGCGCTGCCTCTGCCTCCCCGGCTATGACGGAGACCAATGTGATCAGTGCGCTCCAGGCTACCAAGACCATGACCAAGACCAGGTGTGTCGCCCCACGTGCACCGACACGCTATGCCACGGCGGCACCTGCGATGACGCGAGCGGCACTGTGCGCTGCACGTGTCCCCTCAGCCGCACGGGCACGCACTGCGAGGATTGCGCTGAAGGCTATCAAGACCACGACGGCGACGGCCACTGTCGACCCGACTGCGCCCAGGCGGACCTGACCTGCTCTGCGCGGCAGGTGTGCGATGACGCCAGCGGTGAAGCCCAGTGCGCCTGCGTCCTCGGCTACGCTGGCGATGGGTGCCTCGACTGCGCTCCGGGGTGGCAGGACAACGCGGGCACCGGTGAGTGTCGCATTGGCTGTGAGCTGGCGGACATCGCCTGCGGACCCCATGGCCGCTGCAGCGATGCCACGGGCTACATTGGCTGTGCCTGTGACCCTGGCTACGCTGGCAACCGCTGCCAGCTCTGTGCGAACCACTGGCAAGACCACGACACCGACGGCCTCTGCACTGAAGCGTGCACCCACCCTGAGCTCTCTTGTGGACACGGCACCTGCGACGACACTTCGGGCACGGCCCTCTGCCTTTGCGACGAAGGCTACACTGGCGTGGGCTGTTCCGAGTGCGCAGACCAGTGGCAGGACAACGACGGCGATGGCCTGTGCGCCCCTGCCTGCGCACCAGAGCACGCAGACTGCCACGGCCACGGCACTTGCGATGACACGAGCGGCCAGATCCTCTGTGCCTGCGATCCTGCCTATGTTGGCACCCACTGCGACACCTGCGCTCACGGCTACCAGGACAACGATGGCGATGGCACCTGTCTCCCGACTTGTGCCAACATGCCCCTCCCATGTGGTGCCAACAGCACCTGCTCCGATCTCTCGGGTGAAGCCACCTGCACCTGTTTTCCGGCCTACACCGGCCCCAACTGCGATCAGTGCGCCACAGGCTACCAAGACCACGACGGTGACGGCGTCTGCTCCCCAAGCTGCGCCAACCTGGGCTACACCTGCAGCGGTAAGGGCACTTGCTCCGACGCCAGCGGGACGGCGCGCTGCGTCTGTGACGCGGGCTATGTCAACGCCGGCCCCAACCTCTGCGTCATCAATGGCACCGGCGTCGACTGCAGCTCACCCCTGTGGCTCGATCTCGGCGCTGGCACCATCACGGGCAACACCCAAGGCGCAGGCAACCACGCCGCGCCATCCTGTCAATCGAACCATGGCCAAGAGCGCGTCTACGCCATCGATGTACCCGAGACGCTGACCATCGAAGCCGTCGTCAGCGGTTTCGACACGGTGATGTACCTTCGCCGGGTGTGCAACGATCCCGCGACGGAGATCGCCTGCGACGACGACGGCGGACCCGGCACGGGCTCGCGCATCGTCGCCACCCTCGAGCCGGGCACGGCCTACCTCTTCGTCGACGGCTATGGCAGCGCCGCAGGCGCCTTCACCTTGACCCTCCAGGTTCAGTGTCCCAGCGGGAAGCTCTTCGATCCCGCCAGCGCCACCTGCGTCCCCGACCCCTGCGTGCCCAACCCCTGCCACGAGCTCAACCGCAACCTCTGCAACCCGTTGCCGCCAGCGAGCTTCACCTGCGAATGCAACCCGGGCTACTCCCTCCAGGGCAGCCAATGCGTCGCCAATGTCAACCCGAGCGGCAACACCTGCGCTGACGTCATCGCCCTGCCCACCGGCGTGAGCGGCTCCGTGACGGGAAGCACGGCCTCGGCCGCCAACAGCACCACAGGCACCTGCGGAGGCACTGGCCCCGACCGCGTCTACGGCTTCTTTCTGAGCGAGGCCATGCGGGTCTCCCTCACGGTCGACGGCTATGACAGCGTGATCTACTTACGCCGCCAATGCGACAAGAGCCAGAGCGAGGTGACCTGCAACGATGACTACGACGGCTATGGCGGCGGTTCACGGATCATCGCCAACTTGGATGCTGGCGCCTACTACTTGTGGGTGGACTC
Organism: uncultured Myxococcales bacterium; assembly: GCA_964454015.1. Lineage (GTDB taxonomy): Bacteria > Myxococcota_A > Bradymonadia > UBA4248 > UBA4248 > CAYVQF01. The sequence goes on from CAYVQF010000020.1 coordinate 44,157, forward strand.
CTACAGCTCGGGCGGCGCCTACACCTTGACTTACGGCATGCACGCCAACCCCTGCAACGCTGATCCCTGTCCAGGCACACCCGAGTGCCAAGCCAGCGCCGACTGGTCCACGTACGCCTGTGTATGTCCTCTGGGGATGCTGCCCCACGGCGCGACCTGCGTGGACGATCCCTGCGATCCCAACCCGTGCACCCAGAGCCACAAGACCAAGTGTGTCCCCGATCTTCCTGGGGCCTACACCTGCGCCTGCAACATCGGCTACATCCCCGATGGCGCCGGGGGCTGCGTCATGGATCCCAACGCCAACGAGTGGGCCTTCATCGTCTTCCTCAACGCCGACAACAACCTCGAGTCCTACGGCTATGAGGACGTCGACGAGATGTGTGTCGCTGGCTCCACCCCCTACGTGCACATCGTCGCCCTCTTCGACACCTATGACGGACCGGCCAATGTCATCTACGTGCAACAGGGCAGCTACGACATCGTTGCCAACTGGGGCGAGGCCGACATGGGCGACTGGCAGACCCTGCGTGACTTCGGCGTCTGGGCGGTGGAGAACTACCCGGCGCGCCATTACGCCTTCATCATGTGGAACCACGGCGACGGCTGGAAGAAACGCGCTCCCCATCCCATCCTCAAAGGCTTCTCCAACGACGACCACGGCAGCTATGACGGCATCTCCATCTCCAATGGCGACTACGCCCGGGCCATGGGCGCCATCACCCAGGCGCTGGGTGGCAAAATCGATATCGTCGGCTTTGACGCTTGCCTCATGGGCATGTGGGAAATCGCCGAGGCGACAGCCCCCTTCGCCGACTACCTCGTCGCGTCATCAGAGACCGAGCCCGCCCCCGGCTGGTCATACCATGCGTTCCTCCCCCAGCTCACGGCCAACCCGACTATGAGCGCCGTCACCCTGGGTCAGGCCATCATTGACAGCTACCATGCGGAGTCCAGCCGCAACGCGACCCTCGCCATGACCGATCTCAACACCGTCGACCCCTTGGCCACGGCGCTCACCAACTTTGCCAACGCCATGATGGCCAACCCCAGCTATTACAGCACCTTGCGGAGCATTCGCAGTCAGACCCAGGATTTCTACGAGTCCGACTACCGCGATCTCCGCGACTTCACCGAACGGGTCTCGGCACGCTCCGGCGTCCCAGCAGACATCAAAGCCGCCGCTGATGCGCTCCTCCTTCAACTCGATAGCTCCATCGTGTATAATCGCGCCCAGTCCGATTACCCTGGCGCCCATGGTCTGGCCATTTATTTTCCTGCGTCCTCACCAGACCCCGATTACAGCTATGGCCAAGGCGCCGTGTGGAGCCAACGCACGACATGGGACGAGTTCCTCCGTAGCCTCTAGCACCCCTCGCCTCTCTCTTCTTTCCCCAACACCATCGGGGGCCCCCCGTGGGTGATGCACCATAGATGTCAGAGCACGCTGATCTCCACGCGTTCCTCCTTCGCCTGCGCCCCGAGAACCTCCTCGATGTGGATCTCAGCGACGCCTGCACCTTCCTCCTCGATGAAATCGGCGTGGCCCTTGGTCTGCACAGTGCCTGCGCCTACCACCTGCAGGTGGGCGACGGGAGCGAACGCCTTGGGCACTGGCAACAGAACGCCTCACAACCCGACCGAGTCAGTCACCGCGCCATCGCTCCCTTTCTGCCATGGTGGAAAGCCGTGGCCCAACACAAACATCCGCTCCACTTCCCTGCACAGCGCCACCTCTGCCCTGCCGCCCTCATCGACGCCCTCAGCTCCCCCGAGCCCCATGCGCTGTTGCTCTTGCCTGTCTCCTGTCATGGCAAGGTAGTCCTCGCCTTTTTCTTCATTAAATCGGCCTATCACGCCGAGTGGCAGCCCGAGGAAGAGCTCCTCATACGCTATGCCCTAGACACCCTGGCGCGCAGTCTGGAGTACATCCAGGTCCAAAAAGAACGCCAAGAGGCCGTTCAGAATCTCAAGAACGCCATGGAGCAGGCCAGCGCTGCCCTGCAAGCGAAGGACGATTTCCTCGCCAAGGTCAGCCACGAGATCCGCACCCCCATGTCGGCCATCATGGGCTACTCCGATCTGCTCGCCTCACCGACCCCTGCCAAGGATGCAGGGGTCACCTCAGGGACCGCTCCGCCGCCCACAGAGATCGCCGCCGCCATCCGACGCAACGCCGAGCATCTCCTCGCCTTGGTCAACGATGTGCTGGACATCTCCAAGATCGCCTCGGGCCACATGCGCCTGGCCGAAGAGAGATGCAACCTCTTCGAAGTGATCGAAGACGTCGCCACGACTCTCCGCTTCCATGCGCAAGAAAAGCTCCTGGCCTTTCAGGTGGGCATTCACCCCAACGTGCCGCAGAGCATTCGCACCGATCCCGTCCGTTTGCGCCAAATTCTCCTCAATTTGGCCACCAACGCCATCAAGTTCACCCCGCAAGGCCGGGTCGACCTCCAGGTCTATCTCGAACGCCAGACCTCTCAGCTCCGCTTCGACGTCATCGATACGGGGATCGGCATCCCCAAGGAACGCATGGCCGATCTCTTCACCCCCTTCACCCAGCTCCACGCCGATACCCATCGCACCCAGGGAACGGGCCTGGGTTTGAGCATCTCGGGCCAGTTAGCGTGCCTCTTGGGTGGTTCCATCAAGGCCACCTCCAAGCCCGGTGAGGGGAGCACCTTCAGCCTCATCATCCCCTGCACCGTCGACGCCACCCCGATCCCAGGGCTGGCAGAGCGCCCAGCCACCCGCCCCCGCATGGCCCTCCCTGAAGGGGCGCTTCGCGGGCGCAAAGTCCTCTTGGTCGACGACGGCCCGGACAACCAGCGCATCATCACATTTTACCTGCATCGTGTCGGCGCTGAGGTCGTTGGCGTGAGCAACGGCGAAGAGGCCGTGCGCGAAACCCTGCGCGCTCAGCGTGAGAGCGCACCCTATGACCTCATCCTGATGGACATGATGATGCCCATCATGGACGGCTACGCCGCGACCCGACGCTTGCGCGCGTCTCAGGTCACCACCCCCATCGTCGCCCTGACGGCCTACGCCATGCTCGACGATCGCAACAAGGCCCTCGAAGCGGGTTGCGACGAGTACATCTCCAAGCCCATCGATCCGCGCCACTTCTTCGACCTCCTGCTGAGCTTGCTGCCGCCAGTGGCCCCCTCCCCCACGCCCCAAGCGGAGGTCGACGAAGCCGTCGGGGCCGACTTGGCGAGCTTCCATGCCTGCCTGCCACAACTGCAGCAACACCTCCGCATCTGTATGCGCGACAGAGACATCAGCGGGCTGGTCCAGACCTGTAACAACCTGCGTCAGCAGGCCACGCATCTGAAGCACCACGCCATCGCCCACAGCGCCGCGGCCAGCGAGGATCACCTCGAGAGTGGTGGCCTCAACCCAGCGGCGCAGCAATCGCTGCAAGACCTCCTGGCCCACCTCGACGCCGTGACCAGCGCCATCCCTATCAACTGACCCGAGCGCAAGGGCTCGGGCGTGACCTCAGGGTTTTTCACTCAAAGTTGAGGACCAAGTCATAAGTCTGCGGGCCATCGATGTTGCTGGCGAAGTCATCGACGAAGAGCCAGTAGGCCCCCGCGGGAAGCGCTTCGACATCCATCCATACCGCCGACACCCCAGGGGTATAACCACAGGCGATCTGCGAATCCCGGTCGCCACAGTGCCGGCGCAGGTAAACCCCAACCTTGGAGTCGCTCGGCTCAGTGGGTGTGACCTGAATGGTCAAACGACCGCGCTTGGCCACGGCGAAGCCGAAAATGTTCTCCTTGCCGAGGGAGCTGATGGCATCGTTGGGGCAATCGTACTGTCGCCAGTAGGTCCCAGAAGCACCCGTCGCCGTGTCGCCGCTGAAGCTCACCGTGCCCGTGCTCAGATCGAGCAGGCGCGGTACCTGCCCAGCACACTGGGGCGTCACGATCGCCTCGGCCTTGATGCGAAAACGCCCTGGGGGGTGATTCGCGTCAGCGAAATCGTCGACCACCACATAGTGTGACCCAGTCCCAAGCAGCACATCTTTGGAAAAGCGCCCCCCTGGATTGGCGCTCCCGCCACAGGCGCTGTGGGCCTCGGTCTCACTCGCGGCACAAGTGCCGCGAATATAGAGCCCAAAGTAGGTGATATCGATGGGATCCACGCTGAAACGCACCATGGTGGGTGCCTCTAGGGTCAACAAAAAGACCGTCTCCGGTCCATAGGGCGTCAAGTTGGCATAGGCGTCAGCACAGCCGCGTTGCCAAGTCATGTTGGCGTTGTCCGTGCGGGTGGTCGAAATCAGCGTCGCACCCAAGGTCATGGCTAGCGGCTCAGCGCACGTCCCGATGGGGGGGGGCGCCAAACACTCGCCGGCTTCACAGCCATGCTGACAGGTCGTCTCCGTCTGCCACAGGCCCTCGACACAGGACTGCAGGACGGATAACACGCAACGGGTGGCCCCGCTCACACAGTCCCCGGGCAGGAGCTCCTCCGCAGCATCAGGCGTGACGCTACCGTCGTCTGCTTCGCCATCTGGGGTCTCCAACTCGCTCGTATCTCTGACGGGATCCACCTCATGGGCACCCGTACAGGCCCAGGCCAAGAGAGAGAGGGACACCAGCCATAACCACTCGTAGCTCACTCTCACCATCGCGCTGCCCTCCTCTACGCCCCGTACAAGCCCCCACGCTGCTCACAGCAACCACAATAGCAGACCCACCACCAACGTCAGCAGCGACAAGGTCCCTCCAATCACCAGCAGCCACAAGGTGGTGCGGCTGCCAGATGCGGCGATGGGTATGGGCTGCGGCATCAGATCGGGTTGGGAAAAGGCCGACTGCCTGGGCGGCGGGAGCGCCCCCGTCGCGACCGAGGGCAGCAATTCGTTCAAGCTGGGCGCCGCCTTGGCAGCAGCCGGCGCCGGCGCTGGCGCCGTGGCCGCACGCGCCGCCGCATCCACCGAAGGCAAGTCCAAGCCACTCAACGGATCGTCGTCGAGGAGAGACACGGGCGCGCTCCCTGCCTTCTCTGCCGCTGACGCATCGGCCCCGTCGAAAATGAAATCGGACAGGGCCAACCCCGGCTTGGGCGGCGCGCTCACGGGCGCCTTGGCCGGGGCTGCCGCCACCGGTGGCGCCACCGCCGCAGGTGCCACCGCCGCTGGCGCTGGCGCTTCGACCTCAGCGGGCTTCGCCGCCACCGGCAGCGACAGCAAACCCCCAGCCATGAGGTTATCCAAGGACATGGCCAAGGTCTCACCCGCCTCGGGCGCCGTGGACTCGGACTCCTCGATATCTTCCAAGACCGCGGCGGCGTCGTGATAGCGCGCCAAGGGGTTGCGCTCCATCATCCGCTCGAGGGTGCGCCAGATGGGCAAGACCACCACGCCTAGCTCGGGCTGCTCAGGTGCCCCCCCCACCTGAGCGCTGACCGTCGCGAGCTGAGTATCGCCCTGGTAGGCCGGGGTACCCGTCAGCATCCTGTAGGCCATCAACCCAATGGCATAAATATCGACCGAAGGCGTCGCCGCCTCACCGCTGAGCAGCTCTGGTGCCAGATAGCCCGGCGTACCCACCAGGTTGGCCGCCCCGGGAAAAGCGCGCTGAATCTCTCCGTCTAGACGCGCCGCGAGCCCAAAATCGATGATTTTGCAGCGGTCACCGGGCATGACCAGCACGTGGCCCGGCTTGAGGTCCTGATGAACCACGCCATGCATGTGGGTGAAGCCAACGACCCGCACGAGCTGAGCGATGAGCTCGCTCACCCGCGCCGCGGCCATCTCCCCTTCTCGCACCATGATCTGCTCCAGGGATTCCCCAGCCACCCACTCACGCACCATGAAGACCAAGTTGCCATGGGTCCCCCCCCCCAAGACTTTGGCAACCCCCGGATGCGACTCCCGCAACTGCGACAGGGTATCGCGAAAGCGGTCGCCAATCATCGCATCGGCACCCACGCTGGGGTGGAGCACTTTGACGGCCACTTCGGTCCCCATCTCCTTGTCGTGACCGCGGAAGACCACGCCACAACGCCCTTGGCCGCAGACCTCGGTCAATAAATAACGTCCCCCCAACTCCGCGCCGGGCTGAACCAAGTCCAGGACCTCTGCCATGCTCTGCTCCCTTCAAGGGCCTAGGACGTCGCAGCTAGGCCACCTGGGCTAATCTAATGGGCAAGGGCCGCCATGACAACACTTTCCCTTGCCCACACCACCGCAAGCAGCGCGCCTCCAGCAGCACCTTTCAGTTCGTCGGCACACAAATGTTGTTGGCATCACAGCGATAACCCGAGGCGCAGCTCCCCCCGGTCTGGCATCGCACGAAATCTCGGCGCTGGCCAAAAGCCCCCAGCCGCCCCTCGACACCCGAGGCGCCACTACCCACCGACGGCCCACCGGCACCACCGGCGCCGCCCGTGGGCACACCCGCCTCGAGCACCACCGTGTTGTTGGTCACCACCGCCACCGTGTCGACGTTCAGTCCCACCACATCGAATGAGGGCCCCCCAGCACCGCCACCGCCACCGCCGCCAGGTCCACCGTTGCCGCCGTCGCCGCCCCGGCCCCCTTGCGACGCAATCCACGACGCCGCACCGCCGCCAAAGCCGCCACGCCCGCCAATGCCACCCATGCCCCCAAAGCCTCCGTTGCCCCCTTTACCCCCTTGCCCACGCACAATCTCGTTGTGGCGCAAGGTCGGCAAGGTCAAGGCGCTGGCACCGGTGTTGGCGATCACTATCGCCAACGACGCGCCCCCTTGGCGTCCGGCCAGCCCCCCCCGACCACCACAGCCACCGGCGCCGCCGCCACCACCCGAAGGACCCAGCTCAAAGTCCTGACAGTCGAAGGGCGAGGTCGTGTACTGTGCCGTGCCCCCCCCGGCGCCGCCACCGCCACCAGCGACACCATCCGTGCCGCGCACACCATCCACCGCCCGATCCGGTGCCGGAACCCATCGCCCAGCGACGAAGGACCCCAACCCTTGGCGTCCACCGGCGCCGCCCTGTCCCGCCGTCCCATCGGCACCATAGCGGCCATCGCCGCCGACGTTGCTCTGCGGCGCGCTCGGATAACCCGACTCCGTCGCGTGGTGACAACCCGAGCCCGACATGTGGTCGAAGCTCCAATCCCAACCGCCAAGACCCTTGTTCGCCGAAGCTTCTCGGTACTCCGCTTGCCCCCCTTGGTTAGTGCTCACCTCGAAGACGGGGCAACGCGAGGTTCCCCCGCGGGTGGCATTGGACGTGCCACACTGCGCGTTGAGGCCAGCCCGGCCGCCGGCGCGATTCAGCGCTGGGAAGCAGGGCCCCAGCAGGCGCTGGCCGTCGAGGCCGTTGCCCCCATCGAGGGCCGTGTCGGCCTGCCGGCCGTGACCGGCGGCACCCGAGCTACCGCGCCCGCCATCACCGCCACGGCCGGCGACGATGCGATTGCTGCGCAAGACCGCGCTGTGGTTGGTGTCCTTGAGGAACACCGCCACCGAAGCTTGCCCATCTTGGTTCTCCGCCGCCGCTGGCATGTCGCGCCCCTCGATGATGAAGCCCGACATCAGCGTCTGTCCCGTGGTCACGCCTTCCACGGTCACCGTGGCATAGGCCGTCACCCCGCGGACGATGGCCGCGTGCCGCACCACATCGCGGCTGCGGAAGTCCGCCGAGTATCCGCCGTGCAAGACCACCCCGCGCAGCAAACGGAGATCCTCGTCGTATCGCCCTTCCGCCACCAAGATGTAAGCCTTACCCGAGCTCGCAAAGGCGCTCAGCGCCGCACCGATGCTCCCAAAGGGCCGGGACAGCGAGCCATCGCCGCCGCTGGCGCCAGCCCGCACGAAGAGCGCGTCGCCAATGACCCCATCGATGCCATCGCAATTCTCGTCGTGGAAGACATAGCCCGACATGAAATCACCGATCAGATCCGGTGGATCTTGTAAGGTATTCCCCTGTACTCGGCGACACTCACAGCCATCGTCGCTGCGACCGTTGACATCGACCCATTCGTAAGTGATGCCGCCCTCGGTCTCGCGATGACACGGGCCCATGACACAACGCGGCATCGCCACGCCCGTGTCCTGACACACCCCTTCCGTGTGATGCAGCTCAGGGACCCAGTAGAGAGAGCAGTCGTTGTAACAGAAACCGCAGTGCTCAGCGCTGTCGTAACGGCCCGTCGCCGGGTTGATGAAGCCCTCGTCGATAATGCCATCACAGTTGTTGTCGTGGCCGTCGCAGATCTCCGTGTTGTAGTCGGCGATGTTGCAGGTCGACCACGCAAAGCCCTGGGCCGTGGCTTCACAATGCTGAAAGCCCACACAGGTATCGACCAAACAGGATCGGGCCGTGCCCAAGGCGTCAACGTCACAGAGGCAGGTGTGGCTCACGGGGAGACACTGGAAGGTGCCGTCATAGGCCTCGCACTGATAGCCATCGGGACATCGCGGACCATAGGGCGAGTCAGGCGCACAGGAGCGGCCACAGAAGAGCTCGAAACCCGTATCGATGCAGCGCGAGTTGGGCGCCATACAGTCCCGGTCTTCGGCGCAAGGCAGACACAAGTTCGCCGGCAAAGCCAAGCACGCCAGCCCGTCGCCATAAACGAAGTAGCCCTCAGCGCACGCCACGGCGCGGCATTGCGGTGCCCCGTCGATGATCTCACAGGCCGTCTCCACGGCGTTGGCGATCACTTTGGCGCAGTCTTTACCACAGGCACCACAGTGCTCCACGTGAACGTAGCGGCCCACCGCGTCGACAAAGGGATCGTCTATCCCACCGTTGCAATCATCATCGAGGCCGTTACACATCTCGGGCTGCGGCTCCGCGGCGTCGCACAGCCAGCCATCGACGCCGGCGCAATAAGTCATGCCATGGCAAGTGCCCAGGTCATTGCTCACCGCGCAGGGCTCCCCTTCGAGGCCCTCGTCCACAAAGCCATTGCAATCATCATCGATGCCGTTGCAGACCTCTGCCGCTGGCACCCGGGCCTGACACTCGCCCCACCCTGCGCTCCCTTCGCAGCGCTCGTATCCGGTGCAGGTACCGAAGGCATTCGTCGCCTCACAGCCGCGCACCATCCCGCGGTTCTCTTCCGTGCAGGCACAGCTCTCGTAATCGGGCAGACACTGACGCGCGTTGCCCTGTCCCGGCACGTCCCTACAGGTGTAGCCCTCAGGACAGGCCGCGAAGCTACAGTCAGCCGCACAATAGCGCCCATCGCCGATGGGCAGGCACAGGTCAGCGCCACTGACGTTGCACTGGCGATCCTCCAAACAGGGCCCACAGAGTCGGTGCTGGGTCACGGTGCACAGAGCCACCCTAGCCTCTCCGCCGTGGGGATCGGGGACATCCTGGCACACCCAACCCGGCGGACAACCCAGCGGACACGGATGGGTACAGAAGGCACCCGTAGGATGGCTCAGGCAGTAAGTCGAGCGGCATTGCTCATTGGCCGTGCACAGCTCCCCGAACTCCTTGAGGCGGCTGCCGTCGTCGGGCGGAATCTCATCGGCCGAGCGCCCACAGCTCACCAAGAGCAAGAGACAGGCTACCCAACCCAGCAGGGCTCGCCACCTGGCGCCACGCTGCTCCAACGCCTCACGGCGGCTTGCCTCAAAACACATGCACATGACTCGTGGCTCCACGCTGGCCAGCGGCGCCGAAACTGACTTGACCCGCAGGCGAGGGGCCGCCATGGCCACCCTCACCGCCGCTTTCTTGCACGCCGGGCGACTCGAAGCTGTTGGTGGCAGCGTAATCGCCAGTGAGGTTGCGCCCGGCGATGCCCATGGACACCCCGCCACAGCCGCCGCCGCCGCCACCGCCGCCGCCGCCATTGCCACCCCGGCCGCCGTGCCCCCCAGCCCCGGCACACCACGCCGGGAAGAGGATCTCGCCGCCGCGCCCCCCTTGCCCCCCGAGGCCGCCTTGGCCGCCGCCGCCGCCATCCCCGCCGAGGCCACCAAAGCCCAAGCGCACCCGATTGCCGCTGATCACCGGCCGCGCCGCCGCCACCGTGTCGGCGACGAAGACCCCAAAAGAGCCGCCGCCACCGCCACCAGCGCTGCCGCCGCCAGCACCGCAACCACCGCTACCACCACCGCCGCCCGAGCCCCCCAGGTCCCCAAACTTGTTGCCCTGGGTACAGCTCGTGTGGACGTTGTTGTTGGTCACCCCACCGCCAGCGCCACCACCGCCGCCACCGCGTCCATGGGCCCCACTCGCGCCCGCAACAGCGCGCTCCGCTGCCCAGCGGCCGCCGCTCACGCGGCCCAGGCCATTGGTGCAGCCCACGCCGCCATTGCCTGGCGTGCCCTCGGTACCGGAGCGCGCATCGCCGCCATTGCTCGAGACGGTCCCGCTCGAACCAACGGTGCAGTCGTACTTGCAGTAGGCGCCCTGGCTGGGATCGCTGTGCTGATAGGTGTTGTTGATGCCGCCGACGCCATCGATGGGCGACCCTTGGTAATCCTGCACCCCCATCCCGGGCTCACGCGCCGTCGCGCCAGGGCGGCCATCGGCCACAGGGCAAGCGGCGTTGCGCCCGGCCGCGCCGCCGGCCCGCGTCTGGCCCGAACAGGTCGCGCTGGAACACTCCCACGAGGCCAGCCCCGCCGCCGCCGCGCCCCCTGGCGTCCCCGAAGGCCCAGGCTGGCCGTTGGCGCCATCCCCGCCTCGGCCGCCGATGATCAGGTTGTTCACCACCTCGATCTGAGTCGAGGCCAAGGCAATGTAGACCGCGTAGGAGCTCGGCGCCGCCTCTTCCGACGCGCTGTCGTAGTTGACGTCATAGCCCTGGATCATGAAGCCCGCGATCACCGTCCGCTGATCCACGGCGCCGATATGGACCGTCCCGGGCTGATGGCCGCTCTGGCCGTGCTGGGGCTCCTGCCCTTGAATCCACGTCGGGTGCAAGACGATGTCGCGCTGGCTGAAATCCAGATTATAGCCGCCGTAGAGCTTGACCCCTGCGCGCAGATTCACGTTCTCGTAGTAGGTACCTGCGGCGACCAAAATCGCCACATGACGGCTGGCATCGAAGGCGCGAACCGCCTGCCCAATCGTCCCGAAAGGTGCGTCCCGCGTCCCCTGGGTCCCGCTCGCCCCAGCTCGGACGAAGAGGGAGCGGCTGGCGTCGCCGTCGATGCCGTCACAGTTCCCGTCCACATAGACCGCGCCCGCCGCCGGATAGCTCGGGAAGGTGTCGGGTTCGTCGGCGCCACCGTGCACCGCCCGACCACACTCACAGCCATCGGCCTCGACCCCGTTGGTATCGTGGAACTGAAAGGTCACCCCACAGGTGCCCGCGACACAGCGGTGCGCCCGCCCGAAACGCGAGGTGCACTGGGCGTCACCGGTGCACGCCACCGCACAGGTGCCGCCTGGACAGTCGTCGACCACACAGTAATGGGTCTGCCGGTCGCAGCTACGCCCTGGCGCGCAGTCTTGGTCGACCCGACAGGGACCCTCGGCCGGCCACACCTCCAAGGTACAGCCGACGAACTCGCAGCCAAAACCTTGGTCTCCCTCGACACAGGCCCCAATGGCGTGCTGTATCTCTGGATTGAAGCGCGCCGGACAATTCACGTTACACGCCCCACAGTGCTCATCCGTGTGGTAGCGACCGCGCTCGTCGCGGAAGCCCTCGTCGATCTGGCCATCGCAGTTGTTGTCGCGATAGTCGCAAACCTCCACCACCAAGGAAGACTGCTCGCACATGCTCCAGCCATAGAGGGTCTCACCCAGGGCACGACAGGTCTGCTCACCCTGGCAGATGTCCTCGGCGCTGAAGAGCAGGCAGCTCCGGGTCGTGCCCGCACGCTCGCGCGAACAGGTGCAGGAACCTCCCTTGGGCATGCACCACTGGCCCCCATCGACCCACTGGCAGCTATAGGCCTCGGGGCAGCAACTCTGCACGCCCACCTCACCACTACACCCAGCGTAAGGCGCATTCGGCGCACAGCTCTGCACACAGTGCATCCCCGGCTCGTTGCCAAAGCTCATACAGCGATCCGAGAAAACGCGGCAGTCGCCGTCGTTGGTGCAGGGCTGACACGCCGGCGAAATCAACGGTGCACAGATCAGGGGCGCGTCAAAGGGGTAGGGGTAATGCCCTGGGGCACACAGCTTGGGCACGCAGGTCGGCGTGTCGTCGCGCAGCTCGCAGTGCGCCGCCCCCCACACCACCTCCCCCGCATCGTCCCGCAACAAATCCGGCAACAACTGCAAACAATTCACGCCGCAGGCACCACAATGTTCGGGATGCACGTAGCGCCCCTCTTCGTCGACGAAGGGCTCATCGATCAAGCCATCACAGTTGTCATCTTGGCCATTGCAGGTCTCGTATTTGGGATCCGTCGCGTCACAGCGCCAGCCCCAAGCGCCGCCCTCGTCCTCGGCACAGAGCCACTCGCCCGCACAGCCACCGACGAAACAGCGCGGAAAGTCAGCGGGGTTGTCGATCCCTTCCTTGTCTACGCTCGGATCATTGGCGTCGATCAAGCCATCACAATCGTCATCGACGCCGCTACAAACCTCTGGCTGGGCGTCCCGCCCCACGCACTCACCCCACGCCGCCGCCGCACCGATGACCTCACAGGTCTCGATCCCAGGGCAGCGCCCGTGTTCGTTCGTACGCAGGCATTGACGCTGCAAACCCGCGTTGGCCACCTGACACTCGCAGGTGCCCGCTGGCGGCACACACTGGCGGCTCTGGCGTCCATTCGCCAAGGTCACGTCGGCACACACATAGCCCATGGGGCACGGCTCGCGCACGCACTCGAGGCCACAGACCCGCTCCCCGTCCAAGTCGAGGCACGCGTCACCCGCGGCATTGCAGTGCCCATCCACGGAACACTGTTGGCAAAGCCGCGGCGCAATGGCCTGCACGCACACCGCCTGCGTGGTGACCTGCCCCCCCGGGACATCCAGGCTCTTGCACTCCCAGCCTGCGTCACAGGGCAAGGCCTCACAGCGCCGGGTACACACGCTGCCGTTGCCAGGCCCGGCGGGCAAACACACCCCGCTGATACAATCGCTCGAACGCAGACAGGCCTGGCCAAAGCGCTTGGTCGCCAGAAACCACGGCTCATCCTCGACGGCGTGGCACACCCCCCCTTCGCAATAATGCCCCTCCCCACAGTGGGCCGCCTCAGCACACGCGCATTCACCGCGCTCGTAACAATCGATGTCACAGCCCGGCACGAGCGCCAGAAGCGACGAAAAAAGAACGGCCCAGAGACGACTCTGCCGCACTCGCTGTTGAAGCCACGCCATCACTGTGTGCCCCAAAACACAGACGCACCATGCGCGCCTGCACCCTTGCGCATCCCTACGCCATCCAACCACACCCCGACACCGCACGACATGCGCCTCCTCGCCTGAGCGTTAAGAAACTAACCTAGCGCCACGGCGAGGGCGCGTCCAGAGCAAACGCCATGCCTAGGGCTAGGCTAGGCCTCTTCACCTTTGACCCCCATGGCAACCTCTCCTAAGCTGTGACGGGTATCGTGTCCGCGCCTCGGCCCCCACAATCGCCCACGGAGAGCCTCATGCAGCATGCCCCCACGTGGCCTCACACTTTGGCGCGATGCGCCGCACTCTTCGCCGTCGTCGCGGTCATTGCCTGTGACGACCCCGTCTCTTCACCCCCGGAAGACACCCCTGATCTGCCCCCAACCGATCTCTCGCAGGAGCTCGACCCCGTCGACACCCAAGATGGGGATGACCTCGACCCGACGGATACGCCACCAGAAGACGCCGACGCGCCGGAGCTCCCCCTCGATCCCTGCGCGCCTGAGGCCCTCGCCCGGACGCCCTTCGCCCTCTTCCCCGATCTGCCCGCCACCCAGATCCACCTCAGCCTCGCCCCAGACGGCGAAGGGCGCGGCTTCTGGGTTGCCTTCAGCCTGCCCCAGAACAGCGGCAACTTCTCCGTGCACGTGGCCCATCTCGGCTGTGACGGCGCCTACCGCGTCGCCCCCGTCCAGGTCAGCCCAGGCCTCGCCAATGAGCTGGACCCAGCCATCCTCGTCGCGCCTGAGTGGGTCATGGTTGCCTGGCAAGTCGACGACGGCCAGCAACCCCACAACCTCTCGATTCACTACCGCTTTCTCCTCCCCGATGGCACCGTCGAAGGCGAGCAATCCACGCGTCTCGTGCTCACCCAGGCCGGCGAGGCCTTCCAGGCCTCGGCGTGGATGCCCCAGCTCGTCATGGCGCCGAGCGGCGATCCGCGCCTGATCGGCGTCCTCGCCGACCCCACCCTGGCCCGCTTCCAGGTCTTTCACCAAGCCTTCAACGGGCGCGTCCCCGAAGGCGACACCTTGCTCGTGGCGCCAGAGGCGGAGACCTCCCAGTTCTATCCCGCAGCCTCTTACTCAGGCGAAGGCCAACTCTATGTCGCCTTCGATCGCGCCCCCGACACCGGCGCCGACGATGTGGCCATCACCCGCTTCAACGCCGCTGGCGTCCTGGACTTCGACCCGCCTTACCTGGCCTTCCCCGAATGGCTGAGCCGCAGCCCGAGTCTGCACAGTGGTTCAGGCGTCACCCTGTTGGCCACGGGGGGCAAGCGAGGTAGCTTGGAGCGCGTCCTGCTCCGTCACGCCCACAGGGATCCGAGCCAGGCCTCCCCCCTCTTGCTCGGCAACAGCGGCCAGAAGGCCTACGCCCCCGCCGTCGTGGTGAGTGAAGCCGAGAGGGCCGCCGTCCTGTGGTACGAACCCATCGTCGGCCAGCAGCACAACCTGTGGTGGCAGGCCATCCGCATCGAGGGCGAGGAGGTGGCCATGCACGGCGCGCCGCGCCAGCTCAACCTCGACCCCGTCGCCCCCTACCCGCCCGCGCTGATCCATTTCGGCGATGGCATCTACCTGGCGGCCTGGTCTCAGGGGACTAGCCCCGGTTTTCGCGCCTTCGCCCGTTTCGTACCCTGAGGGACAGGCCCAGCAGGGCCAACAGCGCCAGCAGCAGCGTCGGGACGCGTTGGCTGGCACGGGGCTGGGCGGCGATACGGCACCCACAGACCCCGGGCGCATCACTGCCGCGCGGCTCGCCCCCCTCCACCGCCGCCTCTCCCTGCCCTGGCGCCGTATCGCGCAGATCGTCGGAGGTGGTATCAGTAAAGAGATCCTCCGGTTGAGCTGGATCGGGCTCAGCCGTCCAGTTCTCGATGAGCTCCAAGACCTCTACCGGGTCAGCCTCCAGGTGCGAGGCCGCGTCGCCGCCTGCGTCCGCAGTGGTGTCCAGGCCATCCTCCCCGGCCTCGGCGACGGCTTCGACGAGATCAGGCTCAGTGGCCGGGGCCCAGGTGAGACGAATCGCATCATAGGCCAACTTGCGCTTATAGGTGCTGTAGGCCTCGCCCGTGTTGTCGGGCAGGACCAGCGAGCGCCCATCGCCTGCGGCGAATTCGAAGACGCCCAAGGGCACCCAACCCTTCTGCGTGGCCTGGTTGACCGGCTGGGAGCGGACGATGCCCGCGCCCGTGTCGATCTCGTAGACCGCTTGGTGGCTATCGGCTTCGGTGTTGGGGATGAAGACTTCCACCAGATAAGGCCCCGGCTGGTCCACGTCGAAGAGCCACTGGCCCCAGGTCTCGCGCGTGGCCTTGTCCGTGGCAAAGGTGTAGTAGTGGTGGCCGTTGTGTCCCTCGGCCACGGGCCACCAATAGGAGGTGGCCTTGATGAAGCAGGCCGTGGCGGTCTCCTCGAAGACGTGGACACCGCCGCTCAGGGCGTGGTCGCACGAGGGGGGCGCCGTGCAATTGTTGCTGGTGATCATGGTGCCATATGCGGGCGTGCCGTAGTCGACGAAGGTGGCCTTGATGCTCTGACACCAGTAAGAAGTGCAGGTGTTCTGTAGTTGGAAATGGAGATGGGCGCCGCAGACATAACCCGTCAGGCCCACCTTGCCCACCTCCTGGCCGGTGTAGACCCATTCGCCCACCCTGAGGCTGGAAGAGTTGGCCAAGAGGTGCAGAAAGAGCACCTCCGTGCCGTCCTTGAAATCGATGACCACGTAGTTGCCTTGCCCCGAGTAATCAGAGCTGCAACCTCCCGTGGTGGAGTCCATCTTGATCCGCCGCACCACGCCAGGCGCCGGGGCCGAGACGCTGCCCCCCACGGGGATCCCGAAATCGAAGGCCCAGGCGCCCATCCCGGTGTGGGAGAAGGCGTTGTTGTTGCCCTGGGTGACCTTGTAAGTGACCCCACACGGCCACGGCACGAGCAAAGGCGGCGTCGCCTCCAGCGCGCCTGGAAGCGCCATAACGAAGACCACAACCAGCCAAAAACGCCACGCCCGCATCTATGCCTCCTCCACCGATCCCTCAAAAAAGATTAGTAGATTCAAGCACACGCCGCCACAACAAAAGGTAGCTCCGTCCCCGCGCCCAGGCCCCTTGCCCCGAACGGGGCCAGTGTTATCCTTGCCCTGCCGCAGCGACGCGGCCGCCCGCACCCTCGAACAACAACCGCAGCGACGCCTCCATGCCCACACCTCCCCTGGTCAAAGACATTCACGAAGAAGCGACGCAGATGCTCGCCGTGCACGGCAACTATGCCACCTGTGAAGACATCCTCAGCCGCGAGTTCGGCGCCATTCTCCAGCGCACCCAAGTGCTGCTGACCCTGGCCACCTTGACCCTGACCATCACGGGCTTCTCCGGCCCCAGCATCGCCGAGTCAGGCCCCTTCTCGCGCTACACCATGGTGGTCGGGCTGGTCTTCGTCCTGGCGGCCATCCTCGTCGCCCTGGTCGGCATCTTGCGCGTGCGCTGGACCACCCAGTACGCCACGCAAGAGCCCGTGCAAGCCCTCGAGGCGATCATCGCCTACCGCAACGACAAGACCCGCAAATTCGTCGTCGGGATGATCCTCTTGGTCATCGGCCTCTGCCTCTATGTGGCCTCCCTGACGGCCTTCCTCTTCCATCTGGGTTGAAGGCGCGCCAGGGCTTTTTTGGGGGGATCCACCCCCGCCTATTTAGTCGCGCAGGCCGGGGCACTTGGGCTCATCGAGCCCCGCCTCGAGCTCCTTGAAGATGCGGTCCGCCCACAGCTCGGCGTCCATCATGGACTGGAGGCGGCGCTCGTCTTCGGGGCTGCGCTGCGCCTGCTGTTGGAGTCTGGAGCGGGCGATCTGCAGATCTTCGAAGGCCACCTGGACCTTGGGCTTGAGCATGTTGAAGCTGTCGCCCATCTTCTGGGTGACGTCGCGCAGGATCACGCACTCGGCTTGGGTGATGCCCGGGGAGCGCGCGTAGTTGCCGTAGAGGCGCGTCTCGAGTTGCTTGACCAAGCGCTGGACGTTGGCCAAGTCCTGCAGCGCCGCCAGCTCGACCGCCAGGGCCACCGGGGCTTCCTGAAGCTGGAGGGCCCACTTCTCCTTGGCCTTCTGCTCGCCGCGTAGCAGGTTGTTCATGGCCACGTCGACCTCACGCGCCTCGGCAAACCAACCGAAGAGGTCGAGGAGATAGCGGCCCTCGGTCTCGTTCAACATGCTGCCATCCTGCAGGTCGAGGATGATGCCGCGGGCCAACTTGGTCACGTCTGCCGGCGCTTTGCCGCGCTCGACCTCGCGTCCGATCTTGGTCAAGGCCACGGGCAACGGCGCCGGGTAGCGACTCTGACGCACGACCTTGAAGACCAAGTAGGGGCTCTCGATGTACTCCGCCTTGGAGTCTTTCCAGTAGAGGCGGCCCGAGTCGAAGACCAGCTTCTCACTCATCATCAAGGCGCCGGCGCGGCCCGTGGGCTCGCCCGTCAGCGGATCGGGCGTCCCCATTTTCTTCTCGGCGGCGCTGGTGAAGCCCACGATGACGAAGTCACCACCCATGAAGAGGTTCTGGGGATCGGCCACGCCGCTCACCGCCTCGATGGGGACGAAGTCGGTCTGGAACTCGAAGACATAGTCGGGCTTGGCGGCATAGTCGAGGATGTAGTTCGCCACGGTGAAGCCGATGTCCACCAGCTTGGACTGCCACTTGTTCAGCTCGATCTCGGCCAACCCCCACTCGGACAGGTTGTTGAGCTGCTCCTGGCCCCACTTGAGCAGCGTCCGCGCCAGCTCGACGTCGTTGAGCTGGCCGATGATGAAGCGCAGGCCCACGTTCTTCTTACCCATCCTAAAGGGCGGGGTGATGAAAGCCGAGTCCACCGTGAGGTGGCCGTTGCGGAAAACGGGGTTGATGGAGAGCACGTGCTTATAGGCGCACTTCACGCTCGAGTCGTGGGAGGAGCGCTCGCGCTGGTGAATGTCGAAACCGATATCCGAGACGTCGAGCTCTTTGCACTGCACGTTGGCCGGCAAGATCCCTTCGATCTGCGAGACGATGGTCAAGTTGCCCACGTCGCGGCCCAGGGCCTCACCGATATAAATGGTCTCCAGCTTGATCTGAAAGTAGTCGTCACCCGTAATGGCTTCACGGGGGCGTGGCTCGGGGCGCACATCGCGGGTACCCAGTTTTCCGTCGACCGAGCGCATGGTGTAGAAATCGCGGATGCCGACGCCATCGCGAACCACCGTCCCGCTGCCTGGGCTGGGATTACAGGCGGGTACCACCACCAAAAAAACGAGGAGACACGACAACAGGGGTACTTCTTTTCTCACGGCTCACCTCTCATGGAACGGTTCAAGCCCCCGGGGGGCGCTGCGGGGCGTAGTGACGTCAACAACCCAAAACAATTCATCACGCCAAGCTCACTCTAGGCATCACAACGCTACTGCCTCGCGAACCTTACATCAAACACGGCGACCTTGGCGATAGCGCTGCGAGCTTGGCTGAGTTCGCAACCTCTCGACCGCGCAGACGTCGCCATGGAGACGTTCTTGTAGTAGACTCGAGAGCGAAGCAGACAGACGAGGGAGCTCATGAGCGATCAACAAGAGAACCAAGCCCTACGCCAACGCGTGACCGAGTTGGAGCACGAGATCAAAGAAATGCGGGACTTGGTCGCCCACTACGAAGAGCGCTTCCGCCTCCACTTCGTCGAGACCTCCACCTTGTCCATGGTCATCGGCAACCATGGCCTGGTCGTAGACGCCAACCCCGCCCTGCTCTCCCTCCTGGGTTACACCCGCGACGACCTCATCGGCAAGCCGGCCTTCGATTTCGTCGCCCCCCACCACCGCAGCCTCGCCCAGGAGCGGGTGCTACTCGATTTCTCGGCCCCCGTGCACCAGGGCATGATCTTGGACATCATCGCCGCCAACGGCGACTTGCGCCGCTTCGTCTTCCCCAAAGGCATCGCCCCCAAGGTCATGCGCGATGGCCAGCCCGTGGCGATCTGCTATTCCGCCATCGACATCTCCGATCACGATCACCGCGACCTCGTGCCCATCTGCTCCATCTGCAAGGCGATCCGCGACGCAGCCGGCCGCTGGCACAGCGTCGAGTCCTATCTCCACAGCCAGACGGGTGTCGAGTTCACCCACGGCATCTGCCCGCCCTGCCTCGAAAGCTTCTGCGAGAGCCACACCACGACGGACGTCAAGTCCTGAACCCTGAGGACGCGGGCCACGGCGCCCTGCCCGCCTCCCTCAGACCTCAGCGGAACTCGCTCCACAGTTGGCCCAAGTGGACGATGACCTCCACGGCCTTCTGCATGTCTTGCACCGAAACCCACTCATAGCGGGAGTGGTAATTGTGCTCCCCAGCGAAAATGTTCGGCGTGGGCAGCCCCTGGAAACACAGGTGAGCCCCGTCGGTGCCACCGCGCACGGCTTCCTCCCGCAGGGCGATCCCGGCCCGGGCGATGGCCTGCCGGGCGAAATCCACCACCTGAGGATGCTGATCGAGGATCTCCCGCATGTTGCGGTATTGCTCCACGACCTCCACCTCATAGCTGGCGCCGGGGTAGGCCGCCACCGCCGCCGCGGCAAAGGCCTCGAGCATGGCCTCTTTCTCGGCCAGGGCCGCGGTCACGAAATCGCGGATGATGAAGATGACCGTCGCCTTATCGACGGATCCGTTCAAGGTCATGGGGTGGAAGAAGCCCACTCGCCCTTCGGTGGTCTCTGGCGACAAGGTGTCCTTGGGCAGCCGGGCGATGAAGTCCGCTGCCACCTTGATGGCGTTGACCATCTTGCCCTTGGCGTTGCCAGGGTGGGTGTTGAAGCCCTTGAAGGTCACCGTCATGGCATCAGCCGAGAAGGTCTCCGTGTCGAGCTGCCCCAGGGCGGAGCTGTCGATGGTATAGGCGCACTGCGCGCCGAACTTCTCCA
Source organism: uncultured Myxococcales bacterium (assembly GCA_964454015.1). Taxonomy (GTDB): domain Bacteria; phylum Myxococcota_A; class Bradymonadia; order UBA4248; family UBA4248; genus CAYVQF01. The sequence continues at coordinate 64,367 of CAYVQF010000020.1, forward strand.
GATCGAAGTGCTTGGTCCCGGCACCGATCTCTTCGTCGGGGGTGAAGGCGATGCGCATGGTGGCCCGCGGCAGCTCGGGGTTCTCCAGCCAGATCTGCACGGCCGTCATGATCTCTGCCACGCCAGCCTTGTTGTCCGCCCCGAGGAGCGTGGTGCCTGACGCCGTGACGATGTCGTTGCCCATCTGGCTCTGGAGCTCAGGGTTGTCACTGAGCTTGATGACCGTCGCCGGGTCGTCGGGCAAGACCAGGTCCTGGCCCTGGTACTTGGTGTGGATGATGGGCTTGACGTCCTTGCCCGACATCTCCGGCGAGGTGTCGACGTGGGCCATGAGCCCAACGACGGCCGGGGCGCCAGGGACGTTGGTCGGCACGGTCGCCGTGACGTAGCCGTAGGCGTCGAGCTCGACCTCGGCGACGCCCATCTCTTTCAGCTCATCGGCGAGCATTTGTAGCAAAACGAGCTGCTTCTCCGTGCTGGGATAGCGGCTGGTCCCGGGCTCGGACTGGGTGTCGACGGCGACATAGCGAAGAAAACGCTCCAGGCAGGCCTGGCGATATTTGTCGAAGTTCATCCTCACCTCTTCGGTGGCGGGGGAGCCCCCCGGTGGCAAAGAGACGGCGCTCGGCGCCGCCTGGGATCCAAATTCAGGTGCGTGACAGCGGCTTGTAACGAATGCGCACGGGTTGGTCCGCGGCGACCCCCAAGCGCTGCTTGCGATCGCGTTCGTAGTCCTGGTAGTTGCCCTCGAACCACACCGCCTCGGAGTCGCCCTCGAAAGCGAGGATGTGGGTGGCGAGGCGATCCAAGAACCAGCGGTCGTGGCTGATGATGACGGCGCAGCCCGGGAAGGCCTCCAGGGCGTCTTCCAAGGCGCGCAGGGTGTCGACGTCGAGATCGTTGGTGGGCTCGTCCAAGAGCAGCAGGTTACCGGCGCGCAAGAGCAGCTTGGCCAGATGCACGCGGTTGCGCTCGCCCCCCGAGAGGGTCCCGACCTTTTGCTGTTGCAGCTTGCCCTTGAAGCCAAAGATGCCGCAGTAGGCGCGGGCATTGAGCTCGCGTTTGCCCACCAGGAGCACTTCTTGGCCCCCGGAGATGGCCTCGAAGACGGTCTCGTCGTCGACCAGCTCGTCCCGGATCTGGGTGACGGCCGAGACGACCACCGTCTCCCCCACCTTGAGCTCGCCGCCGTCCACGGGCTCTTCCCCGGTGATCATCTTGAACAGGGTGGTCTTACCGGCTCCGTTGGGGCCGACCACCCCGACGATGCCGCCTTTGGGTAGGGAGAAGGTGAGGTCGTCGATGAGCAGGCGATCGCCGAACGCCTTGCGCAGGGCCTTGGCCTCGACCACCACGTCGCCCAAGCGCGGCGGCACGGGGATGACGATCTCTTGGCGGCGTTGCCCGTCGTCGCCGGCCTCCTTGAGCAGCTCTTCGTAGCGCTTGAGGCGCGCCTTGGACTTGGCCTGCTTGGCCTTCTGCCCCATGCGCACCCACTCCAGCTCGCGGGCCAGGGTCTTGCTCCGCAGGGAGGCCTGCTTCTCGTGCTGGGCCAGCAGCGCTTGCTTCTGCTCCAGCCACTCCGAGTAGTTCCCCTCGAAGGGCAGCCCTTTGCCGCTCTCCAGTTCGAGGATCCAGCGGGTCACGTTGTCGAGGAAGTAGCGGTCGTGGGTGACGATGATCACCGTGCCGTGGTAGTCGCGCAGGGTGCGCTCCAGCCAGGCCACACTCTCGGCGTCGAGGTGGTTCGTCGGTTCGTCCAGCAGGAGGAGGTCCGGTTTGGCCAACAAGAGCTGGCACAGGGCCACCCGGCGCCGCTCGCCCCCGGAGAGGGTGCTCACGTCCTGGTCCCCCGGCGGGGTGCGCAGGGCGTCCATGGCGATGTCCAGGGTGCGATCCAGATCCCAGGCACCGGCGGCGTCGATGGCGTCTTGCAGCTTCCCCTGCTCCTCCATCAGATCGTTCATCTCGTCGTCGCTGAGCTCCTCGCCAAAGCGCAAGCTCACGGCTTCGAAGCGATTCAGCAGATCGCGCTGGGCGGCCAAGCCCAACTCGATGTTGCCGCGCACGTCGAGGCTAGGGTCGAGCTGGGGCTCCTGGGCGAGAAAGCCCACCTTGGCCTTGGGATCGATCCAGGTGTCGCCGTCGACCTCCTTGTCGATCCCGGCCATGATGCGCAGCAGGGTGCTCTTGCCTGCGCCGTTGGGCCCGATGACCCCGATCTTGGCCCCGGGATAGAAAGAGAGCCAGATGCCATCGAGGACCGTCTTGCCGTCGGGGGTGTGTTTCTTCAACCCCCGCATTTGATAGATGAACTCATGCGCCATAGCTGCCTACTCCTACCAGGTGGGCGGCGTGCCCATCGAGGGATGCAGGCTAGCGGGCCTTGGCCACGATGGCAACGAACCCACCGGCGACGCTGCCTGGCGCACGCCCCTCGGAGGTGGTTCCCAGCAGCGGCCAAGCGCCCGGGGCAAAACGAGAGGCGGGACCAAATTCATTTGTTGAGGCAGCTATTTTCAGGTGTGTGGCGATCTGTCATGCTGAGTGGGCAAGACTTCGTGATTTCGAAGGGGATGATCATGGCAAGCAAGGGTCGCTTTCCGCGGATGGTAGACGACGGCAATTTGGAAAAGGGCACGGTGAACGCGGAGTTCACCAGCAGCTCCAACCACCTGCGGCTCTCGCCTGGGGCCGCCGCCATCTTGTCCTTCTGCGACGGCCATCGCTGCGTGGAAGAGGTCGCGGCCTGCCTCTCCCTGGACTCGGGCCTGCCCTGTGCCACGGCCGCCGTCGAAGCGGTGGTGGGCGATTTCGTCCGCCTCGGGGTGGTGCAGGTCGACGAGCGGGCCAAGGAGGTGGTCAGCCTGGGGCCAGTCCGGCACGACTGCACTGGCTGCGGCTGCTCGTGCGAGTCTCAGCTCGTTGGCCCCTTGGACGATCCCTTCATGGCCGAGGTCGTCGCCGTCCACCAAGCGGTGGCAGCCGAAGTCGAGAGCGTTCGCGGTGTGCAGCCCGTGGTGCAGGGGCGCACGCGCCAGGGCGAGGTCTTGCGCTTTCTCCACTTCCCCAACAAGCAGTGCCTCTTCCTCAACGCGGAGCGGTTGTGCGCCATCCACGCCATCTGTGGGGCCGAGGCCAAACCCGAAGCCTGCCGCCGCTTCCCCTTCGTCGCCGTCGAGGTCGAGGGGGCGATCCGCGTCGGGGTGCGGCCCACCTGTTACACCGCCCACCGCAGCTATCGCGACGGCAGCGAGGCCGACCTCAGCGAGCTGGCGTCGACGGCCATCCTGCGCCCAGTGCTGCGCGACCGCGACCCCGAGGACCTGGACGAAGGCCGCTACCACGAGGCGCGCATCCTCCAGTGGCTGCAGGACGAGAGGGTGGGGCTGGTGGAGCTGCTCTACCGCAGCGCCGGCTGCTCGGCCCGGCTCCCTGGCCGCACCCAGCTCCCCCAAGGCTTCTGCCACACCTTCCTGGGCCTCCTCCAGAAAATGGTCGACCGCCTCGTCCCATGGGTGACCAGTTTGGCCCACACCCTCCACGGCCAGCACCTGCAGCGGCTGCACCAGGCCCTGGCCGAGGTCTCGGTCGAGGCCTGTCAAAACGCGCCGGGTCAGCCCACCTGGGACGCCTTCGGCCGCCACACCATCGCCAGCGCCATCTTCTTGCGCGAGACGAGCCGCTTCCCGTCCATGCCCATTGGCGCCATGGTCTTTCTCTTCGGCCACTTCGTCGCCACCTGGTACGCCGCCACCCGCCCCGGCCTCAGTGAAGACGCAGCCTTCGACGCCTACGGCACGGCCTTGGCCGCCTGGAACCGGATGATGACCCAGGGCCCCTGCTTCACCGCCCTCTTTCCCGAGACGGAAGACTTCGGCCTACTCACCCGCCTCCTCGAGAGCGGCGACCTCTGAGCCAAGGTCCTAGGTCATTCGGACCACACCCCGAGGAGGTTCCCCGCGGGGTCGCGGAAGTGAAAGCGCCGGCCACCGGGGAAGGCGAAGATGGCCTGCACGATCTCCCCCCCGTGTTGCTTCACCCGGGCCAAGGCCTCCTCCAAATCGCTGGCGCGCAGCACCACCATCGGCGAGGTCCCAATGGGCACGTCCGTCGCAAAGCCACCGGTCAATCGCCCATCGGCGAAGCTGGTATAGGTGTCGCCATAATCCATGAAGGTCCAGCCGAAGACCTCACCGTAGAAAGCCTTGATGGCGACCAGGTCTGTCGCGCCAAACTCGATGTAATCGATGGGCATCACTTCTATCGACTTCTTCATGGGTCATCGTCCTCATGGGTAGCGGGGCCACCCCACCTGGGGCGGCCGCAGCGGGCGAACGCAACCTCGCGCTGCCCACGTCGTCCAAGGTCTTCATTTAAGACGTCCCAGCTTCCCTGTCACCTCCCCCATGGCGCGGCCGCGGCGGCGCACCTGCGCGATCGGCGCTGGCGGCATCACCCAAACGGGCGAAAGCTGCCAACCTGGGCCGCCTGCGCGTCCCCAACAGCGACGTCGTTGAATACGCACCTGCGATGCAACGATGCCACCAGGCGTGACCACAAGGACCGCGAGAATCCGCGGGTGTCCCACCTGCGTCTGGGGCGCAAAAAAGCTTGACCAATGAGATTTCTCTTCCTAGGGTCGTATTCAGGCGAGCACTCCCACCCCCAAAGACGAGGTAGAACGATGAAGACCAAGGTCCTTCCTTTTGCGTGGCTGGCTCTGTGTGGCGTCGTGGCGTGCGCCCCCCCCCCGAAGGCGAGGATGACGTCATGGCGGCGCGCCTCCACCCTGCGGATTACGGTGCCAGCATAAGCCTCTGGCGCGGGGAGGAAGTGATCGCAGCCGACTTTGCTGCGGTGGTGGGAGCTGGCGTGGTAAAGGTGAGGCCCTGCCAGCCTGAGAGGACGTGAAGGAATCGGGCGCTAAGTCAAACGCACAAGGTCTATGGATCTCCACATCGTCCCCATCAACGGCCTGCGTATGATCGCCAGGCATTTCCCCAAGGATCGCTGGCTCGGGATCTGGGACGATCTCAGCCAAGGACCTTGCGCAGTCGACACCGCCGCCCACTTGGCAGGCCGGCGCCGCTTCTGGCGAGCCCAGCGCTGGCACGACTGGCATGCGCCCTGGGAGGTCGACTTGGGTGCAGCCGTCGCGGGTTGTGAACGCGTTTGCCTGTGGTTGACCCAGGCCTTGGCCGAACAAATGCTCGCCTGCTGGCTCCTGGAATGCCTGAACGACCAAGGGATTGAAATCGAACGCATCGATGTCGGCCCAGCCTTCCTTCCGGTCAATGGCGATCCGTGCAAAGACCTGGGGACTCTGGCCGCCCACGATCCCGGGAGCCAGGCGCTCGTTGCCTGCCGGGTCCCACTCAACGCAGCGCACGCCGAAGCCATGCGGGATCTGTGGCGCCGGCTCTGCGCCCCCACGCCGGAGCCACTCGGTGCCTGGCTCAGTGCCTCGGGCGCCGCGCCTTTCGCCCTGCGCAAAGCCGTCCTGAGCCTCATGCAGCGCTTTCCGTCGCTGCCACACGGGCTCGACCACTGGCAACACCTGGCTCTCAGCACCTGTGCGGATTTTACGGGCGCGGGGCGCACCTGCTCCGAGGCGAGGATATGCGTGGAGGTTGCGCTGGTCATGGAAAGTGATCCGGAACAGGTGGCCGTGCTGGACGCGCAGACGCTGAGGGTGCTGTTGCGCGCCCTCGACCAGGAAGGGTGTTCGCTGCCGCTCGTGCACAGCCAGGGCGATCGCACGTCCCTTCGCCCGCTCGAACTGCGCATCACCGCCGATGGCCTGGCGGTGCTGCGCGGAGAGAAGAACCATCTGCTCCACAACGGCATCGACACCTGGATTGGCGGGACCCATCTGGGGGGTGATGACGCCGTTTGGCTTTGGGAAGACGGACGCCTGATGCGCTGGCAGCGACAGGTGCCGTTGGAAGCGCCGCGATGGCTAGCCGCTCTAGCGCCTGAGGTCGAGCGGACCTGGTTGCCCGCGGGAGTCGAGGAGGTGCTGACAGAGGCAGACGTGCCGTTTCTCCTGGCGGCGATCCAAGCCCTCGCCGAGTGGCTGTGTCCGCGTCTTCCACCACCTAGACAGGTATCGCTTGGGCGAGAATCGGCGCTGGAGCTGATCGGCACCTTGGATGACATGCTCTCCAAGTCTCTCGCCGGGTTGAACCCCTATCATACCCACCATGAAGGGCAGGCCGCGATCTGGCAGTCCCTGCTCGACACCTTCTGGCAAGGTCGCGGGGAGGCGAACCTGGACATCATCGAACGCTTGCTCTTGGTCTGCCTGGTGATCGCCCGAGAGGCACGCGCCACGGTGCTGCACTGCCATTGGCGCTGTGGTGCGTGGGGAGAAGTAGCTTATCGACGCGCGCTGGACGGGCCGAGCACGGCGATCATCTGTGCCGGGTACGACGCCACTGGTGATACGATTCATCGCTTGGCAGTGCGACTGGCCAAGCTTGCTTCCTTGGGAGCTGCCGCGCCCGCTGGCGAGGTATGCGTCATGGAGCGTGTCTTCTTGGCTACTTGCGGCGGGGGAGAGGCGGGAGCGCCTCAGCCTTTGGCTTCTGAGGTTGAAGCGGGCAGCGCTGGTCTTCTGCGTTGGTGGCGAAAGTGCTTTGATAGTGGATGGGAGTGCGGTCTCGAGCTGGGCAGCCAGGTTCAACGATGTCCCAAAGAGGTGTAAGAGGTGAAGGTAATAACCAGCACTCCCCCCCCCGCTCAAAGGCCCGCTGGATAGCGACCAGGTCCTCCGATGCACGACGTTCCACCTGCACCCCCAAAGGATGATCCACCCATGCGCACGGTTCACGTCATCCCACCTTGGGCCATCCACATGCCCCACGCAGCCGCGCTCGAGAGCGATGCCCTTGTCATCTACCAGCGCTTCCATCTGGACAACGGCCCGCTGGATAGCGACCTGGCTCGCTGTGACGCGCTGCGCCAAGACTTCGTGCTGCGCAACGGCTACCCGTGGCACGAGGAGGCCCGCTTGCAGCGAATCGCATGGCCGCACGACGCGGCGAATTGGTGTTGTTGGCAGTCGTCACAGCTCGCCGATCATCTCTGCACCGCCCTGGCCATCACCCAGATCGAGCGTCTCGGCCTGCCCCCACGACACATTTCGCTCTACGAAAGCCCGGGACCGCGTTTCTACGAGGAGCGGGCGATTCGCCGGCCCATGGATGCCAACGAGCGCCTGGCCTACCGGCGCTTGTGGGAGGCGGTGTGCCAGCCGACGCCCGACCACTTCCAGGCGATGAACGCGACGCCCCTGGCGCAGTCCTGGCGAGCGCGCTGGACCGATAAGTTCCCCGAGGCGCGCAGCGGTTTGGACGGCTGGCAAGAGATGCTGCTCCGCGCCCTCGCCGTGGCACCGGCGACGGAGGTCGCGTTGATGGTGCAGTGCTTCGAGCAGGCTGAGCAGCGCTTCGATACACCGAGCCCACTCACCCTGCATGCGCGCTTAATGAGCATGACCCACTTGGCATGCGACGCACCCCTGGTCTCGGCCATTGGCCCCATGGAGGCGCGAACCTGCCTGTTCGAGATTACCGACTGCGGTCGACAGGTACTCCAGCAGCGCGCCAACCACATCCTCCTCAACGGCATTGACCACTGGGTCGGGGGCGTCCACCTCAGCGCCGCCGAGGATCGGGTCTGGGTGCGCGACGGCCAAGCACTGCGACGCTTCTGCTGCCAGAGCGGGAGGATGCGCTGATGCTCGCCATCCCCAACGAGACCCCCAACAAGGACACCGCCATGAACGACCTGACACCCCAACGAGCGCTCGGTGGCTGGGCGCCGCTGGCCGTCACCCTCGGCAGCTTGGCCCTGGTCGCCTGCTCGGCCCTGGTCACGGAGCTGCCACTCGATGACCTGGCAGACAAGGGGCAGAGCGAAACAGAAATCCCCGAGGTGGATACGCTGCCGGACGTGCCCAGCTCGGGCTGCGATCCCGCTTGCGCCGAGAGCATCCCCTGCCTGGAAGGTCGCTGCGGTGAGGTGCTCCAGATCAGCGTCGGTATTGGGTTGGGCTGCGCGCTGCTGCAAAGCGGGGAGGTCACCTGCTGGTTTGGGGATCTCACGCACGGTGTAGCGCTGCACCAAGTGCTCGGGGTCGATGACGCCGTCGAGGTGCACACCGAAGGCCGTCAAGGCTGTGCCCTACGGCGCGATGGCAGCGTCGCCTGCTGGGGCGACCTCCAGAGCGGCTATTTCGGCTACAAGCCAGAGATCGACTTTGTCGCCAAGCCCATCCCCAACGTGAGCGGCGCCACGGGGCTCGCCGTGGGCCAGGAACACGCTTGCGCCCTCTTGGCTGACGGCCAGGTGGGATGCTGGGGACGCAACAGATATGGCCAGCTCGGACGGTCAACGAGCCTCAACATGGTCTATCCCTTTGGGCGCGTCGAAGATCTCAGCGACGTGCGGCTGATCGCCGCTGGGACCCATCACACCTGCGCCATTTTGGCTGACCAGAGCGTCCACTGCTGGGGCTGGAATATCGAAGGGCAGTTGGGGCATGCTGGCGCAGGTCATCGCGCCATGCCCGTGGGAGTCCGTGGTGCCGTGGCCTTGTCACTGGGCACTTTCCATAGCTGTGTGCTCGACAGGGAGCAGCGGGTCTGGTGCTGGGGGCCGCGCTTTGCCTGGGGGCAGCCTCTCGATCCAGATCACCCCCGCAGCAGGGAGATGATGGAGGTCGTCGCCCTTCGCGGCGCCGTCGCCATCGCCGCCGGGAACCATCACACTTGCGCCCTCGGCGCCGACGGCGCTGTGCGCTGTGTGGGCATCAACAGCGACGGCGCGTGCAAGCACGATGACCCGGCGCGATTCATCAGCGACGCCGCCGCGCCTGCCATCGCAGGGGCGCGCGCCGTTGCCGCAGGCTTTCTCCGAAGCTGCGCGCTCTTGGCCGATGGCAGCGTGCGCTGCTGGGGTGATATCGGGCCGGAAGACGATGGCAGCAAGCCGATCAAGGTCGAGGGCTTGCCCAAGGTCGCGGCGCTGCGCGTCGGCGGTATTCATAGCTGCGCCCGAGGCGAGACAGGGCCTTGGCAGTGCTGGGGCTTGAACCAGCACGGACAGATCGGCATCGAAGCGGAGTGGACCGACGTGCCACAAGCGCTACCGCTGGCGGACGTCGCCGATCTGGTCTTGGGAACGCGCCTGAGCTGTGCCCGTAAGGACGATGGCAGCGTGTGGTGCTGGGGGCTGCAGAACATCGATTTCTACGACAACCAATGGGCGATGTTCACCCCGACCCGAATCGACGGCATGCCACCGTCGGACGCGCTCTTCGTCGGCGATGTCCACGCCTGCTCTCTGAGCGACGGAGAGGCTTGGTGCTGGGGTGGCAATAACGTGGGCCAGGCCATCCCCGGCGCCGAGGTCGTGCTCACCCAGCCCACTTTGGTGTCGCCAGATCTGCGCTTCCGTGACTTGTCGCTGAGTATTTACCTCAGTTGTGGCATCACCGTGGATGGCGCGCTGTATTGTTGGGGCGACGACCATGAAGGGCGGCTGGGCCGCCTGCCCAACGGCGAGCTCGGCGTAGCCCCGGTGCTGGGGCTGGAGCAGGGGCGCTCAGTCGTCGTCGGTTACGAACATGCCTGCGTGCTCGCCGCCGACGCGCGCGTGTATTGCGTGGGTGGCAACCGCCAAGGCGTCTTGGGCACGGGTGATTTCGTGGCATCAGCGGAGCTACGGCAGAGCCAGGTCTTGGGCGCGAGGACGCTGGCGAGTGTTGACGAGGCGATGTTCGCGTTGCAGGACGATGGGCGCGTGCTGAGCTGGGGTTCGGGCTATAGCGGGATGCTCGGCGATGGGGTCGGCGGCGTGCGCGCCAAGCCCGTGCAAGTCGCTGGGCTGGAGGATGTGGTGGCCATGGGCACCGGCATCCATCACGCCTGCGCCCTGACGCGCACGGGCGAGGTGTGGTGTTGGGGCACGAACGCCTTTGGCCTCTTGGGTCAGCCGCCGCAGCAGCGCCAGGTGGAGGTCGGCGGCTTGGCGGTGCGGGCCTGTGGCGATGGCCTGCTGCACGCCGGCGAGGCGTGCGATGATGGCAACCTTGAAGGGGGGGATGGCTGTGACAGCACGTGTCACGTCGAGCCCGGTTGGCGCTGTGATCGGCGCCAAGGCTGCCTGCAGCTTCGCCCTGGCGACATCTGTGATCAGGCCATCGCCCTCAGCCTGCCGAGCGCGCACCAGGGCAGCTTCGAGGGTTTCGCCAACGACTACAACCCCACCTACACGGCGTGCACGGGCAGGCATCAGGCGACGGGCGCCGATGTCGTCTTCAAGCTCGACTTGGCGCCTGGCGCCTCGGCGCGGGTGTCGGCGCAGAGCGATCTCGACTTGGTGCTCTATGTGTCGACGGCGTGTCCCGAGATCATCGGTTCTTGCGTGCTCGGCGCCGACGCGGCGGGGGCAGGTGGGCTGGAGCAGCTCACCCTGCACAACGACACGCCAGAGCCGCAGACCTATTACATCGTGGTGGACAGCTATGTCTGGGCGCCCGAGGCGCACGCCTTCTGGCTCGAGGTGGCGGAGTAGCGCAGGTGGCATGGGGCGCCTGGACCGCGCTGGGGCATCAGCCCTGGGCCACCGACGATGGCGACGGAGCACACCTCGAAAGCGCGCACGCCCCCCCGGACGTGGATCCCCAAGGGTTGAACAGCGCGACGAGGGCTCAGGCTCGAACGGCGCTGGCGGCGGGCTGCTGCCCCTTGCGCAGCTCACCCTGCCTGCACTACCATGCGGCGCGGCGCAACAATGCCCTCTTCAAGGAGTTGAACATGGCGAGCTTTGACCACATCATCCTCAACGGCAGGCCTGGCGGCGGAAAATCGGAACTCATCGACTTCATTAAAAAAACGCCCATCGATGAGCGGCGCGAGCTCTTCCACATCGGTGACTTCGTCGAATTGGACGACTTCGTCTGGCTGTGGGACAAGTTCGTCGAGGATGACCTCTGGGAGCAGCTCGGCGAGAAGCGCCTCTATTCGCGCCGCCATGAGCACGGCTACGTTCAGCTCGAAGGTGACAAGTTGCTGGACATGCTCATCAGCAAGTTCAACGTCACCATCAAGACCAACTACGCCGGCCAGCCTGGCTTCTACGACGACAACACCATCTTCATCGAGTTCGCCCGCGGCGTCGCCGACGGGGGCTTCAAACGCGCCTACGAGCTCCTCGACGAAGACATCCTGGCCCGCTCGGCCATCCTCTACATCTCCGTGTCCTACGCCGAGTCCCAGCGCAAGAACGAAGCGCGTTACCAGGAAGCCCTCAAACACTCCATCCTCGCCCACCGCCTGCCGGAAGAGAGCATCATCCGCTTCTCCTCCGAGCACGACTGGGAAGCCATCACCGACGGCGCCGCCGAAGGTTACATGGACATCAAGGGCGTGCGCGTGCCCTTCGTCACCATGAACAACGAGCCGGAGCTGCACGACGCCGCCCTGCTCAACGCGCGTTACGGCAATGCCCTGACGGCCCTCAAGCGCCTCTATCTGGCGCGCTAGCCTCTCTCGGCGGCGCAGGTCAGCTTGGCCACCCAGGCCTGCACCCCCTCCTCATCGAGGCGGGTGCGCAGGATCAGATGTGGCTCCACCTCGGGCAGGTGCCGCTTGAGCTGCAGCAGCCGTTTGGCGTTGGGCTCGGCCAGCAATATCCGCGTCCCGCGGAAGCTTGGCACCGCTGAGAGTGCCAGATGATCGGGCAAGAGGTAGGCGGCCTCGCGTTGGGGGGGCAGGGATCCATCGCAGCGCAGGGCGTCCCAGCGGAAGAAGTCGAAGGCCGCCGGCACCTCGGCGCGGGTGTGTACGGGCGAGGCCAGGAGGGCCACCTCGCAGGCCTCGGCGGTTGGCGCCATGACGGCCGAGAGGTAACCCGCCATGGAGGGGCGCGCCAAGCGCTGGGCCAGGCCGATCTGGAGCTGGGCCAGGTCGGTGAAGCCCGAGAGCCGCACCTCAAAGCCCTGGTTGACGCGCGGGATGAGGATCAAGAGGTGCTCATCCAGGGGCGTATTCAGCACTCGCCACAACAACTCGGCGCCGTCGTAAGTGCTCCGCAACGCGGCGAGGGGCGCCACCAGCGCCGGCGAAACGAAGCGCCGGCGCAGCTCGGCGTCCTTGGTCACCACGGTCACCGCCGAGCGGCACCACAGGTCCAGTGGCAGCCGTCGCTCGGCGCTGCCCGCGTGGGCGGTGCGCAGGATGCGCTCCAAGTTGGCGAAGAAGGGCTCGGCGATGAGGTTGGGCGAGGCGCCGCTCTCGACGAGGATGGCGACGGCGACGGCGCTGAAGCCGGAAATCTCCGGCGTATCGACACCCAAGACCAAGGCGAGGTCGCGCAGCAACGCGTTGAGCTCGTTGACCTCGAGGCCGTCAATGGCCTCCATGAGTGCCAGCGGGCTGGGCACGGTGCCGCACTCGCCGCCGTTGGTGCAGGCGCCGCTGCGCAAGACCATCCGCCGCAGCTCCGAGAGGGCGTCGGCGTGGCCCTGCTGCTCCATGAGCCGCGCCTTGGCGGCGGCGGCGGCGGGATAGCCGCGCTGCTCGGCGCGCTCCAGCCACTGCAAGGCCTGCTGTGGGTCGCTCTCCGTGCCCAAGCCTTCGGCGTAACACATGCCGACCAGATAAGCCGCCTCGGGATCGTGGTTGTCCGCGGCGCGCCGGTAGGCGGCAAAAGCCTTGGCGGGATCGGGCGCGGTCCCGATGCCCGCGTCATAGCACAGGCCCAATAGACACTGGGCACCGGCGTGCCCCTGCTGGGCCGCCCGCTCATAGAGGGCAAAGGCCCGCGCCTCGTCCAAGGGCACGCCGTTGCCATCGGCGTGACACGCGGCCAGGGCCAAAGTCGCCCTGAGGTTGCCCAGCGCGCTGGCCTTCTCGAGCCACGCCACCCCCTGGACGGGATCACCCGCGCGGTGCTCCGCTTCGATCAGCGCCAGCCCCAGCTCGACCATGGCCGGGACGATCCCCCGCTCCGCCGCCGCGCTCAACCAACGCCACGCCTCATCGTCCGTGGCCGCCACGGGGTTGTGCAGCAGCAACATGGCCAGCTCGTACATCGCCGCCGCATAGCCCGCCTCAGCCGCCGCCGTCAAGTGCTCTTGGGCCATCCGCGGGCAGGCAGGCCGCGCCACCCCCAGCAGGTAGGTCAGCCCCAGCAGCCACTGGGCCGCAGCGTCGCGCCGGCGCGCCGCCCCCTCCCAGGCTGGGATGAGCTGCGCCGCCAGGGGCTCGAGGAGAGGACGCACAGGTTGACAAGCGTTGAGCGCCGCCAGAACTTGGCGCGTGACTTCCGTGGTGGGCAGGTGCTGTGGCATGGTCATCATGGGTGGGTCTGGGAGATGAAAGACGCGGGGGCCGCGATCACTGCCGCGCAGGGAGCCGACGGCGCTGCCTCGTAGCTATTGGGATGCTTACGAAGCCGGCCTTCGTCAAGGGCGGGAAGCGCGACGCGGGGCGATGACGCGACGCAATCAGCGGCGAGGAGAGCCATGAGCGAGAGCGATGCATTGAAAGACGTGCGGGTCTTGGTGAGCGGCGGCAGCGGCGCCATCGGCAGCGGGATCGCCATCGCCTGTGCTCGGCAGGGGGCGCGGCTGCTTTTGGGTTTCCACCACCACGAGGCGCGCGCCCAGAACTTGGCTACAGAGCTGCGCGAGCGCTACGGCGTCAGCGCCGTGGCCCACCCCATCGACGTCAGCGCGCCTGCCACCTTGCGCGCCGCCGTCAGCGCTGCCGCCGACCTGTGGGGCGGCCTCGACGCCGTGGTCCACGCCGCCGGGGTCATGCACCCGGGCCTGTTGGTGACCCAGAAGCTGGAGCTGATGGCCCAGACCTTGGCGGTGAACCTCCTCGGCGCCGCCGCCCTGAGCCAGGCGGCGCTGCCCACCTTCTTGCGCCAACGGGCCGGGGTAGTGATCACCATCAGCTCCATCGTCGCGGCGCGCCCTTTCCGCGGCCAGGCCCTCTACGCCGCCAGCAAAGCGGGCCTCGAAGGCCTCACCCGGGCCATGGCCGTCGAGTATGGCGCCAAAGGGATCCGCGCCCTGTGCCTGCGCCCCGGCCCCATCGCCGGCGGCATGCTCGACCAGGCCTCCCAGGACGCCGTGGTCGAGCGCGTTCCCCTGGGCCGGGTGGGCAGCCCCGCCGACATCGGCGAGCTCGTCGCCTTCTGCCTCAGCCCCAAGGCGGCCTACCTCAACGGCGCCGTCTTGAGCGTCGACGGCGGGATGAGCGTGGCCTGAGCCGCCCGCCTGGCCCCAAGCGGGCCACCCGTCCCGTCAGCGGCGCCGGCGCCACAGCAGGCCCAAGCAGCCCAGCATCAAGCCCGCGACCCACAGCGGCCAGGCCGGCGGCGCTCCCGCAGCCACACGACAGCCACAGCCGTCGTCGCCGCGCTTGCTCGCTGGCGGCTCGGCGTCCATCTCGACGGCGTCCTCTGCGACCTCGACCTGGGCTTCTTCGACCACGCTGCGGGGCAGCACGTTGATGTGGTAGTCCCGGCCACCGTTGTTGTCCCAAGCGCCGGTGTCCGTGGCGATGACGAAGTCCACCACCTGGACCGTGCCATCGCTGAAAGGCCCGATGGTGATGGCGTAGAAACCGTGGCGATTGGGGCCCACCATGCGGGTGTCCACGGCGGGCATGCCCGCCACGGGGATGGTCCCAGGCGGCCAATAGGCCACATCGGCGCGCTGCCAGCCATTGACCGCCCAGTGCAGCATCCCCGGCGCGGGCGAATAGACCGTGATGGGATCGTCCACGGTGGGCGCCGTCGGGCGCCAATAGGTGAAGTTCCCCGGCGGCACGTGGGGATCCGTCGGGCTCACGTCGCTGGGGACGTCCGGGTCGGGATCGAGCGCCTCGGGTGGCCGCAAGCTCTCGTCGAGGTAGGCGCCACACGCAGGTCCGACCAGATCGCGCCCCTCGCGCACGGCCACCGCTGCCAGCCACGCGCCGGCGCCAAAGCCCATCATGGGCGCGTTGAAGCGATAGACCCCCGTATCGGCGTCCCAGGTCTCGGCCACTTGCAGGTAGTTGCGCAGGGCCTGCTGGGTGGTCCAGTCGATGAGGCGATCCCGGCGCGCGCCGTCATCCATGAGATGGGTGGCCACGGCGCCGCGCAGGTTGCAGATGGCCCACTCCACGGCATCGTAGGTCGAGCCCCACGGGCTGTGGTCGTGCGCGCCGGACCAGTCGCGGAAGTCGTCGTTGCGGATCCAGCCAGGCCCGGCGGAGGTCTTGAGCTCCCGATCGAGGAGGGCCAAGGTCGCGCGCGCCGTGGGCCCCTGAGGATCGATGAGACCCATGGCGATGGCGTCGAGGACCGCCGCGTCGGCATGTCCCGGCCACCGCGCCAAGCGCTCAGGCGCGCGCCCAGCGCCTCGTGGCCAAAAGGATCGCCCCAATGGGCCACGCTGATGCCGAACCAGGCGCGCGCCCCAGGTTCGAGCCGCCCGATGTCTCTCTGGAAACCCGACACCCAGTCATCGCGCACCTGAGAGAGGTCCGGCGAGAGCGGCAAGTCCTGCGTCCCACCCCCATGGACGGCGTTCCACACCGTGGCGGACTCGCCAAGGTAATTGGCCCCGGCCCGGCTCGGCGTCTCCGTCGCCTCGATGAGGAGCACCCCGGCGAAGCCGCGCTCGGTGAAGCGGGCGGCGGCCGCGTCGTAAAACAGCGTCTCCCCCTGGGTCTCGAGCTCGCCCGTGGGCCCCGGCCGCCCTGCCCCGAGGTGAAAATTGTGCAGGGTAAAGAGGGAGACCCCGTCGATGGCCGCCGCCGAGCTGTTCTCGACCTCGATGAGCAGCACGAAGGACGCGCGATCCAGCCCCCAGGGCGCGTACACGTACTGGGTGATGGTCAGGCCAAAATGGCGCTGCACCAAGCGGATGATGGGCGTGCCGCCCTGGACCCCGCTGGTGTAAGGGACATAGGCCGAGGCGTCGAGATCGATGGCCACCTCTTTGAGCCAGGTCTGCTCACCCTTGGCCCGCAACCCCACCAAGACGTCGTAGAGGAGATCCCGCGACAGGATCGCCTGGGGCGCGCCGTCGATCCACACCTCATTGCCCGCCCCGTCCAAGCGCGGCTCCTCGGCGGCATAGAGATGCTCGCGGAAATGGTGCAAGGGCGCCTTACCATCCCGGGGGACGAGGTCCACCACCACGGCGCCCCAGCCGTTGGAGGACACCAGGGTGGTCCAGGAGCGCGTCGGTGTGACCTCGGCCACGAGGGCAGGGAGGCACAGGGTGAGGCTCGACGCCACCAAGATGAAGGACAAAAGACGACCGTGCATGGGCGACCTCCTAGCGATAGGAGAGAGAAGGTGCAGGTGAGCCCGCGAGCCGGTGGGGGCGGCGTGCCCTAGCCTGCCCCCTCGGGAGAAGCATGGATGATCCCGTGGAACCCAGCCTACAGACAGAGGCAGTTCTGCCCCGCGCGGTACACCACGTCGAGCCAGATGGCGATGCGCACATTCTCAAAACAGTCGTAGCTTCGCCCGGGGCTCTCGTCGCTCATCTGCCAAGCGTAGTGGCGATGGAAGTCAGGGCTGACATCACCCAGGTAGACCTCACGCCCGGCATAGGCGCTGGCCTCGAAGGTGCTCGGAGCCGAGAAGACATTGCTACAGGACGCCTCGGTGTCGACAGAGCGCAAAAAGGTCATCCCCTCCGAGACGTGGCGCCCTTCGGCGAGTGAGCTGAGCCCCGAGAAGCTCCTGGTGATGGTGTAGGGAGGGAGCTGGGTGTCCACGTTGCGCATGACCACCTCGAAGGACATCCACTTCGCCACGACGGTCACATCGAGGTTGCGGCTCGCCGTGGAAAACACCATGATCTTCCCGTCGTCATTGACCTCGAGGCGCGCCTCGACCACCTCGGCCACCAACGGGCAACGGGCTGACGAACCCGGCTCGGCAGCATCGCAGGGTCGCTCCCAGTCACTGCTCTTGCTACCACCCTCGATGAGATCACAGGCGCCACCCACCCATAGCAAGCCCAACAGGGCCAACAGCCAACCACAGCCAGAGATGATGCGCTGATGCATGCGTGACCTCAGTAGCGACGGGGTTCTGCACAATCGGGAGCCAACCGCTCCCGGCGCTCCCCTCCTTCCGCCAGCACAGGGTAGCAGGAGACACCAAGAGGCGATAGCCCACGCCGGCACAAAGCGGGATTGGCCGCCTCGCACCAGGCGTATTCCGCGCCGTTGACACGGCAACCCCGGAATCGCTAGCTTGGCGCGTGCGCGATTTCCTCCTACCAACGGAGCTTTTCCATGTCCATGAGATGGTCCCTCACCCTCGCCTTCGCCCTCCTCATCACCTCATGCCTCGCCGCGGCTTGTTCTGATGAAACCACCTCCAAGAGCGATGCGGCTGCTGATGTCGAGATTGCACCGCATGACACGGGTGACACCACCGAAGCCGAGCTGCCCCCCGACGCCGAGGATGACGGCAGCCAGGATGTACCTGCCCCCCCCGACACGACCGACACGCACGTCCAGCCGGACGTGGTTCCCACAGACCTCGCCCCCGACGCGCCCCAAGACCTCGCCCCCGACGCGCCCCAAGACCTCGCCCCCGACGCGCCCCAGGACCTCGCCCCCGACGCGCCCCAGGACCTGACGCCGGACACCGTGCCGGACACCGCGCCGGACACCGTGCCGGATACCCAGCCCGACACCCAGCCCGACGTCATCGAGAGCTGCCAGCCCGTGACTCTGCCGGCGCCGCGGTGGGTCGTGGCCCCCAACGGCCGCGCCAACGGTGCGGGCACCTTGGCGGATCCCCTCGATTTGCCGTCGGTCTTGCGGTCCAACGGCCCCGTCTCGCCTGGCGACCGGGTCATGCTGCGCGGCGGGACCTATGTGGGGCGCTTCACCAGCGCCGTCGTTGGCACGGCGGCCGCTCCCATCGTCTTCTACGCCGAGCCTGGCGCGCGGGTGATCTTCGACTCCAACGCCTCGAGCGGCAACGACGAGGGCAGCCTCATCATCAATGGCGCCTGGGTGGAGTTCCACGGGATGGAGTTCACCGACTCGCACCCCGACCGCTTGGAGAAGTGGGACGGTGTGGTGCTCTACGGGGCCAACACCAAGTTGGTCAACGCCATCATCTACGACACGGCGCAAGGGGTGGGCTTCTGGCGCCCCGCCATCGACGCCGAACTCTACGGCAACATCATCTTCAACAACGGCTTCCAGGGCACCAGCCGCGGCCACGGCCACGCCATCTACACCCAGAACCAGAACGGCACCAAGCGCATCACTCAGAACATCATCTTTTTTGGCTATGGTTATGGCATCCACGCCTACACCGAGGGCGGCTACATCCAAGGCTTCGATATCGTAGACAACGTGTGGTTCCGTGCGGGGGCCTCCGTGCCTGGCGGCTCGACGGACGGCGAAGCCGAAGGGTGCTTGGTGGGCGGCCTGCAGCCCGTGGCGCGGACGCGCTTGGCGGGCAACCACAGTTGGGGCCCGCGGGTGAGCAGCCGCAGCACGCTGGTGGGTTGGGGCGGCTCGGTCCAGAACGTGGACATCACCATGGAGGACAACTACTTCGTCGGCCGGGTCGCCGCCCAGGGTCACTGGCAGAGCGGCGTGCTGACGGGCAACCACTTCTACAGCAGCATCGTCGGCATCGACCCGGCAGACTTCCCCAACAACGTGTGGTCCAGCAGCCTGCCCACGGGCACCAAAGTGGTCATCCAACGCAACCGCTACGACGCCCAGCGGGCCGACCTCATCATCTACAACTGGGGCGAGGCCGATAGCGTCAGCGTCGATCTCAGCGCCCACCTGGCCCAGGGTTCTCCTTACAGCCTTTACAGCGTCTTCGACCTCTGGAGCAGCCCCGTGGCCAGCGGCGTCTACCAGGGGGGTAACTTGCAGGTGCCCATGGGCACCAAGGCGCCGCCGCAACCGCAGAGTTCGCCGAACGCCCACAGCGGCGCCGACGATCCGGGCAAGGCCTTTGGCGTCTTCGTGCTGCGCGCTGGGTGTGCCTTACGCTGAATTGGCGCGGGCCTGGAAGAGGTGGGCCGTCGCCAAATCGGCCGGCGCATCGGCCGGCC
>CAYVQF010000021.1:0-78396 GCA_964454015.1 uncultured Myxococcales bacterium
TCTTGGTTCTCCGGGAACAACGGGGTTTTTTCTTTTCTTGACCGTGGATCAGGGTGGGCGCAGGGCTCGCCACCCTTTCGCCACAGCGCGTCCTAGACCTTGGTGGTCTTCCAGGTGCCGCCGTAGAACTTCCATCCCATGATGCCAGCGAGGACGACGATATAGATGAGCGCAGCAGACCACACCCCCACCAAGCCCAAGTTCAACACCACGCCGAGAAAATAGGACAGCGGTACCAAGCACACGATGTGCAGGACGATCTCGACGTACATGACGAACTTGGAGTTGCCGGCGCCGAAGAGGGCCTGGGTGAGAATGAGGGCGGCGGCGATGAAGCCCTCGATGGCGGCGAGGATGCGGATTGAGACGATGCTGGCCTCGATGACGGCGGCATCGCGGCTGAGCAAGCCGAGGATTTGTTCTGGCCAGATGAAGGTGATGAGGCCGATGAGGCCGAAGATCATCCCCGCCAATTTCACCGATTCCCAGCCATAGCGTTCGGCCATCTCGGGCTCACCGCGGCCAAGTGACTGAGAGACCAGGGTGGCCGTCGCGGTCCCAAAAGCCAGGGCGCTCATGAAGGTGATGCTGAGGATGTCCATGATGACTTTGGTGCCCGAGGTATAGATCGGCGGTCGCGCTTCGATGGCCATAAAGGCCATATCGGTGAAGAAAGCTCTCCCGCGCATATCGGCAGCGTCGAAGATGACATGCTGGAACTCTGCGAAAGTGGTAGAGAAGCCACCCGTATAGGCCGGCACGGAGGCCAGCAGTTCTTGCACGGCCAGCTCATCGAGATAGCCGACGATCTTGAGGAAGAGGAGAAAGCCGGTCATGACGAAGACCGTGGCCAGCCCGCTCGGCACGGAGATGCGGACGATGGACCACATGACCCGGCGGTCGACGTTCGAGCGACGATAGTAGCGGAACTTCTTGGCATAGCGCGGCAAAAAGGTCCAACCGATCATCAGCGCCAGGCCGACGTAGGTCGAGATGAGGGAGGCCAAACCAGCGCCCTCGACATAGAGCTGCGGGAAAGGCCCGATGCCGAAGATGAGGACGTAGTTGAGGAGGATATTGAGTCCGTTCATGATGAGGGCCACGACCATGTGGACGTGGGTGTGGCCAATGCCGTCGAAGAAGCTCTTGCAGGAGATGGTGGCGACCATGCTCAGCACCCCGAGCAAGCGGTAACGGGCGTAGGGGATGCCAAAAGCCAGAACGGATTCGTTGGAATTCAGAAGGGGAAAGACATAGGGGAGGGCCATATAGGCCAAGACCGAGCAGGTCAGACCCGCGCTGACGGCGATGACCATGGAGTTGGTCAAGGTCGCGCCGGACTTCTCGAAGTCGCCTTCGCCAAAGCGCCGCGCGCTGATGGCCAAGGTGCCGACAGAGAGCGAGGAGAGGAAGCCGCCCACGGCCCAGAGGAGTGGGAGAGAGTAGCCGAGGGCGGACTGGCCGGCGATGGAGTAGCTGGGATCGAGCCACCCCACCATGACCGTGTCCATGATGTTGATGGCCGTCTGGGTGAGCATGGCCAAGATGACAGGTGCAGCCAACCTGCCGATACGCGGCCACAGGGACACATGAAATCGCATGTTTCACTCGACGCAAAAGGCCCAAGGGCCGGGCCTTCAGGGCCCGCCTGGGCTCACCGTTGGGCCACAACGTCTCAGGTTGTGGCCATGGGTTTTCAAAGTCAGGCTCGCCGCCGAGTCGAGAGCCCTCAATAAGGGGACTTCCCGACCTGCCGCAGGGCACCGCTGAACCAGCCGCCGGTGAGGGCGTCGAGATTGGCGGTCAGCTCCTGGATGCGCAGCTCCTGGCGCAGCCTATCGGCGGTGTTGGCAGGCGGATTGAGGACCATGTCAATCTGGGCCCGACGCCGCTCGTAGTAGATCTTGGTGGCCGTGGTCAGGGCGTCATCGCGCTGCTTGGCCATCCGGCCGGCTTCGCGCGCGGCGCGTAGCACGTCGGGATTGAAAATGATCTCCGAGAAATCCCACTGCACCCGCGCATCGTGTTGCATGGCTTTGGTGTTGCGATCGTCGATGGTCTCCTGGAAGCCGAGAGAGACATCCTTGTTGGCCGGGTTGATGTCGTCGCGGGTGCGGATGTTGGAGTAGTCTTGGTCGCGGTAGCGGAATTGATAGGTCACGCGCTCGGGGAGGATGGCCGCGACATTGGCCCGGGTGTACCAGCCTTCGATGCGATCGGGATCGAGACCGGCGTAGAACATGACCACCCGTTGCACTTCCAGGACCGTGGGCTCGTCATCGAAGCGGGCGAGCACTTCTTCGGCAGACTGCGCAGAAGCGGTGGCAGCGAACACAAAGGACAACAGCAGCACGCTAGCGATCATGAATGGCTTATGGCGTCCCATGGACAGACTCCTCGGCAAAAAGAGAGGGTGAGAGGCAAAAGGGATGAGCGCATCATTGGCGCAAAAGCACGTCGTCGAACAGGTTGGGGGCGACCGGCGCATCGGCCAAGGCCGCGTCCGTGGTGGGGCTCACAGCGCTGGCGCTGCGCGCCTTGGCTTCGTAGGCATAAGTGAAGTAGCCCCCGGTCAAGCCATCGATGAGGGCGGTCATCTCTTCGAGGTTGACTTGAAAGGCGATCTGGTTCGCCAAGCTCAAGCGTTTGGTGCTCACGATGCGAAACTGCAGGGCGCGGCGGCGGATGAGCAAGCGCACGGTTCGCGCGATCAGACGCTTCCGCGCCCGATACATTTGCTGCCCGACGCTCTCGATGCTCGCCTCCACGGGGCTGTAGAGGAAGTTGCCGAGATTCCAAAGGGCGAAGACTTCCCAGTCGAAGTCACCCGTGTCCCGCCCGCGAACCTCGGCCCAGCGTTGGGCCGCCTTGGGGATGGTCCCCCCCTTGTCGCCCACCAACGCGCTGTTTTGATGCTCGTTGCGGAGCTGGCGCCAGGAAAAACGCACCCAGGCCCGGGGCATGAAGCGCGCCAGGTAGGCGCGGGTGTTCCATTGGTCGACGGGGATATCATCGAGGCCGTTGAAAGCCAAGGCCTGGCGGATGACCCGATCGGGCGTGGGCTCCAAGGCCCAAATGCGCTCGAGGGCGCGCAGGTTCTCCGTCGAGATCTGCGCCTCGGCCCCGCTCAGACCCTGAAAAAGTCCGATGGAAGTGGCCAACCAGAACTCCCCTGGGGCGCCTCGCGTGGCCTCGACCAAGGTCTGCCCGATGAGGCCATTGCTCACGGTGCGCCAGCGTTCGTCGTTGGCGCCCTTGAGATAGACGTCGCGCTCCGCCACCACCATGAGATCATCAGGAGACTCTGTCGGGAAGAGGACCTGCAACAAGCCCGTGCGATCGAGGCCAGCCGTGGGCATACCTTCCCAGCTCTCGCCGCCATCGATGGTGGTGTAGAGGCCGCGATCGGTCACGGCGATGAGATAGTCTTCATCTTCCGTCGGGAGGGCGAGCTGGCGAATGGCATCGGCTGACAAGGCGCCGAGGTTGATCCGCGACCAGGTCATTCCGCCGTCATGACTGCGGTGCAGTCGCCGCAGGCCGAGGGCATAGAAGCGCTTGCCGTCGGCGCTGGCGATGACCTGGCGGATGGGCTCACTGGAGACCTCGCCGAGGGCGAAGGTCCAAGTGGCGCCAGCATCCGAGGAGATGGCCAGACCAGCGACGGTCCCGATCAGGAGGCGCTGCCCATCAGGGGTGAGCGCCACGGAGAGCACGCCTTGTTCGCGGTGGGACGCGGCAAAGAAGAGACGCTGCCAGCTCCGGCCGCGATCGGTAGAGCGGTAGAGTCCTTGGCCCGTCGCGGCGTAGACGTGGGCTGGCAGGGTGGGGCTCACGACCAGATCCCAGACCTCACGGGGATCGGCCGCCGCCGCCTCAGCGTCCTCCGCCGAGAAGCCCATGGCAGAGAAGCGCTGCACCCGCGCCACATAATCGCGCTCGAAGGCCGCCGATTCAGCGTCACTGGTGAACTCACCGATGGCCTCATCGCGCAGCTCGGAGCCCATCTCCAGGATCAGGGTCCTGGCGTATTCCTCACCGTACTCATCGGTGAGATCTTCCAGGAGCGCGTCGCGCATCTCAGTGAAGCGGTTGTAGATCTCCGAGTCCTCGAAGCTGACGTCATCGTCTTCATCAAAAAGGAAGACGTCGTCGATCTCCGTCATGAACTCTGCCGCCGACAACAACAGCGAGAGGCGCCAGGTCAGGCCATTGTCGGTGGATCGAAGGATGTAACCGCGGCCCCCAGCATAGATGGTTTTGCCGTCTGCTGGCGCCAGCGCCACGGCGCTGACCCCGTTGGTCAGGAGGGAAGACGAGCGGTCGAACCACACCAAGGTCTCGCCAAATTCCGTGCCTTGTCCAGCGGCTGAAGCCGGCCAGCCAGCACAAGCCACGGCCGCAGTGAGCCACAGGCCCAGCATCCAGCGGTGACCACCAACGCAGCGATTCCAGGCGCGCGACCGACGAAAAACGTGAAGAGCTTGGGTCATGCCTACACACAGCATCGGGCAGCGCATCGCACCCGGCGAAGGAGGCTGTTGATCGAGCATTCAGAGGCGACGGCGACGGCTTCATGCCGTGGCCCCCAACCATCCAACGGTGGGCGACGCTAGCAGATGGTGCGCCGTTGGACAAGGGCCAGACGAGTCACCATGTGCAAGGGATCCCGTTTTCGGTATATACGAGGTTGACACCGTCGCGCCTGTGCCGACCAGCGTCGCGACCCCAGCACGGGTTTCTTGGCATGCCAGCGTCTACTGGGAGTGATCCACGTCCGGGTTTTCACCGCGCCGCGCTGCGTCTGATGGTGGCGCTCGTCCTCCTGGTCGTGGCCGCCCTCGCCACGACCACCCGCAGCGACGCTGGTGACGCTGCGACGGACCTCGACATCGCCGCGGAACACCTGCACCTCGATCACCAACGCCGCGACGCCGTGTTCACAGGCGATGTGCGCATCCGGCATGGCGAGTGGTTGCTGCGCAGCCCGCGGGTGGTGGTGCGCTACGATGAGGCTGGACAGATCTCAGAGGCCGTCGCCGATGGCCCCGTCGAGTTGGCAGGGCAAGATTTTCTCGGCCGGGCCCGTTCGGCCACCTACGCGCCCGCCACGGCAACGGTCACCCTCCACGAGGACGTAGAGATCACCCGAGGCCGCAGTGTGGTACGCGCCCAGCAGGCGGTGGTCGAAGTGAAGACCCACCGCCTGGAGCTGCTTCAGGTGCGAGGGCGCCTCTTTCTCGACGATGTGGCGCCCCTGGCCGACCCGGCAGGAGAAGCGCCTTGACGGTGCTCTTCTCCTTCCGTGACGTGAGCGCGATTCGCCGACGGCGCCCGGTCCTCACGGGCTTGAACTGGGACCTGCGCGCCGGCACCCTTCACGGCTTGGTGGGCCCGAACGGGGCGGGGAAAACCACCGCCATGGAGATCGCCGCGGGCCTGCTCCCAAGCTACGGTGGCGAAGTCGTCTACGACGGCGCGACCCTGCCACCCCAGACCTCATTGGCGGCGCGCGCCCGCCGCGGCATCGGCTATTTGCCGCAGGGGGGGAGCGCTTTTCGGCGCTTGAGCGTCCAGGAGAACCTCATGGCCGTGCCGGGCGCCGATGTGTTGCGCGCGGCCCAGATCGCCGAGGCCGTAGGTCTTGGCGCGCTGCGGGGCGTCCGCGCGGAGGATCTCAGCGGCGGAGAACGGCGCCGACTCGAGATCGGTCGTCTGCTGCTTTTGCGGGCGCGCCTGCTGCTCTGTGACGAGCCTTTTGCCGGTCTGGACCCCTTAGGGGTCACCGATCTGAGTCGCCTGCTCCAGGCCATCGCTGCCGACGGCTGCTGTGTCGTCGTCACGGACCACCAAGTGGAGGCCGTCTTCTCGCTGTGCAGTCGGGTGGCGGTCTTGCTCGATGGCCGGCTGCATCGCGACGCGCCACCCGAGGTGCTGCGACGCGATCCCGTGGTGCAGTCCCGTTATCTGGGGCGTTGATGCGGCCACCTCCTGCGTCGCGCTTGTATTCTCGCCAACCATGACCACGCTCTAATGGCACGCGATGGCCAGGGGTTCGGGCGCCTCAGCGCCAATGACAACAGTGGTGCTTTGAAGTGGGACTTCTGCTAGAGTGCGAGAGGACGAGGGCGCGGCAATTCGCCCTGCCCACTCAGAGAATGGTACCTTCGTCGGAGTTGTCTGGGTAATCACGATTGACCACGAGCAAGGGGTGTCACCATGTCGCTAAAGATGCAACAGCATCTCGCCATGAAGCAGCAGCTACGGATGACGCAGCAGCTTCAGCAAGCGATCAAACTCTTGCAGCTCTCGAAACAGGAGCTGGTGAGCCAAATACAGCAGGAGCTCACGGAGAACCCAGCCCTCGAAGAGGAGCCAGGCTCTTCCGCCGACGGCCTCCACGAACGCGCCCAACTGGGTGAACCGTCGAACGTCGGCGATGACCCTCAGGGCCTGAAGGACCTTGCGGCTCAGAAAGACCGCGACGACATCGACTGGGGAGCCTACCTGGAGTACTACCAAACGCACACGCCCCTGCCCCAGAACTCCTACAAGGGCTTGAACACGGAAGAGCTGCCCAGTTACGAAGCGACCATGACCGCGCCACCGACGCTGGCCGAGCACCTCATGTGGCAGGTGCGCCTCTCGCGCCTGGACGAAGAACAGGAGCGCATCGCCGCGGAGATCATCGGTAACCTGGACGACAACGGTTACCTCACGGGGATCTCCCTCGAAGAAATCGCCGCGCGTCTCGACGCGGACCTGGAGAATGTCGAGTTTGTCCTGGAGACGGTGCAAGAGATGGATCCCGTGGGGGTTGGGTCACGCAACCTCAAAGAGTGCCTGAGTGTGCAAGCCGAGGTGCTGCACCCCGAGGATGAGACGGTTTACGACATCATCCAAGAGCATATCCCCAATTTGGAGCGCAAGAACTACGAAGCCATCGCCCGCGGGCTCAAGGTGCCGCTGGAAGAGGTGTTGCGGGCGGCGCGCATCATCAGCGTGATGGACCCCAAACCAGGTCGCAAATACAGCTCCGACCGCCCCTTGTACATCACCCCCGACGTCTATGTACACAAAATCGGTGACGAATACCGGGTGGTCCTCAATGAAGATGGCCTACCCAAGCTGCGCGTCAGCCCCTTCTACTCACAGATGATCAAAAGAGCCTCCTCGGGCAAAGAGGCCAGCTCCTACATCCGCGACAAGCTCGCCGGTGCGCGCTGGCTCATCCGCTCCATCCATCAACGGGAACGCACCATCCACCGGGTGACCGAGGCCATCGTCCGGCGCCAACGGGACTTCCTCGACAAGGGCATCGCCTTCTTGAAACCCATGGTTTTAAAAGACATCGCCGAGGAAACCGAGCTCAGCGAGTCCACCATCAGCCGGGTCACCAACAAGAAGTACGTCCACACGCCGCAAGGCACCTTCGAGCTGAAGTACTTCTTCAACAGCCGCATCTCCCGCACCGTCGGCGACGACATGGCCAGCGAATCGGTCAAGGATCGCATCAAGTCCATCATCGCCGCCGAAGAGCCACAGCGCCCTTACTCGGATCAAAAGATCGTCCAGATCCTGCGCGAGCAGAACATCGAGATCGCCAGGCGCACCGTGGCCAAATACCGAGAAGCGCTGGGCATTCTCTCATCCACCCAGCGCAAGAGCTACTTCTGATCGCGCCCGACACACCAGCCTGCATGGGGCTCAGCGGGCCAGCATGGGCGCATCGCCGTGTTTGCGTGCATTCGGCGCAAGAAAGCCTTATGTTTACCTTTCGGGCAGCCGAGTCCGACCACGACGGGACGTGGCGCCTGTCGCGGCTTTGGCGCTCGATGATTCCCTTTTCCGGGTTGCAACCCATTTTTCGTCGTCTGAGAAAGGAGGAGCGATGCAGATCGATATCAGCTTCCGACATATGGATCCCTCTGATCCCCTAAAGGAATACGCTGAGGAAAAGATCCGCCGCGTCATTCGCAAGCACATCCGCGACAACTTCGACGCCCAGGTCACGCTCTCGATAGAGAAGTTCCGCCACATCGCCAATTTCTTATTGAGCTACAAAGGCTTTTCCATCAAATGCGAGGAGAGTTCCGAGGACATGTACTCCTCCATCGACCTCGCCCTGGACAAACTCGAACGCCAGATCCGCCGGTACAAAGACAAGCTGCGTAAGCACAAACCCGCGGAAGGACGCGATCGCTACTTCAACATCTCCGTCATCGCCCCTGGGGTCGAAGAAAAAGCCCCTGAAGACGATGAGCTCCTCAGCTCGGATGATCTCGAGGCTGCTCCCGAGGCTGAGGACGCAGCCAGCGAGAGCCCCGTCCGCATCCTCAAACGGGAGACCATGGCGGCGCACCGCATGACCATCGACGAAGCCCTCATGGCCATCGATCTGGAACAGCGTCCGTTCTTGGTTTTCCTCAACACGGAGACCAACGCCATCAGCGTGCTCTACCGCCTCGATGACGGCAACTTTGGCCTCATCGATCCCAGCACCTGAGCGGCCGCTGGTGCCACGGGCACACCCCCTCGCGTGGCCTCCGGGCACCCTCGGCTGGGTGCGGCACGCGCTCCCCGAGACGCCCGGCTCCCCGCGGGGAGCGTCCTCCCTCATTTCATTGACAGCCTCGCGGCTGCCGCTTTTGCCCTCCCCTATGCGCGCTTCAACCAGCCCCTCTGTCGGCCGTGGCCGGCTCCTCCTAGCGGCCTCGCTTCTGCTCTTCTTCGGCCTCGCTGCTTGTAGCGCCAAGAGCGCTGACCCTGCAGCGACGCAGCCCGAAGCGAAGACCGGCAGCGACGACAAGACCACCCCCTTGGCCTTGCCCCTGGCCAAGACCCCGGCAGATCCCGTCGTCGAAGAGCCCCTCCCCCCTGGTCCGCCTGGACCCTTCGGCCTGCAACTGGGCCAGAGTGGGCCGCCCGAGATCAGCGCCGTGGCCGCGACGCCAGGGCACGCCGCGGTGGTACACAAGATCGACGTCCGCGACTCGACCCGATGTCAACGCACGGGGCTCTCGGTCTGCCACCAATGGCTCCTGGCCATCACGGCCCGCCAAGAAGGCGCATCGACCCAGCAGGTGCTGGTCGCCGAATCGGATACGCCCAGCGGCATCGTCATCGACGCCCTCTTCGAGGTCGGCGGTGATTTCGCGCTCCTCAGCCGCGAAGGCCGTTACACGGCCGATCCCAACCTCCTCCACCTGCTGCTGGTCACGGCAGATGGCCAAGCCACGACCCCGCAACGCATCGCGCCGCAGCTCGCCGTCACTTCGGCGGCGGCCGTCTCCGACACCCCCAGCAGCGCCATCGTCTGCTACAGCGGACGCGATGACCAACGCCAGCAGGCCAGCTTCGCCATCCTCTGCCAGTCTTTCGTCCGGCGCCCCATCGAGGCCCCCCTCCCCCCCAGCGCCGAGGGTGAGGACGCACCACCGCCACCGCCTCCCCCGTGGCAAGCCGAGGTGGCGCGCGTGGTCGTCAGCGGCCCCATGCCAGCGCGGGCCCTCAGCTTGGGTTGGCGCGACGGCCGAGGCGTCTTGTCGTGGGTCAGCGGCGAGCAACGCCTCGCCGTGGTCCTCGACGGCTCGGCCAAAGCCATGGGCAAGCTCCTCGAACTCGGCCCCGCGTCGCCGCGCCGCGGCGAGGTCACGGCCGGCCATGGTGCCTTCCTCCTCACTTGGCAAGACACGGAGGGGGTGCTCCAAGCCGCACGGGTGACCCGCCACGCCACCATCACGGGCCGTCTCTCCATCCCCGACATCAAACACACCCTGAGCTCGGGGGTCGTTGCCCTGCCGGTAGGCTTTTTGTTGGGATCCACGCCCGACGGGCATACGCGGCTCTTCATCGTCGACCCCGAGGTGACCACGGTTCACAGCGTCGCCGGTGCCCAGGGCCGTCGCTTGCTGGGGGGCTATGGCACCCTCGACCTCGCCCAGGCCCGCGAGGGGCGTGCTCAGTGGCAAAGCGCCGCCTCCTTGATCGGGGTCAAGCGCTGACACTGCGGACGTGGATCCCCCAAAAAAGCGGGCGCTCAGGACGCGAACATGGCGACATTTCGGCCCACGGACGCTACAATTGCGCTCCGCAGGTTGTGGCCGTGGCCAGGTAAGGGCCCGGACTTTGCGGCGCGCAGTGGGCTCAGGCGCGGGACCTCCCCCAAGCGAAGGGCACGAGACATGACTCCCTGGTTGATTGGACTTGGCTTGATGGTGTTGGGGCTGACCATCCTGCAGTGGTGGCGCACCCAGCAGGCCGTCCGCAGGTTGCATCTGTGGAAGCAGCGCGCCGTTGCGACCGAGGAGGCCCTGGTCGAGGCCGATGCGCGCCATCAGCGCCTGAGCAAGGACACGGAAGAAGAAGGCCACCGCAGCCTCTGCGAGGCCCTGCGCCAGGTGCTTGCCCTGGACGACGCCATCCAGGCCGCGCTCGAGCACGCCGAGGGGCCCACGGAGGATGTGCAGGCAGGCATCGCGCTCCTGGCGCGGGAGAGTGAGCAGGTGTGGCGCCGTTTGGCGCTGACCGTGATTTCTCCCAGCCCGGGTTCCCCCTTCGATCCGCATTTACATGAGGCCATTCATTGCGAAGCGCGTGAGGACTTTGGTCCTGGCACCATCGTTCAGGTACGACGACGGGGGTTCAGCAGAGGGGAGACCCTGGTGCGCCCCGCCCAAGTGATCTGTACCAGCGCTAGCGCGCAGACAGCGAGCGCGTCCCCTGCGGCTGCGGCACAAGGCTCGGCTTCGGCAGAGGTTGGGGACAGCGCCGCGCCACAGGCGGCCGTCGGCGACAAGGAGTCAAGCTCATGACGACGAAGCAGAGCAGCGAGGAGAGGGTCATCCAGGTCACCCAGCTCGCCAAGACCTTTTCCCTCGGCTTCCGCCGCCGGCGGGTCGAGGCGGTCAAAGACATCTCCTTTTCCGTGTATCGCGGCGAGATCTTTGGATTGGTGGGGCCCAACGGCGCCGGCAAGACGACGGCGATGAAGGCGATCATGGGACTGATCACGCCGACCCGGGGCCACATCGAGATCCTAGGCACCCCGGTGCCGGCACCGGCCAGCCGGGCCAAGGTGGGCTATCTCCCGGAGATCAGTTATTATTATGATTACTTGACGCCCGAAGAGTTTCTCGATTTCTACGGGCGACTCTACGCCCTCGATGCGCGGACGCGCCGCCAGCGGGTCCCGCAGCTCTTGGAGCGAGTCGGCTTGGCTGACGCCATCGGCAAGCCGCTGCGGAAGTTCTCCAAGGGGATGTTGCAGCGCATCGGCCTGGCGCAAGCGCTCATCGCCGATCCGGAGATCGTGATGTTGGACGAGCCGCAGTCGGGCTTGGACCCCTTGGGGCGCAAGGACGTGACCGATCTCATCCACGAGACGCGGGCCCAGGGGAAGACCATCTTTTTTTCCAGCCACATTTTGCAAGACGTCGAGCGGGTCTGCGATCGGGTCGCGGTGATGATCCATGGCCGGATCGTCGACATCGGTCCCATGTCGCAGCTCCTCAACCCGCGGACCTTGTCCACGGAGATCGCCGTGCAGGGGGTCGCGCGGGAGCTCATCGCGGGCTTCGAATCCCAGGGCCTGCTCTTGCGGGTGCTGACGCAAGATCCGTCGCACACCCTGGTCTTCACCGGTGACTGTGACATCGGTGCGGTGATCGCCAAACTCATCGAAGCGGGCGCGCAGATCGAGAGCGTGGTGCCGCGCCGCGAGAGCCTGGAGGACGTCTTCGTCCGGGAGGCCATCGGCACCCAAGAAGAGCGCCATGATCGCGAGACCCCAACGGAGGCGACGTCATGAGAACGCTGATTCGCATCCATGCCATCGCGCTGAACACCTTCCGCGAAGCCGTACGCAGCAAGATCCTCTATGCCATTCTTTTCTTTGCGGTCTTGCTCATCCTGTCGTCCATCGCTTTCGGCGAGCTCTCGCTCTATGAGCAAGAGCGGGTGATCAAAGACATCGGGGTCGTGGTCATCACCCTCTTTGGTGCCATGATCGCCATCTACACCGGGATCAGTCTCCTGCACAAAGAGATGGACAAGAAGACGATCTATACCATCGTCTCCAAGCCCATCGAGCGGTGGCAGTTTCTGGTAGGGAAATACCTGGGCATTTTGTTGACCGTCGCCGTCGAGCTCGGCTTCATGTCGCTGATATTTTTGGCCTTGCTCGTCCTACGTGACATCGCTGTCACCACGACCCTGGTGCAGGCGCTGCTCTTGATCTACGTCCAGATCGCCGTGGTCGCCGCCATCGCGACCTTGTTCAGCGCCTTCTCGACGCCGTTCTTGAGCGGCATGATGACGGCGTCGCTCTTTTTGTTGGGCAACTTGCACGACGCCATCGTCTCTTTCACGGACAGCCACGCCTCGCAGATGGTGCGCGCCTTCATGCGGGTGGGGGAGCTTCTCATCCCGAACCTCTCCCTTTTCAACCTGTCGCGAGAGGTCACCTATGACCTGCCCGTGAGTTGGAGCTACGTCATGCTGACGGCCGGGCATGGCTCGCTCTACGTGTTGGTCATGCTCGGCTTGGCGGCGCTGATTTTTAGTCGTCGCGACTTCATTTAATCGCCATTTCCGTTGAGAATCGTGCGGCATTGGCGTATGCAGTGCCCTACGCGACGCCTCTCGTGCACGCGGCCTGCCGGGTCATTTTTTCGTAACGCTTCCACCCCATGTTGGAGGTCAGCCCATGAGTCCACAGCAGAAAGGCCGTGCTGCGAGCGACGGCCAAAGTCAGCGCCCAGCCCACAACAAAAGTGGCTTGAAGAAACGCCACTTCGATGGCGCACCGCGCACGCTGGGTCCGGTATCGGACCTCGAACGCCACCTGCCACCGGAGTGGTGGAGCACGCTCTTCAACGCCATCTACTTGCAGACCGACGGGGATGTGGTGGAGGACCAGCTCATCACCCAACAAGAGGTGGACCTGGTGGTGGAGCTCTGCGGCCTGGAGAAGAGCGATCGCGTCCTGGACCTGTGCTGTGGCCAGGGCCGCCACGCCATCGAGCTGGCGACGCGGGGCTTTGAGCACGTCACGGGCGTGGACCGCTCGCGCTTCCTCATCCGCTTGGCCCGCCGCCGCGCGCGCCGCGCCAGCCTCAGCGTGCGTTTTCGCGAGGGTGACGCGCGCCGTTTCAGACACGTGGAGAGCTCCTTCGACACGGTGATCATGATGGGGAACTCCTTCGGCTACTTCGAGAGCGCCGACGATGACGCCCAAGTCTTGCTCGCCGTGCGACGGGCGCTGCGCTCGGGCGGGACGCTCTTTCTCGACCTCGCCGATGGCGATTGGCTGCGGCATCATTTCGAAGATCGCTCCTGGGAGTGGATCGACGCGCAACGCTTCGTCTGTCGCGAACGCAAGCTCTCGGAAGACAAAGGGCGCTTGATCAGCCGCGAGGTGGTGGTCGACGCCGAGCAGGGGGTGTTGGCGGACCAATTCTACGCGGAACGTCTGTATTCCCGCGAGGCCATCGCGGCGCTCCTGGAGCGCTGTGGCTACCTCAACGTGCGTCTCCACGGCGACTACGCCACCCAGTCGGAACGCAACCAAGACCTGGGGATGATGGCGCGACGCCTGCTGGTCACGGCGCAGGCCCCCAAGAAAGCGGCTCGCCCCAAAGTCACACCGGTTCCTTTCCCCAAGGTCACGGTTCTGCTCGGCGATCCGAGCTTGCCCGATCCGGTCAAGCGCGATGGCCGCTTCAACCCAGAGGACCTGGAGACGATTCACAAGCTGCGGGAGGCCCTCGAGCCGCTCTCGGCCTATACCTTCCAGCTCATCGCCCAGCACGCCACCCTGCTCCAGAGCCTGCGCAGCAACCCACCGGATTTCGTTCTCAACTTCTGCGATGAAGGCTACCAGAACAACCCCCATCGCGAGCTGCATGTCCCGGCCCTCCTCGAGCTGCTCGACATCCCGTACACCGGCGCCAGCCCAGCGTGCCTGGGTCTGTGCTACGACAAGAGCATCGTGCGCGCCGTCGCCATGGCGCTCGACGTGCCGGTGCCGCTGGAGACCTATGTCGCTGCCGACGATTTTGCGGGCACGGTCGCCTCGGTGATGCCAGCGCTCTTGAAACCGGCCCAAGGGGACGGCTCCATGGGCATCACGGAGCAAGCCGTGGTCTTTAGCCCCGGCCAAGCCCTGGATTACCTCGCCTATCTGCGTGAGATCCTGCCGGGGCGCCCCGTCTTGGTGCAGGAATTTTTGCCCGGTGCAGAGTACTCCGTGGGCATCGTCGGCAACATCGGCATTGGCTTCACCGTGCTCCCCGTCCTGGAAGTGGACTACAGCGCCTTGCCGCCGGAGCTGCCGCGCCTGCTCTCCTATGCCTCGAAGTGGCAGCCCGAGTCCCCCTACTGGACCCACATCAAGTACCGCCAAGCCCGAGTCGCAGAAGAAGCGCACCGCTTGCTGACGGACTACTCTCTGCGCCTCTTCGAGCGCCTCGACTGCCGCGACTATGCCCGCTTCGATTTCCGCACCGCCGCCAACGGGGAGATCAAGCTCCTCGACGTCAACCCCAACCCCGGCTGGTGCTGGGATGGCAAGCTCAACCTCATGGCGAGCTTCGATGGCCTGTCCTACACGGACTTGCTGCGGATGATCATCGAGACGGCCCAAGCGCGCCTCAGCGCCCACCGACGCTAGCCAAGGGCGCGGCCAAGGTGGGCGGTGTCTGAGCACCTTGGCCGCGGCGACTCCCAGGTAAGACGCCGCTGCCCCTTGGCCAGGTATCTCGGCACCCCACCCCTTCCATGCCGCTGGGCAAGACCGCGGGCGCCACGGGAATGCCCACGGCAGCCCCGTTGCCGCCACCCTGGCCATGGCGTAGCATCCGCTGGCTTGGTGCCTCCCATGGACCCATCGCTCCCTCTCCGTTGAGTTTCTTGGCAGCCAGGAACACGCTGACCTGCCTCTCCTTGCGCGAGCCGCTTCACCGACCATGACAACGACCTCTCCTCTCTTGGCCAAATTTCACGCGTCGCGCCTGTGGGTGGTGGCCCACGCCGATAGCCTGCTCGCGGGTGCTCTGGCGGTGGCGGCCTTTGTCTTCTGCGTGCGCAACCTGGTCTTTTTTTTCCCCCGCACCGTAGACGATCTCTTCATCTACCTGCGTTACGCCGAGAACTTCATCAGCGGCGCCGGCTTGGTCTACAACCCGGGCGAGTGGGTAGAGGGCTACTCCAGCGTCACCTGGCTGCTGGTGCTAGCGGCCATCATGGGCACCGGGCTGGATGGGGTCACGGCGACGAAGATCCTAGCGCTGGCCTCCACCCTGCTCATGGTGGTGGGTTTCTATCGCATCGGCCGCGGTGTCTTTGGGATGTCGCGGGCCTGGGCGATGGCCGCCGTGCTGCTGGTGAGCGTCAACAGTTATATCCTGTCATGGGCAGTCTATGGCTTGGAGACGCCGCTCTATCTCGCCTTGTTGTTGTGGTTCGGGCATCTGGTGCAGCGGGTCGCCGATGGCGAAGGCGGCCGGCGGGCGCGCCTCGCCTTGGCGGTGGTCGGCGTGGCCTTGGCCCTGGTGCGCCCAGAAGCGCCACTGTTCATGGTGGCCGTGGGGCTCGGCTGCGTCCGCGTGCCGCAAGGGCGCGCGCCCCTGTGGCTGACCCTGCGGCGCTTGGCTGCGCCCGCCGCGGCGGTCATCGGCGGCTACGGTGCTTGGCTCCTCGTCCGTTTCCATTGTTACGGGCTGTGGGTTCCGCACACGTATTTCGCCAAGAAAGGGGAGGGCTTCACTTGGTCGAACCTCGCTCCTCTGTTCAGCAACGGCGCCGACGCATCAGAGATCGTCTGGTGGCCAGTGGTCTTCATTTGTGGCCTCGCCCTGGCGCTGCTGACGCGTCGCTTGCTCGCCCCCATCCTCTTCGCCGTGGGTCTATTCTTCGTCGCCCGGGTGGAGATGGACTGGATGCCGAACATGCGCCATTTTTTGCCGCTGTGGTTGCTGGCGTCGCTGTGCCTGCCCGCCATGGCCCAGCGCCTGTCCCAATGGCACAGCGCGTCGCCGCTGTGGAAGAGCGCTGCTTGGAGCGCCAGCCTGACCCTGGTGCTCGTCGGGCTGTGGACCGGAGCGTGGCTCAATCAGTTGGACTCGCGCTTCTCTCCCTACGACTTCGAGACCCATGGGCGCAAGACGCAGTGGGTGCGGCAGAAAACACCCGAGTCGTGGGCGTCGTCCCTGGCCCTGCTGCAGCGCCGCGATCCGCCGGGCTATGAGAACGCTCACCCAGACCATTTGGGCTTGATTCAAGAGCTCTTTGTCGCCGTCGAGGCTTCCAGCCAACCCGAAGCGTCGAGCTGGTACTTGGGGCGCGACATCGGGATGGTGGGCTACTACTCCCCCATCCAAATTTATGACACGGATGGTCTCTTCACACCGCGGGCCATCCAATACACGGGCGGACGCGATCGCTTGCCCATTGCCGACGCGGCCATCTTGGAGGCCTTCGACCCGGCCCCCGTGGCCGGCATGATCTTCTTCGAATGGGCCGCCGCCTTGGGGCGCAATCAACATCTCCTGAAGGACTACGAGATCCTCATCGGTTCATTGCCGCGGCCTCACCGCTTCATGCAGAAGGCGCATCCGCGCCCAGACGCCGCGCAGTTGGCGCAGCGCTACGCGCGCATCATGGCCAAGCTGCCGCCCCATTTTCACTTCGCCGAGCTCTACGGTAACCCCGCCAGCCCAGCCATCGCCTTGCGCGCCCGGGTCGTGCAGGAGCGCCTCCAGCTCACGGAGGAGGTCTTGGTCAGCGAAGCCTCGGTGCCGCGCTTCGCTGGCGACGGCCATGTCCTGGACCGGGCCATTCGCTTGGCGGGCTGCACGATCGCACAACCTTATTTGTCGGCGGGTGAGCAGACGCTGTTATCCTGCTATTTCTATCGCGTTGGCCCCCTTTACCGATCCTACTGGGTCTTCGTCCACGGCGACGCCCACGGTCGCCGTTTGCTCCATGCCGATCACCCGCTGGCGCACGACACGGTAGACCTGGCCACAGTGGCGATGGGACAAGCGGTGGTCAGCCGCCAATGGTTGCGTGTGCCCAACGACGCCCCACGCGGTGAGGTGCCCGTCTTCGTTGGTCTCTTCAGCCAGGATCACCGCGCTCAGGTACACCCTGAGGCCGGCACGGACGGTGACCATCGCATTCGGGTAGGCTCGCTGTGGGTCGAGTGAGGGGCGCGGCTTCGCGGCACCGGCAGACACACCCTCGCCCAATGCTCACGGCGTCTTTGCCTTGGGCCGCACGCCCTTGGCCCTCCCCTGGGACAGCTAGGGGCCCCGGCTTCGCGGCAATCGGACGCTTTGGCCCTCCAGCCCCTTGCAGGAAAGGGCAAGTGCGGCGATGATGAGAGGCAAGGCGAGGGAATGCAGTGGCCCTGGCGTTTAGTCACCTCTCAGATGCAAGGATTCTGACCATGAGCCTGGGATTGCGTGTCAAGCAGATTCGCGAGGAGCGGAACATCGACCAAGCCCTGCTCGCCCAGAGGGCAGGCATGAGCACGGCGACCTTGGCAGAGATCGAGGCGGGCCTGCGACACGTCAGCTCTGCCGAGATCGAGTCCCTCTGCGTTGCGTTGGGAATTCGAGTCGACGTCCTCTTCACGGAGCGTCAGCCCCCCTCCCAAGACGAAAGCGTGCTCATCCCAGTGGACCACCTGACGGCGCTCCTCGAGGAGATGAAGAAAGGCTAGACCTTGCGTTGCTGCCCCGGCTTGGCCCCCCTGACAGCACCCCGCAACCCCAAGACCTTGCTCAGCGCGCGGAAGCGCGTTGTACTGGCAAGTGTAGCGTCGTGGATGGTGCGCCTTGCGCAGGGCAAGGGACATGGCACGCGCCCTGACCAGCCTGCCATGTGGCGCTGGTATTTTGAGCGCCTATGAAAACGCTGGTCTTCGATCTAGACGAAACGCTGGTCTTCTCGAGCCTCGAAGCCACGGATGACGCCGATCACGTGCTGAGCATCGCCGGTCAGACGGTCTACGTGCAGGTGCGTCCTGGCGCCCTGGCCATCGCACGGACCATGCGGGAGCTCTTCGCTTGTCGGGTGTGGAGCACGGGACAACCGATCTACGTCGAAGCCGTCTGCGCCGCCATGGGGCTGGAATGGATGGAGATCTGGGGTCGGGATCGCTGCCGCCGCCTCGACGCCATCCCAGAGAACCACTTCGAGCCCTATGACAAGCCGCTGCACTTGATCAGCCAAGACTTGGCCAAGATCGTCATCGTCGACAACGCCCCCGGCGCCTTCAACTGCAACCCCGAGAACGG
This sequence comes from uncultured Myxococcales bacterium, assembly GCA_964454015.1. Classification (GTDB taxonomy): domain Bacteria; phylum Myxococcota_A; class Bradymonadia; order UBA4248; family UBA4248; genus CAYVQF01. Next base: position 18,303 of record CAYVQF010000021.1, read on the forward strand.
TATCCCCATCAACACCTGGCGCGGCGATCCGGAAGACCGCCAGCTCTTCCACCTGACTTACTACCTGCGCTGGCTCCATCACTTGCCCGACATGCGGCGCGATCACCGGGCTTGGCCGCAAGAGACGGTCATCTTGCGCAACGAGCGTCGCTGTGGCCCCCTCAAGAACACGGGAGGGGGCCTCTCTTGAAATGCAAGGCCAGCCTGGCGGTGCTCTGCGGCCAAGTGTAGGCCAGCGCCCCCTGAAGCACCAGATTTGGCGCCACTTCAAGCGGGGACGCGCCCAAGGCTTGCCAGTGCGCTGCGCTGCAGAGAGCCACCACGTCGCCACCGGGACGCACCAGGCGCGCCGCCAAGGGCAGCCAACGCTCGAGTGGCGCGAAAGCCTTGGACACGGCGCACCCCATGGCCAAGGAGGTGGCAGAGCCGACCTCTTCCTCGAAATCCTCGATCCGCAGCGCGTGGCGGGTGATCCCCGTCAGCGCCAGTTGGCGCAATACCAGGCCCAGAAAGGCTTGCCGCTTGGCGCGGGGCTCCACCAAGTGGACTTCCAGCTCGGGCCGCAAGATCTTGATGGGGATCCCAGGCAGACCAGCACCGCTGCCCACGTCGACCACCGGGGAGAGCGGCTGCGGGCAAACGCGCAAGACCTGGAGGCTGTCACAGATCAAGGTTTGGGCCATCTCCTCTGGGCTGAGGGGCCCCACGAGGTTGGCCCGGCGGTTGACCCGAAGGAGTAGACGCAAGTAGGACGTCAGGTGCTCCATGACCGCCGCAGAGGCCGACCCCTCTCCTTGGGCCACAAAGTCCCTGAGGTGCTGCACCGCCGGGCGCAGCTCGCGTTCGAGTTCAGCGGCCATGGTTCTCAACGGCCAGTGGCGCCCCACGCTTCTTGGCCCGATGGCGCTGCAATGAGCCATCCCCGCGTCGGCCTTGCAGGAGGAGCACCATGAGGTAGGCCGGCAGGCCAAGCAACGCCACGGCAAAGTAGCTGTGGAGATAGAGGGCCGCCACGGCGAGGGCCAAGAGTGCCAGGGCCGCGCCCCACATGCCGAGGCGGAACGCCTCATCGTTGCGGCGGGTCCAGAGATAAAAGGCCTCCAATCCCGCCACCAGCGCCACGGCCACCGCTGCGACGGGCCACATGGCCTGCTCCAAGGTCTCGGCCGCCCCCTGCCGCAGCAGGATCAGGCTCGCCACCCAGGCGACCACGGCGACGCCCATGAAAATCACCATCGCGTGGCGCAGGGGGCGGAGCATCTCCCCCTGGCGCGGCGCGGCCGTCACGAGGGTACCCAGGCGGTCTTGCTGCAGCAGCCGCACGGCCGCAGCGAGTGCCACCACGCCAAAGGGCAGGGCCAGCACGCCGCCGAGGATGCCGAGGCGCGCCCCTTGACGCGGACGCCCGCCCTGCGCGAACAGCGCCCCTGCTCCAGCCAGCAGCGCCCCCGCGGCGCCCGTCACCCCCAGAATCCACAGCCAGGGCAACGCGACCACCGGCACGACCCACAAGGTCACGGCACCGACGAAAGCGACCACGATTCCAAGCCACAACAGCGCAGTCATTGCTCTTCCAGGGGGGAGTAGTCGAGAAAAGACGGGGCGATCCCACGGCAGGGCGCCACTTGGCCGAAAATAGCACGCCCCACTCGGGGTGGCCACTGCTGCCAGCGCAGCAAACGGCGAGGCGGCCACCCCACGGCCAGCGCAACCTTGCCCCCCGAGGCGAAGGCCGCTAGCGTAGCCCGCGGTCGAAGGTCCGTTCACCCCTACTCGCCGCTCCGGTGAGCAGAGCCAACGAAGACGCAGCGATGGCATACCTGGTATTGGCCCGCAAGTGGCGGCCGCAGAGCTTCACAGATGTCGTGGGACAGGGACACGTCACCCAGACCTTGGCCAACGCCATCCGTCAGGGGCGCGTGGCCCACGCCTTCCTCTTCACGGGCTCCCGAGGGGTGGGCAAAACCTCGACGGCCCGCATCCTGGCCAAGGCCCTCAATTGCCAAGAGGGCCCGACGCCGACCCCCTGCAACCAGTGCACGGCCTGCGTCGACATCACCGACGGCCGCGCCGTGGACATCATCGAAATCGACGGCGCCTCGAACCGCGGCATCAACGAAATCCGCGAGGTGCGGGAGGCCGTTCGCTACGCCCCGAGCCGCGAGCGCTACAAAGTCTACATCATCGACGAGGTCCACATGCTGACCACGGAGGCCTTCAACGCCCTGTTGAAGACCCTCGAGGAGCCCCCCAGCCACGCGGTCTTCGTCTTCGCCACCACCGAACCCAACAAAATCCCCGTCACCATCTTGAGCCGCTGTCAGCGCTACGACTTCAAGCGCGTCACCGTGCGGGATCTCTGTGAACGCCTGCGCCACATCGCCGACGCCGAGGGGATCGACTTCACCGACGAGGCCTTGACCCTTTTGGCGCGCCACGCCCGCGGGGGCGTGCGCGACGCGCTGAGCGCGATGGACCAGGTCATCGCCTTCGCCGAACCCCCCATCAGCGCCGAGTCCGCCGCTGAGACCTTGGGCATCGCCAGCCGGGAGACCCTTCACTCCCTCGGCGAGGCGCTGGTCAACCGCGACGTGGATCGGGCCTTGCGGGTCTTGGAGAAGGTCGACAGCTATGGCCAAGACTTGGGCCATTTCTCCGTCGATCTCCTGGAGCACCTGCGTGACATGACCGTGGTGTGCGCCGTCGCCGACCCCCAGGGGCTCACCGAGCTGGGCGAGTCCGAGCTAGAGCGGGTCAAGGCCGCCGTCAAGAACGTCAGCATCGAGCGCCTCCAGCGCATGTTTCAGATCTGGTCCGAGGCGGTGGACCTGGTCGTTCGCTCGCTCTATCCCAAGCTGTTGATGGAGATGACCGTGGTCAAGATGGCCGCCGTCGCGCCCATGCCGCCCCTGCTGCCCTTGCTCAGCCGCCTGGAGGCGCTGGAGAAATCGCTCCACGGCGACCTGCCGCGTGAGCAGGACTTGCTGGCCAAGATGCGGAGCCACCTGGCGGCGTCCCTCCGGGACTATGCGCCGCTGGGGTCCAGCGGTGACGCTCTGCCGGCGCCCTCTGAGCCACCCCCGGGGGAAAAAAAAAAGCCTGAAGCGCTAGCCTCTCGCGTCAGCGCGCCGCCGTCACCCCCGCAGCCGCCCCCTGCCACCACGGCGGCCACGCCGCACGCCCCAACGAAAGTGGAAGCCCAAGAGACGCGGGCAGGGGCGATGGCGACGGCGGAGGTGAGCCCAGCGGAGTCTGGCGATCCTTGGCGTTCGGCCCTGCGGCGCCTCTCGCCCAAGGTAGCTGGGGTGATGGAGCAGGCCGTGGTGGTGCGTCTCGAGCCGACGGCGTTGGAGCTGGCCTTGAGCGATGGCTTGCGCGGGCTGTTGGTGGAAGCGGATTTGGCGGCCCTGCTCGACAGCCTCGCCCTGGAGTTGGGCGCACGGCCGCGCCTGCGCTTCGTCGAAGCGGCCCCAGCGGCCACCTTGTCGCTGGCCGAAGAGCGACAGCAAGCGCGTGAGCAGCATCAGGAGGCCATGCGCGAACGTATCCGCACGCATCCCTTGTTGGGCGAAGCCATGACGCGTTTTGGCGTCGACGCGAGCAGCGTCCGCATCGATTTACATCTCTATGAGGAGGATGAAGGATGAAGAAGTCTAAAGGAACGGGACTCAATCAGATTTTGACCCAGGCCCAGCGTCTGCAGGGCAAGCTCGGCAGGCTGGAAGACGATCTCAAGTCGAAGATCGTCGAGGCCTCGGCGGGTAACGGCAAGGTGACGGCCGTGGTCAACGGCAACCGCGAGCTGTTGGCGCTGAGCATCGACCCGTCGGTGATCTCGGCCGACAACCCGGAGTTGCTGGAAAACCTGGTGGTCTCGGCGGTGAACACCGCCTTGAGCAATATGCGCGAGATGGTGAACACGGAGATGAACAAGGTGACGGGCGGTTTTTCGATCCCCGGGCTGATGTAGGAGCCGCCGTGCACAGCGAGGGTGATCCCATCCAGCGCCTCATCGAGGCCCTGGCCCGCTTGCCGGGCATTGGGCGCAAGACGGCGACGCGGCTGGCTTTTTTTCTGCTCAACGCCGACCCGGCCTATGCCCAGGAGCTGGCGGCGGCCGTGGTCGAGGTCAAGGCGCGCATTGGCTATTGCGAGGTGTGCGCCAACCTGTGCGAGGCGGCGCGTTGCCGGATCTGCGCCAGCACCAAGCGCGACCCGCAGGTGATCTGCGTGGTCGAGAGCCCGCAAGATCTGCTGGCGGTGGAAGCGACAGGTGACTTCGACGGGCTCTACCACGTGCTGCACGGGGTGATTTCGCCTCTGGATGGGGTGGGGCCGGACGATTTGAAGATCGCGGCTTTGCTGCAGCGGGTTCGGGAGACGGACTTACAAGAGGTGATTTTGGCGACCAACCCTTCCGTGGAAGGGGAGGCCACGGCGATCTACCTGCAGCGCCTCTTGGCGCCCTTGGGGCTCAAGGTGAGCCGCATCGCCAGCGGTCTGCCCATGGGCGCGCAGCTCGAGTATGCCGACAAGGCCACCCTGGGGCGCTCGCTCAAGGAAAGGCGCACCCTGCTCTGAGGCCTCAGGCCAGGCTCACCCAACGCACGAGCGGGGCCAGGGTGCCGATGCCGTCGTGGCGCCAGGACAGGGGAGGCCGCTGCATGTGCCCCAGGGGGCAGACGCGGTTGAGGCCGGCCAGCGTCAGGGTCGCGAGTCGTTGCGGGGTGAGGGTCGCGCCGGCCATGCCGAGGCATTGGAGATGGGGCGCGGCGGCGCTGAGGTGGGGGATGAGGTCGTCGAGGTCGGCCACGGGGTAGACCGGGAGCACCCGCGCGCCGCAGGAGGGGGTCAGGGGCTGGGCGCTGGGATAGGCCAAGATGGTGGCCCCACCAGGGGCGGTGAAGGCGTGCGCGTCGAGGAGGGCGTTCTGGATGTAGGAGCGCCGATGGGCGCGGGCGGCGGCGTCGAGAGGCCCGAGGGGGAAGCGGGCTTCGAGGGGCGGCAGGGCGTGGTGCGCCAGTTGCCGCGCCACCTCGGCGGCGTCTTTGGCGTCGCCCTGGAGGTAGAGGGCCTGCGGAGAGAGGCAGCCGTACTGGTCCCAGAGGCAGAGGTCGAGGGCGAGGTCGCTCAGGATCGCGGGCGTCGGCTCGGGGTCGGCGCCGAGGTAGGCCGCCGAGATGCGGTGTCCGTAGGGGACGAAGATCTGGTGGGGTCGCGCGAGGCGCTGCCACTGGGCGACGGCGCGGGCGCTGCCGTGGACGACGATGGCGTCGCCGGCAGCGGCCATGGCGGCGGCGCTGTCGAGATCCGATGAGGGGAAGTGGGCCAAGATGACCGCCGGCGCCAGGGCGGGGGCGCACCGCGCCAGCACCTCGAGGAAGGCGCGCATGAGCGGCTGCAAGCGCGCCGCCGCTCTGACCAGGACGGGGACGCCCGCCATGACGGGGAGCATGGTGGCCTGGATGCCGGCCGGCGGTACGGTAGCGGCGAGGACCATGGCGAGGCGCTGGGGCAAGAGGGGGCGCCAGTGGGGGTGTTCTTGGGGCAGCTCCGTGGCGAGGAAGCGGCGCATTGCGTCAGGTTGCCAGCATCGTTCCAGCTCGCCGAAGCCGAAGGCGAGGGTGGCGGCGCTACAGCCGCAGGCCTCGGCGCCAGCGGCCCAGTCGCTGGCGCCGAGGCCTGCGGCGAGCTGGGTCATGGCGGCCAGGCGCGCCTCGATGTCCATGGCTGCGAGGGCGAGGCGGGCTTGGTACATGGCCTGAACGGCCTGGGCCAAGCCCGCCTCGCCTAGGGGGGCATGCCAACCAGCGCCGCTGAAAAACCCCGTCACATCCATAGCGACCGCTCTGCCCCGCTCAACATGGCGTCCAAAGCGATGGAGCAGCCCTTGGCCACGGCGCCAGCCCGGCCGCACAACTGCAAACAGGCGTCCACGGGCCACGGGAGATGGGCCGCCGCCTCGGGCGGCACTGGGTGACAGCGCCCCAAGTCCCCCGTGAGCACGTACGCCGCCGAATCCAAGTTGGCCAGATCCCGCAGGGCGATCTGCCCCTCTTCGCCCCAGGGCAACTCGGTCAGGCTGTCCGGGTCGAGCACGGCGAAGCGGCACCATGGCGGCCCCACGAAGCGATCCCGCAGCGCCAACGCCAGATCCCCGTGCCCAGCCAAGGCCAGCGCCATGGACGCCTCATAGAGCTGGCTCGAGAGCTCAGACATCCCATACTCGGCCACGATCAGCGCCGCCTCCAGCCCCAGGGTCGCCACCAAAGCGGCGTGCAAGTCTGGGCGGGGAACCTGGCGGCTCAAGCCCTTGTAGCCACCGGTCTCCAATAGCCGCGACCCCGCTGGCAGACGCCAGCGCCGCCCCCCGAGGCCATCCAGAAAATGGACGAAAGCGAAAGAGGGCCCCAACAAAAACACCGGGCGCCCTGAAGCCTCGGCCGCATCCAACGCCGCCGTGAGCCGGGGCGCGTCCAAGTTGCCCGCCGCGTCGACGAGGAAGTGCCCCCCACCGTGGTGGCGCATCAAGTGGGCGAACATATGCACCAGCGAGCTGTGCGGTGCGTCGGCGTCACTTGGGGTCAGCACCCACCATGACAGCTCGGCGCCGTCGCCCAAGACCATGGGCGCAAAGGTCGCCAGGATCGCCGTGTCCATCAACGCCAGGGTCTTGAAAACGTGACGCGAGCGCTGCTCCGCCGTCGTGCCGCTGGAAAAGAAGGTCGCCACCGCCTCGGAGGCGTCATGGGGAAAGAGGTCAGCCCGTTTGAAGGCCTCCACGGGCAGCGGCGGCAAGCCCCAGGGATCACCGCCGGGCTCGACGCCGCCGTGGCGACAATAGCGCCCATAGAGAGGGTGCGCCTGCGCCTGGTAGGTCATGATCTGCGCCGTCAACGCACGCCAAGCCTCGGGCGCGAGGCCGCGGGTCATCCCGGCCAACAAGGCCTGCTCCAGGCGCGCCCGCTCCGCTGCCCACCTGGCCGCCATCACCGCGCCTCCGGCACATCTCGCACGGCATAGGCCAGCTCCGCCAGATCCACGCTGAGCTGCTCGTCGCGCACCAGCACCCCGGGCGGCGCGACCAAGGTGGCAGGGGTGAAGTTCCAGATCGCGCGCACCCCAGCCTCTACCAAGGCCTGCATCGCTTCCTTCGGCGTCGCCGACCGACTCGGCGTGATGATCCCCAGACGCACGCCCAAGCGCCGGCACTCACGGGGGAGCGCCTTGAGGGGATACAAACTCGCCCCGGCCACCACCTCTCCCGTGGCCTCGATGTCATCGTCGAAAATGGCCACCACCGCCAGCCCACACACGGAAAAAAGCGGATAGTCCGCCAGGGCCCGAGCCATGCGCCCGCTCCCAACGATCACCGCCCCCTTGAGGGTGTCCAGGCCCAAGCGCTCGCGAATGGCCGCCAGGACCGTCGCGCCCGTGAAGCCCACGCTCGGTTTGCCCCGCAAACCGAGGGCCGCGAGATCCTTGCGCACCTGGGTCGGATCGACGCCACAGTGCTTGGCCAAGTGTTCGCTCGCGACCACATCGGACGCAACGGCCCAATCGGTCAAGACCCGGTGGTAACGCATCAGACGCTCAAAGTGGAGGCGCTTCACGGACCCGCTCCTTCGCCAAGCCTCAGCCGAGGCATTCCTTTGCTGCACTTAGCACGTTGCGCCGCCAGCGTCACTTCGTTAAAAGATCACTCGCCCCCTCATCCTGGGCGGCGAGGCGCCACGGCTGACGCCGCGCCGGCCCCCACCACACCACCCCACGCCGAGACCACCATGTGCATCTCTGACGAAGTCTGGAAGAAGTGCAGCGCCTGCCGCCGCCCCATCACCTATGGTGCCGTGTATTGGGCCTGCTCGGTGTCCACCTGCAACAGCAAACGCATGGGGCTCTTTTTCTGCTCCATCGGCTGCTGGGACGCGCACCTCCCCGAGGCACGCCACCGCTCGGCGGCGGCCGTAGAGCAGCGGGCCCCCAGCGCCCCCGAGCCTGAGGCGCCCGCGCCGCAGAGCTCTGCCAAAGCAGCCGCGGCGCGGCCAGCCCTCCACGGCGATGCGCCGCGGGAGATCCTCATCGTCGCCGCCCACCTGGAATCCTACGTGGCCGATCGCGCTGGCGAGCCCCTCAAAGTGCCACCAGCGGTGCTACATCTCTTGAGTGACTACCTCCGCGAGCGTTGCGACGCGGCCATCCAGCGCGCCCAGGCCGCAGGGCGCAAGACCGTCCTCGAGCGCGATGTGGCCCCTCCCCCTGCCGCCCCGGCAGGCCCCATGCTCTGCATCGTCTCGCGGGTCAAGCACTACATCCGCGCCACGGCAGACTGCAACACCGCCGCCGCCGCCTTGGACTTGCTCTCGGCGCACGTCCGCGCCCTCGCCCACGAAGGGGTACGCAAAGTGCTGCGCGAAGAACGCGGCACCCTGCTGCCCAGCGACCTGCCGCCCAGGGCCTACTGAGTCTCGATCTCGAGCACGATGCCAAAGCGGAGATGGAGCACCGCCTCGGGCTCCCACGCAGGCACCAGCGCGTGGCGCATGATCTCCCAGTCGAGGCTCACCCGCTGATCGACCACGAAATCCCTGAGGTCTTCGTGGAGGACGATGTCGAGGGAACGCTCCAGCTCCCCCGGGCGGAAGGACTTGCCCTGCACGGCGAGCACGCGCCGCGAGGTGGCAGGCTCGATGACAAAGATGTCGATGGTGGAGAACACCGAGAGATCCAGCCCCTCAGGGTTGTCGGCCTCGGTGTCGATGGCGACCCAGGCCTGGTGGAGGACGGCGTTGCGCGCTGCGGCGACATCACGCTCGAAGCGAAAGCGCTTGGCCGTGGTGAAGAGCCCCACCTCGACCCCAGGCACCTCGAGGGAGGTGGTGATGGCATCGTGGAAGACGTTGACATCACAGCCACTGGCCAGCAACAACCCGAGCGCCAGCGCCGCAACGCCGCGGCCACACTGCAGGACACTTCCCCAGGAATCTCTCATGGCGCGCCTCGAAAGTCGTGACACCAGCATCGCCGCCGTCGCCCACACTTGGGACACAGCCAAGCAAAGCTCTCCACCCAAGGGTCATCATGGTGGATGCATCGAGGCCGCGCAAGGGGCATTGAGGCCGCGCGCCCCTGCACGTGACGCCTCAACGCCGACAGCGGCTCGCGCTGGGGGGGCCCAGGTAGAGGTTGTCGTAATAGACGTCGGCAAAGACCTCGGCCGAGCCGGGCCCGCGCAGATCGAATCGCGCCTCATAGAGGATGCGCAGCTTGTGCCCCGGACCGGGCACATAACCCCAATGGGTCTGGAAATCCTGGGCGGGGTTGGTCGCAAAGGGCACCCACTGCCCCCGCACGGGCTCCCGCTGTCGCGGCGACTCGAGGAAGATGTAGTGGGCGTTGCCAATCTGGTGCGGCTGCGTCTCAGCGCCGCTGACGACGTAGCGAAGCTGGGCGTTGCCCTGGCCAACGTCGCGGCTCAAATCGATGATGACGAGCTGAAGGTACTGCCGCTCGGCACCCCGTGACCATTTGTCCACATAGTAGTAACCCTCGATGCAGCCCGGCAACGCCTCTGTCAGCTCGACCTCCTGCACGGCGCCCCAGACGATGGTCGAGCGGGCGTCGTTCTGGGAACGCAGCGGCAAGAGCACCGAGGCGTCGCCTTCATAGGCCAGGTTGCGGCTGATCCTGAAGGGCGCCCACCCTTTGGACCACTCCAACCAGTGCCAGCCCACCTCTCCTTGCTCAAAGCCTGGATTTGCCAGGAGATTGCCCGCCTCGACGATGGGCGGCAGCGCCTCGGAGGCCACGGCGCGCTCAGCCTCAGGTGTGGCGGCAGGCGCGACCTCCTGGGTGGCTGTGGCGTGGGGCCGCAAGGCCAACCACAGCGAGAGGGCCACGACGGCCGCGGCGAGCACGAGCACGACGGTCGTCGTGGACGCCCTGCGGGCGGGGCGCCCTGCCGGTGGCGGCGATGACGTGGGAGCACGCGGCGTTTTCTTGCTTTTCTTGGCCATGAGCAACCTCTGAAACAGTCAACGAGCTGCCCCACTCCATAACAGGCAGCGCCCGTCATCACAAGGCCATGTGCGGCGCTTCGCGCCCAAATCGGCGCGCCCCAGGTGGCGTTGCAAACAGTAAAAGGTGCGAGATTCGTCAATATTTTACGCAGTGATAAGATCCCAGTCGCGACGCGTGGCCGTCGCCGCTTGGGCCCTGAGCTCAGCGCCTTCTTCCCATCCGTACCGGTGACGCAAGCGCCATGGAAATCGTCTTCGCCCAGGCCAGTGACAAAGGCATCAGCCGCCAGGAGAATCAAGACGCCATGGGGACCTTCTCCGGTCCATGGGGTCGCCTCTTCGTCGTCTGCGACGGCCTGGGCGGTCATGCCGGCGGTGCCATCGCCAGTCGGGTGGCGGTGCAGCGCATCGGGGCGGCCTTCGCCGAGGCCATCGCCAGCGCCTTGCCGGCAGCGGCACTGGAGGCGGCTCTCGTGAGCGGCAACCAGGCCGTGCGCGCGGCAGCCCAAAAGAGCGGCCTGGTCGAGATGGCGACGACCTGCGTCGCCCTCTTCATCCCCACGGATCTCCAGCACGCCTACGCGGCCCACGCTGGGGACAGTCGCATTTACCGCATTCGCGGGCAGGAGATCGCCCAGATCACTCGGGACCACACGGAATACCAACGCCGCCTCGACGCGGGCGAGAGCGTCCCCGAGCGGGGGCCAGGGACGGAGCTCCTCCACTTGGTCGAGCGTTCCTTGGGCCCAAGCCCAGAGCTCGACGTGAGCGTCAGCGAGCCCCTGCCCCTGCGCGAGGGCGACGTGTATTTGCTGTGCAGCGACGGCCTCACCACCATGCTCGACGACGAGGACATCCGCCGCTATGTGGGCGAGCTGCCGCCATCGTCGGCCGTCGTCGAGTTGGTGGGCCTGGCCAATGCCCGCGGCGGCTACGACAACATCACCGTGCAGGTGGTCGAGATCGCCAGCGCCCTGCATCGCGACGCTCCCTCCGAGAGTGGCTTGGTCCGCATCTCGGATCTCCTGGCCGAGCATCAGGATTTTCGGGCCCGACAACAGCGCATCCGCAAGCGCCAGCGGCTCTTCGTCACCGCCGTGGTCGTCGTCTGTGTGTGGATTCTCCTTGCATGTGTGTGGGCCGCGGTTTAGATGCTCTTGACGGCGTGACCCGCCGCCGAGGAGCGACCATGGATCCGCACCCCAGCCACAATCCAGGCCCCAGCGCCGACGACGCGCGCCTCCAGGCCGACTTTGTCCGCCGCCCCGACCTAGCGCCGGTGCCCCCTCCCCAAGCGGTCTCGACTTACGCCCAACGCCCGGCCTGCTGGGCCCACGTCTCCCAGGAGAATTGGTCCAAGTGGCGTTGGCAGATGCGGCACCGGGTACGCAGCGCCGCCGCCCTGGCGCCCATCCTCGACCTCAGCCCTGAGGACGAGGCCGCCATCACCTGGGCCGCGAGCCGCTTCCCCCTCTTGACCACACCCCACTACCTCGCCCTGGCCCAGGCCACGGCGCCGTGCGCCATCCGCGCGCAAATCCTCCCCTCTTGGTCCGAAGTCACCCATGGCCACGACGGGCTCTGGGATCCACTGGGTGAAGGGGCGCACGGCCTGCAACCAGGCTTGACCCAACGCTACCCCGACCGCGTACTCTTGGTGCTGCGCCACAGTTGTGCCAGCCACTGCCGTCACTGCACCCGGCGCCGCAAAGTTGGCGACCCGAGCCAGGCCCCGACCCGCGCCGAGATCGAGGCGGCGCTCAACACCATCGCCGCCACCCCCACCATCCGCGATGTCCTGGTCTCTGGCGGCGACCCCTTGTCCCTGTCGACGCGGCGCTTGGGCGCAGTGCTGTCGCGCCTGCGCGCCATCCCCCACCTCGACGTGATCCGCCTCTGTACGCGGATGCCCGTGACCCTACCCCAGCGCATCGACGCCGCGCTGTGTGAGTGTCTGCGGGCCCTGGGCCCCATCTACGTCAACACCCACTTCAACCACCCACAAGAGGCCAGCGTTGAGAGCGGCGCGGCTCTGCAGCGTCTCCGCCTGTCGGGCTGCATCCTGAACAATCAGATGGTGCTCCTGCGCGGTGTGAACGACGACGCCGCCATCATCGAGTCCATGAACCGCTGGCTGTTGCGACACGGCTGTAGGCCCTACTACCTCTTTCAGGTGGACCGCGGCCAACATACAGGCCATTTTCGCTGCCCCCTCGCGGTCGGTCAGGGGATCCTGCGCCGTCTGCGCGGGCGCATGGGTGGCCTGGGAGTGCCACGCTTTGTGGTGGATTTGCCGGGAGGCTGGGGCAAGGCCTGTGCTGAGTTAGCCGAGGCGGCGCCCGGCGCTCGGGGCGTCCCATTGTTGTGGAGCTGGCGCGGCCTGTGGGTCCCTTACGAAGATCTTTGAAGGGCTCTGTCGCTGCCTCCTGGCTATCTATTAATAATAGGGTGCGCGTTAAAGGGGTTTGCGCGGTGATTTTTTCGGGTCTAGTTCTCCCTCGGCGATGACTTTGAGGTCATCGCTATTTTTTCTTGACACTTGTACTTGCACGGCCTATAAAACGCAGCCTTACCGCAGCGCCTACGGCCTGTGGTGCCGTGGCTGGGAAACACGCTTTCCGCATGCTCATGTTCCTTGACAATAGAATCGAAATCGGTAATTTGGCGCCCGCGATCGGGCGCTGGTGTAGCTCAATTGGCAGAGCATCTGATTTGTAATCAGGAGGTTGGGGGTTCAAGTCCCTTCACCAGCATAGATCGTGGTCGTTTTTGCCTTGGAGGGGTGCCCGAGCGGTTAAAGGGGGCGGACTGTAAATCCGTTGGCAACGCCTACGAAGGTTCGAATCCTTCCCCCTCCATTTTAAGATGATGACGCGACGCGTGCATCGCCACGCGTCGCGGGATCATCTTTTGTTTATGCGGGAGTAGCTCAGTTGGTAGAGCATCAGCCTTCCAAGCTGAGGGTCGCGGGTTCGAACCCCGTCTCCCGCTCTTCCACGACATCCGACGGGCGCTTGCAGAGCGCCATCGCCGTTTCGAGTGGGGTGCCTGCATAGCTCAGGTGGTAGAGCACTTCCTTGGTAAGGAAGAGGTCACCGGTTCAAATCCGGTTGCAGGCTTGTGGGCGTCCTGGTGCATGGCATGCGTATCTTTTGCCGCAAACCGAGGGCGATCACGGCGTTTGTGCTCGACAGCAGGGGAGTGTGCTCCGGTTCCGGAGTGGTGCTTTTTTCGGTTTACTGTTAGTCTTTTTTGCGCTCCCACCCTCATCCATTTGAATTGCGAAGGAGAAGCCGGCATGGCCAAGGAGAAGTTTGAACGAAAGAAGCCCCACGTCAACGTGGGGACCATCGGCCACGTCGACCATGGGAAGACGACGTTGACCGCAGCCATCACCATGTATCTTAACAAGAAGTACTCTGGCGTTAAGATCATGAAGTTCGACGAAATCGACAAGGCGCCGGAAGAGAAAGAGCGTGGTATCACCATCGCGACGGCCCACGTCGAGTACGAAACGGCCAACCGTCACTATGCCCACGTCGACTGCCCCGGACACGCTGACTACGTGAAGAACATGATCACGGGTGCGGCGCAGATGGACGGCGCGATCCTCGTGGTGAGCGCGGCTGACGGCCCCATGCCGCAGACCCGCGAGCACATCCTCTTGGCCCGTCAGGTCGGTGTGCCTTACATCGTGGTCTACCTGAACAAAGCCGACATGGTGGATGACTCCGAGCTCTTGGAGTTGGTCGAGTTGGAAGTGCGCGAGCTGCTCTCCAGCTACGAGTTCCCTGGCGACGACATCCCTATCATCACCGGCAGCGCCCTGCAGGCGATGGAAGAGATCGACTCGCACCTGGGTACCCAGAGCATCGATCGCTTGATGGATGCCGTGGACTCCTATATCCCCACGCCTGAGCGTCAGGTCGACAAGCCCTTCTTGATGCCCGTCGAAGACGTCTTCACCATCTCTGGTCGCGGCACCGTGGCCACGGGTCGTATCGAACGCGGTATGATCAAGGTCGGCGAGCCCGTCGAGATCGTGGGTCTGAAAGAGGCGGTGGACAAGAGCGTCGTCACGGGCGTTGAGATGTTCCGCAAGCTCCTCGACTTCGGTCAGGCTGGCGACAACGTCGGCTGCCTGCTCCGTGGTGTCAAGAAGGAAGACATCGAGCGCGGTCAAGTCTTGGCGAAACCGGGCAGCATCGCCCCGCACAAGACCTTCACCGCCGAGATTTACGTCCTGTCCAAGGCCGAAGGTGGGCGGCACACGCCGTTCTTCAATGGCTACCGTCCGCAGTTCTACTTCCGTACCACCGACGTGACCGGCGTGGTGACCCTCGACAACGTCGAGATGGTGATGCCTGGTGACAACGTCTCGGTTCGGGTCGAGCTCATCACGCCCATCGCGATGGAACAAGGCTTGCGCTTCGCTATCCGCGAAGGTGGCCGTACCGTAGGCGCTGGGGTCGTTGCTGCCATTATCTAGTTGTGTCTTGGGTCGTCGCGGCGTTCTGCGCCACGACGACCCCTAGGGGTGTAGCTCAGTTGGTAGAGCAACGGCCTCCAAAGCCGTGGGCCGGGGGTTCGAGTCCCTCCACCCCTGTCTCGGCCATCTTTCTTGGCCGGAGATGAGGATTGCGCGATGGATGACGTGGTTCGATGGGTCAATCTGTCGTTCGTGTTTGCTGGGATCATCTTGTGGTGGTTCTTTGCGCGCGTGAGCGAATCGGTGATGGCCTTGGTCAATGTGCCTGATAGCCAGGTTTTGGGAGAGCACCTGACGCAAGCCTCGCTCTTTGGCTTGGGTCTGGCCATTGTGGTCACCCTGGTCTTGTGGCGACACAAGCGTCTCTATGAAGGGGGGCTCAACGTCGCCCGCGAAGCCAAACGCGTCACTTGGCCCAACTACGCTGAGACGAAGTCTGCCACCAAGGTGGTGATCGTCACGACAGCGATCATCTCGCTGATTCTCTTTGCCTTCGACGCTGTTTTTCAACGTCTGACGGCCATGATTCTCGGCATCGACGGATAGCGACTGAGTGAAGGCGGCACCTCATGAAGTGGTACATCGTGAACGCCCACTCTGGGTTTGAGAACAAGGCCAAGATAGCCCTACAGGAGCGCATCGAGGCTTCCACTCTGAAGGATTTCTTCGGAGACATCCTCATCCCGGTCGAGACGGTGATCGAAAGCAAAAAAGGGGAGAAGCGCACCACGACGCGGAAGTTCTTCCCCGGTTACCTCCTCGTGCAGATGGAGCTCACCAACGAGACCTGGCACTTGGTGAAATCGACGCCGAAGATCACCGGCTTCGTTGGCGGCGGCACCACCCCACCGGCGATGCCCGATGCCGAAGTGCAGCGCATCCTCGGCCAGATGAAGGAGTCCATCGACAAGCCGGATCTCCTGCAGAGCATCGAAGAGGGCGACAATGTCCGGGTGACGGACGGTCCCTTCTCGAACTTCACCGGCAGTATTGAACAAGTTGACCGCGACAAGGGGCGGGTTCGGGTTCTGGTCAGCATCTTCGGGCGAGTCGTGCCCGTGGAACTCGAGTTTGGCCAGGTAGAAAAAGTGAGCGCGTGATCGCGCTTGTGCGCACACCAGTGCCGAAACATTTGGATTGAAGTGTCATGGCCAAGAAGGTTGTTACCGTAGTCAAACTGCAGTGTCCTGGCGGACAGGCGAATCCCTCCCCGCCCGTTGGTCCCGCGCTCGGCGCGCACGGGGTCAATATCATGGAGTTCTGCAAACAGTTCAACGCGCGTACCCAGGAAAACATTGGGTTGACCATCCCCGTTCTGGTGACGGTCTATGCCGATCGCTCGTTCTCCTTTGTCACGAAGACGCCGCCTGCTGCGGTGCTCGTCATGAAAGAGCTCGGCCTGAAGAAAGGCAGCGGGGTGCCTAACCGCGAAAAAGTTGGCAAAATCAGTCGTGAGCAGGTCAAGAAAATTGCCCAACTCAAGATGCCCGACTTCAACACTGAAGACATCCAGGCGGCTATTCGCACGGTTGAAGGCACTTGTCGCAGCATGGGCGTAGATGTCATAGAGTGACGGAGGGTCGGCGCGATGCCATTCAGAGGAAAGAAATACAAGAACGTTTTCACAAAAGTCGATCGGCAGAAGCGTTACGACAGCGTCAGCGAAGCCATCAAACTGGTCAAAGCCACGAGCTATACCAAGTTTGACGGCTCCGTCGATGTGGCTGTGCGGCTCGGCGTTGATCCGCGGCATGCGGATCAAATGGTTCGTGGCGCGGTTGTACTGCCCAATGGTATTGGCAAGACCGTTCGCGTCATCGTTTTCGCCGCGGGCGAGAAAGAACGCGAGGCCCGCGAAGCTGGCGCTGATATCGTCGGCTCTGACGACCTCGTCGAAAAAATCCAAGGCGGCTGGCTCGACTTCGACAAAGCCATCGCCACCCCCGACATGATGGGGAAAGTGGGCAAGCTCGGCCGGGTCCTCGGTCCGCGTGGCTTGATGCCCAACCCCAAGGTCGGCACGGTGACCATGGATGTCACCAAGGCCGTTCGCGAGCTCAAGGCCGGTCGGGTCGAGTTCAAGGTCGATCGCGCTGGGATCATCCATGCCCCCATCGGCCGCGTCTCTTTTACGCCCGAGAGCCTCGAAGAGAACTACCAAGCCCTCATCGACATGTTGATGCGACTCAAGCCGGCGGCCGCCAAAGGCCAATACGTCAGGTCCATCACCTTCAGCGCCACCATGGGTCCGGGCGTCAAGGTCGATCCGTCCGTAGCTGGCGTCTGATCCTGTCACTTTGTTCCTTTCTTGGTTGACAAAGGGCCCATGAACGCGTAAACACGCCGGGCCTTTTGTCGGCGGCCCCTGCACCGTCGGAGAAGTCGGTTCCTCAACGCGAGGATTAATGCCCAACGGGCGCCGGCCGAGCCGGAAGCATGGCTGACCCGAAATGTGACTTGCCTCTTAAAGGGCATCCTCTTCGGTACAACCATCGGTTCGGAACCCACCCCACCCGGGGTTGGCCTCTCCCGCGAGAACTCGGGCGCTCTTTACCCGTTATCCGCAACCGAGGCTTGTCATGAACCGAGATCAGAAACGTGCCGCCATCGACGAGATGCGGACGCTCTTCAGCGATATGGACGCCATCGTCCTGGCTGATACTTCCGGCGTCGATGTCAACACCATCAATAAAGTCCGCAGCATCTTCCGCGCTGAGGGTGTGCACTTCCGCGTCGTGAAGAACACCTTGGCCAAGCTCGCCCTCCAAGGCACCGAGCTCGAAGGCATCGCCAGCGCTTTCGTGGGCCCAACGGCTATCGCCCTCAAAGCAGGCGACCCCATCACGCCCGCCAAGATCGCCATCGAATTCGCCAAGGATAACCCCAAATTCGAGGTCAAAGGCGGTTACCTGCCCGGCAAAGTCCTCGATGCCCAGGGCGTCGTCGCCTTGTCGAAGATGAAAGGCCGCCAAGAAATGCGTGCTGAGCTCCTCAGCATCTTCAAGGCGCCGCAGACCCAGTTCGTGGGTGTGATGAACACCATGGTTACCCAGTTCCTGGGCGTCCTCAACGCCCGCGCCGATAAACTTGAAGGCTGAGTTTCCCTTGGCAT
Organism: uncultured Myxococcales bacterium; assembly: GCA_964454015.1. Taxonomy (GTDB): domain Bacteria; phylum Myxococcota_A; class Bradymonadia; order UBA4248; family UBA4248; genus CAYVQF01. The sequence continues at coordinate 35,923 of CAYVQF010000021.1, forward strand.
TTTTTCCTGTACCCTGTTGCATGGCCCGTCAATACGACGGCACACTTGGAGAGCCCCATGTCCATTAGTGAAGAACAAGTCATTGAGTACCTCGAAAACCTCAACATCGTCCAGCTCAACAACCTGGTGAAGACCCTCGAGAGCAAGTGGGACGTCAAGGCCGCCTCTGGTGGTGCCGTGATGATGGCTGCTGCCGCGCCTGCCGCTGAAGCCGCCGCCGAACCCACCGAGTTCAAGGTGGTCTTGGCCGGTGTTGGCGACAAGAAAATCCAGGTGATCAAAGAGATCCGCGCCATCACCGGTCTCGGCCTCAAAGAAGCCAAAGACCTGGTCGACGGCGCACCCGGCATCATCAAGGAAGGCGTGTCCAAGGAAGAAGCTGCCGACATGAAGTCCAAGATCGAAGCCTCTGGTGCCACCGTGGAAATCAAGCCCATGTAGGCCACCTGTCCGCTTGGTGTCTCGAGAGCGTCCGTGGGTCACCCCGGGCGCTCTTCGTCGTTGAATGCCCACGTGGACCACTGCCCCTCGAGCATAGCTTTGAGCGAAAGTATCCCTGCGCAGCAAGTCCTTCTCCGGCCCCTGGCGATCCGCGATCTCTCTGGCGTACAGGATCTCTTCCTCGCGCTGACGGCTTGCCAGAACGATGCCTTCTCCGCCCTCCAAGAGAACCCCGTGCGCGTGTCCTACGAGATGCGCCGCCTCAGGCAGAACCTGCTCGCCGAGCAGCGTTATCTCTGCTTCGTGGCTGAGCATGAGGGGCGCTTGGCGGGCTACGCTGCGGGCGTCGTCGAGGTGCAGGCACCAATTTTCAAAGTCGACACCTATTGCTCCATCAATGAGGTCTTCGTGCAGGCCTCCTATCGGCGCCGGGGGCTGGGTCGCGCCCTGGTGACGGAGGTCCTCGCCGCGGCCCAGGCGATGGGGATTGGGTGGGCCAATGTGCACCTGGTGGGTGACGCCAGAGCAGCCGAGCCTTTCTTCGCCTCCCTGGGCTTTCACGTGGGTGCTTTGGAGCTGCGCAGCGCGTTGTGATCCGGCCTATGCATGAAACTGGCCAATTTCAGGAATAAGAGTTGACATCCTTGTCGCAAGCCAGTAGATTCCCGCCGCCCTGGTTTTGCGCGTGCCTGGCGCTGGCTCAGGGTGGCGTGCGCATCGACGACGGTGGATGCATCCCGAGGCCCGCGGGCCCCTGGGAGCGCTTTTGCAGTGGCACAACATGAGACCCGGCGTCAGACGCGGTGACGCTTTGGGAGGAGATGGAATGGGATGGGAAGACTGCAAAAGGACGAGCTGGCCCGTGAGCGCTTGCGTTGTGCACGAACCTCGCTTTTTTGGCATTCTACCTTCGCGATCCCGAAAAAATATTTGCCTTCGCTGCGGCGGAGGCCTGTGAATGATGAACAGCGCACCCCATCGTCCATAGCCGCCTGAGGACGCTCGGGCTGCAGCCATGGTCTTGCTGTCCATGGCTGCCGACGATGAAACGGTTGGGAACTGACGCGATACCGAGGAGAGCAGATGGCATCCGTGATTCAAGCAAACTTTAGAGCCCGGCGGACCTATGCGAGTGACACTTGCATCGTAGATGTGCCCAATTTGATCGACATCCAGCGGCGCTCTTACGCGCTCTTCCTCCAGCAAGACGTGCCGCCGGACGAGCGCGAGGACACGGGTCTGCAGGGGGTCTTCAAGAGCGTCTTTCCCATTACGGATTTCAACGGAACCAGCCAACTGAGCTTCGTCTCGTATACCCTGGACCCGCCCAAGCACGATGTGGAAGAGTGCCAGGCCCGCGGCGGCACCTACGAGGCGCCGGTCAAGGTCGATATCCGCCTCATCGTCTACGAACGCGACGAGAATGGTAGCGACAGCGAGCGCCCCCTCAGCATTCACGACGTCAAAGAGCAGCAGGTCTATTTCGGGGCCATCCCCCTGATGACGGACCAGGGCACCTTCATCATCAACGGCACGGAACGCGTCGTGGTCAGCCAGTTGCACCGCTCTCCCGGCGCCTTCTTCGACGATGACAAGGGGCGCACCCACAGCAGCGGCAAGCTGATCTACTCGGCGCGCATCATCCCCTATCGCGGTTCTTGGGTCGATTTCGAGTTCGATTCCAAAGACATCCTCCACGTGCGTATCGACCGCCGCCGCAAAATGCCGGCCACCATCTTGTTGCGCGCCCTCGGCTTCAACACGGAAGAGCTCCTCAAAGAGTACTACGACACCGAAACCATCTACATCGAGCCCGACGGGCTCTATCGCAAGGTGGATCGCAACCTGCTCATCAGTGAGAAAGCCACCTGCGACGTCATGGACCCCGAGACCAACACCCCCTTGGTCAAGGAAGGGCGCAAGTTCAACAAGGGCAACCTCAAGCGGATGCAGGCCCTGGGCATCGAACGCATCGCCATCACCGAAGAAGCCCTGCTGGGGCGCATCTGTGCCGAAGACGCCTTCGACATGGAGACCGGTGAAATCATCGTCGAGTGTAACCAGGAGATCACGCCTGCCGTGCTCGAGGATCTGCGCAACCGCGGCATCACTGAGGTGGTGACCCTCTACATCGAGCCCACCAAGAATATCAACCCGCAGTTGCAACAGACCCTCACCATCGACAAGTGCTCGAGCCCCGAGCAAGCCCGGATTGAGATCTACACCCGCCTCCGTCCCGGGGATCCGCCCACCCAGGACATGGCCGACTCCCTCTTCGAGAACCTCTTCTTCAATCCTGAGCGCTACGATCTCTCGCGCGTCGGGCGTCTGAAGCTGAACCACAAGTTCCACCTCGACACGCCCATCGACCACACCACGCTGACCAAAGAAGACATCATCGAGACCGTGCGCTACCTCGTCGATCTGCGCAACGGCAAAGGCGTCATCGACGACATCGACCACCTCGGCAACCGCCGGGTGCGCGCCGTCGGTGAGCTCCTGGAGAACCAGTACCGCATCGGTCTGGTGCGGATGGAGCGCGCCATCAAAGAGCGGATGAGCATGTCACAAGACATGGATCTGCTCATGCCTTACGACCTCATCAATGCCAAGCCCGTGAGCGCTGTGGTGCGCGAGTATTTTGGCTCGAGCCAGCTCTCTCAGTTCATGGACCAGACCAACCCCCTCAGCGAGCTGACGCACAAGCGTCGTCTGTCTGCCCTCGGGCCCGGCGGTCTGACCCGTGAGCGCGCGGGCTTCGAGGTGCGCGACGTACACGCCACACACTACGGCCGCATCTGTCCCATCGAGACGCCTGAAGGGCCCAACATTGGCCTCATCGCGTCGCTCTCGACCTACGCTCGGGTCAACGATCACGGCTTCATTGAGACGCCTTACCGCAAAGTCGTCGACTGCAAGGTCACTGACGATGTGGAGTTCATGTCGGCCCTGCAGGAAGAGGAGCACAAGATCGCTCCGGCGACGGCGGTGATGGAAGACGGCAAGATCGCTGGCGACCTCATCGAGTGCCATGAGAACGGCGAGTTCGCCATGGTGCGCCCGACGGACATCGACTACATCGACGTCTCGCCCAACCAGTTGGTCTCCGTCGCCGCCGCCCTCATCCCCTTCCTGGAGAACGACGACGCCAACCGCGCATTGATGGGCTCCAACATGCAGCGCCAGGCCGTGCCTTTGCTGCAGCCCGAGTCGCCCTTGGTCGGCACGGGGATGGAGAAACTCGTGGCGCAGGATTCGGGCGTCACCGTCCGGGCCGCACGGCGTGGCGTGGTCGAGAGCGTCGATGCCTCACGCATCGTCATCAAGCCCGAGCGCGACGACTCGGATCTCACGGTCAAACCCGACATCTACAACCTCTACAAGTATCGCCGCTCCAATCAGGGCACCTGCTTCAACCAGCGGCCCATCATTGGCCTGGGTGATATCGTCGAGAAGGGAGACGTCATCGCCGACGGGCCATCGACCGAATGCGGTGAGCTCTCTCTGGGCAAGAATGTGGTCGTGGCTTTCATGCCTTGGGGCGGTTACAACTTCGAGGACTCCATCCTCCTCAGTGAGCGCCTGGTCCGCGACGATGTCTACACCTCCATCCACATCGAGGAGTTCGAGTGCATCGCCCGTGACACCAAGCTCGGCAAGGAGGAGATCACCCGCGACATCCCCAATGTGGGTGAAGAAGCGCTCAAGAACCTGGACGACTCTGGGATCGTGCGCATCGGCGCCGAGATCAAGCAAGGTGACATCCTCGTTGGCAAGGTGACGCCCAAGGGCGAGACCCAGCTCTCACCAGAGGAAAAACTCCTGCGCGCCATCTTCGGCGAGAAAGCGGGCGATGTCCGCGACTCCTCGCTGCGGGTGCCACCGGGGGTGGTTGGGACGGTCATCGACGCCAAGGTTTTCAGCCGCAAAGGCCAGGAGAAAGACGAACGCAGCCGGGAGATCGAGGCCTTTGAAGAGGACAAGCTGCGCAAAGACATGAACGTGGAGCTCAAGATCATCCGCGATTCAGGTTACTTGCGCGCCAAAGAGCGGCTCACGGGCAAGGTCACTGCGGCCAAACTCATTGACGAGGACAAGAAAGAGCTGCTCAAGAAAGGTGTGACCCTGAACGCTGAGGTGCTCGCCCGTGTCCCCCGTCACTATTGGCGTCATATCCAGATCGATGACACCGAGGTGGAGAACGCCCTGCAGACCATCTTCGATCATGTGGAGAAGCAGTGTCAGGAGACGCAGAAACGCTTTGACGACAAGATCTACAACCTGCAGAAAGGCGACGAGCTGTTGCCCGGGGTCATCAAGATCGTCAAGGTCTCCGTGGCCATCAAGCGCAAGATCCAGATCGGCGACAAGATGGCGGGGCGCCACGGCAACAAGGGCGTGGTGTCGCAGATCCTGCCCATCGAGGACATGCCATTCTTGAGCGACGGGACCCCCGTGGACATGGTGCTCAACCCCCTGGGCGTCCCTTCGCGCATGAACATCGGTCAGATCCTCGAGGTCCATCTCGGCTGGGCCGCCCTCGGCTTGGGCAAGAAGGTGCGCGCCATCATCGAACGCACCTACAACGACGCGGCGCTGCGCACCTTCCTCAAGAGCGCCTATGCCAACCCCGAGACGCAGGCCTTGCTCGACTCTCTGGACTCGGATGACCTGCACGCCTTCGCCAAGAAAGCGGCCCGCGGCGTCCACCTGGCGACGCCCGTCTTCGACGGCGCCCGTGAGAACGATATCGAAACGCTGCTCCACGAGGCAGGCTTGGCCGTGAGCGGTCAGTCGGTCCTCTTCGATGGCCGCACGGGTGAGCCCTTTGCTTCGGATGTCACCGTCGGCGTCATGTACATGCTCAAGCTGCACCACCTCGTGGACGACAAGATCCACGCGCGCTCCATTGGACCGTACTCACTGGTGACCCAGCAGCCCCTCGGCGGCAAGACCCAGTTCGGCGGCCAGCGCCTCGGCGAGATGGAGGTGTGGGCCATGATGGCCTACGGCGCAGCTTATTCCTTACAGGAGTTTTTAACCGTGAAGTCAGACGATGTGGCCGGGCGCACCCGGATGTACGAGAGCATCGTCAAGGGTGACTTTGCCCTCGAGGCGGGCCTGCCCGAGTCCTTCAACGTGCTCATCAAAGAGCTGCAGTCTCTCTGCTTGAATGCAGAGCTTCTCGAGGAAGCAGGCTGAGCCAACGTGCCCGGTGCGCCCCCGAGGGGTGGCACCGGCGGCGCAACGGTCAAGAGAGCATCGAGCGTTAACCCATTGTGTAGATCATCGCCTGCGGGCGTTGGGTCGAGAGGTCGAAAGTGACGGAAATCTTCAACATCTTTGAACGTCCCAAGGATCCCCTCAACTTCTCCGCGATCCGGATCAGCCTGGCCAGCCCTGCCAAAATCCGTGACTGGAGTTTTGGCGAGGTCAAGAAACCCGAGACCATCAACTACCGGACCTTCAAACCGGAACGCGACGGCCTCTTCTGCGCCAAGATCTTTGGACCCGTGAAGGACTACGAGTGTAACTGCGGCAAATACAAACGCATGAAACACCGCGGCGTGGTCTGCGAGAAGTGCGGCGTCGAGGTCATCCAATCCAAAGTGCGGCGCGAACGCCTTGGCCACATCAACTTGGCCACGCCCGTAGCCCACATCTGGTTCCTCAAGAGCCTGCCATCGCGCATCGGCAACCTCCTCGACATCACCCTCAAAGATCTCGAGAAGGTCCTCTACTGCGTCAGCTACATCGTCACCGATCCCGGCTTCACCCCGCTCACCAAGGGCGACATCCTCTCGGAGCAGAAGTTCGCTTCCTACCTCGAAGAGTATGGCGAAGATGCCTTCGAAGCCAAAATGGGCGCCGAGGCCATTCGGGATCTCCTGGAGCAGATCGACATCCCCATGGAAGCGCAGACCCTGCGCCACGAGATGAAAGAGGCCACCTCCGAGGCGAAACGCAAGAAGATCGCCAAACGCCTCAAAGTGGTCGAGGCCTTCCGCGGCAGCGATAACCTGCCCGAGTGGATGATCCTCGAGGTCATCCCCGTCATCCCCCCCGATCTGCGCCCCCTGGTTCCCCTCGACGGCGGCCGCTTCGCCACCAGCGATCTCAACGATCTCTACCGGCGCGTGATCAACCGCAACAACCGCCTCAAGCGCCTCTTGGAACTCAACGCGCCGGAGATCATCATCCGCAACGAGAAGCGGATGCTCCAGGAAGCCGTCGACGCCCTCTTCGACAACGGCCGGCGCGGCAAGACCATCCACGGCCCCAACAAACGGCCACTCAAGTCGCTCTCTGACATGCTCAAGGGCAAACACGGGCGCTTCCGTCAGAATCTCCTCGGCAAACGCGTCGACTACTCGGGGCGCTCGGTCATCGTCGTCGGTCCCGACCTGCGTCTGCACCAATGTGGTCTGCCTAAGAAGATGGCGCTCGAGCTCTTCAAGCCCTTCATCTACAACCGTCTGGTCTCCCGTGGCATCGTCAACACCATCAAGAGCGCCAAGAAGATGGTGGAGCTCGAGCGCTCCGAGGTGTGGGACATCCTCGATGAGGTGATCAAGGAGCACCCGGTCCTCCTCAACCGCGCGCCGACCCTGCACCGCCTCGGCATCCAGGCCTTCGAGCCCGTCCTCATCGAGGGCAAGGCCATCCAGATGCACCCCCTGGTCTGCGCGGCCTTCAACGCCGACTTCGACGGCGACCAGATGGCCGTCCACGTCCCCCTCTCCCTCGAAGCGCAGATGGAAGCGCGGGTGCTCCTCCTGAGCACCAACAACATCCTCTCGCCGGCACACGGCGGACCCATCATCGGGCCCACCCAGGACATCGTCCTCGGTTGCTATTACATGACCCGCGAGCGCCCCTTCGCACGTGGTTGCTATCGCGAAGACGAAAACGGCAGACCCACCGATGGGCTCTACGCCAGCTTCGACGAAGTGCGCATGGCCTATGACCACAACCGGGCCGACATCCAAGCGGGCGTCATGGTCCGGCACCAAGGTCAACTCATCAAGACCACCGTCGGGCGCGTCCTCCTCTACGAAGTCTTGCCTGAAGGCCTGGGCTTCGAGCTCGTCAACCGCACCATGGACAAGAAGGCCCTCGGGCGCCTCATCGAAGAAGGCTACAGAACGGCCGATGACAAAGCGACGGTGCTCTTGGCCGACCGCATCCGCTCGGCGGGCTACCGGGAAGCCACCCGCGCTGGTATCTCCATCTGCATCGGCGACATGCGCGTGCCGGCAGAGAAGGTCACCATCCTCGACACCGCCCAGAATGAGGTCAACGAGATCCACAACCAATACAACGAAGGTCTCATCACGGACGGCGAGCGCTACAATAAGGTCGTCGACATCTGGAACCACGCCACGAGCAAGGTCTCCGAGAAGATGATGGCTGGGATTCGCTACGAGCACATCGTCGATCCCATGACCAAGGCCACCATCAAGAACGACTCCTTCAACTCCATCTTCATGATGGCCGACTCCGGCGCCCGCGGTAGCCAACAGCAGATCCGGCAGCTCGCCGGGATGCGCGGCCTGATGGCCAAGCCCTCGGGGGAGATCATCGAGACCCCCATCCGGGCCAACTTCCGCGAAGGCCTCTCGGTCCTCCAGTACTTCATCTCGACCCACGGCGCGCGCAAAGGTCTGGCCGACACGGCGCTGAAAACCGCCAACTCGGGCTACCTCACGCGGCGCTTGGTCGACGTGGCCCAGGACACCATCGTCTGTGAGCAAGACTGCGGTACCCTGGACGGCATCGACATGACCTCCCTCGTGGAAGGTGGTGAGGTCATCGAAGATCTGGGCGATCGCATCCTCGGCCGCGTCGCCCTCTTCGATGTCTACGACACGGAAGGCCAGCTCTTGGTCGAGGGCAACCAAGAGATCGACGAAGACGCCGTGGACCGCATCCGCCACGCGGCGCTGCGCAGCGTCGCCATCCGCTCCGCCCTGACCTGCCAATCCAAACAAGGCATCTGCGCCCGCTGCTACGGCCGTGACCTGGCGCGTGGGCGCCTGGTCAACATCGGTGAGGCCGTCGGTGTCATCGCCGCTCAATCCATCGGCGAGCCCGGCACCCAGCTCACCATGCGCACCTTCCACACCGGCGGTATCTCCACCCTCGCTGGCGCCGAGAACCGCCACTTGGCCCGCAACGAAGGGACCGTGCGCCTCCACAGCGTCAACACGGTCGATCATGGCGACAACCGATTCGTCGTCATGAACCGCAACGGTGAGCTCAGCGTCCACGACCACGAGGGCCGCGAACGCGAGCGCTATCCCCTGATCTACGGCGCCATCCTCCACGTCAAAGACGGCTCCCCCGTCAAGACCAACACCTTGCTGGTCGAATGGGATGCCTTCGCCAACCTCATCGTCAGCGAACGCGGCGGTCTGGTGAAGTTCGAAGACATCACCGAGGGCCGCACCATGAAGGAGGAGTTCGACAAGGTCACCGGTCTGGCGCGCAAAACCATCATGGAGGGCAAGGACGCCGACGCCGTCCCCAAGGTGGTCATCCGCGACAAATCCAACCGCAAGGTCATCGGTGAATACCAACTCCCCGTTGGCGCCATCATCATGGTCGCCGAAGGTGAAGAGATCACCCCCGGACACACCTTGGCCAAAATCCCCCGGGAGACCGTCAAGACCAAGGACATCACGGGTGGTCTGCCCCGCGTCGCCGAGCTCTTCGAAGCCCGCAAGCCCAAGGAACACGCCATCATCTCGGAAATCGACGGCATCGTCACCTTCGGCAAAGACACCAAGGGCAAACGCCGCATCATCGTCACCCCCGACGTCGGCGAGGAGAAGGAATACCTCATCCCCAAAGGCAAACACATCAACGTCCACCCCGGCGACCGCGTCCAGGCTGGCGAGCAGCTCATGGAAGGCTCGTCCAACCCGCACGACATTCTGGCCGTCAAGGGCCGCAAGGACCTGGCCAAGTACATGGTCGACGAAATCCAGGAGGTCTATCGCCTCCAGGGTGTGCGCATCAATGACAAGCACATCGAGATCATCGTCCGCCAGATGCTGCGCCGCTGCCGCATCACCGAGGTCGGTGACACGGGCTTCCTCATCGACGAGCAAGTGGAGCGGCAACTCTTTGAGCAAGAGAACGAGAAGATCATCCAGAAAGGCGGCCTCCCTGCGGTGGCCGAAGATCTCCTCCTCGGGATCACCAAGGCCTCCTTGTCCACGGAGTCCTTCATCTCGGCCTCGTCCTTCCAGGAGACCACCAAGGTGCTCACCGAGGCCGCCATCTCGGGCAAACTCGACACCCTGCGCGGCCTCAAAGAGAACGTCATCATGGGCCGCCTCATCCCCGCCGGCACGGGCATGCCCTATCACCGCTACCTAGAGATGCAGGTCGGCCTGGACCTCGCCAACGACGACCACACCTAGGACTCCGCCCCCAAGCCACGCCGAGGCCGCCTCCATGCGGCCCTTTTTTTTTGCTGCCACGTCCCTACAGGCGCACCCCTCCTCTCCGGCGCGCCCTTCAGCACCTGCCACGCCGGATTCCCCCCGGGCGCGACAGTCACCCCTCCCGCCAGAACCTTCTTCGCGGTGGCCGCAGCATGGCCGCCCCGCGACCACAAGGCGCCCCCCTGCACGGACGACACGCAGCGAGTGCCCGTTGACCCCAAAGCACAGAGGAGGCATAGTGCCGCCCCCGAGAGCCTAGCCCAGGTCAACGCCCCCTTAGGGAGTTCAAGCGGAGAGAAGCCATGAAAGACCTCAAAGTACAGTTGGTGAACCAGGCGATGAAAATGCTCCAGACCGACACGGCCCAGAAGGTCATGGCGAGCCCGAGCGTCCAGAACGCCATGTCCTTCGTGTTCCAGGCCTCCTTCAAGGTCAAGAACGAAGTCCAGAGCACCAAGAGGAAGCTCGCCTCGGCCCTAGATCTGGTCACCAAAGAAGAGCTGCGCGAGCTGCGGCGCAACGTCGAACGCCTCGAGCGGCGGGTCAAGAAGGAGAACTGATCAAGACACCGGACGTGGGCAGTGGTCATAGGGGTCGCCCTCGAAGCACCACCGCCCCCGCCGCTCAGGCCCAAGGCGAGCACGCCCCAAGCGCTCGAGAAAGACGGCCCGGGGCCAGTGGGTGGCGCCGAAGCGCGCCAGGTGCTCCGTGTAGACCTGGCAGTCGATGAAGTCCATCCCCCAGGCGCCCATTTCCCTGACGAAGAGGGCAAAGGCCACCTTCGAGGCGTCTGGGCGCAGGGCAAACATCGACTCGCCACAAAACGCATTCCCCACCCCGATGCCATAGAGGCCACCGACGAGGCGCTCCTCTTCCCAAGCCTCCACACTGTGGGCATAGCCCATCTCATGGAGCTCGATATAGGCCTGCACCATCTCGGGGAGAATCCACGTGCCCCCTTGCTCTGGCCGCGGCACCCGAGCGCAGGCCTCGATGACCCGCGCAAAGGCCGTATCCATGCTCAGCCTATAGGGACGCCGGTAGATGCGCTGCCGCAGGGAGCGGGGCACGGCCAGCACCGCAGGGCTGAGGACGAAGCGCGGATCGGGGCTGTGCCACATCAGGGGGTAGTCCTCGTGGGGCCAAGGAAAAATCCCATGCCTATAGGCCAAAAGGAGGCGCTCCGGGCGCAGGTCTCCCCCGATAGCCAACAAGCCCTGGGCGTCAGCCAAGTGGGGCTGGGGAAATCGAATCTCATGGTCGAGGAGAAATACAGGCATGACCACCTCTGGCGCAGCCGCGGCTCCAGCCTCGCGCAACCAACGATCTGAATACGCAAGCGAACATTTTCTAACTGCAAAGAATGCGCACAGTCCATAAATTCCTGCTAAACTCATCGCCGTGTGTCTTGCAGCGACCCAGCAGGTCTGGTTAACGGGAACCCACTCTCTGGGTTTACTAGGAGTTGAACCATGAAGCACTGGAATCAGCGTGGCCTGGCCTCGAGCCCTTGGCTCCTCTTCTCTCTCTTCGCTCTGGCATCCTTGAGCGCCGCCTGCGGTGCCGATCGCCAAGGCCCCAGTCCCAAGATCGAACGGGTCGAGCCCAACGTCATCCACACGGCCAACCAAGACGCCACGGTGACCCTCATCGGCACGGGCTTCTCCCCTGCCATCGAAGGGGCCCTCGACGACCCCCGCGTGATGATGCCCAAGATCGAGCTCATCGGCCAAGACGGCACGGTCTACCACATCGATCAGGCCAACGTCTCCTTCCCCGCCGACGACATCTCAGGCACACGCCTCGTGGTCACCGTGCCGGCCCAGCTCGTCCCACCGCGCGCCCTGGGCGAACCCGACGCCATCTACGACCTCAAGGTGATCAACCCCGATGGCTCGAGCCACACCCTGACCGCTGCCATCACCGTACGCGCACCCTCGTTCTTCGCCATCACCTCCATCGACCCACCTTTCGCTTGCACCTGCGCCGATCAGCTCGTCACCATCGTCTCCGACGGTGCTTTCGTGTCCACCCCCGTCGTAGGCGTGCGCCCTGCCGACCAGAGCGATCTCAACGATCTCTCCTTCCTGCAGCGCGTGGCCTTCGTCGACGCCAACACCCTCACGGCCGTCGTGCCGGCAGGGCTCCCGTTGGGCACCTACGATCTCGTGGTCATCAATCCAGAGAGTGACGGCCGCATCGGCCTCCTCGAGGATTCCCTCCGCATCGTCCGCTTCCCCATCCCGCGCATCGTCCACATCCTCCCTGGGCGCGGCACCACCCAGGTCAACACCGGCTTGACCATCTTCGGGCGCGACTTCCGCGGCCCGGCGCGGGTCGAGCTCCTCAACCCATCCATGACGGTGGTCGAGTCCCTGACCCCGGCCCGGGTCACGGCGGAACAGATCGATGTCCAAGTCCCCACCACCCGCATGAGCGTCGGGCCCTACCTGGTGCGCGTCGTCAATGAAGACGAAGAGACCTACTATTCTTACGCCAGCTTCCTCGTCACCAACCCGGCTGGCAACCTCAACACCTTCGAGCAAGACAGCCCCACGGTCATCGGGCGGCGCATGGTCGCCGGCACCTCCGTCGCCGACGATCTGGGCAACCGCTATATCGTGGCCATCGGGGGCGACACGGGCCAGAACGGTGAGGTGCTCGACACCATCGAAAGGGCCCAACTCTCCAAGTTCGGCGCCCTGAGCGCCTGGCAAGTGCAGCGCAACACCCTCACGGTGCCGCGCCGCGGCGCATCGGCCGTGGCGCTGCCCCTCTTCAACCCTGCCTACTCCCCATATATCCCCGAAAAGACTTACGTCTATGTCGTCGGCGGTCGCGACGCCAGCGGCAACGTCCTGAACACGGTCGAACGCGCCGTCGTGCTGAGCTCGACCGAAGCGCCAACCTTGCAAGCCGAACCCGCCGCGAGCGCGGGCAGCCTCGCTGCCGGCACCTGGTACTACAAAGTCTCGGCGGTCCTCGCCGCGGACGACGCCGATAACCCGGGCGGCGAGACCCTCCCCTCAGACGAGGCGATCATCCGCACCGGCGCGAACGGCGCCGTCACCTTGTCCTGGGCGCCCGTAACGGTGCGTGGAAGCGCCGCCGTGGCCTACCGGATTTACCGCAGCCCCGAAGTCGACGGTCGCTCCCAAGACGAACGCTTCCTCGCCGAGGTGACCACGACGTCCTACACCGACGACGGCTCACAGTCCACCACCGACGCGGCGCCGCACTTTCCCGGTGCCACTGGCGTCTTCCACGAGATCAACCGCCGCATGACCATGCCGCGCTGGGGCCACCACGCGCTCCTCGTCCAAGGCGACGACGGCAACCGCCACTTGGCCGCCGTCGCCGGCAGCGCCGGCCAAGTGGTGCTCGACACCATCGAGTTCGCCGCTTTCGACGTCGACGGCAACCTGGGTGGCTTCAACCCATCGGCAGAAGTGTTGGCCGTCGGCCGGGTCTTTCCCGCGGCCGTGGTGCAGACCAAGGCCAACGTCGCCACTTACGACCAGAACGGCTCGCGCTTGTGGCTCGCCGGTGGCTACACCTCGACCGCCGCCACGGACACCATCGAGTGGGCCGATTTCGGCACCAGCCTCGGTGCTTGGGAAACCCTCGGCAAGAAGGTGCTGGCCCGCGGCGGCTCCATGGCGGTCATCACCAACCAGAAAGCCTTTTTCTTGGGCGGCGCCGGTGGCACCCCTGAGGCGCCGACGGCAGTGCGCACCGATGGGCGCGACTCCCAGTTCGACGGCGTAGGGATGCTCTCGGGCGCCGTCAACTCGACCGCCAGCTCTCTCCTCAGCCCGCGCGCCTTCGGGGTGGCCATCACGGGCGCCGGCTTCATCTACTTCGTCGGCGGCACATCCAACGGCGTCGACGCGGCCAACGCAGTGGAGCGCACCTTCTAGCTCGGTCGCTGCGCAGCCGAGTAGCCGCCTGGCCGCTGGGGCGCTCGCGCCATCGTCGTTGACAGCCAAGCTGGCATTGGGCATGGTCGCCCACAGCGATGCCAGCCGACTTCACACAGACGATCGGTTGAGAGAGGGTGGCGCAACAACGTGATGGGCGACGGAATTTTCCTCAACGATCGTTACCGTATGGGTGACCTCCTGGGTGAGGGCGGCATGGGCCGTGTCTTCCGGGCTCAGGATCTCCGTCTCCAGCGCGACGTGGCGATCAAGTTCTTGCCACGCATCGACAAGGCGAGCATGGTCGAGCGCTTTCGCGCCGAAGCCATGGCCGTGGCCCGTCTGAATCACCCCAACATCGTGACGGTCTTCGACTACGATTACCTAGAGGGCAACCACGCGGCCCTGAGCGCTCTGGGTCTGTCGCAGAACCCGCCCTGCCTCCCCGGGGACGATCTCGCTGGCGAGCTCCAGCGTGGCCAACCTTTCATCGTCATGGAGTATCTGCCGGGGAAGAGCATCCGCGAGGCCGAGCTCAGCGACGCCGTGGCCATCCTCGACGTGGGGCTCGCCCTGTGCGACGCCCTCGACTACGCTCACCGCGAAGGGATCGTGCACCGCGACGTCAAGCCCGACAACATCCGCATCACCGACGATGGGCGGGTGAAGCTCCTCGATTTTGGCATCGCCTCCTTCTGCCACCGGCGGCGGATCACCCTGGACGGCGAGGTCCTGGGCTCTCTGGTCTATATGTCACCCGAGCAGGCCCTGAGTGAGCCCATCGACGCCCGCTCGGACATCTACGCCCTGGGTCTGGTCCTGTACGAGTTGCTGGCAGGGCGGCTGCCCTTCGATGTCTCCAGCCCCATGCGCTCCTTGGAGCAACGCACCTCGGGGACCTTGCCCGGCCTGCGCAAGTTTTGCCCCAAGCTGCCCCTGGCGTTGGAGCAGGTCTTGGCGCGGGCCTTGGCGCGCCAGCCCGAGGGGCGCTACGCGACAGCGAGCGACTTTGGCCAAGCCCTCCGCGAAGTGCGCGACGCCATGGCCCAGAGCATGGCCAACGCCACGACCTTCGGCCGCTATGAGCTGATCAAGCTCTTGGCCGTTGGCGGCATGGGGGAGATCTACCTGGCCCGCGTCAAGGGCCCCGCCAACTTTGAGAAGCGCTGCGTCATCAAGAAAATCCTGCCGCATCTGGCCACCGAAGAGGAGTTCGTCACCAAGTTCATCGACGAAGCCAACACGGTGGTTCAGCTCACCCACGGCAACATCGTGCCGGTCTTCGACATGGGTGAGCACCAGGGGGAATACTTCATCGCCATGGACTACATCCCTGGCGTCAACCTGCGCACCCTGCTCAAGGCCCGGGCGCAGCGCCAGAGTCCTCTGCCGGTGGCCATGTGCATCCACCTCCTCTGTGAGGTGTGTAAGGGTCTGAGCTACGCCCACCGCAAATGCGGCACCGACGGTCAAGCCCTGGGGATCATCCACCGCGACATCAGCCCCTCGAACATCTTGGTCTCTCTCGAAGGAGAAGTGCGGCTCGTCGACTTTGGCATCGCCAAAGCGACCTCGCGGATCACCCGCAGCGTGACGGGTCGCCTGCAGGGCAAGTTCGGCTACATGAGCCCTGAGCAAGCCAGTGGCGCCCCCCTCGATCTGCGCTCGGACATCTTCTCGGCTGGCGTCGTTCTCTACGAATGCCTGACCGGCGCCCGTCCTTTCGAAGGGGAGTCAGACCTGGCCTCCCTCGAGGCCGTCAAGAGTCACGAGGCGGCGGCACCCAGCACGTTGCGCCCAGGGATCGCCAAGGAGCTCGACCAGATCGTCGCCAAAGCGCTGGCCAAGAAGCCAGCGGATCGTTTCGCCAATGCCGACGACTTCCTCGACGCGTTGCTGAAGTTTTTGGTGACCACGGGCCAACATGTGACGCCGCAGGACCTGGCCAAAGAGGTCGCCGCCGACATGGACGGCGGCGACGACGCCATGGGCGGCGCTGCCTGCCTCGACGCCTTGCTCGGGCAGGAGGTTGACAGGCTCATCGCCGCAGAGCGGCGCCAGAGCGCGCAGACGCTGACGGCAACGGCCGACTCGAACCGCACGAACGACGGCGCCGCGCTCCTCGCCCCGCTCAGCGAAGAGGACACGGCGACCCTCTCGTCACCGGGGCAGACCCCTACGGCGCCACCACGCGATGAGCCTAGCCCTGCCCCCAAGCGCCAGGGCTCGCGTCGGTGGCGGTGGTTGGCGGCCCTGCTGCTCGTGGGGCTGGTGCTCTTCCTCGGGCAACAGTGGCTGGCCCAACGCAGCGGTCAAGCGCCTCAGCAGATCACGCCTGCGGCGGCGGCCGCCGCTGCGGCGCCGGAGGTGGATCCAGAAGAAGCCGACGTGGAGCCACCCCAGGTCCCGGCCCAGACTGAACCCGTCGCGCGCTGGCACAGCTTCGACTTCGTCACCAGCCCGGAAGAAGCGCTGATGGTCGTCCAATCGGGGCTCGCCGATGTGGACCACAGCGCCGATCTGGTGCGCCTCAACACGAGTCGCCAGGCGTCGCTGACCTTCTCCGCCGAGGGATATGCGGCCTGCACGCTGGACTTGCAACTCGCGCCCCTGATGGGCGAGCCCGTGCAGGTGCCCGTCCTGCACGCCAAAGGCTGTCTCAGCGCCTATATCGCCGGGGGATCCCCCCTGCCCGATGGCACACTGAGCATCGCCGTGCAGCTCGCCAAGCTGGACGTGGTGGTCGAGGTTGCGCCGCCCGACAGCGGCGAGGGCAGCGTTGCCAATGGTTCTTCCCGCAGGGATGGCAACGGCAAGCGGCCCAAGGAGGGGGAGCGCAGCCCGCGGGCGCTGGCCGTGACGGTGCGCTCCAACGTCGAGGCGACGGTCAGCCTCGGTGATCGCAGTGGTGCGGCGCCCTTCACGGCGCAGGTCAACCGCGGCCAGGACGCCGTGCAGATCAAAGTGACGCCGCGCGGGCTGGGGCTGCCTTGGCAGCGCAGCTTCGATCCGGCGAGCGTAGAGCGCGGCTTGGAGCAGACGGAGATGGAGGCGCGTTTCTGCCCGGTGGTGGTACACGTGGTGGAGCCGCGCATCCCCGACGATCCAGCGCCTTATGGCGTGGCAGACGTCTACGTGGGTGAGGCGTTGATCGCGCGCGGGGTTTCGCGGGCTTCCTTCGTGGTGCCCTGTGGGCGGCACAAGGTCAGCTTGCGCTATCGCGGCGACGACGTGGAGTTGCAGGGCGAAGCGTTGGTGGACGCCAGCAGCGACAAAGCAGCCAGCGCCTCGATCGCCATGCAGCGGGTCCGATAAAAACGGACCGAGGGGTGGAATAAGAAAATTGCCGCTGGACTTATGTCGTAACGTGCGCAAATTGCCTGCCGGTTCAGCCGACGGGTCAGGCGATGGGTGGCTGCCAGACGTCGATGTAGGTGTTAATCGCCTATTCAACACGTCACCATCTTGCCAAGGCCAGAGAGATGGTTAAGATGTCGGGCGAAGTGGCTGACCACTTTGTGAGTGTATTGCGATCGTCCTTTGAGGCGCTGTTGACGTGGTATGTGCGACGGCGTTTTTTGTTCCGAGACCAACGGCTCGCGGTCTAAACAGCGAAATGGGCGGGCCTTTTCTTATGCCAAGGAGAAACGTGATGAAGAAAGTTGCATTGGTAGTGGCGCTTGTTCTCGGTTTTGCGGTGGTGGGCGCGGGTACGGCATCTGCGAAAGACATGAGCGGTCGTTTGGGCGTCGGCGCCGATTCTACGCTGGGCTGGGGCTACGTGGCCCAGGATTCCGCGATGGGTCCGATGAATCAGGGCCTGTCCATCGTCTACCAGGTTTCGAAAATGTTCGGCCTCCAGCTCATCGCCTCGGTGGGTTTCGGCATGGCCTCTGACGACGACGTCGACTACTCGGCCAATTACTGGGGCGTCTCGGTGCGCGGCCTGGTGCCCATCGCTTTCACCAACGACGTGAACCTCAACGCGGTGGTGGGTTTCAGTGTGGCCGGCTCGGGTTGGGCCATGGAATCTGAGGCCGGTGATGTGGACGGCTCTAAGACCCACATTTGGTTCGACCTCGGTCTCCGCCCCGAGTGGTTCATCACGGATCACTTCAGCATCCACACCCAGGTCGGCGTGGCCATCTCGCTGTTGAATGAAGACAACATCGGCCTCGAGGATGGCTCTGGCGTGTCCTTCAACATCTTTGGCAACCCGCACCTCCTTGGCAACGCCGGCTTCACCTTCTACTTCTGAGCCGCACGCGCTACGTGAGTCGCCGTCAGTGACGGCGTGAGCAAAGGCCGATGACTGCGTCATCGGCCTTTGCTCTTTGCTGTGACGAGTGGTCGCGAGATGCTGACGTAGTCTGCGTGGAATTGTCGGCCCGACTTGTGCTAAGGATGAATAGTGGCGTGCCGTACCGACGTCTCTGACCGCAACCGGTGGTGGCTTCGGCCGACACGCCCCCATTTTCCCGCACCCTAGGTCTCGAGGGACCCACGCCGCCGCGGAGTACCATCATGCGCGCACTGTCCACGCCCCCCCCAGTCCCCCCTAGACCACGCTTCAACCTGCTGTGGCTACTCATCATCCTTGGGGTTTACGCGTTGTTTTCCGCTTCCGGATGCCGCATGCTGGATCGGCTGATGGGCAACACCGGCGCCCCGTGCAGCACGGACGACAACTGCGCCACGGGCTTGGTGTGTCTGACCGAGTTCCCAGGGGGCTACTGCTCCATGCAGACCTGCTCCCAGGGTGGCTGCCCTGGCATGTATGCCACCTGTGCCATGTTGGATGCTTCCCGCAATGTCACGGCGTGCGTGGAGGGGTGCAACTCCAACATCGACTGCAGGCAGGGCGAAGGCTACGTCTGCGCCGATCTCGACGGGTCGCGCGGCTGTATGCCGGCGCAGCAATCCACGGGTAGTGCCGGCGAGATCGGCTCGAGCTGCACCCGTGACAGCGATTGTTCAGGCGACCTGACCTGCCTCACGAACTTCGTCTTTGGCTATTGCTCCCGCGCCTGCTCCAGCCACAACGACTGCGGTAGCGACGGCCGCTGCATCAACCAGGGTGGCGATGTGATGCGCTGTATGCGGGCGTGCCAGAACAACAGCCAGTGCCGCTTCTCCTATGCCTGCCAGCAGGTGGACGGGCAGAATGTGTGTGATGCCGATGATTCGTCTACAGCGGTACGCAACCCCAACGGCACCCCGGACGGCCAGGGCTGTACGGTGGACGTGGCCTGTGTGGGCGGTACCTGCATCACCGGGACGGACTTCCCCGGCGGTTATTGTACGACCCGCAGTTGCGACGTCGTGGGCTGCTCCGACGCCAACTCGGTCTGCGTCGGTTTGGAACGCGAGGCGCTGTGCTTCGTTCGCTGTGAAGATAGCGCACAGTGTCGTGAGGGCTACCGCTGCACCTCACTGGATACGGGCGAGAAGGTGTGCTACGCCCTGTCCCCGATCCGGGCACCGGAGATCGAGGGCGGGGCTATCGAGATCCGCTGTGATGCCACCTCGTCCGGGCGGGTGCGCACGGCGACCTTCGAGTTGCCGGCAGGGAGCGTGGGCTTTGCCATCGTGCCCTTCAGCCCCGCCAACAGCGAGGTGACCCCGCTGCGCCTGCGCGCGCCCGACGGTTCGGTGCTCAACTTTGCTCAAGACTATAGTTTCCAGACGATCAACTCGCTGCTCTTGGGGACCATCGTCCCGATGTCATTCCCGGGCGCACCGGCCTTCGAACGCTTCATCCAGGCGGGTACCTATCGCTTCGAATACGAGACGGATGACGCCAGCTCTTGCTACTTCGTGGTGCCCCAGGCTTCCGTGGGTCGGCAGCTCGATCTGAACTTCTACTTCGTCGGCGTTCCTGGCCTCAACGCGGGCAACGCGGCGAGCCACACCCAGTTCCAAGCGACCATGCAGGAGGTGCGGACCATTTTCAACAACGCGTCCATCACGATCGGCACGGTGCGGACCTTCGACATCAGCGGCGACAACGCCACCCGCTACAGCATGATCCGGGATTTCAGCGACATTTACCGTCTCCTCGCCCTGAGCAGCGCCCCGGGCCCGAGCCGCGATGAAGCGCTGAGTCTCAATGTCTTTCTCATCAACGATTTCAACATCGCCGGCCTGCCTGGTCTCTTGGGTTTGTCAGCAGGGATCCCTGGGGTACCGGGCGTCCATGGCAATGGCGGCGCCGGACTGGTTTTCAGCAGCGTCAACTTGCGCGATGCCCCCACCGCCCTGGGACAGACCTTGGCACACGAGGCGGGTCACTTCTTGGGCCTGCGGCACACGAGCGAGCGCGGCGGCACGGAGTTCGATCCTTTGGATGACACGCCGCGCTGCAACAACCCGGAGAACCCCTACTCCTGCCCCGACGTGAACAACTTGATGTTCCCCTTCAGCGTCGACGTCGAGCAGCGTCAGATCACGACCAACCAACGTTTCGTCATTCAGCGCAACCCACTGGTCAAGCCTTAGCCCCTTCACGAGGCTAACAGAGCGACATCCTTGCCGCGGCGACGCGTTCTGGGGCTCCGGCGCTGGCGCGGACCGATGCTGCCTGGACATTGGAGCCGTCACTCGTTAGAAAGGCGACGTTCATGGCCGCCGCGCTCGAGGCGGCGTGGCCCGACATGACTCCCTTTTGGTGTGGGTGATAGACGATGACGGACTCGAAGAATCGCGGCTATGAGAAGGTCGAAACGTGGATCGACTTGGTGGCCAATGAGCACGAGGTGCTGGCCTATTGGCAGCAGGAAGGCATCTTCGACAAGTTGCGCGCGCGCAATGCCGACGGCGAGGTCTTCTCTTTCCTCGACGGTCCCATCACCGCCAACAACCCGATGGGTGTCCATCACGCCTGGGGGCGCACGCTGAAGGACGCCTTTCAGCGCTTCCACGCGATGCACGGGCGCGCCTTGCGTTATCAAAATGGCTTCGACTGCCAAGGCCTGTGGGTCGAGGTGGAGGTCGAGAAGGAGCACGGGTTCCGCTCGAAGAAGGAGATCACCGACTTCGGGATCGACCGCTTCGTCGAGGCCTGCAAGGCGCGCGTGCGCAAGTACTCCGCCGTGCAGACGGAACAATCCATTCGCTTGGGGATGTGGATGGATTGGGACGACTCCTACTACACCATGTCCGATGAAAACAATTATTGCATCTGGACTTTCCTGAAGAAGTGCTTCACCCGGGGCAAGATCTATCGCGGCTCCGACGTGATGCCTTGGTCGGGTCGCTCGGGTTCGGCTTACTCACAGATGGAGGTCATCGAGGGGCGCAAGCTGGTGGCCCACACCTCTCTCTTCGTCAAGTTCCCCCTCCGCGAACGCCCAGGCGAAAACCTTTTGGTGTGGACCACGACGCCGTGGACGCTCACATCCAACGTGGCCGCGGCGGTCAACGTCGATCTGGATTACATCAAGTTGCGTTCGCGTCGCGACGGCGAGCTTTTCTATTTCGCGGCAGAGAACCTCAACTTCAAGCGCCTCGACAAGCAGTACAAAGAGAAGCGCTGGGTCGACGGGGTCCCGCGCCTCAAAACCATCGCCCAGATCTTCAATGAGCGCGGTGGCTTCGATCTGGAAGGCACGGTCAAGGGCGCCGATCTCGTGGGCCTGAGCTACGTCGGCCCCTTCGACGAATTGGAAGGGGCACAGCTCCCTGGCGGCTTTCCCTTCACCAACGCCGCCGTTGCCGACAGCGCCGTGACCGCGCACCGAGTCATCGACGGTGGTCGGGACTCGCACGGTGGCGCCGTGGTCGTGGCGGGCGAAGGTACGGGCATCGTGCACATCGCCCCGGGTTGCGGCGACGTCGACCACGAGCTGGGGGTGAAGCTTGGCCTCCCCATGGTCGCTCCCCTCGACGAAGCGGCGGCTTTCTTGCCACCCTTTGGCTTCCTCGCGGGTAAAAACGCCACTGCCCCTGAGACGGTGGAGCTCATCGTCAACTATCTGAAAGAGCGGGGCACCCTGGTCGCGACGGAGCTCTACCCTCACGTCTATCCCCACTGCTGGCGTTCTGGCGAAGAGCTGGTCTTCAGGATGGTCGACGAGTGGTACATCAAGATGGATTGGCGCGACGAGATCATCAAAGTGGTGGACGACATCCGCTGGATCCCGGACTACGGCCGGGACCGTGAGATCGAGTGGCTGACCAACATGCGCGACTGGATGATTTCCAAGAAGCGCTTCTGGGGTTTGGCCCTACCCATTTGGGTCTGTGAGAAGTGCGAGCACTTCGAGGTGATCGGCTCACGGGAAGAGCTGCAAGAACGCGCCGTAGCGGGCTGGGACGTCTTCGACGGCCACTCTCCCCACCGACCGTGGATCGACGCCGTGAAAATCGCCTGCAGCCAATGCGGGGCCCAAGCCAGCCGCGTCGAAGACGTGGGCAATCCCTGGCTCGACGCCGGGATCGTGCCCTATTCGACGGTTCACTATCGCTCGGACCGCGACACTTGGCGGAAGTGGATCCCTGCAGACCTGGTCCTGGAATGCTTCCCGGGTCAGTTTCGCAACTGGTTCTATTCCCTCCTCGCCCTGAGCACCATGATGGAGGGGATCGCCCCCTTCAAGAACCTCTTGGGGCATGCCTTGGTCCGTGACGGCGAAGGCAAAGAGATGCACAAGTCCACGGGGAACGCCATCTGGTTCAACGACGCCGTCGAAGAGGTGGGCGCCGACGTGATGCGCTGGCTCTACGTGTGGCAGAACCCGGTGGTGAACTTGAACTTCAGCATCGGCGATGGCGACAGCAACGCGAGCGGGGCCTGCCGCTCGCTGCGCGAGGTGCGCGGCGGCTTCATCAATACCCTCTGGAACACTTACGCCTTTTTCACCAACTACGCTCGCCTGGCGAGTTGGCGTCCGGGCGAGGGCGAAGCGCTGCCCTTTGCGGCGCGCCCCGAGTTCGACCGCTGGATTCTGACGGAGCTGCAGCAAAGCATCGGCGAGTGCCGCGCGGGCTTCAACGACTACGACACGCGGCGCGCCGCCATCGCCATCGAGGCTTTCGTCGATGACCTGTCGAACTGGTACGTGCGCCACAACCGACGGCGTTTCTGGAAGACCGAAGGCGACACGACCCAGTCCAACGCCGCCTTCGCTACCCTGTGGACCTGCCTCTATGACCTGACCCGGCTCATCGCGCCGATGATGCCCTTCTTGGCCGAGACCATGCACGCCAACCTGGTGCGCAGTGTCCTGCCCGATGCACCGTCTTCGGTGCACCTCGAGAGCTACCCCCAGGAAGACCCGGCGCTGGTCGATGAGAGCCTGCGCGACGAGATGCGCGCCATCATGCGGATCACCAGCCTGGCCCTCTCGGCCCGGGACTGCCAGAAGCTCAAGGTGCGGCAGCCGCTCGCCAAACTGACCATTGGCCCCAACGACGCCGTGGAGCACCAAGCGGCCCTGCGCTTCACGTCCATGTTGTTGGAAGATCTCAACGTCAAGACGCTGCACGTCGAAGCGCCCGGGACCCCGAGCCCGCTGAGCTACGAAATCAAGCTCAACTTCAAGACCCTGGGTCCGCGCTATGGCAAGCAGATGAAGGCCATCAGCGCCGCCCTGGAGTCGGTGCGTGAGCCGTTGCTGGCCGCGGTCAAGGCCGAGTCCCCCTACACCTTCTTCGTTGAAGGCGGCCAGGTCACCCTCGACAAAGAAGACGTGCTCTTGGTCGCCCAAGCGTCACCGGACCTCGCCGTCGCTGAAGAGAAGGGGACCTGGGTCGCCCTGGACACCCACCTCGACGACGCGCTGCGGACAGAAGGGATGATGCGCGACCTCCTGCGCCGGCTGCAAATGCTGCGCAAGGAGATCGGCTTGGAGGTCGAAGACCGCATCGCCGTGCATTGGCACAGCACCTCCCCGGCCCTCCAAGCGGTCTTCGCGACCTGGGATGCCTACATCGCGGACGAGCTCTTGGCGCAACTCGAAGCACAACCCGAGGGCGACGGCGGACACCACCTCGACATCGAAGGTGAGCGTCTGTGGCTTCGCATCACGAAAATCTGAGGCCGATGGTCGCCAGCTCCAGCACTTCCCCCGGTACGACGCCGCTGCGCATGGGCGCGGTGCCGTGGATCGACGCCGGCCATGCCGTCACCAGCTATACGGCCATCCTCCTCGATGCCTACGGGGTTCTGGTCGACGCCTCTGGCGTGATCGCTGGGGCTACGGCCTTCATCGACCACCTCAACGCCCAGGGCAAGCCCTACTACATCCTGACCAACGACGCCGCGCGCCTGCCGCAGAGCTGCGCCGAATTCTACCAGTGCCATGGTTTGGCCATCGCGCCCGAGCGCATCATCACCGCGGGCTCGCTCCTGGCGCCCTACTTCGCCCAACACGGCCTACACGGAGCTCGCTGCGTGGTCCTCGGCCCCCGTGACGCCAGCACCTACGTCCGTGAGGCCGGCGGCGTGGTCGTTGCGCCCGACGAAAGAGAGAGCGTCGATGTCGTCGTGGTCTGCGCCACGGAACGCGAGATGGTGCCCCAAATCGACGCGGCGCTCTCCATGTGTGGCCGCAAGCTGGAAGCCGGCGGCCCGCCACCCCAGATCCTCTTGCCCAACCCGGACATCATCTACCCCAAGGGCGACGGCGCCTTTGGCATCACGGCAGGTGCCGTAGCGGCCATGCTGGAGATCGCCTTGCGCGCCCGCTTCCCTCACGCCGAGGTGCGCGCCCATCCCATGGGCAAACCCTATGCGCCCATCTTCGAAGCGGCCATCGCCGCCGCCGGGACGCGCCGAGTCCTCCACATTGGGGACCAAATCGACACCGACGTCGAAGGCGCCTGGGGCGTGGGCATCGACTGCGCCCTCGTCGCCACAGGCGTCGCGCGCCTCGACGACGACGTTCGCATCACCCGCGCCCCGACCTACCGCCTCAGAGATCTGCGCCTCTAAAGCCGAGCGCGCGCGCTTTGGGCCCGATGCGCGCTGCAGTCAGCACGGCGTGCGCAGGGCGGCTCAGTCTTGGTCTTGTCCCACGGGTCCATCCAGGCGCGGCGAGCGTCCGCGCAGGACCTCATAGGCGACCCGGTTGCCGTACTGAGCCGCGCGGGAGAGCGAAGAATAGCTCAAAAACTCGAGCTCCGCCGCGTGCTTGAGACTGTTGGGGACGGAGGCGCGGTGGTAGCGATTGGCAGCCACGTCGTGCAGGAGCGCCGCGAGGGCAGCATCACCGGCGCCGCTGGTGTTGCACAGGCGCTCTGGTCCACCCAGATAAGGGTGGATGTGGCTGAAGATCTGGAGGGGGCGATGACAGTCGCGCCGCCGCACCAGCCGGGAATACTCCCAGCGGTTGTAGTCGGGGATGGACTTGGAGACGATGGCCTCGCGGGTGAGGCGTTTGACCGAGTCGTCGGTGTAACCCGCCAAGGTCAGGCCGCGCGATCCCTCGGTGACCACGGCCACATCGACCCAATCGAGGAGCTTGCGGCAGGCCAAGAGTGGATCCGATTCGTCCGTGAGGGCCTCGGCTTCACGCGCGTTCATGGCGGCGATGGTGACGTAGCCGTCGAGGAGGTCGATGAGCTCTTTGCGCATCCGCCGCACCAGGGTCGCCGTCCCCAGGCCAAAAGCGATGGGGACATCCGCGGCATGGGCGACCTCCATCAGACGCATGGCAGCTTGGGCGATGGGTCGATCCGGGTTGGCCAGGCAGTAAAGGGAGGTCAAAGCGACCGAAGCGCCTTGAACCACCTCTAGGGGGATCGCCTCGGCCGGGTAATCTCCTGAAGCCCCAGGTGAGACGGCAAAGGAACGCTCGCCGTCGGGGGTGAAGCAGGTCACGGCGGTCCCCACTTGGCCGCTGACGGGGATGAGGTGGTCGAGGGAGAGGGCTTTGGGCGACTGGGCAACGTAGGCAAAAGCCGCGCTGTGGGGCGCGATGCTCTCGGGGATGGTCCCCAACAAGATAGCCGGCTCACCGCTGAGGTGGGTGAAGTTGCTCAAGGTGTTGGCCACGGTGCCGCCGGCGGCGTAGCGCCAGCGCAACCCCGCCGCGCGAATTTTGCTCAAGAGCACCTCGAGCATCTCCGGCGCAAAATGCACCGACTCCCCGGGGATGAGCCCGAGGTCGTGGAGCAGATCCAGCGGGCAGGCTTGGATCTCGAGGTCGACGAGGACCTCGTCGAGGCCTACGGCATACCAACTGGGTTCGGTCTGCACGTCGACCCCGGCCACCACGGTGCGCTTCTCAGTGACGGGAAAGTAGTACTTGGCTTCGCGTGGTCCTGGGAATTGCACAGCGCACACCTCTCTTGGGGGTCACCCTAGGGCGAACCGCGATAGGCCAGGCAGGGTAAGGTCCTTTGTCTCCCGATGCAACCAAGATCGGACGCGTGGCTCCCCCCAGCGGCGCTCGCCCATGCACCGCAACGCCGCACGCTTTCTCTACCTCGGCGCGCTTGGCGCGCGCCCCATACCCCACCAAAAAAGTCAGCTACCGCTCTGGTAGAGCTTCAAGCGGTAGTCGCTCCCGATGAGCGACATGGGCTCGCACATCTGGTAAATCCGGCTCTCGGCGCGCTCGCCGATGCGGTCGTCGAGGGCGTCGGCCTTGGCCCCGCTGGGCTGCATGGCCTTGGGAAAGTAGTTGGAGGCAAAGAGCGTGGTCAGCGAGGTGTCGTTGTAGCGCCGGGTGATGAGCTCGTCGACGATGCGCAGCTCAAAGTCATTGCAGCGACCTTTCCCGAGCTCGTCGATGGCCAAGACGGGCACCTTGACCAGGGGCTCGAGGATCTCGGCCTCGGAGCGGTTCTCCGCATAGAGCTTGCGCAGCTCCCCGAGGAGGTGGCTGAACTCGATGTAACGACAGGCGACCCCCATCTCCAGGCTCATATAGCGCAGCATGGCGACCAAGAGGTGGGTCTTGCCGGTGCCGACCCCGCCGACCAACAAATAGCCTCGGGCTCCGGGTCTGAAACGCGCCAAGTAGGCACCAATCGCTTCGAGCAATGGCCCGTGATTGGCCTGGTGGGGGATGAAGGTTTCGAGGCTGGCCTCGGCATAACGCGCCGGAACGCGCGCCTGATTGAAGCGCTCGATGCGGCGGTCCAGCGACGCCCCCGGGCACGGCCTCAAGGTGCGGTAGCCCCGGGCATCGTAGCTGGCGAGGTGCGCTGTCCCTTGGCAGAGCGGGCAGTGGTCGATGTTGATGGCCGGGCGCTCTGCCACGGCCCACGCCCCTTGGGCGCGAACCAAGGGCTGGCCAACCTTGGCGAGCAAACACTGGGTGAGATCATGGGGAGCGCTCATCGGACCTCGTCGCAGTTAGGGACCCACATCCAACAAAGCATGCACGGCGAAGTGACGCAAGAGGGCTGCCTCGAAGTGCGCCTGCACATAGGCGGCCGCGCCTTCTGGGCTCATCTGGGCCGCGCGCGCTTGGCATTGGCGCTGGCTCTCATGTCGCAGGTGCCCACACTCACCCTTTGGCAAGGCAGCCTCCAGCTCCACCATGATCTGCCGGCGCACCCGCAGCCATAATGCCGTGGGATCCACCCCCTCTTCAATCTGCGCGCGGTGCAGGCTGACCCAGGCGCGGCGCAAGACCCGCTTGGCCGCGGCCGGCGTGTCGCCCTGCGTCCCCAAACGCTCGATGAGGGCGCAGTAACGCGCCACGGCCGGCGCGGCAGCGGGCGCATCAGCGCCCCGAGCGGGGTGGGCCTGGTGGTAGGCCTTGATGGCCGCCTCCACCTCGCGGCTGAAAGCGGCGAGGGTGCGCGGGGTGGTCGTCGCGCGCGCCAGCGCACGATCCAAGGCGCGGATCACCGCGTCGGCCGGCACGCCGCTCTCTTCCCACTGCAGCACCACCGCCTGATCCCGCGGCGAGAGGTTGAGACCCGCGCCAAGGTTGTGCCCTTTCCAAGCCTCGAGGGCGGCGAGGAAGGCCGCCGATGGACGCGACTCATGCATGCTGCGCCGACCACCGCAACAGGGCGCCGCCCCAAGTGAAGCCAGAGCCAAACGCCACCAACGCGAGCAAGGCCCCCGGAAAGATCCGCCCGGCGGCCACGGCCTGATCGAGGGCGATGGGGATCGACGCCGCCGTGGTGTTGCCCACCAGAGCGATATTGGTGAGCACCTTCTCGGGGGCGATCTCTAGCATGCGCCCCAGCAACTCGGTGATGCGCTGATTGGCCTGATGTGGCACCAAAAAATCGATGGCGGCCACCTCGAGACCCGCCGCGTCGAGGAGGCCTTGGGTGCACTCGCGCATCCGGGTGACGGCGTGGCGAAAGACCGTGCGCCCGTTCATGCGAGGCAGGTGGATGCCTTCGGCCAACAAGTCCGGGCTGACGCGCTGCGGGAAGCGAGACGACGCCGGACCCTCGCACCACAGTTCGCGGGCGTGGGCGCCTTCGGCCCAGACCTGCGTGGCCACGACCCCACGCACGTCTTCGGCGCAGGCCTCGAGGACGACTGCCCCGGCGCCATCACCGAAGAGCACCGCCAGGTCCCGCCCTGCTGGCGAAAAATCGAGGCCCGTGGACTGCAACTCAGCCCCGATGAGGAGGACGCAGCGGTGGACGCCAGCGCGGATGAGGGCGTCGGCGACTTGCAGGCCGTACACGAAGCCCGCGCATTGGTTGCGCAGATCGTAGGCCGCTATCGGCGGACCGCCCAGGGCGGACTGCACCAAGCACGCGCAACCGGGAAAGGTGTAGTCAGGCGAAAGGGTGGCGAAGAGGATGGCGTCAACATCGCTCACCTGGCGTCGGGCGGCGCCCAGGGCGCGCTCGGCGGCAATGGTCCCCATGACCGAAGCGGTCTCACCAGGCGCCGCATAGTGGCGCGCCTCGATGCCCGTGCGCGTGCGGATCCACTCGGGATCCGCGCCGCAGATGGCCGCGAGCTCAGCGTTGCTCACCACCCGCTTGGGTAGATAATGGCCAGTACCGGTGATCCGTGCGGCCAGGGCGGGCATAGGGGCTCCTCCGATAGGGCATGACAGCCGTTGCGCTGGGCGCGCTACCCGATCTTCTCCAAGCGCTGCAAGCCCGCC
Organism: uncultured Myxococcales bacterium; assembly: GCA_964454015.1. Taxonomy (GTDB): domain Bacteria; phylum Myxococcota_A; class Bradymonadia; order UBA4248; family UBA4248; genus CAYVQF01. The sequence continues at coordinate 64,774 of CAYVQF010000021.1, forward strand.
AAGAGCTTGACCCGATCCGCCGCGAGGGCGTTCATCTTGTCGCGCTCGGCGGCGACCACGTTCTCGGGCGCGCGATCGACGAAGGCCGGGTTCTCGATCTTTTTGGTGACCTGGGCGAGCTCCTTGTCGAGCTTGGCCAGGGCCTTGCTCAGGCGCGCCTTCTCTTCGGCGAAGTCGATGAGGTCTGCCAGGGGCACCACCAGCTCCATGCCGTCGGCCACGGTGGTGGCGCTGGGCGTGGGGCGCGCCGCCTGCGCCGGGTGCACGGCGATGGCGCTGACCTTGGCCAGGGCTTGGATGAAGGGCCCCATGAGATCACAGCAGGCGCGATGCTCTTCTTGGTCGGTGAAAACATGCAGCAGGGCGATGCGCTTGCCCGGCGGGATATTGGCCTCACCGCGCACATTGCGCAGGGCCTGGATCATGGCGATGGCCTGCTGGGCTGGCTTGGCACGCCCGTCGGCTTTGAAGGCTTCCTGGACCTTGGGCCAGGGCGCCAACATGATCGAGCGTGGATGCCCAGGCGCCTTGGGCAAGCTCTGCCAGATCTCTTCGCTGACGTAGGGCGCAAAAGGGTGGAGGAGGCGCAAGACCGTCTCGAGGACATGGACCAGAACCTGGCGCGTCACCGTCTTGGCCGCGTCCTTGGCCGCGTCCTGGTCGTAGAGGATGGGCTTGGCCAGCTCGATGTACCAGTCGCAGAAGGTGCTCCACAAAAAGTCATAGATGCCTTGCGCGGCGTCGTTGAAGCGGAAGTCCTCCAGGCTCTGGGTGACGCGGGCCACGCATCCTTGCAGGGCGTCGAGGATCCAGGCGTCCACGGGTGAGAGCTGCGCCGGCGTGAAAGGCAGGGTACCCTCGGCGCTACTGCCGGCGGCGCTCACCGTGGTGCCCTCCAAGTTCATGGCGACGAAACGCGCCGCTTGCCAGAGCTTATTGATAAAGGCGCGATAGCCCTCGACCCGCCGCACGTCGAGGCGAATGTCGCGCCCCTGGGCCGCGTACATCGCCAAGGTGAAGCGCAAGGCGTCCGCACCCTGCGGCTCGATGCCCTCGGGGTAATCATCGAAGAGCTGGCGGCAGGCCTCGCGCTCATCTTCGGGGACGCTCGCCGGCGTCACGCCGTAGACCACGTGCAGGGGATCGATGACGTTGCCGTAGGTCTTGGACATCTTGCGCCCTTCCTTGTCGCGGATGAGGGCGTGAAAATAGACCGTCGCAAAGGGGGCCTCGTCCATGAAGTACTCGCCCATCATCATCATCCTGGCCACCCAGAAGAAGATGATGTCCGCTGCGGTTTCCATGACCGTCGTGGGATAGAACTTGCGCAGCGTCGCCGTCGACTCGGGCCAACCCATGGTGCTGAAAGGCCACAGGGCCGACGAAAACCAAGTGTCGAGCACGTCCGGGTCTTGGATGAAGGTCGTGCCACCACACTCGGGACAGGTCGCGGGGCACGCGCGGTCGACCAACGGGACGGCGCCCGTCCCGATGCGCAGCTCGGCATCGGCGTGGCCCGGATGATGGATGCGGTGCAGGTCCTTGCCCGAACACTGGGTGCAATACCAGGCCGGGATCTGGTGCCCCCACCAGAGCTGACGCGAGATGCACCAGTCGCGAATGTTGTGCATCCAGTTGAAGAAGGTCTTCTCCCACATGGCGGGGATCATGCGGGTGCGGCCGCGCTCGACGGCCTCGATGGCGGGCTTGGCCAAGACCTCGGCGTTCACCCACCACTGCGGCAGAAGCAGCGGCTCGACCAGGGCCCCCGAGCGCTGAGAGCGCGCCGGCATGAAGGTGTGGGCCTCGACGCGCACCAAATAACCCTGGGCCTCGAGATCGCGCACCACCGCCTCGCGACACGCCTCGCGGCTCAGGCCGCGGTAGGCTTCGGGCGCGGTGTCGGTCATGCGGGCGTCCAGGCCAATGACCTGAATGCGCGGCAGGCGATTGCGCACGCCACAGGCGAAATCGTTGAAGTCGTGGGCCGGGGTGATCTTGACAGCCCCCGTGCCAAAGGCGGGATCGGCTACAACCCCATCGGCAATGATGGGAATGGTGCGCCCCGTGAGGGGCAGCAGGCATTGCTTGCCGATGACGTCTTGGTAACGCGGGTCATCAGGGTGCACCGCAACGGCCGCGTCGCCGAGCATGGTCTCGGGGCGCGTGGTCGCCACGACGATGCGGCGGTCCGTCCCCTCGATGGGATAGGCGATGTGCCACAGGTGCCCAGCCTCGGGCTCCTGATCGACCTCGAGATCACTCAGGACGGTCTGGGCCACGGGGTCCCAATTGACCAAGCGCTCGTCGCGGTAAATCAGCCCCTCCCGGTGCAAGCGCACGAAGGCTTCCCGCACGGCGACGCTCAAGCCCTCGTCCATGGTGAAGCGCTCACGCTCCCAGTCACAAGCCGCGCCCAAGACCTTGAGCTGGCTGATGATGTTCCCCCCTTTCTCCTCCTTCCACTGCCAGACGCGGCGCAAAAAGGCCTCGCGCCCCAGGGCGTGCCGACTCAGCCCCTCCTTGGCGAGCTGCCGCTCGACCATGACCTGGGTGGCGATCCCCGCGTGGTCCGTCCCGGGCAGCCACAAGGCCTCAAAGCCCTGCATCTTCTTATAGCGCGTCAGGATGTCCTGAATGGTCACGAAGATCGCGTGCCCCATGTGCAACTTGCCCGTGACGTTCGGCGGCGGAATCACGATACAGAAGGGCTCTTTGTTCGAGTGCTCGTCGGCGTGGAAGAGCCGCTCTTGCAGCCAAAAGGCGTACCATCGCGCCTCGACATCATGGGGGCTATAAGCTTTGGCAAGTGACTGAGACATCGCGAAACTCCTGCATCATCTAGCGAACCGCGGCGCCAAGCGCGCGGAAAGGCGTATCATAGCGATCGAAAACGGCGGCACAAGGTTCCTCGTGGCCTCGCTCTTTGGGAGCCACGCGCCACGGGGCGTGCGCCCATTCATCTGCGTTGCCGCCCGCTTGGCTTTGCTCTTCCCGCCCGAATCGAAGATTGACCCACAGGCCGCACTTTCTTATTCTGCCCTAGGCGGCGCGGCGCAGCCGGCACGCGCCCACCCACACTGCAAGCAACGCGGGAGTGCGCATGGGAACGCTGCGGATGCACTGGCGAGCACCAACACTGGGGTGCGCGCTCTTCACCTTGGCTCTGCTGCCACTCGACAACCTCGCCTGGGGCCAAGACCCACCCGACCCGGCGGCGCTGCTCGATCAAGCAGACGCCCGCTATGAGCTCGGGGACGATGTCCAGGCGAGCCGCCTTTACGCCGAAGCCTTGGCCCATGGGCAAGCCGCGGCGGACCTGCTCATCCAGGGACGCGCCCTCAGCGGACAGGCCTCCCTCGCCCGCGAGGCGGGCGATCTCGACGCGGCCGCCCTGACCTTCGACGCCGCCCTCCAAGTCTTCACCCAAGCAGGTGACGCCGGCTGGCAAGCCGTCACCACCTACCAACTCGCCATGACCGCCCTCCAGCGCGAGGACACAGCCCAAGCTGAGCAGCATCTGCGCAGCGCCCTCGAGCTCTTCAGCCGGCGGGCGGGCCGTAGCGAAGCGACGCGCCGCTGGGAGGCCACCGTACGCATGGCCCTCGGAGAGTTGCTGAGCACCAGCGCCCCGGCCGAGGCCGAAGGACTCTTCCAAGAGAGCGTCAAGATTTTTGAAGGCCTCCGCGACCGCCTCGGCGAAGGGCACGCCCACTACGCCAAGGCCTCCATCGAGTGGCAGCAAGCCAACCATGCCCGCGCTGGACGCACTTTCGAGCTCGCCCTGCGGCGCTACCGCGAAGCCGACGCCCCGCGCGAGGCGGGCCTCACCCAGCTCGCCATCGCCAGAGTGCGCCAAGACGAAGGCCGCTGTGACGAAGCGCTGAGCCGCTACGAGCTGGCCAAACAAGAGATGGCCCTGCTGGAAGACACGGACACCTACATCCTCTATGCCTGGTTTGGCATCGCCGAATGCCAACGCATCGCCGGGCGCTACACCGAAGCGCTGGCCGCATTCAACGAGGTCATGGCCTCACCCCTGTTGGTGGAATCGGACTTCCTACAAGCTCAAGTCGGGCAGGCCATGGCCCGCGTGGCCCTCGACGGCAGCGACGAGCGCCTGGCCGAGCTCCGCCTGGCCATGCAGGCCCTCGAGGCGGCCACCCCCGATGCCAGCATCTTGGCCGAAGGGCGCTCCGCCCTTGGCCTGGCCCTCCTCCAGCGCGGTCAGCACAAGGAGGCCATGGCCTACCTGGCCGCGGACCCCGCCGCGCGCGAGCAGCTCGCCGTCGAGGATGTCCTCAACTACGCCCTCGCCCTCGAGCAGGGCCACCAAGACGGCGAGGCCCGGGAGTGGCTCCTGAGTTCCCTCGACCGCCTCGGGCGCAAACAGAACAGCGAACGGGCCACGGTGCTCGCAGCGTTGGCGCGCATCGACCTCCGCGGGGGCGCCTGGAACGACGCCCTCGGCCGTGTCAAAGATGCAGACAAGCTCTATCGCTCTCTGCGCAAGACCACAGGCCGCGCTGAACTCGCCCTGCTCGCCGGCCAGGCGCACCTCGGCCTCGAGGACCCCAAGAAAGCCATCTCGGCCTTTGAAGATGCCCTCGAGGCCTTTGACAAGGGCAACGAAGCGGCCCGCGCCAACCACGCCCGTCTCCTCCTCATCGACGCCATGATCCAGCGCGGCGAAGGGCGCAAGGCCCTGACTCATCTCGAAGACGCGAGCGCTTACTTGGGCGACCAAGGCGAGCCTCGCGACCGGATCAAGGTCAACCTCCTCTTGGCCCAAGCCCACATGGGGCAGCGCCGCGCCGCCCAAGCCGCGCCCGCTCTCGCCGCGGCCAAAGAGGCGCTGGCCCAAATAAGCCCCGAGGAGCGCGCCAAAATCGCGGACGTGGAAGCAGAGCTGCTGCTCTATGTGGTTGAAACCACGCCTGAAGATGAGGCCGCTGCGGCTCAGGCAGACGTGGCTCAGGCCGCGGCGCTCATCGAAACGCACGCCCTCGGCCACTTGCGGCTGCGTGCCCTCAGGGCCCAAGCCAAGGTGGCCAGCGCCGCCGGGGAGCGCGCCAAAGCGCTCCAACATTTACAGGCCGCAGCGGAGCTGGTTCAAGGAGATGAGGCTGCGGCTGACCTCGCCATGGCCATGGGTGAGCTCCTCGCCGAGGAAGACCCGGCCAAGGCCATCGCCTACTTCGAGCAGGCCAAGGACCAGTACCGCAGCGCCCGGGCCATGGCCAAGTCGCGAACGGCCTCACGGGCCGCGCGCGCCTTGCGTTGAGGGCCCCATCCTTCATCGCCAGCGCTCCGCAACGCCAGCCTCGTGGCTAGGCTTCAACGAGATTTCACCATGCCCTCGCCCCAAGCCCACCCCTTCGCGCTCACCTCGCCTCAGGCAGAAGGCGTCGTTGGCGTCGTGTTGTGCGCCGGCTTCGGCACGCGCTTGCGCCCCCTGACGGAGCACTTCGCCAAGCCAGCTCTCCCCTTTCTCGGCCGGCCGCTGGCTCACTACGCCTTCGCCAACCTCGCCCGGGCAGGCATCAGCACCGTCGGCGCCAACTATCACCACCTACCCCACACCATGGACGCCGCGCTGCAGCCGCTGGCCCCGGCCCTCACCCTGACCAGCCACACCGAAGAGGGAGAGATCCTCGGCACCGGCGGTGGGCTGCGCGAACTTTGGCGCCGACTCGGCCCGGACAAGACGGTGGTCCTCTGTCATGGCGATGTGCTCCTGGGGGCCGAGCTCAGGCCCATCGTGGCCGCCCACCTGGCCTCGGGCGTCGACGTCACCTTGGTACTGAAAGTCCGCGAGCCCGGCATGGACCTGCGCGGGGTCTTCACTGACCAATCGGGGGCGGTGGTGCAGATCCTCAAGCACCAAGGTCCTCGTCTGGCGCCGCCCCTCATGGAGCACGCCTTTTCGGGCGTACACATCCTGTCGCCGCGGGTGCTCGAGCACATCGCCACCGCCGGACCAGACTGCCTGGTGACCCGGGTCTATCCGGCCCTGCTAGCCCAGGGGGCAGCCATTGGCGCCTACCTCACGACGGCCTTCTTCGCCGATCTCGGGACCCCAGCGCGTTACCTCAGCGCACAAGCCACAGTACTCGCCATGCCCTGGTGTCTCCCGGGCGTCGACAGCGCCACGGGCGTCGCTGGAGCCGCCCTGGGCGCAGGTGAGATCACGGGGATGGCGGGCGCGCACATGGATGGCCCCGTTCATGTCGCCGGGCACCTGCACCTGGATGAAGACGTCGTCATCGGCCCCAACGTCGCCCTGAGTGGCCACATCCACCTGCAGCGCGGCTGCCACCTGGACCACTGCGCCGTGTGGGGGCAAGGCACGCTGCGGGGCACCCACCAGAACGCCCTGATCTACCTCAGCGGCGAGCAGGCCATCATCGCGCCTGCCTGAGCGGCCACGCCTGCTGCGCGACGATCACATCGATGGCAGCTCACAAGGCCAACCAATTTGCCGCTGCTCTTGTAGGCGGCCAGACAATCCGCTATGAAGCCCTGCGTTGGGTTGGCTGCGCGTGTCACCACTGCGCAGCATCACTTGTAGCTGAAGGAGAACACATGAACTTTTCTCGAAAAAACAACGAAAGCCTCCGCCTGGCGCTCATGCTGGCCCTGGCGCTCTCGATCTTCGCCGTTGCCGCCTGTGACGACGAGACATCGGACCCCAAGCCCGCCGACACCCAGGACACCTCGAACTCCGACTTGGTCGTTCCTGACGTCACGGAGCTCGACGGCAGCGAACCCGACGTCACCGAGCCTGACGTCACCGAGCCCGACGTCACCGAGCCCGACCTCACCGAGCCCGACCTCACGGACATCGCCGAGCCCGACGTCACGGACATCGCCGAGCCCGACGTCACGGACGTCGCCGAGCCCGACGTCATCGAGGTGCCCACCGAGGAGTGGATCGGCGCGAGCTGCGCGTGCGAAGGCAACGGCTGCGTGACCTTGGGCGTGCCCGTACCCAACGGCGGCACGATCGTCGGCTGCGACAACGTGCCCACGGACTTGACTGGCGCCGAGCTGGTGTGCTTGCGCACCTACGTCGGCGAGGGCGGCACCAAGACCTATTTCGCCAACGGTTACTGCTCGCTGATGTCGGTGGCCTGCACGGGCAGCGATGTGATCTGCACTCCGGCGACCATGGGGGATCACACGGCGATGACGCGCTGCCCCGCGGGTTCGGCGATGGTGGAGTCGACCATCGACGTCAACGTGATCATTTTCGATGCGACCGTTTCGAACAAGACCTGCGCCCTGCGCTGCGAAAGTGACGCCGACTGTCGCTTGGGCGAGACGGATCCGGTGTTGAATGACGCGCCGTCCCAGTACGCTTGCGTCGACGGCGGCACAGCCAAGTTCTGCTATGATCCCAGGAACTTGCCTGCAGAGTACACAGTCACGCCGTTCTGAGCTAGGTAGCGCCGGGTCACTTGCTTAGATCAAGAGGTGCTGGCGACATCCACCTTGCGTTGCGGCACAAGCTTGGGCACCGGGCTCCAACGCAGCCCACCGTTGCCGCAACGGCAAAGAGCAGCAGGGAGTGCCTGCGCAGCGTTGGGCCCCTGGCGCGCGCCGCTGAGAGCTCCACGCTCCCCCGAGCCAGCGAGCGGCAGCGCCATGTACCTTGGAAGTAGCACCCAAGGCAGGCCTGTGGTAGTGCAAGGAGTTGCCACGCAGGCGCAGCGGCGCCAGCGTGCCTTTGGGTATCATGGAGAAAGCGATGGGCGCACGCAGAATGAGCTTCGTCGATGAGAAGCGTTGGATCCTGGACCTGAGCGATCTGGTCGAGCGTGACGTCAAGCCCGCCCGCTTGCGTCAGTTGCGCATGCGCGTCGGCGGCAAGGCGCTCAACTTGGCACGGATGGCATCCCTGGGACTGGCCGTGCCCGACGCCTTCGTCATCACCACCGAGGCCTTTCGCTTTGGCTTGGATCGCATGCTGCGCCATGTACCCGACCTGCGGCACGCCGCGCAGACCCTGCGCACGGCCCCGCTCCCACCCGCTCTTGCTCAGGCGTTGGCCGAAGCTTACGCCCAGCTAGGGCCCGACGCCACGGTGGCCGTTCGCTCCAGCGCCACCGATGAGGACGGCGAAGAGCGCTCCTTTGCGGGTCAACAGGCGACCTTTCTCAACGTGCGCGGGGCTGCCGCCGTCGATCAAGCCGTGCGCGACGTGTGGGCGAGTCTCTTTGGCGTCGAGTCGCTGCTGTACCGGGGCCGCTTGCGCCTGGATGAGCGGCCACCCGAGATGGCCGTGGTGGTGCAGCGTTTCGTGCGGGCTGAGGTCGCAGGCGTGCTGTTCACCACCAATCCCCTAGACAGTGAGGCCGACGAGGCCATGATCTGTTCGGCCTACGGTATCGGCGAGAGCGTGGTCGCTGGCCACGCCGCCGACACCTTCTACATTCACCGCAAGCGGCGCACCATTCGGCGGGCCGTACGCCCCAAGACCTCGAAGTTCGAGGCTGCCGACCGCGTGGGTCTGAAGCTGGTGAGCCTCCCGGAAGACTTGGCCGAGGCGCCCAGCTTGAGCGAGGCGCGGGTGCAACACCTCCTCGACTTGGGACTCTCTTTGGAGCGCTATTTTGGTGAGGCCCAGGACATCGAGTTCGCCTTCGCCCCCGAGAGCGGGGCGCTCTCGGCGGGCCAGGCAGAAGATGGTCTCTACGTCTTGCAGGCCCGCACCATTACCGGCCGCCGCGAGGCCTCACTGGTGCCGGGTCCAACGAGCACCCTCTATTCCAACGCCAACGTCGGCGAGGCGTTGCCTGGGGTCGGGACACCCATCACCTGGTCGATCATCCGCGGCTACACGCGCCGCGGCTTCGACAGCGCCTTTGGCGCCCTCGGTTTGCGCGTGCCGCGGGAATACGCCATGGTCGCCTCCTTTCGCGGCCGTGTCTATTTGAACATCTCCGAGTTCGTCTCGGTGGCGTCACAGATTCCCCTGCTCACCGGCGAGACCTTGGCGCGCCTTGGCGGCGTCCTGAATGCCACCGGTCTTGAAGGCACCTACACCCGGATGCGCCCGGGCGCCTTTTTGCGCCGCCTCCCCATGACCTTGCCCCGGCTGGCCATGAGTCAGTTCGTGACGCCCCTCCGCGCCGCCTGGTGGTCGCGCCGTTTCGTCCACCGCCGGGATCACATCCTGCAGCGGGATTTGGGCAAGCTCGAGAAGCACGCCCTCCTGGACCTCGCCCATGAGATCGACGCCATTTTTCATCAGACAGGCGAGCTGATGCTGTCTTGTGCGGCGAACTTCCTCATGAGTTACGCCGTTGTCAGCCGCGCCCTCGAGGTCGTGGGTGGCGCTGAGGCCGCCCGAGAGGAGACGGAGCTCTTCAGCGGCCTGACCCGGGTACGCAGCGCCGCACCAGGTCTGGAGCTTCTGGCCCTGGCGGCCTACATCCGTGCGCGGCCTCTGTTGCGCGCGCGCTTTGGCCAGGGATGTTGCCAGGATCTGCAGGACAAAGACTGCGGTGAGGCCCTCCTGGCCACCTTGCGCGAGAGCGCCGAAGGGCGAGAGTTCCTCAAACGCCTCGACGCCTTCCTCGCCCGTTGGGGCCTGCGTGCCTTGCGCGAAGCAGACATCGCCACGCCGCGCTGGCGCGAAGATCCGAGCTTTCTCCTCGGCGTCTTACAGCGCCACGTCAGCGCCGAGCACCTCCCGCACCCCGAGAGCATCGAAGCCGAGCAGGCACGCCAGCGCGCCCAGGCGACCCACTTCATTCGCCGCCACTTCTTTCCCGGCCTCGGCGTGGTCTTTCGCTCGCTCTTGGCCTGGTCACAGGCCTATGCCCGTCTGCGCGAGGAGTGGCGCGCCAATGTGGTCGACAGCATCGCCCTCTACCGGCATTTCTTCCTGGAGATTGGCCGGCGCCTGGTTGACCACAACCTCCTCTGTGAGCAAGAGGACGTCTTCTTCCTCACTTACCCTGAAATCGTCGCCTGGCTCGAAGGCGGCGGCGAGCTGGTCCACGCGGCCCGCCGCTGGGTCGCCTTCAGGCGCGCGCAGTATGACGCCTTCGTCGAGAGCCCGGATCCACCGGACACCTTCCTTTTGACCCACGCCCAGGAAGTCCAAGACGTCGCGCCACCTGCCATCGAGGGAGACAACCTCTATGGTCTCCCGGGCTCGCCCGGCGTGGTCAGCGGCAGAGCGCGGGTCATCGAGTCCCTCCAGGGCGCCCACATCCCGATCCAGACCGGGGAGATTCTCGTCACCACCTTCACCGACGTCGGCTGGACCCCTCTGTTCTTGCTCGCCGCAGCGGTCGTCACCGAGCGTGGCGGTCCCTTGTCACACTCCTGTGTCGTCGCCCGCGAGTACGGCATCCCCGCGGTAGCCGGCGTCACGGGGGTCATGCAGCGGGTGGCCAACGGGGATCTCATCACCGTCGATGGGAAGGCGGGCCGCGTGGTCATTCACCGCGACGCGAGTGGCACGGCGGCCCACCCCGACGCGCCAGGCCACTCACCCGAGCCCGTTATCGGCGAGAATGGCACGCACATCCACAAAGGGCACGTCGTCGTCTGAGAAGGGCAACCCTTGGGCGGCAACCCGGCGCATGGCCCGGTCGAAGTGTGCATCGACCCGATCCGCGCTGGGACACATCCGGTAGTAGGCCCATCCGGTAAAGAGCCGCCTGATCCCACCCCAGGTCGGCATCTCCTTGCGCAGCCAATAGGAGATGCACAGGTCCATGGTGTAGCCCCGGACCTCGGTCCAAGTACGCCAGGGCGCAGGCCACGGCGCCAAGGCCAGCAGGAAGAGCAAGAAGAGCCAGCCCCACGGGGTCCACCACGCGCTCACGGCGCCGAGCGCTCCCAGGACGGCGAGTTGGGGCATCAGGTACCCGAGGGAGAAGCGCCAGCGCGACTGTTTGGCGTCCCACAAGTGCACATACTCGTGGGCGAGAGTCTGCCAGGCCATGCGCGGGTATTTCTGCACATCCGCCCGAGTCGGGAAGTAGACCCGCGGGTAAATGGCCGTGGTATAGTCCCGCATATAGCCCGCGACAAAAGGTCGCAGCAGCCAGCCCAAGAGGCGCTGCTGCCGCGACTCATCCTTGTAGTGAATGGCAAAGCCAGGAATCCGCTCGGCCATCCTCTCACAAAGCGCTGCCAATATCTGTTCGTCGACGCTCTCGACGCCTTGCACCACACGTTGCATGATCGCGACTCATCAGCGCGTTCGCGCCGCGAACTCTCCCGTAATGGAGTAACGCGGCTTGCCGCTCTCGGAACCCTGCTGCGGTACTGCACCCTGGATCTGTTGGCGCAATAGCTGCCGCCGACAATCGGCGACGCGCGCCTCCAGCGCTTCCGACAGCGACACCACGTCGACAGGCAAGACCATATGCTTGTCGACGCCACAAAAATTGACGGCCGCTTCGAGCATCTGGCCGTTGAGCTTGGCAGAGATCAGCAGCCGCTGGCTCGCTGGCATGTCGCGCAGCGCGTGCAGGACCCGGCTCTGCACGATGACGTGCAGATCGCCAAAGAGCACCAACCACGGCGGCTGCACCTCGCCCGCGAGCAGGGCTTTGGCCTCGCGCGCCGCATCGTCGCGCGAGATCTCGATGATGTCATAGTGGGAGGCCACCGTCCGCACGCGCTCGATGAAGACCTGATCCACCGCGGGATCACCCGAGAGGATCCAGATGCTCGGGTTCTCGCTGACGCCGCCGCCGTGACTCTCAGGGGCCGCAACCGCTCCCATACGGCCGCTGCTGTGGCGACGTTGAATGCCAGCGAAGGTGTCCGTGATGTCCACCGCCGCTACCGCCGTGTCGAAGGCATCCAGAAACTCCAAGGCGGTGTGATATCGCCGCTCCGGCTCTGGCGCCCAGGCCACAGCGACCGTCTCTACCAGACGCTCCCACAGATCCCGCGCGCTATCACTCAGCTCTTCTGCCCGGTAGCTGCACTCCCTCACCTGGCCAAAGAGGCACACACGCAAGACCATGCCAAGGGCATAGAGGTCAGAACGCACGGTCGGCGGCTCAGCAGCGAGCAGCTCGGGCGCCAAAAAGGGCAGGCGCTCCGCCTCCGCTGACAGCGCGCGGAGCCAGTGTGCCGGGTGCAGCGCCTGCTCGAGGCCATAATCGATGAGCGTCGCGTGTTCCGTGACGGCGTCATGCTCGGCCAACAAGATCGTGTGGGGCGAGATCTGCCGGTGCATCAGCCCGTTGCGGTGCCCCTCTGCCAAGGCGCCGAGGAGCTGTCGCGCCAGGTTGAGCACCCGCGCTGGCGCCAAGCGCCCCTCGCGCCGCAGGTGCTCGTGCAGCGTGTCCCCCAGGATGTACTCCATGACCACATAGGGGCCATGCACCCCGCCGATGTCGGCGGCGCCAGCGTCGATGACCGTACAGTTGTGCGGATGTTGCAAGCTCGACAGCGCGACAATCTCATTCTGAAAGCGTTGGGTCGCTTCGGTGATCTGGGTGGCCAGGAGGCGGATGACCACATAACGTCCCAGGTTGACCTGACGGGCCAAGTAGGACGTGAAGAGCGTATTGCCGCCAAGGCGCTCCAGAATTTCGTACTCTTTGAGGTTGAGGTCGTCGAACTTCATCTTGGCCCTGATCACCACGCCGGAGTATCAGCCTCGAGGCCATCGGCCCCGGCAAAACCGGTGCATTGTCTGTTTTGCCACGGGAAACGCAATGTCTATTTTCCCCTCTGTTGCGAAAAATCAGCCTCGCCGCCTACTCCGACGCATCGAAGTAGAGGTTCAAGTGCCGCCCGTCGGAGACCATCGCCCGCTTGGGTTCACTGAACTTCTTCAAGTCGACGAAATAGACCCGGACCGTGTGGTTGCCGTTGTCGACCTTGAAACGGGTCAAGGGGGTCTTGGAGGCCACCAGCTTCCCATCGATATAGACCTGGCCGCTGGGGTTGGAGTTGACCGTGAGGAAACCCGCACCATCGACCACCTCGGCCACCGGGTCTTCTTTGCTCTCCAACGGTGGCGGGGCGGCGCTGGCCATCTGCACGGGAGCAGCGCTCGTCGGCGCGGCGCTCGCCTTGTTGGTGGCCCCCGAGAGATCGACCACCAAAATCCGCGCCTCTCCCTTCTGCAGCACCACGTCGTAACGCTTCGTAAAATTCGAGCCCGTATGGGTCACCACCACCTCATGGCGCCGCCCCGACGCGACCATCGCCCCGACCTCACTGTGCTGCGGGTAAGGTTGGCCGTTGATGGTCACGGTGTTGCTCTTGAAAGAGGTGCGCACAATGATGAAGGCTGCGTCCTGCGGATCGATGCCATCGGCTGGGCTCGCCTTGGTCCGTCCTTTGCCCCGCGGCCGAGCCTCGGCCGAATCCAAAGACCAGGTCGCCGCAAAGGCACCCAGCCCCACGGACATGATCAGCGCCCAGAGCGCGCGACGCCACCACCTCGGCCACCCTTTCACCATCGAACACCTCAAGTGGCCCGGTACAACCCGTTGCTCTTGCGCAACGCGCTGCCCACCGCCAAAGCCCTTAGGATAAAAAGCCCCTCCCCTCTTGACAAGCCTCTTCGCCCTTGGGACCAGGGGGATCGAATTCTAATTTTACTAGACAAATCCTTTGAGTTCTGATCCAACC